>CAMCKD010000005.1 GCA_945875335.1 uncultured Clostridia bacterium | reverse complement strand
TCGGAAGAATGGAATCTGTGCCATTCGGAAGAATGGAATCTGTGCCATTCGGAAGTTGAATTGACGGGAGCGCACAGGAATGATATGATGGGAGCGTCAATAAACTTCAATTGATAACACACCGAAACTACATGGATATTGACTGGTCCATCCATGCGTGTCGGTGTGTTGACAAAACAAGTTTTCTCAGAACGAACCTTCCTCGTTCTTTGAAATCACCTTCTTATGGAAATGCGCCGCGTATCTTGCAGTCAGATGTGCGGCGTGTTTTCATAAGCATAAACCATGTCAGAAAGGATTGTGCATGATGTCAACCATCTTCATCTCCCCCTCCAAATACATTCAGGGCCCGGGCGAAATAAACAACATCGGTGAATATACCGCTGGGCTGGGCAAAAAGGCGCTGTGCGTGATCTCCAAGGGTGGGTATACCCGTCAAGGAACCCAGATTGAGGCCAGCTTTGCAAAGGCAGGCGTGGAGGTTGCCTTTGACTTCTTTCACGGAGAATGCTCCATCAATGAAATCAACCGGCTCGTTTCCATCGTGAAGGAAAAGGGCTGTGATGTGGTGATTGGCGTGGGCGGCGGCAAGATTTTCGACACCGCAAAGGCTGTGGCTTACCATGTTGGCGCTCCGGTCATCATCTGTCCCACCATCGCCTCCACCGATGCTCCCTGCTCTGCACTTTCCGTCATTTATACCGATGAAGGCGTATTCCAGGAGTATCTGTTCCTGCCCTCCAATCCCAATCTGGTCATAATGGACACCCAGATCATTGCCGACAGCCCTGTCCGGCTGACGGTTTCCGGCATGGGCGATGCCATGGCCACCTACTTTGAGGCAAGAGCCTGCTGCCTTTCCGGCGCCAGCACCTGTGCAGGCGGCAAGGTCAGCGTTGCGGCCTTGGGTATTGCCAAGCTCTGCTTCGACACGCTGATGAATGACGGCCTGCTGGCAAAATCCGCATTGGAAACCCACACCTGCACCCCTGCCGTAGAGCGGGTCATTGAGGCCAATACCCTGCTGTCCGGCATTGGTTTTGAGTCCGGCGGATTGGCAGGGGCACACGCAATCCACAACGGCCTGACTGTCCTAGAGGAGTGCCACCACATGCAGCACGGCGAAAAGGTCAACTTCGGTACCCTCACCCAGCTGGTTCTGGAGCAGATTCCCGAGGAGGAGCTGTGCGTCATGCTGAACTGGATGACTGCTGTTGGCCTCCCTGTCACGCTGAAGGAGCTGGGCATCACCGATGACAGCCGTGAACATCTGATGCCCGTTGCCGAGGCAGCCTGCGCTGTGAACGATACCATGCACAACCTCCCCTTCCAGGTGGACGCCGAGCGCGTCTACAATGCGATCCTGGTTGCGGATTCCTACGGCCGGGCGGCGCTGGCAATGTGAACCCAGGGAAAACCCATGCTATGCTCCATGCCGTATTCAGATTGCAAAACTATTTCAAATTATTCTCTCCTACCCATGCTAAACAGGAAAGCGTGCCATAAATGTTTTCTATTTCCCTTTTCTCGAGTGACATTGTATAATAAAGCCACATAGGAAATACCCCCCTTTACCGATGCTTCTGACAGATGACAGATTTTTCTTCTTGTATCTGTGTTGGAGCAGCTGCCGGAAGCATCGGTAGCCTTTTCCTTTTGTCATTTCGGAATGCTGCCCAATCATTCTGGTATGATTTCCCTAGCCGGAAACACGCCGCACACTCTTGATGAGGTGCGGCGTGTTTTCTGTATAGAAGATAGATTATTTCAGGAACTCTCTGACCGTGCTGCCCAGCACCCGGCTGGAATTTACCTTCAGGTGAACATACTCCCCGTTCAATGATTCTGCAAGCTTTTTGGCCATACCAAACTGCATAAAGCCCTCCTCCGGGTCGAGCACAAGTGACTGTATTGGTTCCACACTGAGGTGCTTCGCTGCTTTCCACGCATCCTCAGTTGGAGAATCACTCCATAACGGAACATTCGTTCTTCCATCGGAAACGACCACCAGATACTGCCGTGAGCCAGGGTTCTTCAGCCTATCAATTTTCAAAAGCTGAGCGGCTGCCAGCAACCCATGTGCCAGGGGTGTTTTGCCGCCGGTGTGCAGCTGGCGCAGCTGCTTTTGCGCCAGGTCCACACTGCGGGTCAGAGGCAGAAGTGTATCGGCCCGCTCCTTACGAAAAGCGATGATACCGACAGTATCCCGCTTTTCATAAGCATCACTGAGCAGGGACAGAACCGCACCCTTTACCACCCCCATCCGGCGCATGGCACCCATGGAGCCGCTGGCATCCACCAGAAACAGAATTGTGGTGCCTGTGCGCTGTTCCCGAACCTTTACTCGAAGATCGTCACTGCGAATGTCAACCATCAGCGGGCTATTCCCTTTTGGATGTGATGCAGCAGCACGGAGGGTCGCATCCAGCGCCAAATCATCCTCAGATTGATTGGGCAAGGCTGCACGGACATAGCGGCCTCGGCTGGAGTGACTGCGAACCTTCAACCGCTTTCCGGTTCCTGCCGGGCGCTTTTGCCTGGTTACAGGCTCGGACAGTCTGATTTCCTGCTGGATAGGCTGGATGTCTTCCCATCGGTCCACCGCCTCCGCTGTCTGATTTGAATCCTGAGCGTGTTGTATTGGGGAATCCTCTTGTTGGAATTCCGGGGCTTCCGGTGCTTTTGGCTTTTCCCATTCCTGGGAATCATTTTCCTGAGCCAGCTTTTCCGGTGTCTCAGGGGCAGATACCGCTTCACGCAAACGATGGGCAAGTGCAAATGGCGCAACCGCCTGGATGTCCTCTCCTGTCACTGTCAACCTTCCCGCCAACGCTGCTCTGGCACGGGCAGCTTCGCACATCGCCAGCTCTCCCCGATGTCCTGCACATCCCCCCTGGCTTGCCAACTGGGCCGCAAATCGGCGCTGGCGTTCCGGCAGCATAACCCGGGGCAGCAGCAGCCGGGCTTGGTTCAGTTTCCGTTGAAGTGCCAAGGTCTGGCTTTCCCATTTAGATTCAAATGCCACGGGATCCTTCTCATATTCCAATCGACGGCGAATGATTTCGCAGCGCACCGCCGAATCACGTTCTCCGTGGGTTGGCACATAGAGGCCAAACCGATCCGCAAAATGGGGCCGCAGGCGCCCCTCCTCCGGATTCATGGAACCAACCAGTAAAAATCGGGACTGGTGCCGGAAGGAAATCCCCTCCCGTTCCACAATATTCTCCCCTGTGGATGAGACCTCCAGAAGAATATTCACGATATGCTCGGACAGCAGATTTACCTCATCCACATACAGGAAGCCACCGTCTGAGCGCTGAAGAAGTCCTCCTTCGCTCTGCAGCTGGCCCCGCTGCAGGGCAGCCTCCAAATCCACGGAGCCCACCAATCGATCCTCTGTCACGTTTAAGGGCAGTTCAACAAACGGAGCGTCCTCCAACAGAGCTGCCAGGCCGCGCACAAGCGTGGATTTTGCGGTTCCTTTTTCCCCTGCCAGCAACACACCGCCTATCGCCGGATTCACCGCACACAGCAGCAGCGCCTGCTTGACGGAATCCTGCCCCGCAACAGCCGCGAAGGGAAAGCAATGGTCAAATCTGCCCATACGCTTCAATTCTCTCCGCAACACGGTCCAAATCCATATTGCCTTCCTCAAAAGGTCTGCGCCGGAGCCGGTGGGGAAGCGCCAACTGAGCTGCCAGCAGGAGATCCCCTTTTGTCACGCGGGTGCGCCCTTCATAGGCGGCGTTGGTGATGGCGGTTTTGAGCATGGTAATGTCTGCCCGGTGTCCATCCACCTCAAGCGCAATGGCAAGATCTGCAATTAAGCCCAGGCAGGCATCGGAAAAGGTTACTTCTTTCAGGCACTTCTGGGCCTTCAGGATGGTTTCCTGGAGCCGGGACTGTTCCTCCCGGTAGGAAGCCGCAAACCCTTCCGGGTCTGCCTCAAACAGCAGCCGTCGCTTCACCACCTCCGCCCGCTGGGAAACCTCCTGCTCTCCCGCCACATCCACAACCAGACCGAACCGGTCGATCAGCTGAGGGCGAAGGTCTCCCTCTTCGGGATTCATGGTTCCAACAAGCACGAAACGCGCCGGATGTGCATAAGAAATTCCCTCCCGTTCGATGGAATTGACTCCCATAGCTGCGGCATCCAGCAGTACATCCACAATGTGGTCATCCAAAAGGTTCACTTCATCCACGTAGAGAATGTTCCGGTTTGCCGCTGCCAGAATGCCCGGCTCGAATTTCTTTTCCCCATATTTCAGGGCGTGCTCCATGTCCAGTGTCCCCACGACCCGGTCCTCGGTGGCGCTGACCGGCAGATTGACAACCCGCATATGTCCGATGATTGCTTCCTTTTCCGCCCGCTGACGGCATTCCTCACACCAGAAGGAGGGATTGTCCGGATCACAGCCGAACCGGCAGCCTTTCACCTCTCGGCGCTGTCCCAATACCTCTGCCAAAGCGCGTACCGCCGTGGATTTTGCGGTTCCCTTTTCCCCCCGAATCAACACGCCTCCCAACGCCGGATTGATGATGTTCAGAATCAGCGCCCGCTTCATCCGCTCCTGTCCCACAATGGCGCAGAAGGGATACAGTATCTGTTCGCTCATATGGTTTCCTCCATGTTGTTTTCCAGCTCCAAATAGACCTGCCGGATTTGCTCCAGCTGCTGGTCGGTGGCATTCCAGTACCCACGGCTGTGATACTCCATCAGCTGCTCCAGAATATTCATGTATGCGTGGGGATTGTTCTCAGCCATCCGGCGGCGCATCTGCCGGTCCTCCACATATTTGGCATTCAGCTCCTCATAAATCCAGCTGTCCACATCACCGGTGGTTGCTGCCAGTCCCATGACATTCTCAAACCGTGCGGCAATCTGCTCGTCGCCATGGTAATCGTGGGCCAGCATTGCGTCAATCCATTTGGGATTCAATACCCGGGTCCGAATGCCCCGGGCAATGGCCTTATCCGCCGTTTCCGTGCAGGGGCTATCCCCGGTGGTATCCGTAATGTACTGCTTGGCCCGGATGCCGCCCTTGGCCTGTTCCACGGATTTGGCCAGGCCGCCGAAAAACTCATAGTAATGATCCAGATCAGTTATTTCATACTCGTGATTACTGCGCAGCTGTGAAACGATCTCCACACATTTCAGATTGTCCTCGTACAGCCCATCCACCCGCTGTCCACGCTTCCGGCGGGTATAGACATGGCACAGGCTTTCGGTAAACGACGCGCCGAGTTCAGCCTCATCCTGCCAGTTTTTCGTCTCGATGATGCCGGTAAGCTGCGTGCCGTATTCCCCTTCCCTGGGTCCGAAAATGCGGGCTATTGCCAGCTGCTTGGCCTCCTCCGGCGCATATCCGGCATCAATCAGGCGGGCATAGCGCGCTTTTGCGTGGGCGCGGAAATAATTCATTTCATCCGATTCTTCCCGGTCATACAGCTCCCAGAGCACGTCGTCCAGGGCTTCGATCAGTGAGGGGAACATATCCCGGAAAAAGCCGCAGATGTTGACCGTAACATCAATCCGGGGACGGCCCAGCTCCTGAAGGGGGATAATCTCCAGCTTCAGATTCCACACACTGCCGGATGCCACTCGCCGGACACCCAAATATGCCAGAATCTGGCCCAGCGTTTCTCCCTGGGTGCGGGAGGTTTCCAGTCCCCACAGGATCACCGCCGTAGACTCCGGCCAACGGCCTTCCTCTTTTCGGTAGGCTTCCAATGTGTTTTCACAGATGCGCTGCCCCCGTGCCATCGCCACAGCCGATGGAACCAATCTGGAATCAAATTGGTAGAGATTGCAGCCAGAGGGCAGCACCTCGGGGCTGCGGTAGATATCCCCTGCCAGCCGCGCCGGGGTATAGCCGCCACTGAGGGCATGTACCAGCGCATCCAATTCCCGGCTCTGCATCGATGGCTGTACTGCGGCGCAGGCCCAACCCAGCGCCCGGGTCAGCTCCTCCCTGACCGGTGCCGGCGCATTCAGCCACTTGGGAAGTGTCTCGGTTTCCCAGAATGCATCCATCAGCATCTGCGGTGTATGTCCCGGCTCCAAGTTGACCTCGTTCAGAATTTGCGTTAGGGGGCGGAAACCATCCCGCTGGGTTTGCAGCATACCCAGCGCATAGCGTTTGGCCTCTTCCTCGCTGTATGCCTGTCCAAATACGTGCAGCCCCCTGGGAATCAGGCTGTGCTGCATACGGTAAAGCTCCTTTTCCAGCAGCTCCAAATCATCCGGGAGCTTCAGTTCCTCTGCCAGAGCAGTGATTCGCTGGCGGATCTGCTCTGCCATTGCGGGCGAAAGTGCCTGGGCGTGATGGAAGTTATCAATTTCAGTGGATAATTCCAGATACGCGCCGTACAAATCGCTTTCTTCAAATACAGGCGGCTGGTAGCTGATGAGCTGGGCGCAGGTACGGCGCTTGGCGACAACCGCTTCGGAAGGATTACCGCAATAATACAGGTAAAAATGGGGCAGGTCATATACCAGCCGGTCCGGGTAGCATTCTGCGGACATACCGCTCTCTTTTCCCTTGAGAAACTCCAGCGTTCCATGGGTACCCACATGAATCAGAGCATCCGCATGGAATTCCTCCCGAATCCATTGGTAAAACGCCACATACTGATGGTGAGGCGGCAGAGTCTTGTCATGGTAGGAATGCTCCTGTTCAGCCTCCCGGCCGCGGGCAGGCTGAAGTCCGATAAACACATTGCCAACCTCTACTCCCGGGATCAGGAAATCCGTTCCTTCCGCCATGATCTCTCCCGGTGCCTTCCCCCAGTGCTCCGTTACCTCCGACGGCGCACGATAGTGCCGGACGGAATAACGAATCATGCCATTCCAGTTGCAGTCATACTTTCCGGAATTTACCGCATGTCCGGCTGTGAAAACCTCTTTAAGCTGCCCGGGAGTCAGTGCGCTGGTGGTATAGCCCTCCTGCACCAGACGTTCCAAAATCCGGCTGACGGATACAAAAGTATCCAGAAACGCCCCTCCAAACAGGTTTGCCTCTCCCGGAGGATAGTTGTAGCAGAGAATCGCTACTTTCTTTTCGCCATTCGGCTTTTGCCTCAGAGCAAGATAACGGCGCACACGCAGTGCCAGGCGTTCCAAGCGTTCCTCAATGGGGATCAGATCATATGGCTGCACATCATGTTCGGCATCATACTGATTTTGAACCATCGCGCCAACCGGCAGCAGATCGATTGCGCCGTCCATCTCAGGGAGCATCACCGAAATCAGCGTCTCGGAGGGCGTACAGCCGGATACCGATTCCTCCCAATCCTGCTGGGTTCTGCGGGTCAGGAAAAATGGGTGCAGGTACGGTGCATCAACCCATTCCAAAAGCACCGTTCCCAAATCCGTTTTTCCGCCCATCGGCCCGGCTCCCAAGCGGAAGGGCATGCAGTTGAGCACCAGAGAAACCGGCTTCCAGGCCGGATCTTTCAGGTATCTCCGCAGCTGAGGCTCATATTCCGATAGACTTCCTGAACAGCCCAAAGCCAGCACATTGCAAAATGGAGTCAGCACATTTCGGATGGCACGGATACACGCAGACGTATCCGTGGGGTAAGCATAGGAGGAAAACAGCAGTGCCACTGTGGGGAGAGTGCTGCGGAATCCCTGCTGTGCAGCATAGTGCGCCGGTTCCTCCTCCGGTGTCAGCGTGGTCATATCATAAAGCGCCACCGGTTTGGGAATCCGTGGCGGCAGCGGTTCCCTGATGGATTTGACCCCACCATATTCCCTGAGCATCAGCCGCAGAAAGGATTCCAGATTTTCCTGGCTGGAATACTGGAAATACTGCATCAGCAGCGAATAATTACGCATGTCCCGCATTTTGCCGGGCATGACCTTTCCCAAGGCCTGGGCCATGTCCTGCATCTTTTTCATGGTCTCCATAGCAGGAGCGGAGCCGGGATGCTTGCTCTTCATACTCTCGGCAGTAAACTTTCCAAGCCGCAGATAGGACCGGGCTGATGCGCCATAGGGAAGAATCTGTCCCTTGCAGTCGGCGAGCGCGCGTTCCACCGCCTGGATGATGCCGGGGGGAGAACCCATCAAATCCACCAGCACACAGTCCGCCGAAGCAATGTCCGCCGCCATTTGCTCCATCTTCTCCGGTGCATACTCCTCCACTGCGTAATACAGCTTGATTTCTGCCAGACCGGGATTTTTCCGTTGATACAATTCATGCAGCCCTGCCAGGTGCTGAACAGCCGGTGCACAAACTGTTATAAAAGTGAATTTCATTTACCGAATCACCGCCTTCGCGTAAAAAATGGGTGTGCCGTTTTCTGAATCGGTAGTAATCTGTGCCTGAACGCGGAACACCTTTTCCAGCACGTCGCTGCTTAAAATGCTCCAGGGGTCTCCCTGCCGGTAGATTCTGTGATCCTGCAGCACAATCAATTCATCGGAATAACGAACTGCATGGTTAATGTCGTGCAGCACCATCAGAATGGTGATGTTCTCCTCCCGGTTGAGCCGTGCCACCAGCTCCATGATTTCCAGCTGGTGGGAAATATCCAGATAGGTAGTCGGTTCGTCCAGCAGCAGTATTTCCGGCTTTTGGGCGATGCTCATGGCAATCCACGCCCTTTGCCGCTCACCGCCGGAAAGCGCGTTGATCTTTCGGTTGGCGAAATCAGCCATTCCGGTTTTCTCCAAAGCCCAGTCTACGATCCGTTCATCCTGTGCGCTTCTGCCCTGCCACCAGGCCATATGGGCAAACCGGCCGTACTGTACAAGTGTGCGAACGGAAACATCGCTCATCGTGTTGTTGCTTTGGGAGAGGACTGCAACCTTTCGCGCCACCTTCCGTGTATTCATTTTGAAAATGTTCTCTCCGTCAAGCAGCACCTGACCGGCACTGGGCCGAATATTCCGGCTGACAGCCCGCATCAGTGTTGTCTTGCCGCATCCATTGGGCCCGATGATGGAGTAGATCTTCCCTTGCTCCACCTGGAAAGAAATATCCTCAATGACCTTATGGCCCTGATAGCCTGCGCTCAGATGATTCACTTGCATAATCACATTCGACATGTTCTCACCTCCGCAGCAGATACAGGAAAAACGGAACACCCAGAACCGCCATCACGATGCCGACGGGTATCTCAACCGGGCTGAAAATGGTTCTGGCAAAGGTATCACTGAGCATCACCAGGGCCGCCCCCAGAAGTGCCGAGCCAGGGAAAAGGACCTTGTAATCGTTTCCCATCAGCAATCGGATGGAATGGGGGACGATGAGGCCGACAAAGCCCAGAAGGCCCACCGCGCTGACGGCGCTTGCAGCCAGCAAGGCAGCCAGTGCCGTAAATCCCATTCGTGTCAGTTCCACGTTCAGTCCAAGGCCACGGGCCACATCGTCTCCCAGAATCAGAATATTCATCTGCCGGGAGAAGAGCATGGTCAGGACGAGGCCCACAACGGTATATGGAAGGATCATTTCCACCTCACCCCAGCTGCGGGCCGAAAGGCTTCCGTTCATAAAGGTCAGCGCGCCGTGCACGCGGTCGCTGAAAAATACCAGCGTTCCGGAAATACCGGCGTTAAAAAGAGCGGATACCGCCACGCCCGCCAGGATGATCCGGGTAGGATGAATCCCTCCCTTCCATGCAAGGGAATAGATGATAATTGCCGCCAGCATGGCCCCCAGGAATGCGAAAAATGGTACAAGCGTCTGGTACTGTGGCAGAACGACAAGAATGAAGATACCAAACAGTCCCGCACCGGAGCTGATGCCAATGATGCTTGGATCCGCCAGCGGATTGGACATAACTCCCTGTAATATGGAGCCGGACAATGCCAGATTGATTCCCACAAGTCCTGCCAAAATCATCCGCGGCAGGCGGATGTTCCATATCGCCTTCCACTCCGGTGACCCGTCGGCGTGGAACAGCAATTCCAGAACTCTACGGAAGGGAATTTGAAGGGTTCCAACAACATTGCCAAGCAGAAACGCAAATACACACCCAGCAAGCAGCACCAGCAGCACGCCCAGCCGGTAGGTAGTGCAATCCCGGATACTACGATTATTTTCCATACCAATCGGACACCTCCCCGAATACTTCGGGATAGAGCGTGCAGGCCATATAGCGCACCGCTTCGTTGTAATACGGACCGGCATTGTACAGGAAATACTCCTGGGGAAGATAATAGACCTTTCCCTGCGTGACTGCTTTCACACTCTGCCATGCCATATTATCCGCAAATTGCTTCTGCATGGTCTCCATGGCGAGTTCGTTGCTCCCAATCATACTGGTCACAAGCACCAAATCCGGATCCTGTTCCACCAGGTATTCAATGTCCAGCGGCGTATTCTCGGAGCCAATCGTATCCGGCGGCAGAGAGGAGGCGATATTGTCCGCGCCAAGGCTGGTCGCAATGTCTCCCGCAATGGAGCTATTCAGCTTAACCGACAGAGAACTGGAGGTCAGGTACAAAATAACAATGCGTTTTCCTTCCTTTGGAGCTTGGTCAATATAGCTCTGCCTCTCCCGGGTCATTGCTTCGATTTTCTCTTCCGCCAGCCCCTCCACCTGCAAAATGCGGCCAAAGGCACGATAGGTGGCAACCAGGTCGTCAAAAGTGCGCGGAAGTGTGGCAATCACCGGGATATCCATGTTTCTCAGCGTCTGGCTGGCCGTGCTCTGCACGCCGGCCTGGGTAATCACCAAATCCGCATTTTGCGCAACAACAGCCTCCATATCCAGAGAATATACCGCCCCCACAACCGGGAGAGCCAACAGTTCCTGGGCATATTGGGGATCAAGCTTCAGGTTATCGGAAATATCACTGGTGCAGATGGATTTTCCTCCCAGGTCATACCAGATGTTCAGTGGGGTGCCGGAGATTACGGCGACACGTTCCGGCGGGCTTTCCAGAACGGTTTCATATTCAAAATAATCCTGAACCGTCAGGGGATACCCGCCTTCACTTACCGTAATATTGGCTTCCTTTTTTTCCCCGGAAGTGACATCAACCGCTTTCATGCCGCCCATTCCGCTTCCACCGCAGGCACACAGGCCCAGCAGGATGCACACGAGCAGCGAAACCACCATGGTTCGTTTCATTCTTTTCCTCCTAATCGAAAGCCGGCAGGAACGTTTCCGCTCCCGCCGGCAGCAGTCTGTCCTTTTACTTTACCGCTTCCGCGATGCTCATTCCGTAGGTATTGGAGAAGTATTCCTCCAAGGTGGCAGCATCTTTCTTGATCTGTGCTGCCGGGCCGTCAAAGCGGCCATTCTCCTTGGCGGATGCGGTGCTGTCGTTATGATCCTTGTCCTCCATTCTCACCATCTCGCCCAAATCGGTGTCATAATAATAGTAGAAACCAGTTCCCATCATGGAGACATAATAGAATTGCTCCAGCATGTGCTCAGAGGGAGTAAACCGATAATACTCCTTGGTATCCTGACCGTCCTTTGTGGCTTTTGTAAATGTCACGGTTCCGGCGGTCTTGTCCACGGTCACACGGACGGCGCAGTCTTCAAACGGGCTGGATGTCGTATCCAGGCAGGTCAGGACACCGTTTTCTTCCTTCAGCGCCGGCCCCCCGGAAGCTGACCCGGAGGTTTCCTTTGCACAGGCCGTGAGGCAAATCAGCAGTGTCAGCGCTAAAACAATTGCAGTTGCTTTTTTCATAATGATTACTCCTTTTCCTTATTTGTTCAATGGGTTCCCCATACAATGCGGATGCCCTTTTCTTCCAGCCAATCAGCTGTTTTCTGCATGTGGGGGCAGTGGGTGCCGTCCCGGTGGGAGGCGCAGATTCCAATGTGGGCGGTTTCCACGCCGCAGCTGACGATTCGTTCCAGCTTTTCCATCATTCCAGCATCTGCTTCCGGGTCCACACCGCATTGGCTGCACCGCAGGAACGCACACAGCTGCACCTGCTCACCGGCATATTCCCGGAAATAGGCCCGCCGCTGCTCCAGCGCATTCAGGCAGCCCACCCCGGCGCACACATCATTGGCCTTCAAGCAGGCTAAAATGGCGATTTTCTTCATTGGACTGTTTCCTTTCTCGCTCCGTCGGGGTAATAAAGCACCCGCAGGATCCCGTGGCTGTCCTCGTAGACCTCGGCGTCCACCTCGTAGACCTTCCGAATCAGCTGGGGCGTCAGCAGCTCTCTGGGCGTCCCCTGCCCCACAATTTTTCCATCCTTCAAAGCATACAGCCGGTCACAGTACATCGCCGCAATGTTCAAATCATGGACGGCTGTAATCACCGTTCGCTCCAAGCCCTTCACCAAATCCATCAGCTGGAGCTGGTATTTGATATCCAGATGATTGGTAGGCTCGTCCAGAATCAGGCAGGGGGTCTGCTGGGCCAGAGCCCGGGCCAGGATCACCCGCTGCTGCTCGCCGCCGGACAGGGTGGAGAAGGAGCGCTGGGCAAAGGAAGTCATTCCCACCGTTTCCAGCGCCTGAGCCACAATCCGGTAATCCTCCGCGTTGTCCCGGTCCAGGGCCCGCTTATGGGGGGCGCGGCCCATGAGCACCACATCCTGAACGGAGAAATCAAAATTATAGTAATTATGCTGGGCCACTACTGCCAGAGCCCGGGCGGATTCCTTGGTGGTGCACGCCAGCAAATCCCTCCCGTCCAGCTTCACCGCACCGCCAGTGGGGCGGAGGATTCGGTAGATGCATTTCAGCAGGGTGCTTTTCCCACTTCCGTTGGGGCCAATCAGTCCTACCATCTCCCGCTGGGAGGCATACATGCTCACGCCCTTGAGGATTCGATTGGCATTGAGTACGCACTGCACATCGCACGCTTCCACCCGCATCAGTCCCCACCTCCAAAGCCGTAGCGCTTACGCGCCATCAGATAAATAAAGCAGGGTGCGCCAATCATGGAGGTCAGAATTCCGATGGGCAGCTCCTGCCCGGGAATGATGGTCCGGCAGGCCACATCCGCCCAAATCAGAAAAATCGCTCCAGTCAGGGCCGAAATCGGCAGCAACCGCTTGTGATCCGTGCCGAAAAACATCCGCACCACATGGGGAATCACCAGTCCCACAAAGCCAATCATGCCGGCCGCATACACCGCAAACCCCACAATTGCCGCACTCACAAGCAGGTACAGCTGCCGCCATTTGTGCAAATCCGTTCCAAGGGTGATGGAAGTCTCGTCCCCGAAGAGCATCAGGTTCAGCGTCCGGTATTGGGTCAGGAAAAATCCAATTCCCGCAAGCACCACCAGCAGCACAACCAAATCCGTTTCCCAGGTCGCGCCGCCCAGGGCTCCCATCATCCAGTAGGTAACCGTCTGCATTCCTTCCCTGTCATGGGCAATATAAACAATGAAGCTGGAAAAGGCACTGCACACGGAGCTCAGCGCCGTTCCCGCCAGCAGCAGCTTCACGGAATTGGCGCGGCCGCCGATATTGGCCAGACCAACCACCGCCAAGGAAATGACAAAGGCCCCCAAAAAGGCCATCACCCCCACGAAATTGCTGCCGAAAACCGTTCCCACACCCAGTAGGATCGCTGCTGTGGCCCCCAGAGAGGCACCGGAGGAAATTCCAAGCACATAAGGGTCAGCCAGAGGATTCTTCACAATTGCCTGCATGACCACACCGCAGGTTGCAAGCCCCGCACCGATAGCCATGGCAAGAATCAGCCGTGGCAGCCGAATGTACCAGATGGCACGAAACAGGCTGCCGCTTCCCCAGCTTCCGTCTCCAATGAGGAGATGATACAGCTTTTGGGAGATCACCCCGTACACATCCCCAATGGGAATGTCTGTTGAACCAAAGGTTACAGCGCCCAAAAGGGATAGTACCAAAAGCACCAACAGCACCAAAATGCTCAGTGCGGCAGCGGGGGTTCCGCGGAGGAAGCCCCTTGTTGTTTTCTGCTCTTTCACCGCTTATTTGTACAGCTCAGGATACATTCCGGCGGCGAAGGTGCGGATGCCATCAATGGAGCGAACCGTGGAGGCATACATATCGCCCAGCATGATGCTGTAAACACGGCCATTCTTGACAGCGGACAAATCGGCAAAGGCGGGATCCTCCATGACCTTTGCAATCATTTCCGCTTCCACATTCTCCGTGCGGGCCATATATACCACGAAGATCACGTCCGGGTCCAGCTCCACCAGATCCTCCTTGCCGATCTCAGAGGCATCGGGATTGGCAAGGGTACCGCCAAGGGCTTCCACCATGCTTCCGCCAAGCTGCTTGGCGCTATAATTACTGATCTGGTCACCCAGAAACTCAATCACCGCCACCCGGGGCGCTTCCTGTCCGGCGGTCTGCTCCAGGACACCGGCAATCTCATTCTTCATTTCGTCCACCAGCGCCTGGGCTTTATCCTCCACGCCAAAGATGCGGCCGATGTTCAGAAGATCGGTGTATTCATTTTCCAGCGTCCGGGGATAGCCGCCCCGGCGGGTATTGGTGCTGATGTAGGTATTGGTGCCGTTTGCAATCCATTCGGTCTGGTTGCCCAGCTTCTTATCGCTGAACAGGGAGCCCCAGGTAAAAATCAGATCCGGCTCCATCATCAGGACGGTTTCCTTGTCGGGAGAGAAGGCGTCCTCGTTGTAATTCATTTTGGACAGGCCCTCTTCCCATTCTTCCTTCACCGGATTATCCAGGCCGTAGGAAGCAATCACCCGGTCTTCCAGACCCAGGGCAATCATGGTCTCAATGCAGCCCTGATAGACACAAATCACTTTTTCGGGGGCCTTCTCATAGGTCGTTTCAATCTCGTTGCCCTCGTAGTCATAGGTGGTAACCGTCACCGGATACTCCGTCTGATTCCCGGCGGCGCTCACCCGGATGGCCAGGGTGAATACCATTGCCACAGCCATCATCATACACAGCAGTTTTTTTACTTTCTTCATTTTGGGTTGCTCCTTTTTTGATTGATTTATATCACCGCATAGCAGCAAAACACCGCTTTCCAAATTCATGGAAAGCGGCCATCCAAAAAGGCAACGCAAAACCAGGAAAAATCCGGACGGACTTTTCCCCTGCTGCCGATTCAGATGAGCTACTTTCTGCGGAAGATACCTCACCATTCCTTCTGAGCAGGTTTCCTGGCTTGCGGGTCAGCGCTGGCCGTGCCTTCTCACCCATGGGGCAATGGCATCCTACGGCGCAACTCTCCGTTTACAGTGACCGGATCGCTCGGGATTTCCACCCGATTCCCTATTATCCCCTTCTAAAAAGGGGCACTCAGAAAGTAGTTATTGTTTTTTGCTATTATAGCATGGCCTTGCAAAGAATGCAAGTAGGTCGGAAAAGTATTGGTATTGCATTGAAAAGGATTGTGTGATATAATCCTTATAAACTGAATAAGGAATCGGTGCCGTTTGTTCCTGTGGGAATGGAACGGATAATAGGGAAACAGGTGAAAGGCCTGTACGATCTCGTCACTGTATGTAACGAGCGCACCCTCTGTGTCAGAAAAGGACAGTCACTGGCGAAAGCCGGGAAGACGAAGGTGCGTGATGACTTACGAGTCAGGAGACCTGCCGATTGCTGGTACGGGAGCATCGTCGAGGTGTTCCAGATCACGAGGAATTGATTGTACCGTGTTCACGGGGGGCCGAATGGCGTCCCGCGGTCATTGTGCGTGGTCATCTTTACAGATGATCACTTTTTTTCGGCGTGTTTCCGTACCTGATTTTGTTGTTGTAATTTTTACATTGCAAAACGAAGGAGGAAACACCAATGAACCCACAGACAATCCATCAGGCGGATAACCCCAGAAACCAGGATGGTATCGGAGAAAAGGAGCTGCTGGCGGTCAGCTTCGGCACCAGCTATCTTGACAGCTGCCGCCGGACCATCGGAGCCATCGAGGATGCTCTGGAAAGGGCCTTTCCGGGGTACGATCTTCGCAGGAGCTTTACCAGCCAAATGATCATCAACCATCTGAAGCGTCGGGACGGGATCTCCATCGACAATGTTACCCAGGCTTTGGACCGGGCCGTATCCAATGGGGTGAAAAACCTGGTCATTCAGCCAACGCATATCATGGATGGCTTTGAGTATCAGAAACTGGTCAAGCAGGCCGCCCGGTATCAGGATGCTTTCCTTTCCCTTTCCATTGGGACCCCGCTGTTGACCTCTGATGAGGATTTCCAGATCGTTGCCGATGCCCTGGCTGCATCCGTCGCCGCCTATGACGATGAAAAAACCGCCATCTGCTTTATGGGCCACGGCACGGAAGCCGCCGCCAACAAAGTGTACGAAAGAATGCAGCAGCTGACGGACAGCGGCAGAAACAATTATTTCATCGGCACCGTAGAGGCCGCCCCCACTGTGGATAAGGTTTTGTCCCTGGTGAAGGCCGGGAATTACAAACGTGTGCTTTTGCAGCCAATGATGATCGTCGCCGGGGACCACGCCAACAACGACATGGCCGGTGAGGAAGAGGGCTCCTGGAAGCACATCTTTGAAAGCGCCGGTTATGAGGTGGTATGCCAGGTGCATGGCCTCGGGGAACTGGAAGCCGTTCAGAACCTGTTTGTGAAGCACGCAAAAGCAGCCATTGCGGTTATGTAAAAAAGGAAACCAAGTGAATAGATTGTTCTTGTGGCCCCATGGTGCGCAGGTCGGCTGTGGGGATTAAAAAGGGAATGTGGGTGAAAAGCCCCGCACGAAAACGGTGCTGTGAGTATCGAGAAATTCGCTCCGTCGGCGGAAGCCGGTCATTGGGGAGACCTGAGAAGGCAGGAACGAATTTCGTTTGAGATACAAGTCAGAAGAACTACAAGAATTTCATACTATTATCTGGCTAAAACCTCACAATCTTTCCGGCCTGATTTGTGCAAAACCGCGTTGTCGTCTTTGCAGGGCGTCAGCCCGGCTGCACGTCGCCTTGTTTTGCGCAAATCATCCTCGGAAATCTTTGTGAGCTTTCAGTCAGATAATAGTATCAAAACGCAGGGGCTCTCTCCTGTGTATTTGTGTTGCGTAAAAACGTTCGCGGCAGTCCAAAAGGCTGCCGCGATTTATTCTTCTACCCTGTATCTCCAAATAGCACTTGCCTGGTTTCGCTTTCTTTTTAAAAGCATTTGACAAGAGAATCAACATTCAAATCCAAATGAAAGGAGCTCCAATATGAGCAAAGTGATTTTCAAAATTGAGGGCGGAACTCCCGTCTCTATCACCTGCAACACCGGGGATAACCTGCTGGAAGCTGCCCGCCGGGCCAATGTGGCCATTGACGCTCCCTGCTCCGGCAACGGTTCCTGCGGCAAATGCCGGATAAAGCTCATCGAAGGCAGTCTGGACAGTATCCAATCCCGTCACATCTCTGAAGAAGAATGGGCAGAAGGCTGGCGCTTAAGCTGCTGCTCCAAGGTGTCCGGTGACTGCACGGTTCTGGTACCGGACATCGCCTCCGCTTACCAGAGCCGCATGAAAACCGCCGACCTGTCCAGCCCAAAGGAGATTGCCATTTTTGAAAATGCCCAGGCGGGCCTGAAAGCCAGTGGAATTCCGTTCACCAATCATTTCCGCGCCGTGGTGCTGACCATGGCGGAGCCTACTCTGGACGATACCATGCCCGATATAGAGCGGCTGATCTGGGCGGTTGAGGAAGCACTGGGTGTGGATCAAGTGGAAATTCCCTTCCCTGTCATGGTAAAGCTGGCTTCCACGCTCCGAGAGTACGACTTTACAGTGTGTGTCAAGGGAGAATTGACCGGCAATGCGTTCCGGTGCATGGAGGTCTGCGGGCCGGATGACACCGCCATTGTCGGCTGCGCCATCGACATCGGTACAACCACGGTGACCATGGTTCTGACTGACTTGACCAACGGAAAGCTGCTTGCCAAAGGTTCCTCCGGCAACGGGCAAATCCGTTATGGTGCGGATGTCATCAACCGCATCATCGAGCAGAGTAAGCCCGGCGGCAGGAAAAAACTCCAGGATGCCATTGTAAAGGAAACTTTGACTCCCATCATAGCCAACCTTTGCAAATCAGCCGAGATCAACGCAAGAAGCATCCTGCGGCTCAGCGTAGGAGCCAATACAACCATGAACCATCTGTTTGTAGGTGTGGACGCCAACCCAGTCCGAATGGACCCCTATATTCCCAGCTTCTTCCGCTGGGAGGGATTGCTGGCCGGAGACCTGAAGCTGCCTGCCAATCCCCTGGCCCCGGTTCTCATCGCGCCCAACATTGGCTCCTATGTGGGCGGGGATATTACCGCCGGTACACTGGCCAGCCTGATCTGGGACAAGGAGGAAATGAGCCTATTTATCGACCTGGGAACCAACGGCGAGATCGTGTTCGGCAATCGGGATTTTCTCATGTCCTGTGCCTGTTCCGCTGGCCCTGCTTTTGAGGGAGGAGATATTTCCTGCGGTATGCGAGCTACGGACGGTGCCATTGAGGCCTGCACCATTAACGACGAGACCATGGAACCCATCCTATCCATTGTTGGTGATCCCAGTCAGAAACCGGTGGGTATCTGTGGCTCCGGCATCATCGATATTATCTCCGAGCTGTACCGCTGTCGCATTATCAACGCCAAGGGCCTGTTTATCCGGGAGGGCAGTCGGGTAAAGCGGGACGCCCATAACATGGGCCGCTATGTAATCGCTGCTGCTGAAGAATCCGAAACAGGCCGGGAGGTTTCCATCAACGAGGTGGACATCGACAACTTCATCCGGGCAAAGGGCGCCATCTTCTCCGCCATTGATACCCTTCTGCAAAGCGTGGACATGACCGTGGATATGATCGATAAGGTCTATGTCGCAGGCGGCATCGGCTCTGGGATCAACATGAAAAACGCCGTGAATATCGGAATGTTCCCGGATGTGGAACTGGAGAAATTCCAATACATCGGCAATTCCTCGCTTACCGGTGCCTACGCCATGGTCATGAGCGATGAAGCCACCGCCAAGTGTTCGGAGGTCGCAGCCAATATGACCTATCTGGAGCTGAGCACCCATCCAGGATATATGGATTCTTTTGTTGCCGCCTGCTTCATTCCCCACACGGACAGCAGACTGTTTCCCAACAGCATTCAGGCATAAGACTGTGAAGCAGCGGCTTCTGATTCCCCGTGTAATCAAGCGCCCTATAAAAAGCGATGTATACCAATGAAGAGAAAAGATACCTGCGATTGGATTTATCGCAGGTATCATTTTCATTTATGTGTTTATCGGTTAACGCAGCAATATGGTGCTTTCGCATTCTTGCCGAAGCGTTTCCTCCTTCAGCCGAATCTGCAGCCGTCCGCATTCTTTCAGATACTCCGGGCAATTATGCCGGGCGATAAAGGTCATAATGGCAGGGCTGGCGGTCATCCCGGAAAGGAGGGCTGTTAGTTCCTGGCCGTTTCCAAGGCTGTCCCGCAGCCATTTGATCCCATTTTCAAGCATCCGGCTCACTTTCTGAACCTGCCCATTGCGAGCGGTCAGCCGTTTCTCAAAGCAGCTGCGGAGGTGTTCTTTTATTTCCTCCGGCGCGGTCAGGCGTTTCTTTTTCAATTCCAGCGCCATTTCCTCCAGCTGCGAAAGCACCGTTTCTTCTCTGCGGAGCTCCCCATCGGTGAGCAGGGAGAATTTCTGTTTGGTCTGCACCGCTTCCCGACGCTTGGTCAGGTACTCCGTAAAGTCCTCCTTTTGGGCGAAATAGGTTTTCAGCGCTTCGTGGAGCAGAACCGTCTCTTCCTCCATACGGCTGAATTTCCCGCAAGCTTCCCGCAGGCGGTGGAGTACCATTTCTGTCACTGCAAAGCGCTCCACGAAATCCCCGGCAGCTGCCAGGGCGCATTTTTCCCGATACGCCTCCCCAGAAATTTCCCCGGACAGGATTTCCGGGATGCAGTAGTCACTTCCGTACTTTCGATAAAGACTGTAATAGGCAGAAAATTCCCGGGATGTTTCCGGCAGGCATAGATACTCGGAAATCACTTCCTCCGCCACCGGGATGCCCAGCTTCTCGTAGCTCTCCAGAAGCGCCGACAAATCCTCCCACCCCCGGGCTGTCACATAAAAAAGCCGGTTTTCCTGGCGGCTCACATGGTAAAACCGTTCCGGGTGCAGCCGCAGATAGGATTGAACTGCCCCGTGAAGCCCCTGCTGGCAGCCGTATTGCAGGAACACCTCCACATTGGGGGTCACTTCGATGGTTCGGATTCGATCCAGAGTCACAATATCAAACTCCCGTACGGATTTATTATACTCCGCCGGGTTGCCCGCCGCCACAATGATCCACCCTCGGGGAAGGGCGTGGGTGCCGAAGGTTTTGTTCTGCAAAAACTGCAGCATGGTGGGCGCCAGGGTATCCGAGACGCAGTTGATTTCGTCCAGGAACAAAATTCCCTCCCGGCAGTGGGTTCGCTCCATGGTGTCATAAACCGATGCAATGATCTCGCTCATGGTATATCGGGTCACGGAGACCGTTTCGGTCCCATAGGTCTGCTGGTTGATCTGGGGCAGGCCGATGGCACTCTGGCGGGTGTGATGGGTCATGGTGTAGGAAACCAGACCGATGTGCAGCTGCTGGGCAATCTGTTCCATGATGGCCGTTTTTCCGATGCCGGGAGGGCCCATTAGCAGGATCGGCCTCTGGCGGACGGTGGGAAACAGATAATTTCCTCCTTCATCCTTACGCAGATAGGCACGAAGAGTATTTTCTATCTCCTGTTTTGCTTCCTGAATGTTCATAAAACCTCCTTGATCACCGCCCAGGGGGGCAGAAGCTCCGGGTGAATCGTCTTTCCCGCCAAAATGAAAACCGTCTCATAGTCCGGCGGCTCAGAGGGATACGCACCATCCCCATCCGTAAAATACAGCAATGCCCTTGGTTTTTTCAGAATGCCCTCTTTTCGGAGACGCTCGATCTCCCGGAATACCGGACGGAAATCCGTACCGCCCCGGCCATGGATTTTCACATTCCAGGCATAATTCAGCCATTCCTCCCGGGAGCGGATTCTGGCCATATCCTGCAAGCAGCAATCGCACTGGAAGAAAATCACATTCATCCTGCGGAAGAAGTTTTCCTGAGCCGTCAGGATGGCGTAGGCCTCCCGCAGAAAGCGGCTCACTGTTTCCTCATCGCAGGAGGATGAGGTGTCGATGGCAATGACCAGTTCATCCAGCCTCCACACTTCCCGATACTCCAGCGGTTCCAGCAGGGGAAGATTCCCGTACTGCCGCATTCCCAGGTCGTAGTAAATATAGTCAAAGCTTTCCGCATCCAGCTCCATTTCCTCCCCGGGCACCATGTATTTTCGCAGATACGGGCGATAATCTCTGGGCTCCGGCTGCAATAGGGTGAATTCTCCCCACTCCCCGTCCGTGGAGGTTCCTCTTGTTCCCTGCCCAAAGGCACCGCTGCCGGACTGGGCAGACCGCCATTTTTGAATCAGTTCCGGAGACCTGACCTCCCACCAGAGCCGATGGTCATCAAAGCGGAACGCCTGTGTCAGTTCTTCTTTTGAGTAAGGGAGCTTTTGGATGTGCTCCATCATTTCGTAAGGGGACTGTTCCCCCTCCGGCAGCTGCGCAAGAACCTGGGTGCGAATGGGCACCTCTGTTTCCAGCCGGGGCTGGGAAAGGGCTGTGATCTGCCTTTCCACCAGCACATCGCAGGCAAGCTCCCACAGCGTCGGGTTCACTCCCCGGGGTGGGAAAATATGAAGATACAGGCAGTGCAGAAGCGTGTGCAGGAGGCCCCTGCGAAGGGCCGCGGGAGAAGCGGCATAGATAGACAAAATGGCTTCCGAGGCATACAGCCGGATGCCGTCCGTCCCAAAGGGAATCTCATGAGACGGTTGGTACGGTAGCCATGCAAAAGCGAGGTTCAACCCGGGATACAGCTGGCAGAGCTCTGTGCGGCATACGGTCAGCAGGTCATGAATCAGTGTCTGCTTATCCATATTACAAGGAGAAATCCCTGTCCGGGAATCCGAAACGTCTTTCCTTTAATTGCAGCAGCCACACGGTGGCCTCCTGTGCACCTGCGGAAATGGCCGTTTCCAGGAAGCTGTCTGTCAGCTCTGCGGTGAAAGCGCCTTTTTCCTCCAATTCCGCAAGCTGGGATACCCGCCCGGAAAGAATCAGCTCCGTAACCGCAGGCCGAATCCTGTTCATCAGATACTGTAAGTAAACATCCTCTTTCCCTGCTCCGAAATAGCCATACAGCGCACAGGCCAGCTTCACATCCGCTCTGCTTGCCGACTGAAATTTCCGCACCAGTGCCTCCGCTGTTATCTTGGAACGGGCAAGCTCCGTCTCGATTCTCTGAACCTCTGTGGTCAGCACCATTATCCATCCCACGCCTTCCCTGATTTCCTGTATTATAGCAAATTCTGGGCTGCATTGAAACCACTGTCAATTAAAAAATCACACAAAAAACAGAAATCCGTTCAAGTCACTCTTAAGCCATCCCTTTGGAATTCTAGCCCGTTTCCAAATGAGTACCCACACAAAAAACGAGTTTACAGACACGCATTTCAAAGCGCAAAATCCCCAGGACATCATCCAGTAAGAAGACGAAGCCCTGGGGTCTGGGACCCGTACTCATAAAACGGCAAGTTCATTCGCGCATCAGGCAACCATCGCAGATGCAGAAATGATTTTTTCGTTCTGAGCATTTCATGCAATGCAGCAGACAAATAATTTTGAGAAATACGCCCTGGAGTATGTACTGTTTACGTCCGGTATGTACTTCAGGCCTTTTTTTATTGTCGAAAATCATCGATTATCGTCGAATGTGGGCATATGCTCCGACTTATGCCCGTCCACCTCCGACAAATCTGTTTTTACGTCCAAAAAAAGAATTGATTTGAAGGAGTTTGAGGAAATGCCATCATCGCAATCTTACCCGAAATGTAAAAAACTCAGAGCAGAAAAACTGCTCTGAGATCAAGAAAATGGTGCCGCTAACCGGACTCGAACCGGTACTGAATCGCTTCAGGTGGATTTTAAGTCCACTATGTCTACCTATTCCATCATAGCGGCATATTCAATCCCTCCAGTGAAGGGATGAAAAACTAGGAGGGATGTGTTGGAGGGATGTTCCAAAAAGAAGAATAATCAAATTCAAAAAGTTGGCTGTTTTCAAGCACATTCCGGATCTGGTGTTATATCCGGCACAGGGGATTTTAAGTCCCTTGTGTCTACCATTTCACCATGCCGGCGTTGCGAATGCATCATAGCACATTTTTTCGCTTGCGTCAAGTGAGTTCCTCCGGGTTTTGAGGCCCGGAGGAGGATTTTGTGCTTAGTAGCCGAATTCCTGGGCGGTGCGCTTCATCATCTCCCGGATGGGCAGGTGGTAGGGGCAGCGGGTTTCGCATTGGCCGCAGGCGATGCACTCGCTGGCGGTGTGCTCCATGGCCTGGTAGCGGTCCCGGGCCCAGCTTTCCAGGCCGTAGCGGGAGAGGTAGCCCTCGAACAGGAAGGCGCTGGGGATGCTGATGCCCACGGTGCAGGGGGCGCAGTAATTGCAGCGGCGGCAAAACTGGGTGCCGAGCGTATCCCGAATGTGCTGCAGGGCGGCTCTTTCTTCCTCCGTAAGGGGGCTGGTGTCGCTGATGGCCTGGGCGTTTTGCTGCAGCTCCTTCAGGTCTGCCATGCCGGGGATGATTTCCGTGACGTTCTCATTGGAGGCAACATAGCGCAAAGCCAGCTTTCCATCCTCGATGGCGCCGCCGGCCAGGGGCTTCATGCAGATAAAGCCGATATTCTTCTCGGTGCACTTTGCAATCAGCTCCTGAGCCTGGTTCTCCACAATGTTATAGGGGAACATGATGGTCTCCACCCAAGGAAGCTCCAGCAGCCGGGCGAACACCTCCACCGAATGGGCGGTGGCGCCGATGTGGCCGATCTTCCCTTCCTGTTTGGCTTCCTTCATGGCTTCCAGCGCTCCACCGGGGGCGATGATTTCGTCCAGAGCGGCCATGGAGGGGTTGTGGAACTGATACAGGTCAATGTAGTTCGTGCGCAGGTTATGGAGGCTCTTTTCGATGTCGGCCTTCATTTCCTCCCGCTTGGTGGCTCTGCCCTTGGTGGCCAGGATGAATTTGTCCCGGATTCCCTCCAAAGCATAGCCCAGATATTCCTCGCTGACGGTATAGGCCCGGGCGGTATCGATGTAGTTCACGCCCATTTCGGCCATCTGGTGAACCAATTCCTTTGTCCCTTCCGCGTCGATGCGCTGGATGGGGATGCCGCCCAGACCCAGGCGGGAGACCCGGAGGCCGGTTTTGCCAAGTGTACGATATTCCATGTTCAAGCCCTCATTTCTTTCCCAATTCTTTATTTTTTTCATAGGCTGCCGCGACGCAGTCCATCACTGCCCCACGGAAGCCGTGCTGCTCCAAAGCCCGGACACCGGCGATGGTGCTGCCCCCGGGTGAGCACACCGCGTCCTTCAACGCGCCGGGATGCTGGCGGGTAGCGAGAACCATCTCCCCTGCCCCGATCAACGTGGCAGCGGCGTACTCCATGGCCTTGGCTCTGGGAACGCCGCAGGAAACCGCGCCGTCGGCCAGGGCCTCGATGAAGAGATAGGCATAGGCCGGGCCGCAGCCGGAAAGGGCACTGGCAGCATCGATCAGCCTTTCCTCCAATTCATCCAGCTGGCCGCTGAACCGCAGATCCTCCCGGAAGGAGGCGACGGTCTCCTGCGATACCAGGTCATTACAGCAATATTGGGTCATGCCCTTGCCCACCGCCACGGGGGTATTGGGCATGATGCGGATGATGGGAAGGCTCCCCCCTGCCAGCTGCCCGATGCGCTCCATGGTCAGTCCGGCGGCCATGGTGATCAGCAGGGGCTTATGCAGCTGAAAATAGGGCTGCAGGGGCTCCAGAACCTGAGCCATCATGTTTGGCTTCACGGCCAGGAAAATCCGGTCACAGGAGGATGCCACCTCCTGGGCGGTTCCGTAGCGGATGCCCAGCTCCTGGGCCAGCGCCTTTGCCCTGCCGGAGCGATCCGTCACCATGATCTCCTTTGTCACCTTGCTCAAGGCCCTGGCAATGGCGCCGCCCATGTTGCCGCAGCCCAGAAAACCGTACTTCATAATGGCCTCCTTATCGGATGTGTCCGTTTCCGTGGACGATGTAGTGGTAGGTGCACAGCTCCCGCAGACCCATGGGGCCTCTGGCATGGAGCTTCTGGGTGGAGATGCCCATTTCGCAGCCCAGGCCGAACTCTCCGCCATCGGTAAACCGGGTGGAGGCGTTCACATACACGGCGGCACTGTCCACACAGGCGGTGAACAGCTGGGCGGCGGCATCATCCCGGGTAATAATGGCCTCGCTGTGGCCGGTGGAATGGGCGGCAATGTGGGAAATGGCTTCCTCCACCCCCTCCACGCATTTGACGGCCAGGATATAATCCAAAAACTCCGTGTCAAAATCCTGCTGGCAGGCTCGAGTTCCGGGGATGATGGTCTGGGCCAGCTCATCCAGCCGCAGCTCCACGGGCTGCTTGCGGTCAGTGACCAGACGCTTGTGGAGCTTGGGCAGGAATTCTTTGGCAATGGCGTTATCCACCAGCAGCACCTCCTCGGCGTTGCACACGCTGGGGCGGCTGGTTTTGGCATTTTCAATGATGTTCAGGGCCATTTCCTGGTCGGCGGTCTTTTCCACATACACATGGCAGATGCCGGTGCCGGTGGCAATGCAGGGCACGGTGGCATTGCGCAGGCAGGCATTGATGAGCCCCGCGCCGCCCCGGGGAATCAGCAGGTCCACATAGCCCTGGGCGGTCATCAAAGCGGCGGCGCTGTCCCGGGAGGTATCACCCACCAGGTTCACCGCGTCCTCCGTCACCCCCGCCTGGCGCAGACCTTCCTTCAAGGCCGCCACAATGGCGCTGGCAGAGCGGAAGGCCTCCTTGCCGCCCCGGAGGATGCAGACATTGCCGCTTTTCAGCGCCAGAGCAGCCGCGTCGCTGGTGACGTTGGGGCGGCTTTCATAGATGATGGCAATGACGCCCATGGGACAGGCCACCTTTTGAATCAGCAGTCCGTCATCACGGGTGTGCTCTTCCAAAACCGTCCCCACCGGGTCGGGCAGCTTCACCACATCCCGGATGCCCTGGGCCATGCCGGAAATCCGCTCCGGGGTCAGCCGGAGTCTATCCAGCATCACATCGGTGATATGCCCCTGAGCCGCGGACAAATCCTGGGCATTGGCCTGGAGGATCTCCTCCTGGCGGGCCATCAATGCGGCGGCCATGGCATTCAGTGCATCATTTTTCTGTTGGGTGGTCAAACGGGAAACCGTCTTTTTTGCCGCTTTGGCAGCGGTGAGCATTTGCTGCATAAAGTTCCTCCTTTAAGCCTTGAAGCGGGTGCCGACCGCTCCCCCATCCATGATGGTGTAGAGATTGTTGGGTTCGTTTCCGTTGGCGATCACCATGTCGCAGCCGCAGCCCATGCAGATTTCGGCGGCTTGAAGCTTGGTGATCATGCCCCCGGTGCCCTGGTCACTGCCGCTGACCCCCGCCAGGGCCTTGATGCTGTCATCCAGGCAGGTGACGGTGGGGATGAGTTTGGCCTGCTGGTTCTTTCTGGGGTCGGCGGTGTACAGCCCGTCGATGTCCGACAGCAGCACCAGCAGCTGGGCATTGACGCTTTTGGCAACAATGGCGGCCAGGGTATCGTTGTCGCCGATGACGATTTCCTCGGTGGCCACGGTGTCGTTCTCGTTGATGATGGGCAGGGCCCCCAGCTCCAGCAGCCGGTTTAGGGTGTTGCTGAAATTCCGATGGCGGGTTTCGCTGGCCACATCCTCCCCGGTGATCAGCAGCTGGGCGACGGTGTGGTGGTAGTCGCTGAACAGCTTGTCATAGGTATACATCAGCTCGCACTGGCCCACAGCGGCGGCGGCCTGCTTGGTGGGGATGTCCTTGGGACGCTGCCGCAGCCCCAGCTTGCCCACCCCCATGCCGATGGCGCCGGAGGACACCAGGATCACCTCATGGCCCGCGTTCTTGATATCACTGATGACCTGGCACAATGATGCCACCCGGCGGATGTTCAAATGCCCCGTGGCATGGGTCAGGGTGGATGTGCCGATTTTCACAACGATGCGCATGATCTTCCCTCCAAGAAAGATACATTTTTGTGCATATCGGCTTGGCTCAATTTTTGTTTATCGTTTCGTAGGGCGGGGTCATGACCCCGCCGAAACGTAACGAGACGAAAGCACTTTCGTTGAATCGTGCCAGGGCAAAATGCGCAACCTGGGCGGCGGGGTCATGACCCCGCCCTACGAATGGTGCGTCACACAAGCAACAATTTACCATTCCTGTGAGCCAAGCCGATATGCATATTTCTTTTCATTATACACATCCACCTCTTGGAAATAAAGAGGAAATGCGTTTTTTATGCAAATCTATCAAAAAAGTCTTTTCTTTCGCCAAAAAGAATGGTATAGTTATCCTATCAAAACAGATACCAGAAAGGCGGCGTACAAAATGGAATACAAAACCCCCGGCATTCTGCGTTTGACTCAGCCAGGCGGCAAGGAGCTGAGCTGGAGCGAGGACAGCGGGATCGGCCTGATTCAGCAGGACGGGCTGTACTTTAAGGACCTGGCGAAGACCGGGAAGCTGCTCCCCTATGAGGACTGGCGGCTGGACGATTGGACCCGGGCCAAGGATCTGGCCTCCCGGCTCAGCGTGGAGGAAATCGCAGGGCTGATGCTCTACTCCCCACACCAGTCCGTGCCCGGGAACCAGATGCCCTTTGTGGGAACCTACGGCGGAAAGCCCTTTGATGAATCCGGCTGTGAGGCTTATGCGCTGTCCGACCAGCAGCGGCAGTTTTTGAAGGAGGAACACATCCGCCATGTGCTGGTGACGGGGGTGAAGGACGCCGCCACCGCCGCCCGGTGGAGCAACGAGCTGCAAAAAACAGCGGAGACCCTCCCCTATGGCATCCCCGTGAACATTTCCACCGACCCCCGGAACGGGGCAAGGGGCTCCTCCTCTGTGGAGTTCCGCACGGGAGGCGGGGATGTGAGCAAATGGCCGGAGGGCGTGGGCTTCGCCGCCTGCTTCGACCCGGAGGTGGTGCGGCAGTTTGCGGAGGATGCCTCCCGGGAGTACCGGGCGCTGGGCATCTGCACCGCCCTGGGCCCCCAGATCGACCTGTGCACCGAGCCCCGGTGGATGCGGTTCATCGACACCTTGGGCATGGACACGGAGGCCAGCAAGCAGATGGTCAAAGCCTACTGCGACGGCATGCAGACCACCAAGGCCACCGGCGGCTGGGGCAAGGAGAGCGTCAACACCATGGTCAAGCACTGGCCCGGCGGGGGCAGCGGGGAAGCGGGACGGGATGCCCACTATGCCTTCGGTCAATACGCGGTGTATCCCGGCAGCAACGCCGCTGAGCATATGAAGCCCTTCACCGAGGCAGCCTTCCAGCTGGACGGAAGCACCAAGGCCGCCTCCGCCGTGATGCCCTACTACACCGTTTCCTGGGGTCTGGACACCAAGAACGGGAAAAACGTGGGCAACTCCTACAGCGAATACATCATCAAGGATCTGCTCCGGGGGAAATACGACTATCAGGGCGTGGTCTGCACCGACTGGGGCATCACCGGCGACCCCAACCCCACCATCGAGGGCTTCGGCAGCCGCTGCTATCACATGGAGGACAAAACCGAGGCGGAGCGCCATCTGATCGCCATTATGAACGGGGTTGACCAGTTCGGCGGCAACAGCGCCATCGCCCCCATCCTGGAAGCCTACCAAATCGGCTGCCGGGAATACGGCGAAAATACCATGCGGCAGCGGATGGAGCTGTCCGCCGCCAGACTGCTGAAAAACATCTTCCAGTGCGGCCTGTTTGAAGACCCCTATCTGGACCCGGAGGAATCCGCCAGAATCGTGGGCTGTGAGGAATTCGTCCGCCACGGCTTTGAAGCACAGCACAAGAGCGTGGTGCTGCTGAAAAACCGGGAGCAGGTGCTGCCCCTGCAAAAGGGCCTGAAGCTCTACATCCCCCACCGCCACATCCGGGAAAGCATGGGCTTCATGCGCTGGAAGCAGCCCGCCCGGGACATTGACCCGGTGGAAAGCGCCCTGATCGCCAAATTCGGCACCCGGGTGGAGACCCCGGAGGAGGCGGACGCCGCCATCGTGTTTGTGGAGAGCCCCAGCTGCAACTGCTACAGCACCGAGGATTTGGAGGCAGGAGGCAACGGGTATCTGCCCATCACCCTGCAATACCGGCCCTACACCGCAGTGGATGCCCGGCCGGTGTCCATCGCCGGGGGAGATTTCCGGGAGAACTTCACCAACCGCAGCTACCGGGGCAAGACCAACACCGCCTACAACGAGCAGGATTTGGACAACATTCTGGAAGCAAGACGGCGCATGGGGAACAAGCCCGTGATCGTCTGCGCGGCGGTGAGCAACCCCATGGTCATGGGCGAATTTGAAGCCCAGGCGGATGCCATTGTGGCGGAGTTCGGTGTCTCCTGTGAGGCGGTGCTGGACATCGTCTTCGGCAATTACCAGCCCACCGGCCGTCTGCCCATGCAGATGCCCAAGGATATGTCCACCGTGGAGCGCCACTGCGAGGACGTGGCCTTTGACCTGGAGGCCTATGTGGACGAATGCGGCAACAAATATGACTATGGCTTCGGACTGAATTATTCCGGGAAAATTGGATAAGCTAACGGGAAGCTCTTACCGGGCTTCCCGTTTTCCATGTTGACTTTCGACGCTTCCCCCCATATAATGACAGGGTATTGATTGCAAGGCGGTGACGGCATGGCTTCCTTAAAATGCAAATACTGCGGCGGGAACGTTTCCGCCTTCCCGGACAATGCCCTGGGCATCTGCGCCCGCTGCGGGGGAGTCATGACCCTGCCTTCTGACCCCACCCCAAAACACATTGCCGCCCACAACTGCGGCAATTACCTCCGCCGAACCGGGAAATTTGACCAGGCTCTATCCGTGTACCAGACCCTTTTGCAGGAGGATGAAACCGACCCGGAGAGCCACTGGTGCAGCGCCCTGTGCCAATTCGGGGTGCAGTATGTCCAGGAGAACGAAACGGGAGCCTATATCCCCCGTATCACCAGGCCGGAAAACGGCAGCTTTTTGGATTCCGGGGAGTATCTGGCCGCCCTGGCCCACTCCGGCGGGGCTGTCCAGCTGCAATATGAAAAGGAAGCCGCCAGAATCGCGGGCAACCCCGCGGAAGCCCAAAGCGCCGACCCGTCCCTGCTCATCAAGGAGGGGTACTGGCACCTGAATCAGCGGCAATGGGACGAAGCTGACCGCTGCTTCCGTCAGGCCGCCCGGATGCAGCCGGACAACGGGATGATTCCCCTGGGGCTGCTGCTGGCGGAATTTGAATGTCAAAATCCCAAGGCCCTGGCCGCCTGCAAAAAAGAGATCGACGAGAGCGCTTACTACCGCGCCGCCCTGGAAGCCGGGGACGAAAACCAGAAGCGGTTTCTGGAAGCCTGCGCCCAGTCGATCCGGCGGAAAAATCAAAAGATGAAGCTGGAACAGGACTATCTGGCCGCCAAAGCCGCCATGGAATCAGCCTCCAACCGGGAGGACTACTGCCAGGCGGCCAGGCTCTTCGGCCAGCTGAAGGACTATCGGGATGCCCAGGCCAACGCCAAGGAGTGCCTGCGCCGGGCGGAAATCATCCGGCGGGAAGCCGTTTACCGCGCCGCCCTGGCTGCCAAAAACCAAGGGCAGACAGAGCAGGCGGCGGTGCTGTTTTCCAAAATTCCCGGCTGGCGGGATGCCAATCTCCAAGCCGTGGAATGCCGCCAGCGCTCCGCCGCCCAGGAGGCCGCAAAGCCGAAACAGGAGCCGGCGGGAATCCCCATGTGGAAGAAAATCGTGGCCGCCCTGTTCCTGCTGGCGCTGCTTTCCGTGGGAGGCTATCTGACGGTGACCCAGTATGTGATCCCTCAGCAAAAATACAACGCCGCCCAGACCCTCCTGGAAGCGGGAAAGCGGGAGGACGCCATCGATGCCTTTCAGGCGCTGGGCAGCTTCAAGGATGCCGCCGACCGGGCGCTGAACATTCAGATAGATTGGTACAGCCAGGCAGAGCAGCTTCTTGATGCCGGGGACAAGCTTCGCGCCGCCGCTGCCTTTGGTGGTCTGCGGGACTATGAGGATGCCCGTGACAGAAGCAGGGCCCTGTGGGAGCAGATCGTGCCGCCCCAGACCATCAGCGCCGGGGGCTGGTACTCCGCTGCTCTGCGCTCCGACAACACCGCCGTGGCCGTGGGCGATGCGCGGGACGACAAATGCTGGGTGGGCTCCTGGCTGAACATCCGCTCCCTTTCCGCCGGTTGGGAGCACACGGTGGGTCTGCGGACCGACGGCACCGTGGTCTGCGCCGGCTACAACGGGGACGGCCGGGGTGACATCGACCAGTGGCGGGATATGGTAGCCGTCCAGGCCGGACAGTGGCACACCGTGGGTCTGAAATCCAACGGACAGGTCATTGGCCTTGGCTGCGAAAATGACGGCAGAATCGATTTTGAGGGCTGGCAGGACATCCAGAACATCAGCGCCGGGCGAAACCACACCCTGGGTCTGAAAGCCGACGGCACCGCCCTTGCCGCCGGGGACAACCGGGAGGGTCAGTGCGACGTATCCCACTGGGCGAACCTCACCGCCCTTTCCGCCGGGGGCGCCCACTCCCTGGGGCTCCAAAAGGACGGCACCGTGGTGGCCGTGGGAGACAACCAGGACGGCCAGTGCAACGTGGCGCTGTGGAAGGACATTGTCGCCATTTCCGCAGGGTACTACCACAGCGTGGGCTTAAAATCCGACGGCACCGTGGTGGCTGTGGGCTATAATGAAGACGGCCAGTGCGATGTCTCCGACTGGAAGGACATCGTGGCCATCTCCGCCGGCGGCTGGCACACCCTGGGCCTGAAATCCGACGGCTCCATCGTTGCCGTTGGACGGAACGAAAAAGACCAATGCGAAGTCCTGGGCTGGGACAATATGAAGGTGCCCAAATAACAGCTTGATCTTTTTGAACGCGACCACTATACACTTAAAAATTGGAATATGGCGGGCAAAAAACGCACACGCCATTGTAGGGGCGGCTACCAGCCGCCCGCCAGGTAATGTAACTGAGTGTTCGGTTGAATGGAGCAAATGCGGGAAACTGGTACGAATTCGCCCGACATTTCTTGCAATTTCCAACTTGTACTGCGCGGGCGGCTGGTAGCCGCCCCTACGAATGGCATCCCTACAAACAACAATTTGTATGCGGCAGCCTGTCAATATTAAAATGCAAAAACCCCTCTGGACGAATCCAGAGGGGATTTTGAGCGTTAATCAAGAGGGATATTAGTAGAACTTTCTCTTGTTCTTACGGGCAGCTTCGGACTTCTGCTTACGCTTCAGGCTGGGGCTGACGTAATGCTCGCGCTTCTTCACTTCGGCGATGACGCCCTCCTTGGCACAGCTGCGCTTGAAACGACGCAGAGCGCTTTCCAGAGACTCATTCTCCTTGACGCGAATTTCAGACATGGTTTTCCCTCCCTCCGATGCATCCGGCTCAATCCAGGATGCTTTCAGGGCCTTATCGGCTTGGTTTATTATACAGCTTTCGTCCCCAAATGTCAAGGAAAAACCATTAAATTTACAAAATTTTTATGCCAAGCTCCAATTTGCCGTTTTCAGGTAATTCCCGGAGGCTGTTTACAGCACCTGAATGCCGCTGGGGCCTCTGTCCTCGCCGGTCATGGCATCATCCCTGCCATCGCCGCCGGATACCTGCTCCAGCTCCTGGGCAGTCAGAGTCTTTTCCGGCGCCTGGGCGGTTTCTTCCGTTGCAATTTTCCGCTGGTCCATGGTTTTCTCCTCCTGAATGATTTGTCCAATATTATTTGATGTGCATATCCGCTTGACTCCGCAGCGCGATAAATTGTTGTTTGCAGAGTACCCTTGGCTCCCCCTCTGGGGGAGCTGCCGAAGTAGCGCACACTGGGGCTGAGGGGGTGTCAAACGTTGGTTGCTGGTACGCTTTACCCGACGACACCTCTCCCGACCTCGCTGGCGCTCGGCCACCCTCCCCAGAGGGGAGGGCAAGGGTGCGTCAAACAACAATTTATCTGTATGCTGCGTCAAACAGATGCGGACGTAATTTGATACGAAGGATTTGCTGTATGGGGCTACAGATTTTTTCCGATCACTTCACGATCAGGTTCACCAGCTTGTTCTTGACCACGATGGTCTTGACGATGGAGCCGCCCTGCTTTTCAAGGAAACGGGCGATCTTCTCGTCGGCCAGAACCTTCTCAATGACGGTTTCGTTGGGAAGATCGGCCTCCATCACCACGGTGCCGCGCATCTTGCCGTTGACCTGGACGGCCATGGTGACCTCCGCGTCCTTGCACTTTTCTTCGGAGTAGGTGGGCCAGCTTTCGTAGGCGATGGTGTTGTCATGGCCCAGGATCTGCCAAATCTCCTCGCCCACATGGGGAGTGATGCAGGAGAGCATTTTGATGAAGCCCTCGGCATACTCTCTGGGGCAGGTGCCATTCTTATAGACCTCGTTGACAAAGACCATCATCTGGGCGATGGCGGTGTTGAAGCCCAGGGCCTCGAAGTCATTCGTCACCTTTTTCACGGTCTGGTGGTAGATTTTGGTCAGCTTGCCGTCATTCTCTTCGGTGATGTTGGCGCTCTCGGTGAAGAAATTCCAGACGCGGTTGATGAATTTTTTGGCACCCGCCACGCCGGTGGTGCTCCAGGGCTTGGAGACCTCCAGGGGGCCCATGAACATCTCATACAGCCGCAGGGTATCCGCGCCGTAGTCCCGCACCACGTCGCTGGGGTTCACCACGAACTCCGGGAACCGCTTGCCCATTTTGATGCCGTTCTCACCCAGGATCATGCCCTGGTGCACCAGCTTCTGGAAGGGCTCCTTCACGGGAGACAGGCCCTGGTCATAGAGGAAGCGGTTCCAGATTCTGGAATACATCAGGTGGCCCACCGCGTGCTCCGGGCCGCCCACATACAGGTCAACGGGCATCCAGTGCTTTAAAAGCTCCGGGTCGCAGAAGGCCTTGTCGTTGTGGGGGTCGATGTAGCGCATGTAGTACCAGGAGGAGCCGGCGCTGCCGGGCATGGTGGAGGTCTCCCGGAGGCCATGGATGCCGTTCTGATCATACCGCTTCCAGTCGGCGGCGTTTTCCAGGGGGGCCTGGCCGTTGCGGCCCTTGTAGTCCTCCAATTCGGGCAGGATCAGGGGCAGCTCCTCATCGGGCAGGAACACGGTCTTGCCGTCGTCGGTATACACACAGGGAACGGGCTCGCCCCAGTAGCGCTGGCGGGCGAAAATCCACTCCCGGAAATGATAGTTGTTCTTTCTTCTGGCAACCCCCAGCTTTTCCAGCTTGCAGGTGATGGCCTCCTTGGCTTCCTCCACCGTCAGGCCGGTGAATTCCTCGGAGTTGATGAGCTTGCAGCCCTTGCCCAGATAGTCCTGCTTTTCAAAGGCGCATTCGGACACATCCCGGCCCTCGATGACCTGGATCATGGGGATGTTATGCACCTGGGCGTACTCGAAGTCACGCTGGTCGTGGCTGGGCACCGCCATGACGGCGCCGGTGCCGTAGTTTGCCAGGACGAAATCGCCGATGAACACGGGCACCTGCTTGCCGTTGACGGGGTTGATGGCATACACGCCCTTGAGGGGGCAGCCGGACTTGCCCTTGTTCAGCTCGGTGCGGTCCATGTCGCTCTTCTTCACGGTTTCGTCGATGTAGGCGCGAACCTCATCCTTGTTCTCGATGCGGTCCATCAGCTCCTGGACGATTTTGCCGTCGGGAGCCAGCACCATGAAGGTGATGCCGTAGATGGTTTCGATGCAGGTGGTGTAGATGGAGAAGCTGCCGCCGCCCACCAGCTGGAAGTCCACCTCCACGCCGGTGGATTTGCCGATCCAGTTGCGCTGGATCTCCTTGGTGGATTCGGGCCAGTCGATTTCGTTCAGCCCCTCCAGCAGCTTTTCCGCAAAAGCAGGCTGGTCGATGACCCACTGCATCATGTTCTTCTTCACCACGGGATAGCCGCCCCGCTCGGATTTGCCGTCGATGACCTCGTCGTTAGAAAGCACGGTGCCCAGCTCCTCGCACCAGTTCACGGGCATCTCGATCCGCTTGGCGTAGCCCGCCTCATAGAGCTGCTTGAAAATCCACTGGGTCCACTTGTAGAACTCCGGGTCGGAGGTGGCCACCATTTTCGACCAGTCGTAGTCGAAGCCCAGCTCCTTCAGCTGCGCGGAGAAGGTTTTGATGTTCTCCTGGGTGAAGCCGTTGGGGTTGTGGCCGGTGTTGACGGCGTACTGCTCCGCAGGCAGGCCGAAGGAATCATAGCCCATGGGGTGCAGCACATTGTAGCCCTGCATCCGCTTCATCCGGGACATGATGTCCGTGGCGGTGTAGCCCTCGGGGTGACCGGCATGCAGGCCCACGCCGGAGGGGTAAGGGAACATATCCAGCACATAGTATTTGGGCTTGGAGAAATCCCACACATCGGTGTGGAAGGTGTCGTGCTCCTGCCAATACTTGTGCCATTTGGCCTCGATGTTTGCAAAATCATAGTTCATGGCGAACAGTCCTTCCTAAGCCGCGTTATTCCGCAGCGATAATTTCCTTCAAATCGATCACTTCGGCATCGGCCCAGAGCCGCTCCAGATCATAGAATTTCCGAGCCTCCTCGGTGAACACATGGACCACGATGGAGCCGAAATCCAGCAGCTCCCAGCTGTTGCCCCGGTGGCCTTCCCGCCCCAGCATGGGCTCGCCCAGCTGCTCCATGGTGTACTCGGCGTAGTCGCAGAGGGTTTTGACATGGGTGTTGGAGGTGCCGGTGCAAATCAGAAAATAGTCTGCCAGGCTGCTGACCTTGGCGATCTTCAAAAGCCGGATGTCCTGACCCTTCTTGGCGTCCAGGCATTTGGTGACTTCATAGGCGATTTCTTTTGGGGTTAACATAATCGTTCTCCTTTATCTCAGATAGTCCAGCGCTTCGGCGGACTGGGGGGACACCTCGCAGCCCTGATTTTTCAGGTGCTCCAGGGTCATTTCCAGACCCAGCTTCAAGGCGGCGGTGAGGTCGGTGAAGGCCAGCGCCCGGAGCCGCTCCACCCCGGGGAAGTCCCGGTTGGGCTCCATATAGTCGGCAACATACACAATTTTTTCCAGGGTGTTCATGTTGGCCTTACCGGTAGTATGGCTGCAAATGGCGGAAACAACCCGGCTGTTTTCACCAAAAATCCGCTCCGCCACCAGGCTTCCCGTGAGGGCGTGGAGGGTTTTGGGGTATTTTCTGGAAAAATCGTCTAATATTTTACCATAAGCGCCGCACAATGTCAATTGCAGGGGGCCGTCCAACGCCTTTGTAATATCGTGGAGGATTCCCGCCCGGGCAGCATCCTCCTCGTCGGCACCCCAGCGCCTGGCCAGCTCCACGCAGGTATCCCGGCAGCCCAGCACATGGCGCACCCGGTTGGGATTCAGAAGCCGCACCACAATGGGCTCCAGCTGCACCATGGGAAGGTTTTTCCAATGGGCGGCGGTGTCGTAGAGGCCATTCTCCCGGATGTACGATGCAACCGCCGGAGGCAGGAAGGCATCCGCGCAGCCGAAGGCCAGCAGGCGGCGCAATTGTGTAGAGGAAATCTCCGTGACGGGATTTTGCACCACGGAAATCCTTGCCCCCCGCTTCGTCAATTCCGCAGCAGTTTCGGCAATCAGCGCCTGCTCCTGCCTGCCGCCCCGGGAGAGGACGGCAAGAGGGGTCTTTTTCAGGATTTCGTCCGCATTTTGCCACTGGCCCAGGATGCGCAGCTGGTCGGAACCCAGCAGCAGGGTGAATTCCGCCTGGGGACAGCGCTGCTCCAAGGCCAGGAGGGTCTCATAGGTGTAGCCCTGGCCTTTCATTTCCAGCTCGATGTCCGAAACCTCCAGGCTTTCATGCCCCTGGGCAGCCAGCTTCACCATGGCAAGCCTCTGCTCCGGGGTCGCGCCGCAGGTGGGAAGCTGCTTATGGGGCACCTCAAAAGCCGGCACCAGCAGCACCCGGGACAGCCCCAGCTCCCCCGCCGCCGCCTCCGCCGCCCGGATATGCCCCAGATGGGGCGGGTTGAAGCTGCCACCGAAAATTCCGATTTTTTCCATATGCCTCTTCCTCCCTTTCGCGCGAAAATGCCCAATTGCCTGCCGAAAATATTGCATAAGCCATCGTAGGGGCGGCTACCAGCCGCCCGCCAGGTTTTGCGATTGAGTTTTCGGTTGAATGGTATAAATGTGGTGTCCTTGTACGAATTCGCCTGACATTTCTGCAATTGTAACCTTTTACCGCGCGGGCGGCTGTTAGCCGCCCTTACGGTGGCGTCCCGGAAAACAACAATCTGCCGGTCTGTGATTTACTTTTGTCTCAGCTGCTTTTCCCGGTCGCGTTCGATGGCTTTTTCGATGGCCTGCTCCCGGAAATAGGCGTTGCGCTGCTCTTTGATTTTCTTCTCGGCCTGGCGGCGGGCGTGGATGCCCTTGCGCACCGGGTCGGATTTGCTCACGGGGATGGCCTTGCGCTTGGCCCGGCCGGTCTGGTTGCGCTCCTGCTGGCATTTTTCGCTGAAACGATAGATGACGAATTTGGAGCCCAGGCAGGCAACGCCCTCTGCCCCGGTGGCCTCACAGATGGCATCGCTGACCTCCCGGGGGGACATCAACGCCCCTTCCAGCACCTTGCCCTTCACCAGCTCCCGGGCGGTGAGCAGATTTTCCGCCTCGGCAATCACCGCCTCGGTGACGCCGCTTTTGCCCACCATCAGGGTGGTTTCCAAAGCATTGGACTGAGCCCGCAGCTCCGCCCGTTCTTTACTTGTCAGCATAGCCAGCCTCCTTGAGCTTTTGATAGAGTACCTTCAAGGCGTTTGCCCGGTGGGATACCTGATTCTTTTCCTCCGCCGTGGCCTGGGCCAGGGTCTTGCCGAAGGGGGGGTAGTAGAAAATGGGGTCGTAGCCGAAGCCGTTCTCCCCGGCGGGAGCGCGAAGCAGCTCCCCGTGAACCTCTCCCCTGGCCTGGATGGTCTGCCCCTCCGGGGTCACCAAAGTGATGACGCAAACAAATTGCGCCTGACGTTTTCCATCGGGGACATGCTCTGTATTTTTGAGTAAGAGCAGGAGTCTTCCCCAGTCGTCCAGGGTGGGGTCGAAGCCATAGCGGGCGGAGTAGATGCCCGGCTCTCCGTTCAGGGCGTCCACGGCGATGCCGGAGTCGTCCGCCAAGGCGGGCAGCCCCGTGGCCTTCATCACCGCCTCCGCCTTCAAAAAGGAGTTCTCTTCAAAGGTGGTGCCGGTTTCCTCCACGTCGATGTCCACGCCCAATTCGGACTGCAGCACCAGCTCCATGTCAAATTTTCTGGTGATCTGGCTGATTTCTTCCAGCTTATGCTTGTTTTTGCTTGCCAATACGACTTTCATCTTGTCTCCTTAAAACAGTGCCTTCACAAAATCCTCCGCCACGAAGGGCATCAGGTCGTCCTCCTGCTCTCCAACGCCGATGAACTTCACCGGGATTTGCAGCGCGTCTGCCACGGCAATGACGATGCCGCCCTTGGCGGTGCCGTCCAGCTTGGTCAGGGCGATGGCGGTGACACCGGCGATTTCCTTGAACTGCTTGGCCTGAATCAGACCGTTCTGGCCGGTGGTGCCGTCCAGCACCAGCAGTACCTCCCGGCTGGCCCGGGGCAGCTCCCGCTCCACGATGCGGCTGATCTTATTCAGCTCGTTCATCAGGTTCACCTTGTTGTGGAGCCGTCCGGCGGTGTCGATGATGATCACGTCCACGTCCTTGGCCTTGGCGGACTGGATGCCGTCGTAGACCACGGAAGCCGGGTCGGCTCCCTCATGCTGGCGGACGATGGAGGCCCCGCTGCGCTGGGCCCAGATTTCCAGCTGGTCGGCGGCGGCAGCCCGGAAGGTATCGGCAGCCACCAAAAGCACCTTCTTGCCCTGCTGCACCTGCTGCTTGGCGATTTTGCCGATGGTGGTGGTCTTGCCCACGCCGTTGACGCCGATGACCAGGATCACGCTGGGCAGGGTTTTCAGGTTCAGCTCCGGGCTGCCCACGTTCAGCATGTCCACCAGGATTTCCTGGAGCACCTGCCTGGCCTCCGCCGCGGTGCGGATGTGCCGGGCGGACACCTCTTTTTTCAGCCGCTGGGTGGCTTTTCCGGCGGTTTCCATGCCCAGGTCGGCCAGGATCAGGCTTTCCTCCAATTCGTCGTAGAAGTCGTCGTCCAGCTCGGAGACGGAGAAAATGTCATTAAAGGTCTCGCTGATGGCTTCCCGGGTTTTGGAAAGGCCCTGCTTGATTTTATCAAAAAATCCCATGAAATTGTTCCTTTCTTTATTCATCCATCCATCTACTGTAGGGGAGGCTCTCAGCCTCCCGCGCAGTACAGGGTAAAAAATTTCAGAAATGTCGGGCGAATTCGCACCAGTTTCCCACATTTAACCATTCACCGAAACACTCAGTAGCCAAAAGCTGGCGGGAGGCTACGAGCCTCCCCTACAGTGGCTGGGCAATTATTGGGGTCGGTACCATTCAGCCGAACACTCAGTTGCATTGCCTGGCGGGCGGCTGGTAGCCGCCCCTACGATGGCGTGAGGTAACTAAGGTGCCACATTGCTGAGATAACCGATCGACACATTATCTTATATCTCGTATCTTATATCTTATATCTCTTCAAACAACGTTTTATAGTAGTGATTTACTCGGCAATGCCCAGCATTTCGGTCATTTGGTTCAAATCCAAGCGCAGCAGCGTGGAAACGCCCTGCTCCTGCATGGTGACGCCGTAGAGCACATCGGCGGCTTCCATGGTGCCACGGCGGTGGGTGATGACGATGAACTGGGTCTTTTTGCTCAGGCTGTGCATGTAGTTTGCCACCCGGTCCACATTCCGCTCGTCCAGGGCGGCGTCGATCTCGTCCAGCAAACAGAAGGGGGTGGGCCGCACCTTCAAAATGGCGAAGTACAATGCCGCCGCCACGAAGGCCTTCTCGCCGCCGGAGAGCAGGGTGATGGTCTTCACCTGCTTGCCGGGGGGCTGCACCCGAATCTCAATGCCGCAGGTCAGGGGGTTCTCCGGGTCCTCCAGAATCAGCTGACCCTTGCCGCCGCCGAACATCTCCTGGAAAACCTCCCCGAAATAGTGGTCGATTTTCTGGAACTCGGTGACGAAGATGGTGGTCATTTCCTTGGTGATGTCCCGGATGATGCTTTCCAGCTCCCGCTTGGAGGTGAGCACATCGTCCCGCTGGCCTACCAGATAGGTGTAGCGCTCGTTGACCCGGGCGTATTCCTCGATGGCTCCCAGGTTGGGGGTGCCCAGGGCGGCGATTTTCCGCTTCAATTCTCCAATGCGCCGGTTGCCTGCGGCGATGGACTCGATTTCTCCCCGGGATTCCTTGGCGGTGCTGGGGGTCAGGGCGTAGGAGTCCCAGAGCTTGTCGATGATCTGCTTTTCCTCCATGGAGGAGGTGACCTTTTTCTGCTCCAAAAGAGCACAGGCCCGCTCCATGTTCAGAATGTCCTTGCTCTTTTCCTGAGCCTCCCGCTCGCAGAGGGTCTTGGCGGCCTCGGTCTGGGAGCGGTCGGTGATGGCCGCCTCCACCTGGCGCTTCATATCCGCCGCCTGGTCATCATTTTCCTGCTGACGTTGGCGGAGGGCTTCGATCTCCCCTTCCAGCCGCGCTGTCTCCTGCCGGATGGAATCCATCAGCGCCAGCTTCTTCTCCCGGTCGCCTTCCATGGCAGAGCGGAGTTCCAGTAAGTCCTGAATGTGGCTTTGCGCGGTAGCACGCTGGGCATCCAGGGCGGCGGTGTCGGTTTTCAGATTGGTGATTTGGTCGTTGATTTCGGCGGTGGCCTCCACGGTCTCCGTCTGGCTGCCCTCCAATTGGGCAATTTCTACCCGGCACTGCACCAGCTGCTGGGTGAGCAGCTGCACCTTGCCCTGCTGGCTGGCGTAGCGCTCCCGGTCGGTCTGGCTGCGCTGCTGCAGGGCCTCCAGCTCCCGGCGAGCGGACTGCTCTGCTTCCACGATGGCATCCACCATCACCTGGTACTGCTTCTCCTGACCCTGGAGCCGGAGCACCTGATCCTCCGCCTCCCGGAGCTGATCTCTGGCGGCGGAGAGCTCAAACTCCACCTGGTCATACTGCCGCCGGGCTTCCGTCAACTCTGCCTGAGCCACCAGCTTGTCGTTTTCCAATTGCTTTTCCTGGGCGGTGAGCTTTTCCAGCTCGTTGGCCCGGGAGAGGATGCCGGCCTCCTTGTTCACAGAGCCGCCGGTCATGGAGCCGCCGGGGTTCATCACCTGGCCGTCCAGGGTGACGATCTTGAAGCGGCTGCGGTATTTCTGGGACATGGCAATGGCAGCGTCCATGTCCTGGACAATGACGGTGCGGCCCAGCAGATTGTCCACGATGGCCCGGTAGGTCTTTTCACAGTGAACCAGCTCCGAGGCCACGCCCACGAAGCCCCGGCAGCTTTCCAGGCCGCTCTCCTGCAAAATCCGCCCCTGAATTCCCGTCAGGGGCAGGAAGGTGGCTCTTCCTCCGCCGGTGCGTTTCAGAAAGGAGATGGCCGCCTTGCCGTCGGACTCATTTCCCACCACGATCTGCTGCATGGCGGCGCCCAGGGCGATCTCAATGGCCACGGTGTAGCCGTCCTCGGTGCGGATGAGCCTTGACACCGGGCCGTGAACGCCACGGAGTCTGCCCCGTTCCGCCTCCTGCATCACCATGCGGACGGATTTCTGGTAATTCTCAAAATCCCGCTCCATGGCCCGGAACACCCGGGCTTTGGCGGTGACGGAATCCAAATCAGAGGTCAACTGCCGCAGCTTCTGGGCGGCGTCCTCCATGCGCTTTGCCCGGGAGGACTGGCGCAGGGTATAGCCGGAGATGGTATTGTTCGCGGCGGTGACCTGCTCCTGGGCCTGCTTTAGCTGCTGCTGAGCCTTTTGCAGCTCGGTCTGGGCACCGCAGCGGCGGGAGGCCCCGGAGGCCAGGTCGGCGTTCAGCTGCTCCAGCCGCTGGGCGCTCTGGGAGATGCTGTCCTCCAAGCTCCGGACATCCGCTTCCCTGCCCGCAATGTCGGCGGCCAGGGTGGATTCCTGACCCCGCAGCTCCAAAAACCGCTTGGTCATGCCCTGGGCGCTGGCGGTCATGGCAGCCAGACGCTGCTCCAATTCCCCCAGCTGGGCGGTCTTTTGGGCGATCAGTGCGTCCGCCTCCTGGATCCGGGCCTGGGTCTGCTGGATCTGGCTGCTGATGCCCCCGGAGCGATCCTCCTGACCCTTTAATTCCTCCTGAATCCTGTGGATATTGGCGTTGTTGTTTTCCACATTGCCCCGGAGGACTGCCATCTGGCCCTCCAGCTGCTGATGGGTGGATTCCAGCATATTGGCCTTGACCCGGACGGTTTCCAGCTCCCCGTCCTTTTCCCGGAGGGTCTGGCCCAATTCCTCGGCCTGGGCATAGAGCCTGTCCAGATCGTCGTGAGCCTGCTGCAGCACGAAGGAGGCCGAGGCATAGTCCTCCTCTGCCTTTTTGGCGGCGGCGGAGAGCTTGTCCAGGGTGTCCAGCCACACGGCCACCTCCACCCCCCGGAGCTCGTCCTTCAGTTCCAGGTACTTTCTGGCCTTTTCGGACTGGATTTTCAGGGGTTCCAATTGAAGCTCCAATTCGGACACCTTGTCGCCAATGCGCATCAGGTTGTCCTCGGTCTGCGCCAGCTTCCGCTCGGTTTCCTCCTTGCGGTGGCGGTATTTGGAGATGCCCGCCGCTTCCTCAAAGATTTCCCGGCGGTCATTGCTCTTGATGGAGAGAATTTCGTCGATGCGTCCCTGGCCGATGTTGGAGTAGCCCTCCCGGCCCAGCCCCGTGTCCATAAACAGCTCGTTGATGTCCTTGAGCCGGGCGGACTGGCGGTTGATGTAGTATTCGCCGTCGCCGCTGCGGTAATACCGGCGGGTGACCATCACCTCGTCGGCATCATAGGCAAGCGCCCGGTCGGAGTTGTCCAGGGTCAATGTGGCCTCCGCGAAGCCCACGGCGCCCCGCTTCTGGGTGCCGCCGAAGATCACGTCCTCCATCTTGGCGCCCCGGAGGGTTTTGGAGCTCTGCTCGCCCATGACCCAGAGAATGGCATCGGAAATATTCGATTTGCCGGAGCCGTTGGGCCCGACGATGGCGGTGATGTCGTCGCCGAACCGAATCAGCGTCTTATCCGGGAAGGACTTAAAGCCCTGCAATTCCAAAGATTTTAGATACACAGCATAACCTCAAGCAAATTTGATCGAAAAGTATCAGCTTATTATATCCCGCAGAAGGAGAAAAAGCAAGTTTTTCTTTCAAAAATGTTGTTGTCACACTCTTGCCCTCCCCTCTGGGGAGGGTGGCCGAGCGCTAGCGAGGTCGGGAGAGGTGTCGCCCGTGAATGCGTACCGGCAACAAACCTTCGACACCCCCTCAGCCTTCGGCAGCTCCCCCAGAGGGGGAGCCAAGGGCATCTTCAAACAATAATTTTTAGTGTGACACCCTATTACATTCAACTTGGTTTGTTTATTAAAACGTTGTTTATTACTCTTGACGTTTACGAACATTTGTGCTATACTGTTATCAAACAGCAAAAGGAGGAAAACAGTATGGCCAATCGGAGAATGTTTGCCCGGTCTGTCACGGGGAGCGGGCGGTTTTTGCGGCTGAGTGCCCAGGCCCGGGCGCTTTACTATGATTTGGGGATGGAAGCGGATGACGATGGCTTCGTGGAGGCCCTGGTGCGGCTCCGGGCCACCGGGGCGGAGGAAGTGCACCTGATTGAACTGGAGCAGCGGGGCTTCATCACCATCGAAGACCGGGATGATTTCGTGGTGCATCTTGTGGACTGGACGGTGAACAACCTGGTGCGCCGGGACCGCTACACCCCCAGCATCTATCGCAGCCGCTTCCCCCATTGTGTGCCGGAGCTGCCCGCGGAAGAACCCCAGCCGGAACCCAGCTGCCAACCAGTGGTTAACCAGGCGGAAACCAACGGTGAACCAGAGGTTGTTTTTTTGGGTGACAGCCGGTTAACCCAGGTTAGGTTAGGTAAGGATAGGGTAATAAAGGATAATAGAATTCAGGATAATTCAGGAAATAACAGGCAAGGACAGGAAAACGCCCGGGCGCGCGCGAGGAGCGGGGGCTCACAGGACGCGCAAAACCCGGGTGATTCTGAAATCGAATTCGTAAAAAATCGCGGTAATTCCGTTGATTTACTGAGAAATTCCAAATATTTCTCTGGAATTCACGGTTCTGTGCCAAACACAGCCTCTGGGTAAAAGTCTGTGGAATCGGTGTGAATGGCTGTGAATTGCTGTGGAAAAGCTGTGGAAACGAAATCCCAGCTGTGGAAAAGATTGTGGATAACTTATTTCCTTTCCTTGGCCTGCCGGATTTTCTCCAGGCTGTCCTGTCTCACCTGTTCCCGGAGGCGGACAAGATAGGGGCTGAACTGCATGCGGTCAAGGGCATAGGTCAGCTGCAAATCGTATTCATTGGGCTCCCAGGAGGAGATGTCCGACTCGTTGTGGGAAATCAGGGCTTCCAGACCGTCCAGGGCCTTATAGAGCTTGGCCTCCGGGGTTTTCAGCTGGTTCATTTCCTGGTAGAGGGAGCCCATTTCTTCCCGAACCGGCTCCGGCAGGGCGTCCACCCAGGCGGTGAGCAGGGCTTCCTCCCGGGCTTCATGGGCAGTGGTTTTCTCGAACACGGGAATGTCCCCGGTGAAGCACTCCCCCAGGTCATGAATCAGGCACATGGACACCACCCGGTTCATGTCCAGCTCCGGGAATTCGTCCTTGAGCCAGAAGGCCATCAGCGCCAGCCGCCAGCTGTGCTCCGCCACGGTTTCTCTGCGGCCCCCGGGGGTATCGCAGTGGCGGGTGGTGTCCTTCAGCCTGACCGCGGTATGGAGCATGTCAAGATATTGCTTTGGTTCCATCTTCCGCTCCCTCTTACAGCCGACTGGGCACCGATTCTCCCCGCACCAGCTTGACCACCACGCCGGACAGCAGGAACAGGGCAATCAGGTTGGGAATCGCCATCAGGCCGTTGAAGGTCTCGGCAATGTCCCACAGCAGTCCCAAATCGATGGTGGCACCCACGATGGAGACCAGGGAATAGGCCACCAGGAAGGGCTTCACGGCCTTGGAGGTGAAGATGAACTCCACGCAGCGGGAGCCGTACAGTCCCCAGCCGATGATGGTGGAGAAGGCGAAGCAGCACATGGATACCGCCGTGAAAATCGACACCCAGCTGCCGTAGGTGGAGGTGAAGCCGGAGATGGTCAGCTCCGCCCCCGCCGCCTCGCCGTAGGCAACAGGAACGCCGCTGCAAAGGATCACCAAAGCGGTCATGGTGCAGATGACGATGGTATCCATGAACACCTCGAAGATGCCGAAATAGCCCTGCTGCACCGCGTCGTCGGTATCGGAGCAGGCGTGGGCGATGGAGCCGGTGCCGAGACCCGCCTCGTTGGAGAAGATGCCCCGGGACACGCCCTTTTTCAGGCTGATGAACATGGAGCCGATGATGCCGCCGGTGGCCGCTCTGGGGGTAAAGGCTCCCTCAAAAATCATGGCGAACACCCCGGGCACCCGGCGGAAATTGATGGCAATGATGCCCAGAGCCAGCACGATATACAGCACCGCCATGAAGGGCACCAGCTTTTCCGCCACCTGGCCGATGCGCTTGATGCCTCCCAGCAGCACCACCGCCACCAAGATGGCAATGATGATGCCCACCATCAGCTTCATGATGGAGGCCTGGTCGGCGTTGATGAGGTGGAAGCTTTCCAGTGCCGTGTTGATGGAGGAGACGATGGTGTTCACCTGGGTGGCGTTGCCGGTGCCGAAGACGGTGAGGACGCCAAACAGGGCATACAGAGAGGCCAGCCATTTCCACTTGGGGCCCAGGCCGTTCTTGATGTAGTACATGGGGCCGCCGATGTATTCTCCCTGGGCGTTCTTCTCCCGGTAATGGATGGCCAGCACCACCTCGGAGAATTTGGTGCACATGCCCAAAAAGGCGGAGCACCACATCCAGAACACTGCTCCCGGGCCGCCGATGGCCACGGCTCCCGCCACACCGGCGATATTGCCCGTGCCCACGGTGCCCGCCAATGCGGTACACACCGCCTGGAAGGGGCTGATGGAGCCCTCTTTGGCGGCTTTGCGTTCAAAGACCTTGCCCAGGGTGGCAGCCATGGCCTGCTTGAATTTCCGTACCTGAATGCAGCCGGTGCGGAAGGTCAGCAGCAGTCCCACGCCCACAATGCAGATGATGGCGGGGACGCCCCAGATGAAATTATTTACAATGCCATTGATGTTTGCGATCCATTCAATCATACTGCGCCCTCCCGGAACATCCGCAGGGCAGCCTCCTGGGCGGCAATGACCTTATCGCACCATTCATCGAATTCCGGGTCCTCCCGCTGGAGCTCCGGGTGGGACAGGACGTTTTCGATGGTATCCCGGATGCCCTGCTCAAAGCGGACGGTGGGCACAAAATCCGGCACGGCCCGCT
>CAMCKD010000004.1 GCA_945875335.1 uncultured Clostridia bacterium | reverse complement strand
AAGCGGCGCAACGCCACTTAACTGGGCAAGGCTGCCGCCCTTGACCTGCACAGGGGTATTGCATTCCCTGTACCCATGCACAAAGGGCTGCGCCCTCTGTACTCCTGCCCGAAAAACCTGAACCTCGCTATTTCCTCCATGGCTCCTTTCAGCTTCTTCGGCTTTTTCGCAACTCCCCAAGGGACTTCCGAAAAATAGCCGCTGCCGGATTTTGCATTCACGCATAAACTGACAGCGGCTTCTCATCTGACCTTGGCGGTCACATTCGATTTTCTCTCAACAGCGTTGAGAGCTTTCAAGCGAACTCAGGAGGAAACATCTTCGTCCTCTCTCGGAATCAGCACATAAATCCTGTTCGGTTCTCCAACGCCCCGGCGCACCCGCATGATAAGTCCTGCGGTTTCCAGCTCGTTCAAAGAACGCTTCACCGTCATGGAACTTCTGGACAGAGCGGCAGCTATTGCAGTCACAGGGAAACAGACAAACAGGATGCCGTTCTCGTCCTCTTGTCCATCTGAAAGCATGGCATCCAGCATCCGGCAGTACATGACCTTAGCAGTGCTGCTGACCGGGAATCCCAGCAACGCTCTGGGAAAGGGCATACATGGCGGCAGCGGTGTGTCTATCGTCATAAATTCAAAATTCATTTGGTTGGGTTCTCCTTTTTCTTCGCTCGTTTGGATAAATAACGAGGGCAGTCAACCACAACTGCCCGGAAACTCTGCCTGCATTCATGCTGGCACTTCCGGCACAGATTGTTGTAGCTGACACGCCCCCGGTCATTCAGGAAAAAGGACAGTTCCAATTTCCTCTTTTGGCTCATTCTCGGCACAATGGTATCCTCCCGATTTTGTGTATGGTTTCGGGGCGATTTTTAGCCAAAACACCGCCTTGGAGAGGCGCAAAAATCCCCGAAGGATTGCTGACAGGGTAGACTATCCCCCTGTCAGTTTGTCGTGTTTCGGTATCATTTTTTGTGTCAGTTCGCCGTGCTTCCCTGATGTCGTTCCTGCCCCAGTTTCTCTGCGGCGTTTTGCTTCCGTTGGCACGCTCGTATCGATCAGGGTTCCTCCATGTTCCTGCCGATAGTCACTGCGCTGCTTCACCGGGAAGCATATCCCATCAGGACGGTCATTCGATTGGAATAATCCATCGATGAACTGACTACATTATGGAACATTTTTGACCCCCGTGCCGGATATCCGCAAAGTAGGATTTTCTGCTAAAAAGCAAAAATTTCCACGATTGTGGACAAGGCATGATATAATGAAAACAGCGGCAGAAATGCAGCCGCAGGAAGGAGATTTTGCCATGAAAAAAGGCTTATCAATACAAGAAAAACTAAAAGATTTGCGAGTTGTGGAAAAAGGATTCACGCTGAAACAGCTTGCAGATGAAACCGGAATCGCTTCATCCACTCTGGGCAGCTATGAAAGCGATGATTACAAAGACATCAGTCATACAAATCTGGTGATCCTTGCCGAATACTACCATGTTTCTACCGACTGGCTGCTGGGACTCACCGAATCCCGTGAAGTTCAGAATCACGATATATCGGAGCTTCATCTGGACGATGAAACCTTGGATATTCTAAAAAGCGGCAGACTCAACAACCGTCTGCTCTGCGAGATGATAAAGCACCCGGATTTTCTAAAGCTGATGACCGACACCGAAATCTATGTGGACGGCATCGCCACCATGCAGATTAAGAATATGAACGACTGGCTGAATGCGGTTCGGCTCCAAATTGTGCAACAACATAACCCAGAGAGCAACGACCTGTATGTTCAGGTTCTGGACGCTGCCCGCATCGACGAAGAGGAATACTTCTTCCATAACATCCACGGCGATCTGGATCGGGTCATTCGCAGCATCCGTGAGAACCACCAAAACGCCACGGAATCTGCTCCCATTGAAAGACCTGCTTCCAACGATAAAAAGATGCAGCGTCTTTTGCAGTCCATGAAATATAAGAGTAATCCGATTGAAGAATTCTGGCGTTACTTCTGCGAAGAACTGCAAATTGACTACGATAAGCTTCTTGATGACGAGCATGACACCATGAAGAGAATATTTAAGAAATCTAAGTTGTTAAAGAGTTTCCCAAGTCATAAGAATAAAGCCCGGAAATAAAAAAGCCGCTGCCGCATGGTTTTAATTCCATGTAGCAGCGGTTTTTCGCTGGTGGTATTCCGTTACAATAACAACGCTGTTTTATTTGAAATTTTCTCGTTTATTGCGGAAACTGTATCCTGAATCGAATCATTTGTTGTGTCTATAGCATTCCGCTCATATACTCCAAGATGATGGAATTGCTCCCACATCACTTCTACCAATTCAGTATTTGTTTCGCTATCCAATTTCAAACGTCCAGTCGCCCGGTTCAGGGTTTCCTCCTTGCTTGCTCTCAAAATGATATAATGTACTTCATAGCCTTCGTGAACGATATTTAACCAAGGCTGCAAAAACCACGGGCCGATAATTCCATCCACGATTACATCATATCCACCACGGGCATAACGCTTTGCGGCTTCTAAAAAGGCCTCGATCACAATCAGGTTTTGCTCATTGGATTCCGGCAAATGCGGCAATATTGCCCCTTTGCTCAGGTAATGGTAAAAATCATCGGTATGCATATGCACTGATTTTTCCATACAGGATTCCTTCGCAACAATAGCTGATACTGTCGATTTTCCAGTTCCCGGAGGGCCTGTAATTACGATAATTCTTCCTCGCTCCATTTTACTGATCCCTTCAACTTCGTGCTTTGTTCACTTTTTCACAACGATTCAATAGGTAAATTATGCTGCTTCAAAAAGGACAGCTTATCCCAATATCCTCTCTGGAACAGAATTTTACCATTTACAACATGGAAGAAGCCGCATCCCCGCAGTCCCAGAGGATCCTTCCATTCTAAAATCGCCCACTGTCCATCTTCAAAGATGTTCTCTACAATGGCAGTCATATCGGCAGTGGCAAATTCTGTTGTAAACATTTCTCGGATTGCATCTATCCCAATCACGGGATCATTTGTCACTTGATGGTTGGTTGCGTTATCATGGTACAAGCTCACGATTGCTTCTACATCGTGATTATTGAACGCATCTACCCATTTACATACTACTTCTTTTGGTCGTAACATAAATATTTCCTCCATATATCGTTAGCTGCCTTTTTCAAGATACACGATTCATGTAAAATCACAATTCCCGCCGTTTCCATTGTTTCAGGGCAGCTGCGACACAAATGCCTGCCACAACGATTGTTAAGAAGATATAGGGAAGGTGGAAACCGTGCAGTGCTACCTCGTACACATCAAAATAACGCAATGGGGTCAGAAAGTCCAGAAAATGATTACCTGTGTACTCGGCAGTAAAGGCCAACGCATAGGCAGCCAGCATGGAAATTGTTCCTGTCCGCACCGCAGCCCTATAGGACAGGAGCACGCTGGCAAACAGCAGCCCCAGGGCAAAAAAGAGGATCTGGGTAAAGAACATTCCCATCGTTGTGGAAAGCACCGCTCCCGGCTGATCCAGACCACCCAAAGGAAGAACAATTGTGAAATAATTGCACACGCCACTGAACAGGGCGAACACCAGCAGGTTCACTGCCGAGACGATCACCTTCGCCAGAACAATGGTTTTCCGCTTCACAGGCTTTGTGAACAGGTATTCCGATGTTCCGAATTTCTTTTCCTTTGCCACACAGGACAGTCCCAAAGACATGGCATAGGGAAACGCCAGCAGTCCCTCCCAGAAATAGATGCACACATACCAGCCGGTGGATGTCGTCAAGTCGCCTTTGACTCCGAACATAATCATGATCAGTCTCGGAAATTGGCTGACCATCGCGGCCATTTCATCCAGACTGTCCTGTAGGGACAGAAGCTCAAAATAGCAGAAACCGCACAGAAGCAGCATGATTCCCAGCCAGATCAGCAAAAGTCTTCTGGTTTGACGAAACTCATTTTTAATCAATATTTTCATGTTCACACCTCCTTAGCTGCGGAACTGAATGTCTTTTTTCAGAAAGACACCGTAAGAAAGCACCAAAAACAAGGCAAACAGCAGCACGCACCACCCAAGATACCGGAGGTCATAGAAGCCGGCTTTGGAGATCTCGGCGGCTCCGAAGAACGAGTAGGGAGACAGAAAACTGATAGCCCGGTTACTGACGATGTTGGAGAAGCTGGTAATGCAATACTCAACGAACACAACCAAACCGGCAGTCAGCAGCGGACTGCGGTTGCGGGAAAACAAAACTCCCACCATCAGACCCATTGCAGCGAAGAACAGCGTAACAAGGGTCAGGGACAGGGCAATCAGGAAAAACTCTCCCCAGGGAGTTCCGGAACGGAATATTGCCATGGCGAAAAGGGAAGCCAGCAGATACGCCGCACCAACGATTGCCACGCCGACAAACACGGTCAATGCCTTTGCCCAATAAATTGCTTTCCGGGGAAAGGGCTTTGTAAACAGATATTCCGAGGTTCCTTCCGTACATTCTCTGGTGTGAATGGAAATGCCGAAGTGCATCCCAAAAATGCCGGAGGCAATCATGAAAAAGCTGGTCAGGAACCCATAAATGCCCAGCGGAGAGGTTAGGTATTCCATCGATACGCCGACACTCCTGTAAAAGTCCGTGGTGCCCATGGTTTCAAAGAGTTCCACGGAGGCAGCATCCAGAAAGCTGTAATAAGTCGGCGTCATCAAAAAAATACACAGTGCCAAGGCGATAGCCCAGCCCAGGATATAGGTTCGATGTCTTTTCAGTTCATATTTCAAAATGACCATGCCTGACACCTCCTTACGCATAGTAGTGCATGAAGATTTCCTCCAAAGAGGGCTCTTCCAAAAGCACATCGTCCAAATGCAGCAGGTGAAGCTTGTCGATGATCGCTGTGATATTGCCGTTATACATAAAGGAAACAGAGGTCTTGTCAGGACTCTCGGTGTAGTTGGCAATGCCGGGCAAGCCCCAGAAGTCACGGGGAATGGTTGTTTTGGCGGTGAGGCTGACCTTTTTATAGCCGCTTTCCCGAAGCTCTTTGATGGACTGAATGCCCACGAGTTTGCCTTCTTTTAAGATTGCCACCCGGTCACACAGCTTCTGTACTTCGCTGAGGACATGGGATGAGAAGAAAATGGTGGTTCCCCGGCTGTTCTCCTCCTTCAGAATATCGTAGAAGGCCTGCTGGATCAGCGGGTCTAAGCCGCTGGTGGGCTCGTCCATAATCAGCAGCTTGGGCGAGGTCATGATGGCAGACACAATCCCCACCTTTTTCTTGTTACCCAGAGACAGGTCTGCGATTTTCCGGGTCAGATCCAGATTAAGGCGCTCAGAAAGCTCATACATTTTCGTTTCGCAGTCCATGCCGTACAGGTCAGCGGTGTATTGCAGCAGGTCCCGCACCTTCATGTTTTCATAATAGCTGTTCTCGCTGGGAAGGTAGCCCACATCTCTGGCAATGACACTGGCCTTGGTCTGACAGTCCAGGCCGAAAATAGAGGCGTTGCCGCCGCTGGGATGGATCAGGCCCATCAGCGTGCGGATGGTGGTGGATTTTCCTGCACCGTTGGGGCCAATGAAGCCGAAAAACTCGCCCTCATTCACCGAGAAACTGAGGTCGTTGATCCCCCGATGGGTTCCATAGTGCTTGGTCAGCTGGTTTAAGACGATTGCTTGCTCACTCATTTTTGATACTCCTCCTTATAAAAATTTTTCCGCAGAATTGCGATGTTCTCCTCAAAATCCTCCATGACAGCCTGAAAATCGAAGGCCGCCGCCCCACGGTACCGGGCCGCATAGCCCTCGGCCATCAGAAGCAGCATTTGAAAGACCGGCTGGGCATCCTCCGGGTTTTTGAACTTCAGCGCATCATCTTCCCGAAGAACCATATCGTTTCTGAATTTGCAGACTTCCTCGGTCAGAATCACCAGCGCATCGGCTACTTCCGGAGAGGTTTCCTCCCAGACGCTGGTAATAAACTGCAAAATAAAGGGCTGGTTTTGGAAGCTCTCCATTTCCATGCGGCTGGATGCCAGGATTCTGTCGAACAAATCTGTTTGGGAATTGAGGGCTTCCTTGTCAAATATTCCCTCTATGATTTTCTTGCAGTATTCCAGTAGGTAAATGTAGAGCTGCTTTTTACTGCCGAAATACTGAAACACAGACGCTTTGGAAATGTGTGCGGCTACCGCAATATCATTGATTGAGGCTTTTTCATAACCAAACTTGCCGAAACACTGGAGCGCCGCATTGAGAATAGCCGTTCTCTTTTCTTCGGTCAGGGCCAAAAATTTGTCCAATTCATTTTCTCCTTTTTACATAATAACCGATTCGGTTATTTAGAGTATAGCACCAATAACCGAATCGGTCAAGCAATAAAAATTATCATTTGAAAACAGATACTCACCTAAAAAGCCGTCTGTACGAGCATTTCTCATGCCCGCACAGACGGCTTGCTTTATCTCTGGTAATCAGTCCAAAGGGTTGTATTCCGTAACGGTTTTCAAGTATGTTTCCGGGTCACCATTGAGAATTAAATTCGCATAGGCTACCGGGTCATTGTATATCAGATAGTCAAGCTCTGACCTCTGGTACATATTGTCTGCGACCTCGTTCTCAACGGCGGTGCAGTCTATAGAAATCATGCTGCCATCAGCGAAGCAAAGCTCCACACAGGCAGTATCGATATTAAATTCACAAGTTAATAAATCGCTCATTTTGATTTTCTCCTCATTCTGGTTCCATATTTTCGCAAGTCTGACTCTCCAGAAATATTGGTAAATCTTTGGTAAAATTGAGAGCGAAACACAAAAAACGCTTATTTTCGGGACTTATAAGACGATTTGAGACTTTTCATCATGCCCGGTAAATCCTGCCGTGGCATACGAACAGTATCTTTATCACTCGAAAATTCCTCCTTCAATGCCGTGATTTGCCCCGTTTTGCAAGGTTTTTTGCGTTTTTCATTCTGTACACATATCATACCGACATTTACAGAATAGGCAAATCAGGGCAAAATGTAGCCTTGTGTACTACTCAGTTGTAGTCAAGTAGTAGTCTGTTTAGGGGGTGCAGACTACTTAAGTTTTTGAAACAATTTAACGATTACCTCTGAGGGGGTGCAAAGCTTTTCTTATTTCACTTTCCATTAAGTCAGCAAATCTATTGGGTATGTTAGAGTCTGTGTTTTCACAATATGTAATCCACCAATTGCCAGTAATATGTCCGTAATCATTGAAATCAATATGAAACGCCCAAGTGCTTATTCCACTTTGTGATTCAACAATTCCTTCTATCCGGGGAGCATCAACAACTACATTAAGCCTCCGAATATGGTTTGCTGCTCGAAAAGCCATTATACGGAACTCTTTTTCTGTGATGCCATCTTCAAATGCACAAAATGAGTTCCTGCGATTAACTTCTTGTTGCCTTTTTCTTCTGTATTCTTCCTCCTGTCTTTTTAATTTATTTTTGTACCTTCGTTCTCGTCCTTTCTCGATACATTTTCTGATATTACATACGAAAACAGAGATACATCTTCTGATAATCCATATGATAACAGGTAGTCCAACGATAGCACCGAAAAGTAATCCAATGGTTTCCAGACCAACCCACGTAAAAAGCAGAAAAACCAAAGCCGCAATGATGCCGTCGATAACCAATAAGCATCCGGCAATAAAGGACAACATATATAATCCTCCATCGAATTAGGGTTTCACAACAATCAATTAAACTCTAAAATCTAACATAAGTGGGTACATATTCGTCAAACAATAAACACCTGGTTTTTTAATGCTATATAGTGGCAAATCCAAACCAACTGCCTCCTAGTTCTCAAATACTGCATTTATTCTATCACACCTCTTTGGGAAATACCATGATAAATTCTCCGATTCAACAAAAATCGCCCATGCCATCCCTGACATGAGCGACTGCTGTATTCTGATTAAATTGCCTTGAACATAATCTGCTTCATTGGCTTTTCGCCGTTTGTCTTATCAGTCTCTTTCCTTGCCTGCTCCAGTTCTTCCAAGCGAATCATCTCATCCTTGGCATCGTCAAGGCCAAGGTGGGTGTAGGTGTTCATCGTCACACCGATTTCCGAATGCCCCATAAGATACTGGAGGGTCTTGGGGTTCATCCCAGCTCTTGCCTGGTTACTGCAGTAGGTGTGGCGGCAAACGTGCGGGGTGATGTTCGGCATCTGAATGCGGAAGATTTCATTGTAGCGGTGAACGGCGTGGTTAAAACGGTGTTCCCAATGCATGGCCACTTCCGGCATCCCATTTTTGTCTCTGAAGAGAAAGCCCGTGTATCCACACACCATCTTCTCCGGCAGATCCGTTGGCCTGTTTTGAAGGATGCTGCAGAACATATCCATCCCCGTGTCGCACGCCTCTATCTTCGTTTAGATTTTGATACAATCGCGTAACAGAAAAATGGCCAGAAAACGGGGGTATTTCCCATTTTCTGGTCCTATTTCTATTCTTTCTCAATCGTCGGATTTCCTTGACTAATTTCAGCTGGGTGTCTGTCACTATGGTAACGCACCCACCGTCCCCGATGAAAGAGGTAAAATTAAAAAGTACAGGCAAAATTATAATGTATAAGGAATAATTGAATGGTTCAAATTACCAGTACATCCATTTTCAACCCTCCCGATTTACCGCATTGATGAAACGCAGGAATGCGTTTTTACCTTCGTCAGTCCGTTTGCAGACACCCGTATGTTCCAGAACCTTTCGGAACACCCGGCCTGCTTTTTCCTGGAGGATTGACGTCTACTCAGCGTTTTTAGGAATGCGGAGGATGGCGTGGGTGCCGGCGCCGGGGGCGGACTCGATCATCAGGCTGCCGCCGCACATCAGCTGCATCCGGCGGCGCACGTTGGTTATGCCCACATGGGTGCTGTCCTGAGGTGCCGATGCAGGGTCAAAGCCGGGGCCGTCGTCCATCACCGCTACTTCATAGCAGGTTGGGGTTTCCCGGGTGGAAATCCGCACGGTTCCTACCCCCTCCGCCTTGCCCCGAACGCCGTGGCGGATGGCGTTTTCTACCAGGGGCTGCAAACTGAGCGTGGGCAGACGGAACAGCGTGGGGCCCAAATCAAATTCCACCCGCAGCTGGTCGCCAAAGCGCAGCTGCTCCAGGGTCAGATAATGCTTGGTATGCTCCAGCTCCTTCAAAAAAGGAATGGGCTTTTCCTCCGTCAGCGCGCTCATATTGCCCCGCAGATAGTCGGAAAATTCACTCACCGCGTTTTCCGCCGCTGCGGGGTCGATGCCGCACAACGCCTGAATCACCGTCAGGGCGTTGTACAGGAAATGGGGCTTGATTTGACTGAGCATGATGCTGATGCGGCTGTTTTGCAGCTCTCGTTCCATTTGCAGGGTGTGCTGGGCGGCTTCGTAGTTTTGGAGAATTTTCTGTACGCCCTGAAGCACTTCCACCAGCAGCACCAATACCAGGCAGAGCTTTGTGGCAATGCCGTCGGGCCACCACATCAGCACGGTATTCAGAAAATCCGCCAGCCAGGCCAGCAGCACCAGCATAAGCACACCGGCATCCAGGTTGGGCCGCTGCCGCAGGGAGAACACCAGGCAGGCAAGCAGCACCCCACCGCAGAGCATCCACAATAGATTCCACCAGGGCTCCGTCTGGCAGGGAGTCAGGATGCCGAGCAGCGCCAGCACCGCCAGAATGGCCGTTCCGCCCCCCAGCACCGCGGAGGAAACCCTGGCTGCTTGTCTCCATGGATTGTCTGCATCAAAGAGCAGGCTGCGAATACACAAAGACAATCCAAAGGCGGTGCCCATGCGGCCAAAGAGCACCAGGGTTGTGTTTTGCACAATCTTGTTGCTCCACAGCTGCACATCCGGCGTGTCAAACAGCAGCCAGATTCCGGCGCACAGGGTCACCACACTCAGCTGTCCCAGCCACCGATCCATGGGCAGATGGCTCAGGGCGGCGGCCAGGGCCATGCCCAGCAGCGCCACGCCGCCGGCAATCAATACAATGCCTACTGCCCGCCAGCCCTGCCAGTGGGGAGAAAAATAGGTTTTGACGGCTTCATGGCTGCCAAAACACATATTTTTCAGAAAATCCCGATAGGCTGTCCCATTGCCAAACCGGTGGGGATTCACCAAGGTAAAGGTCACAAGATCCTCGCCGGAGATGCCCGGAGAGCGCAGATCATACCATTGACAGCCGCACAGGTCTCCCGCGGGGAAGTAGCCCGCTTCATCCGGAAGATAAGAGACAACCTCCTGACCACCTACCTCCATGGAGAAAAACAGGTGGTTCAGATAGAAATTCAGCTGCAGTCCCTCCGGGCAGCCCCGTGGGAACTGCATCCTGAGATACAGAACCTGGCTGCCGATTTTTGACACGGAATCCGGCTCTGACAGGGGATACCAGGTTTCGCCGTCGGTGCTGTACTGCGCGGAATATTCCGGCGCGATGGGGGTGCTGTAGAAGGACTGGGCACTGGTGACACTTCGCACCGTTACAAGCACCGCCAGCAGAGCCACCACCAGGACCGTGGGCAGCATGGATAAAATTCTGCGTTTCATGGGAAATACCTCCTGTCAATTGCCGTGCGTTTGTGCCATTATAGCATACCGGACGCTGCACTCAAAGATTATTTGAAAAAAATTTCGGCTCCTGACACATTTGTCCGTATTTTGTCCTAAGTTGTCTGTTATAATGAAAATATCACCTGGGAATAGGGGAGAAATGGAAATGAGTAACCTGAAAGACAACGAAAACGCTGCTTCCACAGGGGCAGGCCTTCGCATCGTGGCTGTGGATGATGAACCGCTGGCCCTGGAGCTGCTGGTACGCACGGTACACGATGTGCGTCCGCAGGCGCAGATTATGGCCTTTACCGAAGCGGAAGGCTTGCTGAAATACGCACGGGAGAATCCGGTGGATGTGGCATTCCTGGACATTCAAATGCGGGGCATTAACGGCGTGGAGCTGGCGGATGAGCTGCGTCAGCTGCACCCTGCCATCAATCTGATCTTTGTCACGGGCTTCGACCAGTACACCGGTGACGCCATGGCGCTGCATGCCAGCGGCTACATCCTCAAGCCGGTGAACCGGGCCAAGGTGGAGAAGGAGCTTTCCGACCTTCGTCATCCGCAGATTCCATCGCTTCTGAGGGTACGCTGCTTTGGAAATTTTGACGTATTCAGCCCGGATGGGCAGCCGCTTCATTTTTCCCGCAGCAAATCCAAGGAGGCCTTCGCCTACCTGATCTACCGCTGCGGCGCGGGCTGTACCGTGCGGGAGCTGGCCGCCACACTGTTTGAAGACCAGCCTTACGACTCCAAAAAGTGCCAGTATATGCAAAAGATACTGTCCTCCATGATGGATGCCCTGCGAAGTGCGGGAGCCGAGCGCGTGATTGCCAAGCGATACAACAACCTGGCCATCAACATGAATCGGCTGGACTGTGATTATTATCGTCTTCTGGATTCCGCGCCGGAGCTGCCCCGGGAATATCGAGGGGAATTCATGGCCCAGTACCCCTGGGCAGAGGAGGAGGCAGCGGTGCTGGACGCGTTGGTTCGCAGCAAATACTGATGTTCCCCGGAAGACAAAAGAAGGGCTTCTTTGCGGAATTGGCAGCACGTCAGCGGGTGGAATATAAAAGCAGAATTTTCTGTAACACTGGGCCGTTTCGTGCATATATACAGTCAGAAGGAAAAACACCACAAAAGAAAGGAACATCACCATGGAAAACGAAAAGAATTTGAACGAGAAGCCCGTCGCCCAGGAGCTTTCCGATGAAAGCCTGGACGCCATTACGGGCGGCACCAATTACGGGAGCGACAGTTATAGCTTCAAGCCCGGTAATAAGGTCAAGTTCGCCATGACGGACGACAGCTCTCCCTGTTTGGAAGGAGTGGTGAGCTACGGCTATTTGAAAGAGTACAATGGCCTAACAATACCACATTACGCCATCAAGGTGAACTACTATACCGGCTCAACAACCTTTCGCGATGTACCGCAGCACCGCATCCGCTTCGCATTGTGATTGCACGCCGGTGACGGCACCTTGATGAAACGCGGCGTTGAACGCTCTTTTTCCATCAATCGAAAAATCGGAGTATCGGTTCCTGGCAAAAGCCGGGAATCACACCCCGGGATGCGGTTTTTCGGCTTGCTCAGGGGATGGACAAAGAACAATATGCTTATCGGCATTTAATCAGCAAAGAAGTATTTATTCAATTAGCGCACCCTTGCCCTCCCCTCTGGGGAGGGTGGCCGAGCGCCAGCGAGGTCGGGAGAGGTGTCGCCCACTAAAGCGTACCAGCAACCAACGTTTGACACCCCCTCAGCCCCAGTGTGCGCTACTTCGGCAGCTCCCCCAGAGGGGGAGCCGAGGGCGGGTGCGTTAATCAGTTAAAGCACCACTAAGCTGAATTAAACCGATAAGCACTAAAAACGAAATCAGGAGGAATCAAGATGAAGCGAAGGGTGATTGCTTTTCTTTGCGCGGCGGTTCTGGTCGTGTTGGCCGGCGTAGCGGCGGCGGAGACACAACCGGAAACACTGGAGCTGCAAATCCTGGCAACCAGCGATGTTCATGGGCAGTTTTCTGCCTGGGATTACAGCCTGAATCAGAGCAACACCGCCGGGAGCCTGACACAGATTGCTTCCGCAATTCGGGAGCTGCGCACGGAAAACACGCTGCTCATTGATGGGGGTGACACCATTCAGGGCAACAGCAACGATATTTTTCTGGAAGACGCGCTTCACCCCATGGCGGCGGCCATGAACGCCATGGACTACGACGTGTGGGTCACCGGAAATCATGAGTACAACTACGGTGTGGATACCCTGAAAAAGGTCATGAATACCCAGAAGGCCAAGGTGCTGGTGGGCAATGTGTATGAGCCCGACGGCACCGCGCTGGCTGATGGCTACACCATCATCGAAAAAAGCGGCGTGAAAATCGGCGTGATCGGCATGGTCAGCCCCCTGATCGCCCGGTGGGATGCCGCCAACCTGGCAGGCTACACCGTGACTGACCCTGTGGAGGAGACCCGGAAAATCATCGACAGCATCCAGGATGAGACGGATGTGCTCATCGCCGTTGTCCACATGGGCGTTGAGATCGAACACGATGTCCCCCACACCGGCGCCTCCGAGATTGCCATGGAATGCCCGGAGCTGGACCTGATCGTGGCAGCCCATACCCATACGGTTGTGGAGGGTGAGGAGGTCAACGGCGTCCTCATTGTGGAAAACAAGGATGCCGGGCGAAGCCTTTCCCAGGTGAAGCTGACACTGGAAAAAAACCAGGACGGCTGGACGGTTGCCAGCCGCAGCTCCGTCAGCTACGACATCAGCGCCTATCCTGAGGACGAGGAGCTCGCCGCGCTGCTGTCTGACTACGACCAAAGGGCCAAGGAGGATGCGGTATCCGTGGTGGGCAAGCTGGTGGGCGGTGACCTGGTGTCCGAAAACGAGATTGCGGACATTCCCACCGCTTTGATTCAGGACACCCCCATGATGGATTTCATGAATCAGGTGTTCCTGTACTACAGCGGAGCGGATGTTTCCGCAGTTGCGCTGCTTTCCAGGGATGCCGGACTCCGGGAAGGGGATATCCCAAAGTGCAGCCTGTCCCATATGTACAAGTTCAGCAACACGCTGTATACCCTGCAAATGACCGGCGCACAGCTAAAAACCTATATGGAATGGAACGCCAAATTCTACAATCAGTATCAGCCCGGCGACCTCACCGTTTCCTTCAACCCCGATGTGAACACCTATAATTACGACATGTTCGCAGGCGTCAATTATGAGGTCAACATTGCCAATCCGGTGGGCAGCCGCATTGAAAACCTGACCTGGCCCGACGGCACCCCGGTGAAGCCGGAGGATGTTTTCACCATCGCCGTGACCAATTACCGTGCCAATTCCCATCTGCTGGTTCCCGGCGTTGTCTTTGCGGAAGATGACCTGCCGGTGCTGCTGGAAGCGGACATTCGCCCAGACATCGGCTACATCCGCGACATGCTTTGTGACTACATTGTCCATGTAAAAAATGGAACCATTACCCCCGAGGTGGACAACAACTGGAAAATCACCGGCAACGACTGGGACGAAGCGCTGCATGATCAGGCCGTTCAGCTGCTGGCCGACGGCATCCTGACCATCCCTCAGGCGAAGGACGGCTGGTTGCAGAACCTGTGCTCCATCACCGAGGAGGATGTGCGCCAGGCTGCCGGAAAGTAACGAAAAAGGCATTTTCCAGAAACTGCCCGATGCCGCAAATGGCATCGGGCAGATTTTTCTGATTATTTTTGAAAAAAATGTTGAAATCCATCGGTTTTGTACTAATCTTGTCCTAGCCTGTGTGCTACAATGGAAGAAAGCATCAAAAAAGGGGGACAGGCCGATGGATGACCAATGGGTAGAACAGCTGGTACAAAACAACCGAAGCGCTCTGCTTGGATTTCTTCATCGCCATGCGGCCAGCCGGGAGGATGCGGAGGATCTGCTCCAGGATGTTTTTATGGCCTGTTACCGCCACAAGGACAGCTTTGACCCTCGGCGGTGCAGCGAGACAGCCTGGCTCTACGTGATTGCCAAAAACCGGCTGAAGCAATACTACCGGGATCAGAAGCCGGTTTCCAGTTTGGAGGAGCTGGCGGAAAACGGGCAAGAGCTCCCGGATTGGTCTTCCAAGGAGGCTGCCGAAGTGATGGAATGCCGTGACCTGGTGGCAAAGCTGCTGCTGACGCTGGACGAGCGCAGCCGCACGGTGCTGATCCTGCGCTTTTTTCAGGAGCTGGACGCCCAGCAGATCGCCCGGCGGATGGGGCTTACCCCCGTCAATGTGCGGGTCATCCAAAGCCGCGCCATGGACAAGCTGCGGCAGGCCATGGCGCAAATGTAATAATAGGGAACCTCCGAATTGTTCAGAGGTTCCCTAAAAATCATCCATAAACAGGGCGGCGCAGGTGCGTTCGCCGAAGCTGTACTGGGTCATATATTCCCGGGCCGGGGCATCGATTTTGTGATCCAGATAGTCGAAATAGTCACATTTGACCCTGTCCCGGGCGATTCCCAAATAGCCCCGGGATTGAACGAGAATATCTCCCACGCCCAGCTCACCCAGGGTATTCAATAAATCCAGGCGGATTTGATACATATAATAGCGGTGCTGATCATTCTCAAACAGAACGGCGGACAGCTCTTTCATGGAGCAGCGGACGCCATTGCGGTCCGTCAGATACGCCAGCAGTTCCTTTGTCCGGTTGTATTTGAACTGAATGGGACTGCCGTCGCAGAAGGCTTCAAAATTGCCAAAGCAGCGAAGCTCCACCCGCTTTTCATCGGAAACCGGGTATCGCAGATTGGCAACGGCATTGCGAACCTTTTCCTCTGTGATGGGCCTCAGTAAATAGGCGCTGCAGTTTATATCCCAGGCGGCCATGGCGTAGTCCGCGGAGCCGGAGCAGAACAGAATATTCACCCGGGGATTCTTCTCCTGCAGCATTTTAGCCAGAGTCATGCCATCCACTCCCGGCATATGGATATCCAGAAAGGCAATGTCCACGCTGTGAGATTTTATGTATTCCAGTGCATGACTTGCATGATGGAAGCTTGCAAGGAGCGCACCGGGGAGTACCTTCTTTACAATGTATTCCAGATTTTCCAGGCTCGGTTTTTCATGATCTACGAGGATTACATTCACGCCGCCTTCTCCTTCCGCCTCTTTGTCAATTGGGGCAGCGAAGGAATCCCAAAGATGCCTTGTCCCCATTCATCTGCCATACGCGCAGGGCTATTTTTCTGTGTTTTTCTCTTCCGGCTGGGGGAGCCGGGTGCCTGCCGCCAATAAGGAAAGCGACTCGTCCGACAGCTCCTGGGCGGCTTGAAAACGGGAAAGGGTGGAATTCACCAGCCATTGCAAAGAATCGTTCCATCCCGTCAGCTTGCTGCTCTGAGCTGCCTGCTCCAGCAGGGCTTCCACCTTTTCCATGGCCATCTTCCTTTCCTTGTATATTTTTCCGTGTTTTCTGGCACAGAAAACTCTGCCTTTATTCGGGATTTCGCTCTCTGTTTTGATGCCATTTTGCGATTACATTCAAAGGGCAGAGCACTGGCACATTTCAGCGGACGATACCCGGATCAGCCGGAATGCTGGAGTGTTCATGAGTGTATACCCAGCCCCCAGCCATGTTCATTTCCAGATTTGATTCACAGAACCAGCTTTCATCGCAGGGGTCGCAGTAGAAGCGTCCCCAGCTGCCTGGATGCACCGGGCGGTGGCAATTCGGGCACAGATATTTCTTGTATTCGTCGGTGCCCTTCCACTGATAAACAGCATAGACGTTCCGGATGCCTCCCCATGTTGGTTCCTTGCGTAGTAAAATGCTGCGTGTATTTAATCCGCCGGATACCTGATTCAGCATTTCATCGGGCAGCTCCTGCGCTTCGGTGGGAATTTTTTTTTTCGTTTTCCATCATTGACATCCTTTCTTTTGTGGTATTTTTCCTTCTGTCTGTTTATATGCGCCAAACGGTGGACGTTACAATAATCTGCTTTTTGTATAGTCGATGCTCCTTTGACTGCAATACGGTTCAGCAGGTCACATTCCACTATCCAACTCTAACGATCTGATAGGGGAAAACCTGAGCTACATTTGGCGATATTCCGTCGTTGAATTCAACATAATAACATTGTCTGGTGATTCCTCCTTCGGTTTGTGTGCCCAAACAGACGATCTTGCCCCGCCGCCAATAACCGGAGGAATCCTCCACGGTGACATAGCTTCCTCTCGTCAGGCCTGCATAGCCGCCGTTCACTGCTTTCAGCGCATCATCGGGGATTTCATTCAGCATTTTTTCCTTTTCCATGGTGATGTTCCTTTCTTAATCAAACTGATTTGACTTCCTATCAGCTCTTTCTGCATTTCTGACATGATATGTTCCCCCAATTTATGATTTTGTTTTCTGCTTATCGCAATAGGCTGTTTGCTATTCTGATGCTGATCGGCAGAAGCCGGTGATGTTCCTTGAGCGCTATTTCACTTTATATTTATATTTTTTCACACACCGAGCACAAAAACCTGTCGCTTTCTCCCCGGGCTGGCGCACACCCATTGCCCGATTGCACTTGATGCAACGAACATATTCAATGTTGGAGAAGGCACCATCTCCGCCATTGACTGATTCTATTTCCTCATCCGTCAGCTGCGTCACGTTCTGACCGTTTTCTTTTTCTGTCATAATCGTATCCTCCTTGATTTGATGATTTTGCCTTCTGCTGCGGGTATCATTCCATTGATGCTCCAATTGTATTCTGAAAAGCGGTGATGAACCTTCCTATGGATGGATGACATATCTGTCAAACCGGTGTTCAGCTGTTGGAAACGATGTACTGATAGGCGCTTTGCAGCAGACCGGAAACCTGGTCGCGGATACGACTGTCCTGGAAGGCCGAGGAATTGAAGCTGTACCACAGGTTTTTCACCGGCTGGGCGACTGCCGCACCGGGGACGGTGGTGCTGCGCAGGGTGGAAATAATGCCATCGATGATGCTTTTGTCATTTCCATTGGCGCTGGAGGCCAGGTTATATAAGGGGGGAAGGATGGAGCCAGACACATACTGAACCCACTTCGAAACCTGCAGATACCCTCCGGCAGCGTCCTCCAGCGCTTCATCGTCCAAGGGGGTTGCCTTCATGTTTTCCATGATGTTCTCCTTTCATCGCTTCGGTTGTGCTTTGTTTCTAACTGGAAATATGCAGCAGAATGGAAACTGTTACAGCATTTTCAAAAAAATTTCTTTTTTTGCTTTCATGAAAAGAGCAGCCGATCTCCTTGAAACCGGCTGCTCTTTCTTCCTGTCAGAAGCCTGTCTTTTTTGCGCCGTTATACTCCGAACTGCCGAAGCCCAGAATCGCCAGACAGATGGGAGCGAAGAAGAAGGTGAGCACGCCGAAGCCGGTGCCCTTGCCGAAGGCCTTGGCCAGGGCGATGTACAGCTTCATTTCTACCACAATGAGCAGCACCCACAAAGCCAGGTCTGTCAAGCTGACCAGCAGGCTGGAGGCATCACCCATGGGAATCGCCAGAAGGATCTGTGCCAACAGGCATCCCCAGAATTGCTTGCTTTCCCAGACCTTGTCGAAGAGGTTGTACATGTTGTAGAAGGGGACGATGCCCTTCCAGCCCGGCATGCCCATCTTCTGGAAAACGCGGTACAGTCCGAAGAAGTTGAGCACAACAAACGCCAGACGGATTGTCGAGCTTGCAGCCATCAGGCTGCCGGAAATGAATACTTCCATAAATATGTCCTCCTATTTTTTCTCCCTGGAATACTCAGCCTGTTTGACCGCTCCATCCAGCGGGAGTATTTACAAAAATCATTTTTCTTGGCCCACTTTGCGTCAATTGCCACAGGTTTACGGATAATACACACACGCTGCCTTGCATGCCGTCTTCATTGGTCCTTCTGGGAGCTTCTGACAAGCAGAAAGACATTCAGGCGTGGAAATTCCGCCTCCCGCCACATTGGACATTTCCTCATCACTCAGTTCCTGCTTCCCGCCGGATGCGGGCACGACCTCAACGCCGTGGCTGCTCAGAAACTCAAACAGCGTGTTCTCGTCCTTGGATGCTTCGATGATTTGCCCCATCATCTGCTCGTCTTCTTCATACTTAGCGAAAAATTCTTCAACTTTCATTGTTTTTCTCTCCATTTTTTGAATCCATTCGCGGTTTTTACCCACAGGTTTACGGCCGAAACACACATGCCGCTTTGCATGCTGCCCTTAATGTTGTGTTTGTAAGCGTTTGACAAGCCACCAGACATCCAGGCGTGCTAGGGAAAATCGAATCACTTCCCCCTCCCGCCACATGGGACATTTCCTCATCACTCAGTTCCTGCTTCCCGCCGGATGCGGGTACGACCTCAACGCCATGGCTGCTCAGAAATTCCCGCAGGGTGTTCTCGTCCTTTGACGCTTCGAGGATTTGCCCTATCATCTGCTCGTCCTCTTCATACTTTGCAAAAAATTCTTCTACTTTCATTTTTATACTCCTCTCTTATTTTTATCCATGAGCGGTTATGAATTTGACCATGATCCTGAATGTATTATTGAAGCACTGATTTGTGATCAAGAAGAGGCTGTTTTCTTGCACCATTCTATGCAGTTTTTCAGAGCTTCTTCATTCCCAAAATACATACCTTCACAATACATCTTGCATTTATCTGCGGAAATTGCATGCCCTCCTGCCGCTTGAGACATTTCCTCATCACTCAGTTCCTTCTTGCTGCCAGCGGGTTCGACCTCAACGCCGTGGCTGCCCAGGAATTCCACCAGGGTGTTCTCGTCCTTGGATGCTTCGAGGATTTGCCCCATCATCTGCTCGTCTTCTTCATACTTTGCAAAAAATTCTTCTATTTTCACTGCTTTTTCTCCTTTCTCACCTTTTATTTGTACAATATCTCCTGGGGAGAAAAGTCAACCGCGCATATAATAAAATCTACACTCTGCTATGCACGCTTGGCACTTATACTCCTCTTGTTCTCCGTACCTTTCTATACACGAAAGAACACACTGCGTCAATTCATGGGAGGAGTTCCCGCCGGATACCTCGGACAGCTCCTCGTCACTCAATTCACTCTTCCGGGCGGAAGTGGGCGCAACCGCAACCCCATGGCTGCTCAGAAATTCCCGCAGGGTGTTCTCGTCCTTTGACGCTTCGATGATTTGCCCCATCATCTGCTCGTCTTCTTCATACTTTTCAAAAAATTCTTCAACTTTCATTGGTGTTACCCCCTTCTTTTTCAGGCCGGTCTCACTGATTTATCATCTATTCAGAAACTCAATAGTTATCCGAAGGATAGCTTCTTTCTTCATGCTTTTCCCCTGTTATCTTATTATACGATATCTGGTATGTATATTCTCCATCTTCGTCCTTACCATATCCCGCTTCTATGACGATCCAAGGATCGTTGTCAATAAGATTATCCATCCAATTCCTGTTGTTGACAACATTTTGCTGAGGAATATTACCCATATTATTGGGAAACAGATCATTGATATTCCATATACCCCCGCTGACATCATCCAGCTGCTCGTCGCTTAACGCATTGCTTTTTTCAAACTCTTTCATCGCAATAGACTCCTTTTCTACGTTATTTCATTCAGGAAGCGCCGATAAAGGCGAAGCTTCATTGTTTTTTTCTCCTTGTTTCTGGGCTTCTATCTTCGGCTGTGTTGGTTTCTAACTGGATATATGCAGCAGAACGCAAACTGTTACAGTATTTCAAAAATTTTTCTTTTTTCGCAATGAACCTGGCAAATTGTTGTTTATAGGGATGTTTCGTAGGGCGGGGTCATGACCCCGCCCTACGAAACGACAAACAACAATTTACTGCATAAAGCCGATGGATTATCGGTTGGGGCAGACTGCTGTGGGGCATTCGCTGGCGCCTACGTCCAGGTCCGTCTCCTCCTGCTCGTATTTGGCAATCAGGAAGGGCTCGAAGGGCTTCATGGCGTTCTTTCGCCGGTCATATTCTTCCTCCGTAATTTCTTCGTAGGGCATCAGCTCATAAAAGCTGTCATCAAAGCTTAAAAAGGACAGGGCCACAATGTCGTCCCAGTTGTCCCACACCCATTGCTCCACGGCTTCCCATTCGTGACTGCGCACATGGACGGTGATGGAGCAGTTGTGATCCACATAGTGCTTCATGAACATTCGGTAATTTTCCAGCTGTTCGATGGCGGAAACATCGGCCTTCACCCGTCCCTTTGGGGCTTTCACCGGGAACTCCACCACCTTGGTGCGGCAGCTTTGCGCGTCCTGTCCCACCTCGGGGTACACAGGATACCCCAGTTCCTCGCAGACCTTGCACAACGGGTCGGAGGCATTGATCCGCACCCGGCGGATATAGAAGGGCGCGTGGGAATAGTGGATGCCGCTGGAAACCGTGGGCAGCAGAGAGAGGGTTCCCTCCGGCTTCACCGTTGTGACCAGCAGCGGCGCTTTCTGCCCCAGCTCCCGGGCGATTTCCTCCGCCGCCTGGTGGGCAGCGCTGCGAAGCTCTTCCAGCAGCTTGCACTGGGCCTGCCGGTCCATCCCCACCGCGTTTACCATGTCCTGCCAGCCGGTGAGGGAGCAGCCAATCAGCCGGTCACGCTGCTGCACCTCATCCCACTGATGGATTTCCAGCTTTTTGCAGGTCATGCGGTACCCGGCCCGGGCGGACAGCCGCTGGGCAAGCAGGAGCCCAGCCTCGTCCAGTTTCCCGTCACGGACGAACGCCATCACATTCACCGTGGTCAGATTGCACATTCCATGGCTGTCCAGCAGGATTTCTCCGCAGGGATTGCAGCCACGAAATTCCGGGCGGCGCTTCAAACCCGCCTCCTCGTTGATCCAGCCCGGCTCCCCGGAATAGCGCATCTGTTCCAGGTGCCAGTGAAGCTTCTCCCGGGTGGGCCTGCACCTGTAATAAATCGAGTTGTTGCTCATCTGGCGGTGAGAAAGGAAAGCATTCAGCTCCCATTTTCCGTCCACCTGCCGGTAGAGCTTGCTTTTTGCCTGGATGCATTTCTCGTCGTCCGCATCCACCAGCCCGATCTCCGAGGTGCGGCGCACACCGCCGGAAACCACATTTTCCCCGATGATGTTGGCAATATCCAGAAGCTGAATGGGCTCCAGCCGAACAGAGGTGCTCCAATTCTTGATTCCGGCTAGCGTGATTACCCTGTGAATCTTTTCCAGCATGGTCTGCATGGATTCATAGCCGCTGGCCGTACCGCCAAAGCTTTTCAGACGCTCCCCCCGGGGACGGATGCTGTCGTACTCCACCACAATGGTCTGGAGCTTGCGGTATTCCCGGTTTGTCAGAAGGGTGAAGTAATGCTCCAGCGCCTGCACCCAGCCTTCCTTGGAATCTCCGATGGTGAGGGTTGCCGTGTCGCCGGTAAAGATAAGATTCGTGTATTCCAGGCGGTCCTGCTTTGCCTTCGCTTCGTATTCCTTGTGCTTGAGCTTCACATCGGTACGGATTTCTGGCAGCTTCCCGGCGTCCTCTTTCAAAACACGGACGCCCACACCACAGCCCAGCATCAGGAGGTAGAACAAATCGTGATAGGCGTGGTAGCTGTCGATCACCTGGAAGGCGCAGTTGTAGTTTGCCATGGGGTAGCTTTCCGCCACCGGGGTATTTCCCACCCACAGTGTCCTGCCGGAAACAAACTGGCGCAGGTAAAACATATTCTCATAAAGCAGCTCCGCCTCCTCCCGGGAGGTGGGAGCCAGGGAGCAGTTGTATTCCACGGCACGCTGCACCGTCTCGCACCACAGCTCCCGCCGCATTTTGTCGGGAAGATACCGGGAATAGGTGCGGGTGTATACAAAGGAGCCCAACTGACCCAGAGGAGAGGGCGTATGCTTGAATCTGGACAGAAACACCGGGGTCAGAAGAGGCCCTTTCCCCTCTTCCCCGCTCTCCTCCCCTTTCATCAGGTTCAGGATTTCCTGCTTTGACACGGCTCCCTCGGACGCCGCCGCTACCTCGCCGTTTTGAAAGAGGAGACAAGTGGGGAGGTATTCGATGTTGTATTTCCGGGAAAGCTCCTCCGCTTCAGAGGTGTTGACCATACAGATTTTCACATCCGTCATTTCCTCCGCCAGCGCCTCCATCACAGCGGCAAATTCTTCACAGTTATGGCACCAGTCCGCATAGAAATCCACCAATACCGGCTTCTCCGATTCCAGTACCTCTTTCTGAAAATGCTTTTCTTCCAACGAAATGATTTTCATTGCGATCCTCCTTCTTGTATCCTGAACAAAGGCAGGGCAGAAATTCAATACCATGATTATATCATACAAACTAGGACAAAATAGGGACAAATTGAAGGCGTTTCCTGATTTTTTAGTAAATTTTCAAGAAATAACACGATTCTCAGGGTCATTCTCCTTGACACGCCTCCCCCAAACTGCTATAATCCGGCAAAACGCAAAAAGGAAAGGACTGGCGTGAGCGTGAGAGATATTATTTGCGAGGCTACTATTTTCTATAGCCACACGGTGCAGCATCCCAACGCCTTTCGGCTGCTGTTTCGTATGAAGGACAAAGTTGACGGCAATGTGCTGCAATTGGCCGCAGATCAGGCCATCCGGCGATACCCCTATTATGCGGTGCATTGTGTTTCCGATGGGAGGGAATACCTGCTGGAGCCCCACAGCGAGCCCTTTGTGGTTCGCCACACCCCGGAGCCGGTGGCTCTGGGGGGTGAGGAATCCAATGGCTATCTGCTGGCCGTCAGCTATTGGGAGGACAGAATCTGGGTGAATGTGTACCACGGTCTGACCGACGCCACCGGCGCACTGAATTTCAGCCGAACCCTGCTGTACTACTACTGCCGGGAGCGGTACGACCCTGACCTGAGCGCGGAGGGCGTACGCGTCAACGATGGCCCCATTCCACAGGAGGAATGGGAAAATCCCTACCGGCAGATTATGAGCGGAGAGCGGGAGCTGCCCGATGAAAAGGACATTCTCGTTCGGGTCAAGCCGAATGCTTCCATCCAGCCGCTGAATCTGCTGGGGGAATCCCAGGTCACCCAATCCGCCCCTCAGTATTACGATCTGCGTATCCCGGAGCAGCAACTCATGCAGTATTGCCGCAGTCAGGACGGTACCCCCGGCGTGGTGGTGTCGCTGCTCATGTCCCGGGCCATTGACCGGCTCCATCCGGGAAATAGCCGAACCATCGTCACCGGCATGGCAATGAACCTGCGGCCCGCATTGGGCGCGCCGCTGTACAAGGGCTCTCCGCTGGCCATTGCCTATCTGCCCTACACGGACCGGGTGCGGAAAAAGCCCTTTGACACCCAGGCTACCATCTATCGGGGCAGGCTTATCCTTGCCGCCGACCAGGAGCGCCTGCTCTCAGGGGTCAAAGCATCCACCCGGCTGTACCAGGCCCTCGATCAGCAGCCCACTGTGGAGAAAAAGTGTCAGCTGGCGAAGCAGGTTGTGGATCGTTACCATGGCGGCGCGACCTTCAATGTGAGCTATGTGGGCCCCGCCCGGCTGGCTGCCATGGAGCCCTATGTGCTGGAAACCCTGATGCAGAACGACTGCACTGATCTGACCATTGAGATGATGGCCGCCCACGGCTCCTTCTTTCTTACAATTGTGCAGGAGTGGAAAGAAGATTTGTATGTAAAGGCGTTCTGCGAGGAGCTGCAGGCCCAGGGCATCGAATATGAACTGCTGTCCCAGGGAGAGCACCATGTCCCTCGGCTCACCCTGCCCAAATAAGCCGCCCAAACGGTTTCATGCAGGTATCTTTCATAAAACCATAAAAACAGGCAGCCCCGAATTGAAATCGAGGCTGCCTGTTGATTTTCTTACGGGATATGCCGGAATCATTCCCCGGCGGTGATACGGCAGCTGCCCAGAGGCCGGAGGGTGAAGCCGCCGCATGCTTCCGCAGCTGTATCAACATCCTTTGCACCTTGAGACAGCTCTTTTTTGTTACGAATCCTTTGACCAGGATTGCGGAACAGGCTGGATGGTGATATCGTCCGCCTTCGCAACGATTTGATATTGATCCTCATATACGATTTCGCCGGGGGTATTGGTATAAACCAAATAATAGGGCTGGTGATACCGGTCAAGGAGCCATAATGCGGGTTTGATCCATTTGATCATCTCCTGCGCATTCTCTGTCTTAAAGAAACAGACAACGGATTCCTGTCTCTTGCAAGGCTCCGGCCAGGGAAGGTTCTCGGCGAACCATTCATCGATCTCCATGTATAGATCCGCATCCTCTTGATCCATAACATCATTGCGAATCATCTCCATGCACAGGCTGAATATCCCACGACCTGTAAGCGTGTTGGAGACAAGATCACGCCCCTGAATTCGCAGGTATTTGTATTTCTGCTGCATATGTTATCCTCCCATACTTCCTCTACCTGTCCGCTGATCCGGCTGTAACCTGGTAGTAGCCCAGGCAGCGGAGGGTAAGCGTGCCGCATTCCTTTGCCAGCTGCTCATAAGCATCCTGCCCGCCGCCGCTGCACTCCAACAGATATACATATTCCCCAAGGATGGTTTTGGCCGGACGGTCATGCAGGGTGATGAGCCGCAGCCCCTGGGCATCCATAGCCGTGAGCAAATCCGGCAGCGCCTCCGCTGGGCCTGTGGCGGAAAAGGTCATACGTTCCGGCGCATCAGTGAAACAAGGCTGGGTGGACACCAGATAGAAGCGGGTCACATTATCGTCATTTTGCTGGATGCTCTCCGCCAGCACCTGCAGGCCATACACCTTTGCCGCCTGGGTGGAGGCAATGGCGGCGATGGTGCCGTCGGTACACTGGGATGCCAGTCTCGCCCCCTCGGCGGTGCTGGAAACCTCAATCACCTGGGCATCGGGGAGATTCATTTGCAGCCAGTCCTTGCCCTGGGCGATGCCCTGCTTGTGGGAATAGACCGTCTGGATGGTTTCCAGGGAGGTACCCTCCGGGGCCAGCAGGGCCTGCCGGATGGGAAGCTCCACCTCTCCCACCACATACAGCTCCTGGTGGGTCAGCAGTTCATCCAGATAATCGTAGACCGGCCCGCCGATGGTGTTCTCCTGGGGGATGACAGCATAATCCGCGTTTTTCTCCAGTACATCGCTGACCGCCTCCGCCACCGTTTCTCTCGGCTGAAACACCGCCCCCTGGGGAAACAAGCGTTCCGCCGCCTGCTCCGTGTAGGTACCTGTAGGGCCAAGGAAGCTGACCACCGCATCCGTATCTGCGGCTGCTCGGGGTGACGGCAGGAGCAGAAGGAGGCAGACAAGCAGCAGCGATGCAAGGGCTTTCTTTGTTATCTCATTTTTCCAGTATTTCATTCCTTATCTTTCACGTTGTTACCGTCACAGCTTGCGGATGATGATCGCGTCACCGTACAGGATTTTATTCACATCCTTGATGGTGGCGGGATTCAAGGCCTGCAGCTGGGCACAGGTGGTACCGTAGGTCCGGGCAATGCGGCCCAGGATGTCGCCGGGCTTGATTCGATACCACAGATAGCCATAGGCCTCAAAGGTGGTGCCCATGGCGTAATTCTCAGGCTGCCAGTGGGGGCGCTGCCACGCCGGGGTGTTATCCGCTGCATTCACGGACGCACCGCCGTTGACAGCTTCCAGTGCTTCGTCATTCAATGCTTCAAAGGTTGCCATAAAATTTACTCCTCTCGATTTTCGGCACCAGGTCATTCTTCGCGGCTGCCGATTGTTTTTTTGAACAGGAAATTGCTCCTATCCGATAATTATAACATGGGTATCTGCACAGAAGTTATACACTGTTGAAGAATTTGTAAAAAATTTTTTAGTACATCTCCGCTTTGCCCAGCAGCACGACAAATTGTTGTTTGTACGACGCACCATTCGTAGGGGCGGCTACCAGCCGCCCGCCAGGTTCGTTGACTGAGTGTTTGGTTGAATGGCACAAATGTGGGAAACTGGTACGAATTCGCCCGACATTTCTTGTGAATTTCAGTCGGTACTGCGCGGGCGGCTGGTAGTCGCCCCTACGAATGGCGTGTACAACAAACAACAATTTGCAAAGCAAAGCGGGATAAGAACATTTTTGTAATACGGACAAAACATTGACAAATATAGGACAAAAATAGGACAAAACACCGTGTTCCTCGCTAGAATTATCGATTTTTGCGTTTTCTGCCTTGACACCAGTCCGCTTCCTGCTTATAATCGAATCGTACAGGCAATGGCTGGAAGCTTTGGGCTTTTTGTGAAAAGTGCCCTATGGCTCTGCCTACTGGTAAAATCTTCATAATAAGGAGAGCGTATTATGAAAACAAACATTCGCGTATTTGTGAGTCTGCTGGTACTGGCTGCCATGTTGGTCAGTATGCCCATTTCCGCGCTGGCAATGGACGACAATCCTGAGGACAGTGTTTTAGACAGTGTCGGCAAGGATGATGTTATGGATGTCAACAAGGGCACTGTCACTGCCAACGATGGCACGATCACTGCCAACCACGGTAAGATTACCACCAACAACGGTGCTGTGGAAATCAATGGTGATGGCGACGGTGATGGTGATGGTGTTGATGATAGTGCGAACGGCATTGTGTCCATCAACAACGGCCAGATTACCACCAACAATTATTATGTGGAAACAAACGGCGAGAATGGCACCATCGGCACCAACAACTGTGTTGTGGGAAATTTCTTTGAATTCATCTTTGTGGTGGATAAGATCGAAAAAGGTGCTGATGTCACCATGGAAACCGGCAACTTTGGCACCGTCACCGACAACAACAGCACCATCGTCTACAACGGTGAAGGCGGCATCGTGGAAACCAACGGAGTCATCACGACTGATGAAGAAGGAAACGAAGTAAGCCGTTCAACTGGTTTGATTCTCCTGAACCACGGTACCGTGAATGACAATAACCGTTCTGTATGGTTTAATTTTGGCACCGTGAAAACCAGCGATGATACAGTGGGAGAGAACTACGGCATCGTGGAAGACAACAATGAAACGTTGTATGAGAACTTCGGAACCGTGGTAAACAACGATGGTTTGGTGTTAAGTAACCATGACACGATTAAAGACAACAATGCGTATGTGGGGTGGAACGGCGGCACGATTGAAGTCAATAACGTTAAAGGCATTGTTGGCATTGGAACCACGATGGATGAGGATGGCAACACCATATCCGGTACGGTTGGAACCAATTACGGCACCCTCATTGTCGATAACACCTTCTATTATGGCTTGGAGCTCAAGAGCGCCGGCGGCGAAATGGAAACGAAGCTGATTCAGACTGTGCAGGACACGAATGTGAACCTGACTGACCTGTTCACGCAGGACGGCTATGAATTGGTGGGCTATATCCAGACGTACCAGCGACCCGAAGGCGATCAAACTGGACTGTTTGAGGAAGACCCGATTATGGTCTACTCCACCGAATTCAAAGTGGAGCATCCCAATCTGCTGAACCTGATATGGTATCGGATTCCTTCCTATCTTGGCCTCAGCGTAGGAAACTCCCTCTGGACCAACGGTCAGCTCCTCAAGGTTATCGCTGTGGAAGAAAACAACTATGTCCTGGCTACCTGCGGCACCTTCCCTGAGGAGGACATGAAGGATCTGTCTGCCACTCTGGGCAAGCTTCTGACGCCCTGGCAGATGGACAAGCTCATCGGCGAGCCCCAGGTTCTCAGCCCCGAAATGACCGCCGAGTTCTTTGGCGACAATGGCTTCCACATCACCTTCACCCTCCCCAAGACCGCACTGTGATATCCGCTCCGAGAGAGATTGATATGAAATCCGGTTCATGGCTGTAGCAATCCGAGAAAACAAAGGAGGAATTGAGCGACGAGGACTTAAGCGAGGTTTCCGGCGGCAGAAAAAGGAATTGCGTCATGTTTCTTGATGCTTACTTTAGGGTTTGCATCTGAGGCAAATGCTTGAGGCTCAAAATCGATTTTATTTCCTTTTGATATGAAAAGAATTCAAAGGCACGGCTTGTCTGGCACTTCCACCGAAGGCCGGCAGGCCGTGTCTGCGTCTTTCCCGCAGTGTGCAGAAACAGTGCAGATTTGCGGAGTATTCTAAGGGTTAAGAGGCCTGTACGGAATCGGGGAGACCATCTGCATCAGCGCCCAGAAGCTGGATATGGACGGGCCGGATGCTGCGGGTATCCTGGAAGATGCCATAAAAAATAAATGCTTATTGGTTTAACTCAGCAGAGTGGTAAATTGTTGTTTAGCGCACCAGCCACTGTAGGGGAGGCTCGTAGCCTCCCGCCAGGTTTGTCAACTGAGTGTTAGGTTGAATGGTACAAATGTGGTAAACTGGTACGAATTCGCCCATCCTGGTTGGTAACTGGAAGCCTGCACTGCGCGGGAGGCTACGAGCCTCCCCTACAGTGGCGTGTACGCTAAACAACAATTTGTCGCGTTGCGAAGCAAAGCCGATATGCACAAAAAATAAACAAGGAGGATCTGAATTATGTGGACAAGACAGGAATTGAAAGAAAGAGGTAAGACGGCATTTAAGCGCAACTACTGGAAAAGTGTAGGTGCGGGGGCGGTGGCCCTGGTGCTGACCGGCGCGACTTTCGGAAGCGGGAGCAGAGTGAGCGGCGGTGCTGAGGAATTGAACGAGGCGATTTCCCAAGCAATGTCCCAGAGTGGTTTAACCGCAGTTTCGTTCTTGGGAATCCTTTTCAGCGTTATGGGTGCAGCCTTCTTGGTTGGCATTGCGATCAGTTTGCTGCTGCGCAACCCCATTCTGGTGGGCGCCAAACGCTTTTTCCTGAATAACACCCGGGAGTCTGCGAGCTTGAAGGAACTGCAATTTGCCTTAAAAAGCGGAAACTATCTGAACATTGTAGCTGCCAAGTTCCTGAAAAATCTGTTTATTTCTCTTTGGTGCCTGCTGCTGGTGGTCCCCGGCATCATCAAAAGCCTGGAATACACGATGGTGGACTATATTCTGGCGGACAATCCCAACATCGGCCCGATGGAAGCCCTGAGAGAAAGCAAGCGGATGATAGCCGGTCACAAGTGGAACACCTTCGTGCTGGGCCTTTCCTTCCTGGGCTGGGAGATTCTGAACCTATTCACCGTTGGCCTGCTGGATGTTTTCTATGTCAGGCCGTATATGGAAGCTACCTTTGCGGAGCTGTATCTGGAATTGAAGCAGTAACATAACCGAGACATAGACAATGGTGGCGTATCTGCCCTGATGATTGTATGCCACAGGGGTTCCTCCACTTTTTTCAATTGACGACCACCGCTGCTCATTACTGATTCAGTTTATTTTGTTGCACGAATGCACGGAGCATGTCTGTTATTTCAATGCTACCAGCTTTACCCCTCTTCCATTGAATATCACAGTTGATTTTTGGTAAAATCGGCTGAAAAACAGCACACAGCTTTATGTTCGCTGTGTGCTGTTTTTTTGTGTCATGCCGCTTCGTTTCGAACGAAGGGGCAATGTGAAGTTACCCGATCACAGGGCCGGGGGTGTCCAAACGGCGCTGCCGGAGTCGGTTTCGGTATCCCCGCCGGTGCTGGGGGGAACGGGGGTAGGCCGGACGGTGGAGGAGGCCACGAAGCCCATGGTTCCTTCCTGGTTGTTCAGCCGCACCAGGCTTACGAAGCCATCGTCCCAGAGGACGGTGAGTCTGGTATTGACGGAGAGCTGTTTTGCTTTCTCGCCCCGCAGCTGATAGTTGTCATACAGCTCGCAGCCGTAGCCCGCGTAGCCGTTCCGGCTTTCAAAGGGCTCTTCACCCTCCCGCAGGACCCAGCTCTGGGGGACATAGGCATAGGTCTCACCAATCAGAACGATCACATAGCCCTCCACTTCCGGAGCGAATCCCTCCTCTGTCACGATCTGCACCGTATCTCCTTTCTGGAAATACAGCAAAATCAGCTTGGCGCCATCCACCCGAACCTCGGCAGGACCGGTTTTTTCCTCGTCCTCGAAAACCACATTGGACAGAAACTGTAAGGAGTAATGGGCCAGGGTGATGTCGCCGCCGTCCTGATAATCGGAGGAATCGCCGCCACCTCCGCCGGGGCCGGGCTGAACCGGCTTCCTGCCGATCTGATTCTTTTCCGCAAAGTAGACCGGAGGCTTTTCCTCCCCGCTGTTCTCGCCTGTCTCAGAATCCTCCAGCTTGAGCGACAGCACATAGCAGTCCTCCAGCTCGTCCAGCACCCGTATCTTGGCGTTGGTTTGCAGCTGCTTGAAGGGCTTTCCGCAGAGCTCATAGCTTTCGTAGAGGGCAGCGCCGGGCCGGGCATAGCCGATCCAGGGCTCATACTCCGGCTCCCCGGGGAAGCGGAGCAGCTGGGTTTCGATCTTGCCCGTGCCATGCTCCGTCTCCACCAGGACGTTCTTTTCGTCCAATTGCTCCGTCACCTCCACCTGGTCCCCCTGAGAGAGGAACCAGAGGATGGCGGGAATTCCATTGGCCTGGATGATGCCGGTCTCCACCTTGGGCCCCGGGGTGCTTTCCGCCGAAGCGGGAAGCGCCAGGGAGCAGCCAAGGGTCAACGCCAGCAGAAATGAGATTGCTTTTTTCATGTTTTACCTCCCATTATCCGGCTGTTGTGTTTCCCATCAGCTCATGCACATAGTCATAGGCCTCTGTGCCGGGCTGGTAGGTGTCCCGGTTCTGCCAGGCAATGTAGCTGATGCTTCTGGTGACACGGCCGCCATAGAGGGTGTACTGTTTTCCGTCGGCATCCTCCAGGATGACGTAGGGCCGCATGACAATATCCTTGCTGCACTGGTCCAGATTGAAGCCCACCAGCACGTTGGTATACTGGGTCAGGCCGCCGCTGGTGGCAAACACCGGGTCGGCTGTACCGCGCTTGTAGGCGTAGTTGTGCTTGCCGCTGTCCAAGTTCAGGCTGCCGGTAAAGCTGTCCGCCCACTGAACCACGGTGCCGGATTCCAGCATGGTGAAGCCCGCCAGGCCGTCGCCCGTCAGTGCATCCTTGTTGGACTGGGTCATGGAGGTGATCATGCGGATGCCCCGGTTTCCGTTGATCCGGATGGAGCAGCCGGAGTAAATCAGCAGATCAGCCAGTTCCGGCAGCTCCGTAACGGTGGCGCCATTCACGGAACGGTTGATGCGGAACACCCGCATACCGGTGGGGTAGTTGTCGTGGGTGTTCTCGGCGCTGCCGTTGCGATAGGTGTAGATGGTCAGCAGGTCGCCGGTTTCGGGCAGCATCACATGCCGCTTTCCGTCCAGCTCCTGGATGGGATAGCTGATGCCGTCCACTTCCACCTCGGTCAGGCCGTCAAAGGCAGGCAAATCGGTCAGGTCCAGATGGCTGGTGCCCTGCATCACCGTGAACCCGGTCTCTGCCTTGCCGTCGGAGTAGACCAGCTCAAGGGTATGCTTGCCCTGCTCGAGAGTCCCGAGGAAGGCTTCCTGGAGCTCGATGGTGGTCTTGGGGCTGCTCTTGGTAAAGTCGTGGTTGGAAAGCTCCTTGCCGTCCAGCAGCACCTTTTCCAGCTTGTCCAACCGCCCATTGGCCACGAACTGGAGATTACTGCCGCTGCCGCGGTTCCAGACGGTGTCCGCGCCGGTTTCGAACTGGTAGTCCACCAGCTCGGCTTCCAGACGTTCCAGCTTCTCCTTCAGGCTCTCGTCCACCAGGCTCTGCTGGTGCTCGGACAGCTTCTCAAATTCCTTGCGGGCATCCTAGATGTCCTGCTCGATGTCCTTGTCCACATCGGGGGTCACAGAGTCGGGCAGTGCATCCAGCAGCTCCTCCACTTCCTTGACTTTGTCCAGAATCTCCATCAGTTCTTCCAGCTTATCCAGCTCGTCCTGCAGCTTCTGCTTTTCGTCCTCATCGGTGACGGTGTCAAGCAAGTCCTTCAGCTTATCGGCGGCATCCTCCAACTGCTTCCGATCATCCTCGGTGACATTATCCTCGGTGAGCTCCTTGAGTGGCTCGGTGATGGAGGAAATGCTCTTCATGGTGACGGTCATGATGGTTTCGTTGCCGGCCTTGTCCGTGGCCAGGAGCTCATAGGCGGTATCCACATTGCCCTTCAGGGTCACGGGAGAATCCACGAGCTTTCCGTTCAGGGTCACGGATTCCAGATTCGGATCGGATACGGTGACGGTCTGGGTGGTGTAGTAGACCTTGCCGCTTTCCACGCCGGAAATGCTGGGTGCGGAGGTATCGAAGAGGATCCGGTTGGCCCGGTAGTAAGCCGTATTACCGGCGTTGTCCACCACCTTGGCGTAGAGGAAGCAGCTGGTTCCATCCACCGCCGGGATGGTGAAGCTGGTCTTCTCCATCCATTCGGTGATGGCCTTGAGCTCGGCCTCGGTCTTCTCCGCATCTGCCAGGAAGCAGCTGATGCTGGCAACGCCGCTGAAGGCATCGCTGCCGGTGATGGTCACAGCCACAGCCTGCTTTTTGCAGCAGACACGGGGGCTGCTTTCCGTCTCGTCTGCTCCGTCAAAGCGGATGGCAGCGGTGGGCATGGACTTGTCGATCCGGTACCCTTCCTTCACCAGCTTGGAGATGGCTCTGGTGGTATTGTTGCGGACGTAGAAGCTCAGCTCCCCTGTCCCCTCCTGGGTCACGGTCAGCTTGTCGGACCAGGGGCCCTCTGTGGAGTTGTTCTCAGAGAGAGAATACCCTTCGCTGGCCGTTACCACAAAGTCGGTGTTCTGCCAGCCGTCGGCGTTCACGGTGTATTCCTTGCCGCACTCCGCCTTGAAGCTGATGTAGATGCTGGCAGTGATCCCGGCGGGCTGGGTCAGATAGTAATTGATGCTGTCCTTCCCGGAGATGACAAATACGTCGGTGAACCGGATTTCGATGCCGGTGCCCGCCTCCACGGTCTTGAAGTAGGGCTCGCCATGGCTGAGCTCCACAACATCGCCGTCAACCAGGCCCACCAAGGCAGGTCTGCCGCTGATAAAGGAGGCTTTGTTCGTGCCGTCGTACTGCTTATCCTGTACCGCCGCATCCACAGTCAGCTCCCTGGTGTTCACGGTGAGGGACACCTCCAGGGAAGCGGTGTGGAAGTTCACCCCATCATCGGGGGTAAAGGTCAGCCGATAGGCGGTGGTGCCGCTGTCGGCCACCCGGGGCATGACATCGGGCTGGTCAAAGGCGAAGCTGCCGGGGAGCTTGGTGCCCTGGAAGCTGGCGGCAAAGCCGGACAGGTCGCAACCGCTGAGCTTGGTGCCATAGGTGATGGTCAGCTCGGCGGGAACCACAGAGGGCTGTGCCTTGGTGATGGTGTAGCTCTTCTGGATGCTGCCGGTGAAGTTGCCCTTGCCGGTGATGGTGACCTGATAGGTGCCGGCGTTCTGAACCGTTTCAGGGCTGACGGACAGGTCGTAGTCCCCGGAGTTGAGGGTCAGCGCCCCTGCCTTCACTTCCTTGGCGGCGGGAGCCTGAACTTCGCCGGTGTACACCCCGGAGTCCGCCTTCAGGGTCACGCCGGTGATGGCAGCCGGGCTGATGGTGAAGCTCCGGGTCACCGCTGCAGGCAGCTGGTAGTTCCCGGCTTTGGTGCCCTGGATGCCGGTCACCTGGGCGGAGTGGGTACCCGCGTTGGTTTGGGCCTGGGACAGGGTCAGGGAAATGCCGCTGACACCGCTGCTGGCGGTGGGGTTATGGGGCTGACCATCATAGGTGAACTGGGTATTGCTCCAGGAGATGGTCAGGGTCTTGGGATTGATGGTGATGGTGTGCCGCGCGGTGAGGCGGTAGCCGTCCAGGCTGGCGGTGCAGGTAACCGTGTAGGACTGAACTGCGTTGCCCGCTCCCCTGCTCACATCCCAGTCGGACAGGCTGCAGCTGCTGCCGGTGTCGGGGAGGGTCTGCCCATCCCGGGTCCAGCTCAGCGCCGCAGCACTCCTGCTCTGGGTGTTGACCGTCACATTGAAGGTCAGCGCCTGGCTGTCGCCGTAGGTGATGGCGGCCGGGCCGGTGAGCAGGGCGTTCTTCAGAGGCACCGGGCATACCGTACCGCCGCCGAGGGTATTGGTATCGGTGCCGTTGAAGCCATCCAGCCAGCTGCCGTCCTCCATTCGGAAGGCGAAGCCCTCCTCCAGGAGCGTGACCACGCCGCTGCCGGAGCTGATGGTGCCGAAGGTGCCGCCGCTGAGCTTCACGGTGCCGCCCTGGACGGTGAGCGATCCGATCTCGCCGCCGGTGATCTGCACCGTGCCGCCGGTGACCAGGATGCCATCGATGCGCTTCTCGCCCTGGATGGTGAGATTGCCCTTCGAAACGGTGATGGTTCCCGCCGTGTCATCCAGCAGGGTGATGGTGGCCTCCTGATCGCCGATGGCCTCCAGCGCCTCACCCAGGCTGCCATAGTAGGATTCCCCCTGGCCCATGGTCACCTTTACCGTCACATGGACAGTGCAGGTGCAGTTGCCCTGACCGTCAAAGCTGTGGGTATGGGGGCTGACGGTGATGGGCTGGGTGACGGGATAGTCGCTGCCGGACTGGTATGCTGTCTGGGAACGACCGTTATAATCAGTATAGGTCACAAAATAGCCATCGGTGCTGCCGGAGAAGGTGACATCCCCCCGGGCATAGTTGGAGGCGTTCAGCTCCGTCGTGTCGTTGCCCTGCATCGCGATGCCCTCTCCCAGCTTGACCTGGTAATAGACCTTGCCGGTGCTGGCCGCCACGGGGGCGGTGTTCAGAGTGCCGCCCACATCCTGGTAGATCCGGCCGTTGTTGGTCAGGGTATTGCCCTGGGCCATGGTCAGGCTGGTGCCTGCGGGAATGTGGATGCTCTGGAGCTTCTCCCCCTCGCCGGTGGTCAGGTTCCGGTCGAATACCGGCGTTCCATAGACCGTGGCGGAGGCGCTGCCCAGCTGCAGCAGGCCGCCCGTGAAATTCCGGGCTCCAGTCGTAATACCATCTGTGATGAGGATGCCGTTGCCATTGGAGCCTTCTCCAATCTGAGAAATCGAATTGGCTTCTGCCCAACCGCCGGTGACGGTGGCAGTGCCGCTAATTCCTTCCGACTTACCGGTGGCTTTCATGCTGCCGCCGGAGACGGTGACATCGCCATAGATGGCAGTATCATTTGTGGAAGTGGCTGTCAGGCTGCCGCCCTTGACGGTAACGTTGCCCTCGATGGCATAATCATTGGTGGAAGTGGCTGTCAGGCTGCCGCCGGTGACGGTGACGTTGCCTTGGATGGCATAGGCATCAGCCGAACTTGCCGTCGCCTCTGCCGTCACCGAACCCCCGTTCACAACCACAGGGATATTGATGGCAATCCAGGCTCTCTTCACCTCCACCACGCCGCCGTTGAAGGTTAAAGGTACCTCGGCCGGGGTGGTGCCTGATTCTTGTTCAATCATGGTCAGGGCCAGCTTGCCGGTGTCCTTCTCCTGGCCCCAAACCGTCAGGCTGGAGGATTGACGCAGCACGATCCTACCAGTAAAGACAACGTCGTCCTCCAGGATCAGGTTGACGGAGCCGGATATGTGGAGAGCCATCTCCCCAATGGTTCCCCGGAGCACATACCAGCCCTGTTCGATGTCGGCTGCCTTAAGTTGCCCGTCACTGGGAATCGGGAGGGCCGCCACGGTTACAGTCGCGCCATCCAGGTTGACATAACTCGTCTGAACACAGCCGCAGGGACATTCACCGGTTTCCCCAAACCTGTGCGCCGCAGTCGGATTCACTTCGCCGCACTCGCTGCAGACTTCCTTGTGCCCGGACTGGGTTATGGCGGAATAGGTCAGGGTATGGTTGTGGCCTTCGATGGTGAGGACATTGGCGGGCATCTGGAAGGTGCTGCCCTCCAGCGGGCGTCCATCATTCCGCCTCCAGGTATCGCAGCCGCTCAGGCTGATCTTCGCATTGGGCAGGCCGTAGGTCTTGCCCTGGAAGGTCGTCACGCCGTTCTCTTCCTCAGAGGAGGCGGTGGCACCCGTGGTGTTTTCATGGAACTTAATCTGGTAGTAGATGCTTCCATCGCCGCCCACCAGGGTTCCGGCCACGTAGATGATGCCCTGATTGTCCGCGCCGTCAATGGTCAGGCTCGCCCCCTGGGGCACCAGCAGGTTCACCCCCGCCGGAATGGAAATGGAGCGATCCAGGGTGACCTCGCCGTAGACCCGGAAATAGCCGGTGTTATCATCGATCTTGATGTACTTGATGCCATATTTGGAAACGCTGGTGGGATAGGAGGTGGTGGAAATGGTGACATCCTTGGTAAGCTGGATGAAGGTGCCGCCCTCGCCGACTACGTTTCCGCTTTCAAATCTACCGCCGCCGATGGCATTATAGGGAGCCGTGGCGGTGACTTTGCCGCCGGTGATGGCGATATAGCTGCAATCCTCACTGTAGCCGCCGCCGATGGCCGCTGTATGGGACTCAGGGGATTCATTTTTGGCTGTGACGATACCGCCGGTAATCAGGATTTTGCCGGGAACAGCGAATTCACCGCCGCCGCCAATGGCCGCGCCGTTTGCTGTCGTAGAGCTGGCCAGAGTTGCGATGACGGTACCGCCGGTGATGGTGATGTCAACCGGCTGCGACTTATGGTCACCGTTGCCGATGGCCGCGCCGTAGGATTCGCCATTCCTGATTTCGGCCGTCACATTGCCGCCGCTGATGGAGACAGAGCCGCCCTTGCCCTCACAGCCGCTGCCGATGGCAGCGCCCTGGGTTTTGTTGGTGCTGTCTCTGGCATCAATCGTGGAAGTAACGTTTGCGCTGCCGCTGATGGTGATGGTTCCGGCATTGCCATAGGCGCCGCCGCCGATGCCCGCGGCGGAGCTCTTGCCGGTGAGGGTGACGTTTACGGTGCCGCCCAGGAAATTCAAGGAGCCGCCGGTGCTGCCGTTATAACCGCCGCCAATGCCTGCCCCCTCAATGTTGTTAAACATATTTGGCACAGCCGTCATTTGCACCGTTACGGAACCGCCATTAATGGTGAAGCTGGTGTTGCTGGCGCCGTAGCCGCCGCCGATGCCCGCACCGGTGACACTACGGCCGGCTTGGATGTTCACGGAAATGCTGCCCCGATTGACAACGATCGGTCCGGCATTGCCGCCTTTGCCGCCGCCGATGCCCGCGCCATTGATACAGCCCTGCTCGTTGGTTGCGGTAGCAGAAACCGTCACATCCAGGCCATTGAAGAAGAAGCTGCCGCTGGCTTCGCCTTTATTGCCGCCGATGACGGCATCATCAATAGTATAATCATCATAATATGCTATCGTGGCATCTACCCGGCCAAAGCCATCCTGCTTCGTTGCGGTAGAGAGATAGAGCTTCAGGGTGGCGTTGGGGCCCACGTGGATGCCCTGTTTGGCGATGAGCTTGCCGCTGGCGGCATCCACCACCAGATTCACGCTGCCCTCGATCTCCAGCCGCTTATCCAGGGTTGTTTCGCTATTGAGCAGGAACCAGGCGGGGGCGCCGCCGTTGTCGGAGAGGGTGATGGGCTCATTCCCGGTGGGGAAGAGCTTGCCGTAGGTGGTCTGGGGAGCGCCATTCTCGTCATAATAGTTGATTACGGTGCCCTTCTCCAGCACGGAGGCCTGGGCGGGCATGGTGAAGGTGTTCTCTTCAAGCCGGGTATTGTTCAGGAGCCAGGTGCTGTCCGTAGAATCCTCGATGGTGATTGGGAGATCCTCCACATAATAGGTACCCCCGTTGAACGTGGCCTCCACACGAGGAAAGTTTGCGTGGGTAATGGTCGTGCCCTCCGGATAGGTCAGCCGGTAGTAGACATTGTCATATTCCCCGGTAAAGGTGCCGTCCACATAGACATCAGAACCGTTCAGGCCGGATTTGTAATCGAGCGCCGCACCCTTGGGGACGTGCAGATTATACAGCCCACCATCCCCGGGAATAGACTGATTCAGGGTCTGCTTTCCATAGACGGTGTAGTGGTTGACGTTATTCCCTTGATGGAAAATGCCGGACCAGGATGCCTGTTTATTGACCTCAATCAATGTCAATACATCAATCAGCGCACAGCCATCGTGGGCGGTGGAAAATTCGCCTGAAATGGATTGTCCCATACTGTTCGTTCCAAACGCATTAAGAAAACCACCGTTGGCTTTTACTGCACAGTCGATGCGGTACATCTTTACGCACCCGCCGTTTAGCACCAGCGTTCCATCCCCGTCCGTTTTATCACTTCCATACAACAGTCCGGCAGCTTCCTGTGTCCAACCGGTGCTCTGGCTCCAGATGGTGAGGCTACCGGAATCCTGGATTGTCATTATACGACAATTGAGTGCGGTACCCGGAGTCAGAATCAGGTTGACTTTGCCGTTGACGGTAATTGTATCCATGTTACAGGATGTCTTCACCACATACCACGAACCATAGTTCCAGGTATTTATTGCACCATCGACAGGTATGCACCCCTTGGTGCCCTTATCCTCGCCCCGGTGGTTCACATAACTCACAACAGTCAGGCCGCAGGCACACAGGTCGTTCTCCCCCTTCTTATGGGGGGCGGTGACTTCGGTGGGGCAGTTTTCATCCGTGCAGGACTGGACATGGCTGTCGGGTGTCTGATTGCTGTACGTCCAGGTGTGGGTATGATTGACAACACTAACGGGCGAAAGAGTGGAATAGCCCAAATTCAGCAACGTACCTTCGCTATCAGCCAGGGTCTTGCCCTCCGCCAGGATAAAGAAGATCGACCTGCCGTAACCCACATCGATGCTGCCGAAGCTGCCGCCGGAGATCACCACATCGGAGAGCTTCACATCGCCGGACACAGACAGATAATCCATGCTGCCGCCGGTGACATTGAGCTTGCCGGAGGACACGGTGACATACTTCGTATTGACATTTTCGATGGTGAGCTGGCCGCCCTTGAGGTTGATGTCAACATCGAGCTTGTGGGGGGTCGTATCCGTGCTGCCGGTGGGGAAATCGCTCTTCAGGGTGATGCTGCCCTTGGTCAATTCAATAGTACCGATCCCATAAAAAACATCATTGATCAGACAAACGGTGGCCTGCTCCTGCTCCATGGCGAAGTTAAAGGCTTCCGTTACTGCCGTGCCAGCGTAGTTTCGATAGGCAGAAGACCCATTGTCCGTATACTGCACCGCAAGGGCAGCATCCTGGAACACGGCTTTGACGGTGACCTTTTGACTCGGCATGGTAAAGCTGTTGTCAGAGCCTATCGAGAGCTCACCGGCATCGAAGCGGGTAAACAGCTTACCGAAGGGCTCCTGGTAGCCCAGCTGCACCCTTGTCCCGGCCTTTACCAGAGGGCCCGTAACATCGCTGCGGGTGAAGGAATTGGTCTCATTCAGGCCGGAGACGGTGCAGTCCGTGTATACCAGGGGATAGTATGCCTCGGCGTTCTCCTCGGTGAGGGCGGTGGTGGCCGCCGCCACGACGGTGCGCAGAGAGCTGGCAAAGAACGTCGGGGTCTGGGCAGCCTTCAGGCAGACGGGGCCGGTATAGGTTCTGCTGCCCAGGGTCAGGGAGCTGCCCTCCGGCACCAGCAGGGACTCATTCTCCCCCATGGGCACCGAGGTGCGAGCGGGCGTTCCCTGAACGGTGCCCTCGCTGCCCTTGAAGAAGATGAAGCTGCCGGTTACGCTGCTGTGGCACAGATTGGCCCCCGCATTGATGCGGATGGTGGCAGCCTGGGAGGCAGTCAGGCTCTCGTAGAAGGCATATCTGTCCTTCCCCACGGTCACCTCCACATTGCCCCGGTTGACCTTCACCGTGGAAGAGGAAAAGCCTTTTTCGCTATTTTCAGCGTAGACATTGCCGCCGTTGATCACAACGTTATTCACACCAATGGCAGCATCGTAGAAGCTGGAATCCGAGGTGGCCCGCAGGACACCGGTGCCGTTCTCCTGGCCGTAGATGGTGAGCTTCCTATCCGAGTTGTAGTTCTCCCAAACGCCGGAATTGGCGATGAGCTGCGCGCCGTCCGCCAGAATCAGCTTCACATCGCCGTCAATATTGAATACGCCGTCGAATTCGAGGGTGCCCGTCACCAGGTACCAGCCATCGCTGAGGTAATTCATTTCCTCAGTGAGGATCGTGCACTGGGGCGGGGTCTGCTCTGTGCCGTTTTCATCCCGATATTTTGCATCTACCGCGCCGCAGCCCTTACAGACACCGGACTCGAAGGTATGGATATGGGGCTTGACGGAAACAGGGTGAGCGGGCATGGTGAAGCTGCCGGGGTAATAATTGGTGGTCACCACCGTCTCCCATTCCTCATCGCCGACTTCTTTCGTGACACTGTAGGAGACCTTCCAGCTGTCGGCCTGGGTTCCCTCACTAGGGGTCAGGGTGATTTCCTTCCCCGCTTCGCAGAAATACTTCCCCTGATGCGCGATCAGAACGCCTTCGCCGGAAACGGTGCAGTCCTCCAGCTCCAGGAGGCACCAGATCCGAACGGTGGAGTTATTTGTATTAGCGTTGAAATCATTGCTGAGAAGATAGATGGTGCCGGAGCCCTGCAAACTGCCACTGATATTGACACTTACGTTTTGAGGAACCGTCAGCGAGGCTCCCTCGGGAACGGTCAGCGATTTCTCATCAAAAACATTAAGAGTACTCCGGAGGGTGGCATTGCCATAGACTGTGGCATTGCCGCTCATGCGGATGATGCTGTTGGTGATGGAAGCATCCTCGGGCAGTTTGGTAGTAATAACCTCGGCATTGCGGATGGTAACGCTGCCGGGAGCGCTATTCATAGACACGCCGATGCCGCTGTCAGTGGCTCCCTCCGCCTCTACAGAACAGCCGTCAATGGTGATGGCGCCGCTGACTTCCTCGGCATTGCCGCCGATGGGAGCATCCGCCTGTGAATCGGCCGTGGTGACGAGCCGCCCGGTATGTCCGGCCTGGCCCACAATTTCCAGGGTATTGTCCACGGCCACATGGATGCCAACCTCAGCAGTGAGGGTGCAGCCATCTGCCAGGATCAGCTTGGCAGACCCCGCAACTTCGGCACGGTCCGTAAATGTGGTTTGGCCGGTAACCAGATAGGTGCCGGTGAGAGTAACGCCAGAATAAGTTCCGGAGAGGGTCGTGATCAGCACGCCCTGTCCATTCTCCTCCACCGCGCCGCAGGCACAGCTGCCATCAGTGAAGGAATGGGGCTGGTTCTCCCCGGGCAGGGAGACCGCGCAGTAGGGGCAGACCGGGCGGTGGGTGCTCTCATTCACATACTCATAGGCGACCTCGCCGGAGCCATCATGGCTCTGATTGCAGCGGGTTACCTTCATCTTCTGCGCGTTTCCAAAGCTGTCAGCCGCCGAGGCACGGAGGACGGGCGTTTCTGCCTCCCCATCCACCACATAGGCCATCATCCCCTGGGCCATCGCCGGGAGCGCTGAGAAGGCTTTTGCGCCGGAGGCAACCACAGTGCCGCCGTTGATGGTCAGGCTGCTGGTGGCATAGATCGCGGTGTTGTTGGCATCCGTCACGGTGAGCCTGCCAGTGCCGTTCTCCTGGCCCCAGATGGTCATAGCTGGGCAATTCACGCTATCGGTGACGGAGACATCACAGCCGTCCGCCAGGATCAGATTATAGGAGGGCTCGCCCAGCAGGGTAATACCTGGGATCGTGTCCGTTCCCCGAGCCACGTACCAGATTTGGTCGTTATAGTTTGCATGGAAGTAATTACCCTCATACAGTCGACTTTCCACGCAGAAATCCAGGCAGCCCACGGTGTGGATCGCCCCATCGGTGCCCAGATAGGAAGACTGCACCGCGCCACATTCGCATTTCCCGTTTTCGTTGTAGACATGGTCGGACAGTTTTCTCTCATAGCCGCAGTTGCTCTCACAATAAACCAAATGCTGGGTACCGCTATAGTAGCGAGAAACCAGGACGTGGGATTCTGTTTTGATGATTTTCCCACATTCACATACCAGATTGTGGTAGTCGTTGTCAAAATTTTTTGCGGTTAGATCGCTGAGATCATGCGTCTCAAACCGCTCTGTCAGACAGTCTTTGCAAATCGCTTTGTGGTGCTCCTCGTCACCTTCCACCTGCTGATAATCCCAATCGTGATCATGGAAGAATACGTTCAATTTGCCGGAATATTCCTTTGTATCAGGGTTGGAATAGATGGTCGTTATAAAAACATCGGAACCGGAAGTGTGATCAAAGAAAGCAAACCCATCCTTCACAATCTCCTTGAGGGGGACATTTGCCTTGATGCCATAGAGGAAGAATGCTCCAGTCCAATCTTCGTTCCACAGCGCCAGCTTGCTGTCCTCGCCCAGCTCGAAGCCGCAGCCAGTATTGAATCCGATCGATTTACCGTTCATATTCAGATCCACGGACATTCCGGCGGGAATGGCGATGTTGCTGGAAGACGTGATGGTGTCTTTAAGGGTGATTTCGGCGCAGACCGCCCCGCTGACAACCGTGATGGGCGCACTCAGGAGCTCCATCCCGCCCTTGATGGTCAAGGTGCCGGAATTCTTTTCCTGGCCGTAGACTTCCAGAGTGCCGTCAATCATCGTGAGGCTATTCACCGTGAGGCTGCTGCCGGTCTCCAGAATCAGGCTGACAGAGCCGCTGACGGTGATTGCTTCGATGGTAACCTCACCGCTGACCACATACCAGCCTTCGCTCCACTCATCATCCTCCGAAGTGACAATGGTGGCCACTTCGCAGGTCTGGGAGGCTCCTTCTGCGCCTATGTAGGTCACATTGGACTTTCTCCCGTCTTCGCCGCTCCACGGCGTGGAGCCGTCGGTGAAGATCACGGGAATCTCCAGGGCAGCCACATCCTCCCCCAGCTCATAGCCCTCGGGCAGGGTGGTGGTGAAGGTATAGGTGCCCTGATAGCAGCCGGCGGCGGGATAATCCGGGCAGCTCCAGCCGCCCAGGGTCAGCTCCACCGCTTCCCCGTTCACAGTAGCGCTGAGCTTCTCGGGCAGCACATCCTGCACCATCCAGAGGTAAGGGACGAATTCTTTCTGGGACGAAACTGCAAAATCCTCCCCAAAAATGGGGAGGATGGGGCTCAGCGCTGGATGGAATTGGGCTGACCAACAGAGGCATCCAGGCTGAAGCGCATACAGCCGCAGTGCCCGCGGAAGGGGGATAAGTGTCATGAGACTGATCAGGAGGCAGGAAGGCCCTCGGAAAGGATGGTGACTGACAAAATTGTATCATAGCTCCCGCTCTTTTTCCTGGCATCTTTATAAAGCCTTAACGCGGCATGGGATACTCTTTTACCCTCTTTACCACATCTGGGGTATGATAAAGGCCAAATAAAGGGGCATAAAGGAGGATACCGATGGGCGGGTTTTCGCTGCAGAAAAAGAAGCTGACTTCCTTTCAGGTGATCATTCTGGGTTTTTTCGGCGTGATTCTCTTTGGAACTTTTTTGCTGATGCTGCCATTTTCCAGGCAGTCCGGCGGCGGGGCGCCGTTTTTGGACGCGCTGTTTACCTCCACCTCCGCCGTTTGTGTGACCGGGCTGGTGCTGCATGATACCGCCGCCTACTGGTCCTCCTTTGGTCAGCTTGTGATTTTAATACTCATTCAGATTGGCGGCATGGGCGTCATCACGGTGGCAGCGGCCTTCGCCATGATCTCCGGGCGGAAAATCTCTCTGATGCAGCGCAGCACCATGCAGGAGGCGATCTCCGCGCCAAAGGTGGGGGGCATCGTCCGACTGACCAGCTTCATCATCAAAACCACGCTGATCATCGAGCTGCTGGGTGCCGCAGTGATGGCGCCGGTTTTCTGCCGGGATTTTGGGGCGAGGGGGCTATGGATGGCGCTTTTTCATTCCGTCTCCGCTTTCTGCAACGCTGGCTTCGACCTGATGGGTGTGCGCAGTCCCTCCTCCTCCCTGACAATCTACGTTTCCCAGCCGGTGATCAATCTGGTCATCATGCTGCTCATCATCATCGGCGGCATCGGTTTTCTCACCTGGGACGACATTCAGAGCAACCGCCTGCATTTTCGCCAATACCGAATGCAGAGCAAAATCATTCTGACAACGACGGCCTTTTTGCTGGCGGTTCCGGCGATTTTCTTCTTCTGTTCCGAATTCCGCTCTCTTCCCCTGGCGCAGCGGGTTCTGGCATCGCTGTTTCAGTCCGTGACCCCAAGGACTGCTGGCTTCAACACGGTGGACATGGCCTCCCTCAGCGAAGGCGGGCAGTGCATCACCCTGGTGCTGATGCTCATTGGCGGCAGCCCCGGCTCCACCGCAGGCGGCATGAAAACCACCACCGTCGCCGTGCTCTTTGCCACGGCCATCGCCACCTTCCGCCGTCAGGAATCCGCCCATTTCTTTGGCCGCCGGGTGGATGACGACGTGGTCAAAAACGCCGCCACCATTCTGATGATGTATTTGGCCCTGTTCTTTTTTGGGGGACTGGCCATCAGCATGCTGGAGGGGCTGCCGGTGCTCACCTGCCTGTTTGAAGCGGCCTCCGCCGTGGGCACCGTGGGCCTGTCCTTGGGCATCACGGCAGGTCTGGGAACCGTATCCCGGCTGATTCTCATTTTGCTCATGTTCTGCGGCCGGGTGGGAGGTCTGACCCTGATTTTTGCGGCATTATCCGGCACCCGGAAAAATGTATCCAAATATCCCCGGGAAAAGGTCACCGTTGGTTGAAAGGAGAAGCTTATGAAATCCATTCTGTTGATCGGCTTGGGCCGGTTTGGCAAGCATGTCGCCATGCATTTGAACAATTTGGGCCACCAGGTGATGGCCGTGGACAACGCAGAGGATCGGGTGGAAGCTGTGCTGCCCTTTGTGACCAATGCCCAGATCGGGGACAGTACCAACGCCGACTTTTTGAAATCCCTGGGAATCCGCAATTTTGATGTGTGCATTGTGACAATCGGCAATGATTTTCAGAGCTCCCTGGAAACCACCTCCCTATTGAAGGAGCTGGGTGCCAAAATGGTGGTATCCCGGGCGGCCAGAGATGTGCAGGAAAAATTCCTGCTCCGCAACGGCGCGGACGAGGTGGTATACCCGGAAAAGCAGCTTGCCAAGTGGACCGCCATCCGCTACAGCGCCGACCACATTCTCGACTACATCGAGCTGGACAGCGACCACGCCATGTTTGAAATCCCGGTGCCGGAAAACTGGGCAGGGCGCTCCATCGGCCAGCTGGATGTCCGCAGAAAATACAACATCAACATCATTGGCGTGAAAAAGAACGGCAAATTGGAGCTGTCCCTCTCGCCGGAGATGGTTCTGGTTTCCGGCGAGACCATGCTGGTGCTGGGGAGAAACCGGGATCTACAGAAGTGCTTCCATATCTAAGGCAGGTGACAGACAGATGGAGGATTTGTTATTGATCATGTCCATGGCGGCTGTGTTCATCCTGGGCTGGTTTCTGATGAAGAAGCTGGATTTTGCCCTGAATCGCCGGGAGGAAGAAGCCTTGGATTCTCACGGGATGAACGAAAATAAGAAGTATGACTGTCCTCCTGGTGATGATCGTACAGAATGATAGCATTTTATCATGAACGATGATATAATGGGAGTATACCAGATATCGCACCCATCGTAGGGCGGGGTCATGACCCCGCCGAAACGTAACGTGATGAAAGCACTTTCGTTGAACGGTACCAGGGCAAAAAACGGAAGCTGGTCGGCGGGGTCATGACCCCGCCCTACGATGGCGATACTATGTTAAAGCACCATAATTCTGATGAATTCCCCGATAAGCACATACCAGATCGTCTTCGTCACATGGGAGGAACAGCCATGGGAAAACCCAGACAGGAAGCACAGCCGCTTCTGAACGCCATCCAGAGCGAACCGCCAGAGGAAAGGCGGGGCAAGCTGAAAATCTTCTTTGGCTACGCCCCGGGAGTGGGCAAAACCTATGCCATGCTGCTGGCGGCCCGTCAGGCAAAGGAGCGGGGCACGGATGTGGTGGTTGGGTATCTCAACCCACACGCAGAGCCCCAAACCATGGCGCTGCTGGATGGCTTGGAGCGTCTCCCGGGAGCCCAAGGGGCCCATTTTGACCTGGACGCCGCCCTGAAACGGAAGCCCCAGCTCATTCTGGTGGACGAATTGGCTCATACCAACTCCGAGGGCAGCCGGCACGCCAAGCGCTATCAGGATGTGCAGGAGCTGCTAAGCGCGGGCATCGATGTCTACACCACGGTGAATGTCCAGCACATTGAGAGCCTGAACGACACCGTCGCCTCCATCACCGGGGTGCCGGTGCAGGAACGCATCCCGGATTCCATCTTTGACCGGGCGGATCAGGTGGAGCTGGTGGACATTGAACCGGCGGAGCTGCTGGAACGGCAGAGCTGCCGGGAGGATCCCGTCCATTTCTTCACCGCGGAAAACCTGACTGCCCTGCGGGAAATTGCCCTGCGGCGCTGCGCCGACCGGGTGAACCTGCTGACGGAAAGCGCCAGGCTCCAAAGCCAGAGCGACTATCACACCGACGAGCATATCCTGGTCTGCCTGTCCTCCTCCCCTTCCAACGCCAAAATCATCCGCACCGCCGCCAGAATGGCAAGGGCATTCCGCGGAAGATTCACCGCCCTCTTTGTGGAGACCCCCGATTTTTCCGCCATGGGAAATGCGGACAGGAACCGGCTCCGGGAGAACATCCATCTGGCCCGGCAGCTGGGAGCCACTGTTGAGACCACCTATGGGGACGATGTGCCCTATCAGATCGCGGAATTTGCCCGGCTTTCCGGCGTCTCCAAAATCGTCATCGGCCGCAGCACCGTCACCAGAAGGAGCCTTTTCAGCAAGCCCACCTTGACCGAGCGGCTGATTGCGGATGCCCCCAATCTGGACATCCATGTGATCCCGGATGCCGGAAACACCTACCAGGAGCGGCCAAGCAAAGTGCGCCACGTCGGCGCGGTATCACTGGGGGATATCGTCAAGAGTCTTCTGGTGCTGCTGCTGGCCACACTGATCGGCTATGTGTTTTATACCCTGGGCTTTTCCGAAACCAACATCGTCTCGCTGTACATCTTCGGCGTTCTGGTGATCTCGGTCATCACCACCAGCCGCATTTTTGCGGCAGCGGCCTCCGTTGTCAGCGTGTTGGTGTTCAATTTCTTCTTCACGGTGCCCCGGCTGACCTTCCATTTCCATGACCCCAACTACTGGATGACCTTCCTCATCATGTTCATGGTGGCGCTTTTGACCGGCTCTCTGGCCACCCGCTTGAAGGACAACGCCAAGCAATCCGCCCGGGCCGCCTTCCGCACCAAGATTCTGCTGGAAACCAACCAGCTCCTTCAAAAGGAAACGGATGAGCGGGCCGTCATCAAAGCCACCGCTGGGCAGCTATTGAAGCTGCTGCGGCGGGATTTCGTGGTCTATCTGCCGGATGGAGAACCCAATGTTTTTCGGACCCCGGACAGCGACCACAGCGAGCTGACCGGCGAAAGCGAACAGGCCGTTGCCCAGTGGGTGCTTCGGAACAACAAGCACGCCGGAGCCACCACCGACACCTTTTCCCACGCCAAATGCCTGTATCTGGCCATTCGGGTGAATCAGCAGGTCTATGGCGTTGTGGGCATTTCCATGACGGATGTGCCCCTGGATTCCTTTGAAAACAGCGTGCTTCTGTCCATTCTGGGTGAGTGCGCCCTGGCGCTGGAGAACATCAAAAACGCCCGGGAAAAAGAAGAAGCCGCCATTCTTGCCAGGAATGAGCAGCTTCGGGCAAATCTTTTGCGGGCCATCTCCCATGACCTGCGCACGCCCCTGACCTCCATCTCCGGCAATGCGGACAATCTGCTGTCCAACCATCAGAAAATGGACGACCAGGCAAAAATGCGGGCCTATCAGGATATCTATGACGACTCCATGTGGCTGATCAACCTGGTGGAAAATCTGCTGGCGGTGACCAGAATTGAGGGCGGGCAGGTGCATCTGACCCAATCCGTGGAGCTGATGGACGAGGTGATCACGGAGGCCCTGCGGCACTGCAGCCGGAAAAGCAAGGAGCACACCATCCGGGTCAGTGCCTCCCAGGAGCTGATTTTGGCCCGAATCGATGCCAAGCTGATGGTGCAGGTGCTCATCAATCTGGTGAACAACGCCATCAAATATACCCCCGCCGGTTCCGTGATTGAGATTTACACCGAGAAGAAGGACGGGCAGGTGATCGTCTCCGTCGCCGACGACGGCCCGGGGATTCCCGACGAGCAAAAGGGCCGTGTCTTTGAGATGTTTTACACCGGGGCGAACAAAATCGCCGACAGCCGCAGAAGCCTTGGCCTGGGGCTTTCGCTGTGCAAGTCCATCGTCACCGCCCATGGTGGAGCCATCTGGGTGGCGGATAACCACCCGAGCGGTGCCATATTTACGTTTACACTACCAGCCGGGGAGGTTGAGCTGCATGAATAAACCCCTGATCTTGGTCGTGGAGGATGACGCTCCCGTCCGAAATCTGATTACCACGACCCTGAAAACAAACGACTACCGCTTCCTGTCAGCGGCAAACGGAGAAGCTGCCATTTTGGAGGCCTCCTCCCACAACCCGGACATTGTGCTGCTGGATTTGGGACTGCCGGATATGGACGGCGTGCAGGTGATTCAAAAAATCCGCTCCTGGTCCAATCTGCCCATCATTGTCATCAGCGCCCGCAGTGAGGACACCGATAAAATTGAAGCATTGGACGCGGGAGCGGACGATTATCTGACCAAACCCTTTTCCGTGGAGGAGCTGCTGGCCCGCCTGCGGGTGACCCAGAGGCGGCTGTCCTATATGACGGCGGAAATGCTGGCAGCCAGCTCTGTGTTTGTCAATGGAAAACTGCGGGTGGACTATGCCGGCGGATGCGCGTATCTGGACGGGCAGGAGCTGCATCTGACCCCCATCGAGTATAAGCTGCTGTGCCTGCTGTCCAAAAATGTGGGCAAGGTACTGACCCACACCTTCATCACCCAGAACATCTGGGGCCGAAGCTGGGACAACGATGTGGCCTCCCTGCGGGTTTTTATGGCCACCCTGCGCAAAAAGCTGGAACAGAGCCCGGACTCCCCCGAATACATCCAAACCCACATCGGCATCGGCTACCGCATGGTTCGGGTGGACTGAGGCAAAATTCCATGATGGCAAATTGTTGTTTATCATACACGCCATTCGTAGGGGCGGCTACCAGCCGCCCGCCAGG
>CAMCKD010000003.1 GCA_945875335.1 uncultured Clostridia bacterium | reverse complement strand
GGGCGGCTGGTAGCCGCCCCTACGGATGCTTCGTCGCACAAACAACAATTTACCGAGCAGTTCCGGTCGAGGGGCCCAGGAGTGGTCGGTTGACTGCCGGGGTTCGTAACGAATTGGCCGCGGGGCCTTACCCGCAAACAACAATTTATTTGCCCCATGGGCATATTTTTCTTTGGTACTTGCTATTGGAGGGGATTTGCGGTATAATAGTCCGCAGAATGTGTTGAAAGAGAGAGGCAGAAACCATGGTGAAAATTGGCTTTGACAACGAGAAATATCTGCAAATGCAGTCCCAGCATATCAAGGAGCGCATTGCCCAGTTCGGCGGCAAGCTTTATCTGGAATTCGGCGGCAAGCTGTATGACGACAACCATGCCTCCCGGGTGCTTCCTGGTTTCCAGCCGGACAGCAAGCTGAGAATGCTGCTGCAGCTCAAGGAGCAGGTGGAGATGGTCATTGCCATCAATGCCGACGATATCGAAAAGAACAAAATCCGGGGCGATTTGGGCATCACCTATGACCGGGACGTGATTCGCCTGATTGGGGTGTTCCGGGATTTTGGGCTGTATGTTTCCAGCGTGGTACTCACCCGGTTCCACGGCCAGACCCTGGCCACCGCCTTCCAGTCCCGCCTGGAGGGCATGGGCATCCGGGTCTACCATCACTACAGCATTGAAGGCTACCCCGCCAACACATCCTTTGTGGTCAGCGAGGAGGGCTTCGGCAAAAATGAATACATCGAAACCACCCGTTCCCTGGTGGTGGTCACCGCTCCCGGCCCCGGCAGCGGCAAGCTTGCCACCTGCCTGAGCCAGGTCTACCACGAAAACCAGCGGGGCATCCAGGCGGGCTACGCCAAATTTGAAACCTTCCCCATCTGGAACATCCCCCTAAATCATCCTGTGAACCTGGCCTACGAGGCTGCCACGGCGGATTTGAACGACGTCAACATGATCGACCCCTTCCACCTGGACGCTTATGGGCTGACCACCGTAAACTACAACCGGGATGTGGAGGCCTTCCCCGTGCTGGAAGCCCTGTTTGAGAAGATCATGGGTAGCTGCCCCTACAAGTCCCCCACGGACATGGGCGTAAACATGGCGGGCAACTGCATTTTTGACGACGAGGCGGTGAAGTTCGCCTCCCGGCAGGAGATCATCCGCCGCTATTATGTGGCCGCCTGCGATCTGAAGCAGGGCAAGTGCGGCGAAGAAGTGGTACGCAAGCTGGAGCTGCTGATGCGCAAGGCCGGAGTCAGCCCCCAGGAGCGCACCACCGTGGCCCCCGCCCTTGCCAGAGAAGCGGAAACCGGGGACGCCGCTGCTGCCATGGAGCTGCCCGACGGCACCATCGTCACCGGCCGCACCACCGACCTTTTGGGCGCTTCCTCCGCGCTGCTGCTGAATGCCTTGAAGCTATTAAGCAACCTGCCGGACGAAATGCACCTGATGTCCCCGGTGGTGCTGGATCCCATCCAGCATTTGAAGGTCGCCCATCTCGGCAATCGGAATCCAAGGCTCCACACCGACGAGACCCTCATCGCCCTGTCCATCTGCGCCGCCACCAACCCCCTGGCGGAGCTGGCCATGGAGCAGCTCAGCAAGCTCAAGGGCTGCGAAGTCCACTCCACCGTGATTCTTTCTCAGGTGGATGAAAAGGTCTTCAAGCGCCTCGGCATCAACCTGACCTGCGAACCCAAATACAGCGTATAACAAAATTTCACCCCAAGGCATTTGCCTTGGGGTGTTTGCGTGTTAAGCTCTCTGTTCGCAGTAAATGCAGCGGTGGATGTCGGCGGCTTTGTCGGTGGTGCGGAAAATCTGGGGCAGCTCCTGCTCTGTGGCGGAGATGCACCGGGGATTGTGGCACACCAGGTCATAGCGCAGGTTGGAGGTGTCGATTTCCTCCCGCTCCGGGTTCCGCTCGGCTTCCTTCAAAAGCATGAGAATCAGAGCCATGCGCATGTATTTTCCGTTCAGTGCCTGGCGGAAATAGGCGGCTCTGGGGTCATCATCCACCGCCACGCTGATTTCATTCACCCGGGGCAGGGGATGGAGCACGCTCATCTTTTCTTTGGCCAGCTTCATTTTGTTGGTGTCCAGCACATAGCTGTCTTTCAGTCGCTCATACTGCCAGGGGTCGTCGAACCGCTCCCGCTGAATCCGGGTCATATACAGCACATCCAGCTCCGGCAGGGCATCCTCCAGGGAGGTGACCTCGGTGTAGGGAATGTGGTGCTTTTCCAGAATGTTGAACCGAACGAAGCCGGGCAGCTTCAATTCCTCCGGGGAGATCAGCACGAACTTGATGCCGGGGTAGCGGCTCATGGCCTCGATCAGGGAGTGGACGGTGCGGCCGTATTTCAGGTCGCCGCAGAAGCCGATGGTCAGATCGTTCAGCCGCCCCATCTCCCGGGAGATGGTCAGCAGGTCAGCCAGGGTCTGGGTAGGGTGGTTGTGCATGCCGTCGCCTGCGTTAATGACGGGCACGGTGGCGTTCCGGGAGGCCACATAGGGGGCGCCGTCCTTGGGATGGCGGATGGCCATGATGTCGGCGTAGCAGCTGAGGATTTTGGCGGTGTCCGCCATACTCTCGCCCTTGGCGGCGGAGGAGGAGCTGGCCTCGGAGAAGCCGATGACGCTGCCGCCCAGCTCAAGCATGGCGGCCTCAAAGCTCAGCCGGGTCCGGGTGGAGGGCTCAAAAAACAGGGTCGCCAGCTTTTTATGCTTGCAGGCATCCCAGTAGTGTTCGGGATGGGCGATGATGTCCTTGGCGGAGGCAATCAGGCCGTCCAGCTCCTCCACGGACAAATCCAGGATACTGTTCAGACTTCTCATGCTTTCGCTCCGTTTACAGCCAGATAGTTTTTGATCCGCTCCACATTTTCGGCGTTGGTGGGATTCTCTTCCAGGTATTCGATGATGTCATACACATCCACCACGGAGTAGACCGGGAAGCCGAATTCCTCCTCCACCTCCTGCATGGCCAGTTTTTCACCACGGCCCCGCTCCTTGCGGTCCACCATGATGAAGGTGGCGGCCACCTTGACGCCTTCCAGATGGCTGAGGATTTCCATGCTCTCCCGGATGGCGGTGCCGGCGGTGATCACGTCCTCCACGATCACCACTTCCTCACCGGGCTGGGGCACATAGCCAACGAACACGCCGCCCTCGCCGTGATCCTTCACTTCCTTCCGGTTGAAGAAGAAGGGCACGTTCAGCCCGTTCTTGCTCAGAGCCACAGCGGCGGACACGGCAATGGAGATGCCCTTGTAGGCAGGCCCGTAGAGCACAGCCTGCTTCTTGCCCAGCTTTTCCTGATAGGCTGTCGCATAGAATTCGCCCAGGGTGGCGATTTCCTCGCCGGTTTTGATCATGCCCGCGTTGATGAAATAAGGAATCTTCCGGCCGGACTTGGCGGTGAAATCACCAAATTTCAGCACACCGGCCTTTTCCAGAAACTGAATAAACTCGCGTTTGTAGGCTTCCACAGAATTCATCCTTTCTGATATCTTATATCTAATATCTTATATCTCTATTCGTCGCAGAACTCGGCCACGCAGCGCTCATAGGCGGCCACGGGGTCGGCGGCGGCGGTGATGGGACGGCCAACCACGATGTAGTCGGAGCCGATTTCCTTGGCGGCGGCGGGGGTCATGACCCGCTTCTGGTCGCCTACATCTCCGTCGGCAAAGCGAACGCCGGGGGTCACGGTAAGGAATTCCTTGCCGCAGCGCTCATGCACCTTTCCGGCTTCCAGAGGGGAGCAGACGATGCCGTCCAGACCGGCGTTCTTGGCGGTCTCGGCGTAGTGCATTACCACTTCGTCCATGGGGGCGTGGATCATCAGGTCGTTTTCCATGGCGGCCTGGTCGGTGGAGGTCAGCTGGGTCACGGCAATCAGCAGGGGACGGCTGCCGTCAGCCCGGGTCAGACCCTCCAAAGCGGCCTTCATCATGGCGGTGGTACCGGCGGCGTGGAGGTTGCAGATGTCCACATCCAGACCACTCAGCACTGCCATGGCCTTCTTCACGGTGTTGGGAATGTCGTGGAGCTTCAAATCCAGGAAGATTTTGTGTCCCCTTGCCTTGATTTCCCGCACGATGGCGGGGCCCTCGGCGTAGTACAGCTCCATGCCGATTTTCACGAAGGGTTTCTTGCCCTGGAACTTGTCCAGGAAGGAAAATACCTGCTCTGCGCTGGAAAAGTCGCAGGCGACAATGACATCTTTACCCATTAGTGTGCGCCTCCTATGATATCTGTTAAATTTTCAATTCCGTATTTTTCCATGGCAGCCGGCAGGGAGCGGACGATGTCCCGGCTGGCGTAGGGGTTCACCAGATTGGCCGCGCCGATTTCCACGGCGGTGGCGCCTGCCAGCATCATTTCAATTACATCCTCGGCGCTGCTGACACCGCCCATGCCGATGACGGGCACCTTCACCGCCTTGCTCACCTGGTAGACCATCCGCAGGGCCACCGGGAAAATGGCAGGGCCGGAGAAGCCGCCCATGGTATTGGCAATGACGGGCTTCCTCCGCCGCAGGTCGATGCGCATGCCGAGCATGGTATTGATCAGGCTGATGCCGTCGGCTCCTGCATCCTCGCAGGCTTTGGCGATGGACACAATGTCCGTCACATTGGGGGAGAGCTTGATGATGACGGGTTTTTTGGTTACGTTCTTCACGACCCCGGTCACCTCCGCCGCTGCCTTCGGCGTCGTGCCGAAGCTCATGCCGCCGCCGTGGACATTGGGACAGCTGATGTTCACTTCCAGCCAACCCACCTGTTCCTCCGCGTCCAGCTTCAGGCAGGTATAGGCGTAGTCCTCCAGGCTGAAGCCGGAGACGTTGGCCATCACCGGCTTGTGGAAGCACTTTTTCAGCTTTGGCAGCTCCTGGTTGATGACGGCCTCCACACCGGGGTTTTGCAGCCCCACGGCGTTGATCATGCCGCCGGGGCATTCGGCGATTCTGGGGGTGGGGTTGCCGAACCGGGGTTCCTTGGTGGTGCCCTTGAAGGAGAAGGTGCCCAGCTCGTTGATGTCGTAGAGTTCCGCGAATTCATAGCCGTAGCCGAAGGTGCCGGAGGCGGGAATCACCGGGTTGTCCAGCTCGATTCCACAGAGTGTCACTTTGGTGTTCAATAGAATACCTCCTCTCGCCGGAAGACGGGGCCGTCCTTGCAGACCCGTTTTGCCCCGCTCTTTGTCTGGATGGAGCAGCCCATGCAGGCACCGAAGCCGCAGCCCATCCGTTCCTCAAAGCTATACTGGCCGGAGGTGGTGACCACCGCTTCCATGGCCCGGAACATGGGCATGGGGCCGCAGGAATAGAAATAGGAGTAATCCATGTTTTTCAGCACATCGGTGACGAAGCCCTTTGTGCCGCAGCTTCCGTCAGCCGTTGCAATGTAGGTGGGGACGCCCAGTGCTTCAAACGCCTCTTTCAGGAAAATCTCGCTTTCCTTGTTAAAGCCCAGAACCACGCTGGGCTTCTTTCCCTCTGCCAGAAGGGCTTTGCAAAGGCCGTAGAGCGGGGGAACGCCGACGCCGCCGCCCACCAGCACGGGGGTTTCTCCACTGCGGGAAGTGTCGTAGCCGTTGCCCAATCCGGTGAGCAGATCCAGCTTGGTTCCGGCGGGAAGGTTTGCCATCTGCTCGGTGCCGCTGCCAACCACCTTATAGATAAGGGTCAGGCTGTTTTCCGACCGGTCGTTGACAGAAATCGGCCGCCGCAGGAACTTTCCGGGCAGAGCGATTTCCACAAACTGTCCCGGCGCGGTGATGGCGGAGGTGTCCCCGGAGAGCACCATGCGGTAGACCTCCCGGGTCAGGGCCTCGTTGGATTCAATTTCAAAAATAACCTGTTTCATTTTTCAAATCTTAGGCGTCGATGGTGGAAATGGTCAGGGTGATCTCCTCCAGCACGTCCAGCAGCACCTTCACGGTATCCAGGGAGGTGAAGATGTTCACGTTGTACTCCGTGGAAATCTGGCGGATGGTAATGCCGTCCTTCTCGTCGGCACCGGGGGTGCGGGTGTTGATCACATAGGCGATGTGACCCTGGCGCAGGGCCTCGGGAATCTCGTTGGGGTCCTCGCTGATTTTCTTCAGCGTATGGGTGCGGATGCCGTGCTTTTTCAGGAACTCGGCGGTGCCGGGGGTGGCCTCGATGTTGAAGCCCAGCTGGTAGAACCGGCGAATCAGAGGAAGTGCCTCTTCCTTGTCCCCCTGGGCAATGGTGGCGAAGACGGTGCCGTAATTCTGCAGCTTCATGCCGGAGGCCTGCAGGGCCTTATACAGGGCGCGGGTCAGGGTGCGGTCATAGCCGATGGCCTCGCCGGTGGATTTCATCTCCGGGGACAGGTAGGCATCCAGACCCCGAATCTTATTGAAGGAGAACACGGGAGCCTTGGCATACCAGCGCTGCTTCTCTTCGGGATAGATGTGGAAGATGCCCTGCTCCTTCAAGGTCTTGCCCAGAATCACCTGGGTGGCGATGTCCGCCAGGGAGTAGCCGGTGGCCTTGCTCAGGAAGGGAACGGTGCGGGAGGAGCGGGGGTTGACCTCGATGATGTAGACCTTGTCGTTTTTGTCCACGATGAACTGGACGTTAAACAGGCCCACAATGCCGATGCCTAAGCCCAGCTTCTTGGCATACTGCAGGATGATGCCCTTGACCTTGTCGGAGATGGAGAAGGTGGGGTAGACAGAGATGGAGTCGCCGGAGTGGACGCCGGTGCGCTCCACCAGCTCCATGATGCCGGGGACGAACACATCGTGGCCGTCGCAGATGGCGTCGATCTCTACCTCCCGGCCCTGGATGTACTTATCCACCAGCACGGGCTTGTCCGCATCAATTTCCACGGCGGTTTTCAGGTACTGCACCAGCTGGCTCTCGTTGGAGACGATCTGCATGGCCCGGCCGCCCAGCACGAAGCTGGGACGCACCAGCACGGGATAGCCGATTTTTGCGGCTGCCGCAATGCCGTCCTCAATTTTGGTTACGGCCTTGCCCTCGGGCTGGGGAATATCCAGCTCCACCAGCAGCTTTTCAAACAGGTCCCGGTTCTCCGCCTTGTCGATAGCGGCGCAGTCGGTGCCGATGATCTTCACACCCCGCTCCATCAGCGGCTGGGCCAGGTTGATGGCGGTCTGGCCGCCCAGGGTGGCAATCACGCCCTCGGGCTTTTCAAACTCGATGATGTTCATCACATCCTCGGGGGTCAGGGGCTCGAAGTACAGCTTGTCGGCGGTGGTGTAGTCGGTGGAGACGGTCTCGGGGTTATTATTGACGATGATGGCTTCATAGCCCATCTGACGAATGGTATTCACCGCATGGACGGTGGAGTAGTCGAATTCCACGCCCTGGCCGATGCGGATGGGGCCGGCGCCCAGCACCATGATCTTCTTCTTATCGGTGAGGATGGAGTCGTTGGAGCCTGAGTAGCTGGAATAGAAATAGGGGATATAGGCCCCGGTGTGGCAGGTGTCCACCATGCGGAACACGGGGAAGATGTTCTCCTTCTTGCGCAGATTCCAGACCTCCATCTCCTTCTGCTTCCACAGACGGGCGATGTAGCGGTCGCTGAAGCCGATGCGCTTGGACTCCTTCAGGACTTCCAGGCTGCCTACATTGGCGGAGAGCTTGTGCTCCATGTCAATGATGTGCTCCACCGCTTCCAGGAAGAAGGGAGCAATCTGGGTGATTTTGGCAATTTCAGCCACGGTGACACCCCGGTGAATCAGCTCGGCGATGGCGAAGAAATTGTCGTCCCGGAACACGCTGATGTACTCCAGCATCTCCTCGGTGGGCATATCATCGAACTTCGCCAGATAGAAGTGGTAAGCGCCGTTTTCCAGGGAGCGGACGGATTTCAGCAGGCACTCCTCCAGGTTGGAGCCGATGCCCATGACCTCGCCGGTGGCCTTCATCTGGGTGCCCAGGGTGTTGGGGGCAGTGGTGAACTTATCGAAGGGGAACCGGGGCAGCTTGGCAACCACATAGTCCAGCTGAGGCTCAAAGGCGGCGGTGGTGTTGGCGATCTTGATGTCCTCCAGAGCCATGCCCATGGCGATTTTGGCGGTGACCCGGGCGATGGGGTAGCCGGAGGCCTTGGAAGCCAGGGCGGAGGAACGGGACACCCGGGGATTGACCTCAATGAGGAAGTATTCGGAGGAATTGGGATTCAGAGCAAACTGGACGTTGCAGCCGCCCTCAATTTTCAGCTCCCGGATGATCTTGATGGCGGAGTCGTTCAGCATCTTCAGGTCGTGGTCGCTGAGGGTCATGATGGGGGCAACCACCAGGCTGTCGCCGGTGTGGACGCCCACGGGGTCGATGTTCTCCATGCCGCAGATGGTGATGGCATGGTCGTTGGAGTCCCGCATGACCTCAAACTCGATTTCCTTGTAGCCCTTCACGCTCTTTTCCACCAGCACCTGGTGAACGGGGGAGAGGTTGAAGGCGTTCAGGCCCACCTCGATCAGCTCTTCCTCATTGTAGGCAAAGCCGCCGCCGGTGCCGCCCAGGGTGAAGGCAGGCCGCAGCACCACGGGATAGCCGATGCGACTCGCTGCTTCCTTGGCTTCTTCCAGAGAATAGGTGATTTCGGAGGGAATCACAGGCTCGCCGATGGACATGCACATCTCCTTGAACAGCTCTCGGTCCTCTGCCCGCTCGATGGAGGAGAAGCTGGTGCCCAGCAGCTCCACCCGGCACTCCTTCAGAATGCCCTTCTTTTCCAGCTGCATGGCCAGGTTCAGACCCGTCTGTCCGCCGATGCCGGGGACAATGGCGTCGGGCCGCTCATAGCGGATGATCTTGGCGATGTATTCCAGGGTCAGGGGCTCCATGTACACCTTGTCGGCGATGGTGGTGTCGGTCATGATGGTGGCGGGGTTGGAGTTGGCCAGGATGACCTCGTAGCCCTCCTCCTTCAGCGCGAGGCACGCCTGGGTGCCGGCGTAGTCAAACTCCGCAGCCTGGCCGATGACGATGGGGCCGGAACCGATGATTAAAACCTTCTTGATGTCTGTTCTCTTTGCCATTTGAAATTTACCTCCTTGTAAATCTGCGTGAAAATGGTAGAAAGATGTTAAGCTCTGTAAACGATTTTTCCGTCACACACGGTGGCCATGCATTTGCCGCTGACCTGCCAGCCGGTGAAGGGAGTGGATTTGCCCATGGAGAGGAATTCCGTGGGGTCGATTTTGGAAGACACATCCAAATCCCACACGGTGAAGTCCCCGTGGCTTTCCATGCCGAAGCGCTTTCTGGGATTCACCGTCAGCAGCTCCACCAGCCGCTCCAGGCTGAGGATGCCGGGCTTCACCAGATAGGTGTAGAGCAGGGGAAAGGCGGTCTCAATGCCCACGATGCCGAAGGCGCTCTTTTGAAGACCTTTGCTCTTTTCCTCGGCGCTGTGGGGGGCATGGTCGGTGGCGATCATGTCGATGGTGCCGTCCAGCAGACCCTGCACCAGTGCTTCCCGGTCTTCCTTGCTCCGCAGTGGGGGATTCATCTTGAACCGCCCATCCTCCCGCAGGCAGCTGTCGTCCAGAATCAGGTAGTGGGGGCCGGTTTCGCAGGTGACGTTGACGCCCTCTGCCTTGGCCTTGCGGATGATGTCCACGCTCTCCTTGGTGGAGATGTGGCAAACGTGGTAGGCGCAGCCGATTTCCTTCACCAGCTCCAAATCCCGGGCAATCTGCACCCATTCGCTTTCAGAGCAGATGCCCTTGTGGCCGTGAAGCTTTGCGTATTCCCCGTCGTGGATGTAGCCACCCCGCAGCAGCTCGTTGACCTCGCAGTGGGCCACGATCATTTTGTTCAGCCGCTTGGCTTCCAGCATGGCCTGGCGCATCAGGTCATCGCTCTGCACCCCCCGGCCGTCGTCGGAAAAGGCGATGCAGTGTTCTGCCATCCCGGCAAGGTCTGAAAGCGCTTCTCCCTTTTGGCCCACAGTAATGGCCCCATAGGGGTGGACGTGGATGCAGGCGTCCCGGTCGATGAGCTCCTGCTGGCGGCGCAGACGCTCCGGGCAGTCCGGCACGGGATTCAGATTGGGCATGGTGCAAACATCGGTGTAGCCGCCCCTGGCCGCTGCCCGGCTGCCGGTGGCAATGGTCTCCTTATAAGAAAATCCCGGCTCTCTGAAATGCACATGCACATCACAGAAACCGGGAAAAACAACGAACCCAGGGGAATTGAAAACACCAAGCTCGCCGCCGCAAAAAAAGGAAACAAGGCCCTGAGTGAAAGAAGCATCCAGGGAAGGGGAAATCACCTTTGCCTTGATACGATCAGTCATAACGGTCTCCTTTCAATATCTTGGGATGTTCAGAAAAAAACCTGCCGGAAGGCGGCAGGACGCAGCTGGCAAAAGCGCCGCATTTCCGTAGATTATAGCATGGCAGAAAACCGAAGTCAAGGCGATTTGGGATGACCGAAAGGGAAAAAGGCAAAATCGGAAAATGCGCCAAAAACCTTTGAAGCAGGATGGGATACTTACTGCAATGTGCTTATCGCTGTTCCCACAAGCCGTCAAATTGTTGTTTATCGCACACCCTTGGCTCCCCCACTGGGGGAGTTGCCGAAGGCTGAGGGGGTGTCCTTGTTGCTGTGGTATCGCCCCCAGTTTTTGCAACGCTACTGTAGGGGAGGCTCGTAGCCTCCCGCCAGGTTTGTCAACTGAGTGTTAGGTTGAATGGTACAAATGTGGTAAACTGGTACGAATTCGCCCATTCTGGTTGGTAACTGAAAGTCTGTACTGCGCGGGAGGCTACGAGCCTCCCCTACAGTGGCTGGTGCATCAAACAACAATTTGACCGTTTCAAATAAACGCACCAGGCGGAGGATACCCCCGCCTGGTGGAAATGATGATAATCGTTTTTAGAGCTGGGAATAGCCGTAGCTGTTGACCAGGGCGTCGATCTTCTTGCCCTCCTTGCAGTAGGGGCAGTCCCGGTAGTCGTAGCTTGCGTAGCCGGGCAGATCGTTGATGGTGTAGACGGAGCGGATGGGGTAGCCCTCTACGGCTTCCACGGCGGAGTAGATGGCAGCCACACCGGCCACGTTGCCGCCATAGTAGTTGATGGCCTGCAGCGCCTGCTTGGCGGTGAAGCCGGTGGTCACGGAGGCCATCAGCACCAAAACATTCTTGCCCCGGATCATGTTCACATTGTTGTCCCGGAAGATGATCTGGGAGTTGGAGTTGTACTCGGGCTCCAGAATGTAGATGGTCTGGTGGGCGTTAATGGTGCGGAAGCCACTCTTGGTCAGCTCCTCAGCCACGCAGGTGCCAAGAACCGAGGTGCCGTCCAGGCAGAGGATGGTATCCACCGGTGTGTCGTTGACAAAATTCTGCACCAGCTGGTGGGCGCTGTCCTTTGCCTCGCTGAGGCGGGTCTTCTGGTAAGTAATATCCACAAAGTAGTTGATGTGGGAATGGTTGGTTGCAAAGTGACCGTGGGCGATGCGCAGAGGAGCGTTGCCCCGGCGGACGGGCAGATGCATCAATGTAATCATGGTTGGTTGCCTCCAAACTTATAAATAAAAAAGAAAGCATTCTGCGGATTCGCCGCGAAAAACGCTTTCTTTTATAATAACATACAATAAACAAAAAATGCAAGAGAAAGGTGCTGACGAATTTGCCAAAATTCAACAACGATGCTTGTTGAAATTGCGCTTTTTCAGTTCGTTTTCCTGGCGGCGGTATTGGGCGGCGATGACGCGGCAGATTTTCTTGGTGCGGATCATCCAGTGAATTTTCCCAAAGCCCGCCCACATGACTCCGTCGGTCTCCCCGGGGAGCAGTACGATCTTTTTCAGGGAAATCCGCCGTTTCAGGCAGTAAAAATCATAAAAGGTGTTTTTGTCCCGGTCAGAGCAGAGGTACTCGAATTCCTCCTCTGCTGCCCGGATGCCGGTTTCCTCGAAAAGCTCCCGGGCGATGGCCTGGCGGCTGGTTTCTCCCGCCTTGGCAGCACCGCCGGAATTCTCCCAGGTGCCGTGGAAGCTCTTCCCCTTGGCCCGGCGGGTCAGCAGAATGTGCCCGGAGCCGTCGTAGACCCACACGCATACCACCAGACCATAATCACCCGGTGCCCAGGGGGTTCCCCGCAGATGCACCCGGCCGGTGAGGCTGCGGTTTTCGTCGTATATATCATTCCATTCCTGGGTGGCTGCCATGGAATTGCCTCCTTTCCTGAAAACCACAACATCATACCACGCTTTTTGCCAAAAGGCAACCTTTTTGCGTCCCGGAGCTGGCGTGGAAGGCGGCCAGGGATTGCCGTTATCAGCACAAAAGAATACAATTGAAAAAGCTAATTTGTATATTATGCATTGGAGCGTTGGCTGTGAAATCGATTTCGATTGGCAAATTACATAAAAAGCATTTGTGAATCTTGTACAAAACCCCGCCTTGCAAAGCAGGGCAAGGAATGGTATTATTATCTCGGTTCTTGTGGTTTCCCACAAAATCTTCCGAAAATGGGGCGTCCCGTTTACCATTTCACCTGTGATGAAATGGAATGGCGATCGTCTTGTATGGAATGTAGTTATTGCTCCAAAGGAGCTGTAACATAAATTTTAAGGAGGCACACACAAATGAAGAAGATTCTTTCCCTCGTGATCGTTCTGGCTCTGGTCGTTGCCTGCTGCGTCTGCGTCAGCGGCACTGCCAAGGCAGAAGGCAAGCTGGTCGGCGTTTCCATGCCCACCCAGGACCTGCAGCGTTGGAACCAGGACGGCGCCAACATGGAGAAGCAGCTGAAGGAAGCCGGCTACGAAGTCGAGCTGCTGTACGCTGCCAACGACATCCCCACTCAGGTTTCTCAGGTTGAGACCATGATCGCTGACGGCTGCCAGGTTCTGGTCATCGCTTCCATCGACGGCGACTCTCTGGGCACCGTTCTGGCTCAGGCCAAGGAAGCCGGCATCCCCGTCATCGCTTATGACCGTCTGATCATGAACTCCGACGCCGTTACTTACTACGCTACCTTCGACAACTGGCTGGTTGGCGTGAAGCAGGGCGAGTTCATCCGTGACGCTCTGAAGCTGGACGAGGCCGAAGGCCCCTTCAACATCGAGTTCATCACCGGCGACCCCGGCGACAACAACATCAACTTCTTCTTCGACGGCGCTATGAGCATCCTGACTCCTTACCTGGAGTCCGGCAAGCTGGTCTGCCCCTCCGGCCAGACCGAGAAGGCCGTTGTTGCTACCGCTAACTGGGCTACCGACGCTGCTCAGGCCCGCTTCGAGAACATCCTGAGCTCCTACTACGCCGATGGCACCAAGCTGGATGCCGTTCTGTGCTCCAACGACTCCACCTCTCTGGGCGTCCAGAACGCTCTGAAGGCCAACTACACTGGCGAATGGCCCGTTCTGACTGGCCAGGACTGCGACATCCTCTCCACCATCTCCATGCTGGAAGGCACTCAGTCCATGTCCGTGTTCAAGGACACCCGTACCCTGGCTGCTCAGGTTGTCACCATGGTAACCGCCATTCTGGAAGGCACTGAGCCCGAGATCAACGACACCGAGACCTACGACAACGGCACCGGTATCATCCCCTCCTTCCTGTGCGAGCCCGTGGCCTGCACTCCCGACATGATCCAGGAGCTGCTGGTTGACTCCGGCTACTACACCGCCGCTGAGCTGGGCCTGTAATTTCATACAGACTTCCTTTGACGAATTGAATCCATTGGGCAAGGCGCGAAAGCGTCTTGCCCAATATCCAAAAGAGCGGATAAATTATGAATGATAGGGAAGAGCATGATTTTGTGGTAAAAATGCCTCATGTTTTTGCCGCAAAAATGTGCTTTTCAAGGCAGAAAAAATCCATGCTACGGAGGCGGTAACTTGTCGGACATTATTCTTGAAATGAAAAACATCACCAAGGAATTCCCCGGCGTCAAGGCCCTTGACGACGTGAATCTGGTGGTGGAGCGTGGCACCATCCACGCGCTGGTCGGTGAGAACGGCGCCGGTAAATCCACCCTGATGAAGGTTCTCAGCGGTATTTACCCCCACGGCACCTATTCCGGCGATATCATCTATAATGGAGAGGTCTGTAAATTCTCCAAAATCAAGGACAGCGAATCTCTGGGCATCGTCATCATCCATCAGGAGCTTGCCCTGGTGCCTCAGATGACCATTGCGGAGAACATGTTCCTGGGCAATGAAAAGGGCAAGCCCTATGCCGTGGACTGGAACCAGACCCATGCGGAGGCCACCAAATACCTGCGGGCCGTTGGCCTCACCGAATCCTCCCACACCCTTATCAAGGACATCGGCGTTGGCAAGCAGCAGCTGGTGGAAATTGCCAAGGCATTGGCGAAGAACGCCAAGCTGCTGATTCTGGACGAGCCCACCTCCTCTCTGAATGAGACGGACTCCAAGGCGCTGCTGGATCTGCTGCTGAAATTTAAGGAAGAGGGCCTGACCTCCATCATCATCTCCCACAAGCTCAACGAGGTGTCCTATGTTGCGGACGACATCACCGTCATCCGGGACGGCCACACCATCGAGACGCTGCACAAGGGCGTGGACGACATCAGCGAGGACCGCATCATCAAGGGCATGGTCGGCCGTGAGATCGCCGACCGATTCCCCAAGCGCCAGGGCGTGAAAATCGGCGATGTGTCCATGGAAATCAAAAACTGGAATGTGTACCACCCCATCTACACCGATAAAAAGGTGGTGGATGATGTTTCCCTCTGCGTCCGCAAGGGCGAGGTCGTGGGCATCTCCGGCCTGATGGGCGCGGGCAGAACGGAGCTTGCCATGTCCGTGTTCGGCCACAGCTATGGCTCCAATATCTCCGGCCAGGTGTTCATCCATGGCCAGGAAGTCCATATGCACAAGGTCAAGGATGCCATCAAGCATGGGCTGGCCTATGTGACGGAGGATCGGAAGGGAAGCGGTTTGATTCTTTCCAATCCCATCCGGGTCAATACCACGCTGGCAAACCTGGACGGCGTTTCCAACCGGGGCATCATCGACCAGGACAAGGAATATGCCGTGGCCGTGGACTACAAAAAGAAGCTCAGCACCAAGTGCCCCACCGTGGAGCAGAAGGTGGGCAACCTGTCCGGCGGCAACCAGCAGAAGGTGCTGCTGGCAAAATGGATGTTCACCGAGCCCGATATTCTGATTCTGGACGAGCCCACCCGGGGCATCGATGTGGGCGCCAAGTACGAAATCTACTGCATCATCAACCAGCTGGCGGCGGAGGGCAAATCCGTGATCATCATTTCCTCCGAGCTGCCGGAAATTCTGGGCATGAGCGACCGGATCTATGTGCTCAATGAGGGCCGTATCGTGGGCGAATTCGACAGACAGGACGCCACTCAGGAGAAGATCATGGGTGCCATCCTGAAATCCACCAACAAATAACAAAGGAGAATCAGCAGATGAAAAAGGATGTAACATTGGATGTTTCTAAGGAAGCGCAGGCTTCCCCCCTGAGCAGGAAGTCCGTGCTGGACTTTGTGCAGAAGTATACTATGGTGCTGGTTCTGGTGCTGGTGGCTGCTTTCTTCACCTGGCAGACCAAGGGTAAAATCCTGCTGCCTCAGAACATCAATAACCTCTTCGCTCAGAACGCCTATGTGTTCGTGCTGGCCACCGGCATGCTGCTGTGCATCCTCACCGGCGGCAACATCGACCTGTCCGTTGGCTCCGTGGTCTGCTTCGTAGGCGCCATCGGTGCCGTCATGATGAGCAAGGGCATGAATATGTGGATTGCCGTGATTGCCATGCTTGCAATCGGTCTGGCCATCGGCTCCTGGCAGGCTTTCTGGATTGCCTATGTGAAGGTGCCTCCCTTCATCACCACCCTGGCCGGTATGCTTGTCTTCCGCGGCCTGTCCAACGTGGTGCTCCAGGGCAAGACCTTGGCCGTGAAGGATGCTGCCTTTGTCCGCCTCTTCGGCGGCGGCGCTGACTGCTATGTCCCCGATATTTTCCATGGCGAGGGCATCAATATCCTCTGCCTGGTGGTTGCCGCTGTGGCTGCTGTCATCTTTGTGGCGGTCACCTTCATCGGCCGTGCCAACCGTTTGAAGAAGGGCTACGAGGTCGCTTCTCTTCTGTCCACCGTCATCAAGTCCGTGATCATCGTGGCGCTGATTGCCTTCTTCTCCTATAAGCTGGCAAAGCACAAGGGTCTGCCCACCGCGCTGATCTGGGTGGCGCTGATCATTGCCATCTATTCCTACATCACCTCCAAGACCACCATTGGCCGTCACTTCTATGCGGTTGGCGGCAATGAGCTGGCAACCAAGCTCTCCGGCATCAATACCAACAAGATTTATTTCATCGCCTATGCCAACATGGGCCTGCTGGCAGCCTTTGCCGGTATGCTTACCATCGCCCGGCTGACCTCTGCCCAGCCCACCTACGGCCAGAACTATGAGATGGACGCCATCGGCTCCTGCTTCATCGGCGGCGCTTCTGCCTACGGCGGCATCGGCACTGTTCCCGGCGTTATCATCGGCGCCATTCTGATGGGCGTTATCAACATCGGTATGTCCATCATGGGCGTGGATGCCAACTACCAGAAGGTGGTCAAGGGCCTGGTTCTGCTGGCCGCCGTCATCTTCGACGTGGTTTCCAAGCGCAAGCAGAGCTAATAAAATAACCCATAAAACAAATCGCGGCTGACCATACCCGGTCAGCCGCTGATTTTTTAGGAGGGTCAGCACACTTATCGATTGTTGATGATTGAACAAGCCATTGTAGGGGCGGCTACCAGCCGCCCGCCAGGTTGGTAAATTGAGTGTTTGGTTGAATGGTATAAATGCGGGAAACTGGTACGAATTCGCCCGACATTTGTTGTAATTGTCAGTTTGTACTGCGCGGGCGGCTGGTAGCCGCCCCTACGATGGCGTGTATGTTAAGCCAGCCTATTGCGTCTGGCGGAGTTTGTCCTATTTTTCCAGTCCGTAGAAGGTGACCCGGTAGCCTGCCTGGGTTTTCATGACCTCCATAGAGAGGTAGGAATAGGAATCGTCCTGCTCCGTTTCCAGGAAGGCCAGGGACACATGGGCGAAGCCGTCCTTTTCAATCCAATCCTCCAGCCCGTCCAGCCCCTGCAAGGATACGATCCGCACCCGGCTGGCATCCTGGGTGTAGACATCCTGTAAATCCTGGCTGTCGCCATAGTAATTGGCAAGCATGGTGATGCGGTTGCCGCTGAAATAGCCCTCGGCAAAGTCCATAATCACCTTCTCCGCCTCGGGATAGGCCGATTCGGACAGGGGACAGGTGAAGCTGTCACAAATCTCCTGGAAAACGCCGCCCCAGCCATCCTCAAGTCCATACATGGATGTAATCCGGTAGGAGCCCAAGCTGCCGGCGCTGTGGATGTATACCTCTATCACCTGGGAGTTACGTTCATAATGGAAGGAGTAGACGCCGGTTTCCTGATCCTGGTGGATGGCGGTCTGGTCGTCGGCTAACAGTTTTCGGCTCTGCTCCATGGCGGCATCGGGGAGAATCCCGGGCAAAAACTCAATGGTAACGTCATTGACGATATCTCTCTGTTCCCCAGCCTTTGGGCTGATATTCAGTCCTCCAAGTCCCAGACCGATGCTCAGTCTCTGGGTATCGCACTGAAACGTGAACGCGGGCCAGGAATCGAACTGCTCCAGCATTTCCGGGATAACGGAGCAGAGATGGCCGCTGGCAAAATAGTAGTAGCACAGGAATTCTTCACCATTGCCCATCGTGTGCTCAATCAGCAGCTTCCGGCTTTCGTCTACCTCCAGGGCTGCACCGCCGTAGAGGGTGAAGCCGTATTCAAATTCCTCGGTTTCCGGGTTCCAGAGGAAGTAGTTGTAGGACAGGTTCTCCGGGTAGCCGTCCACCGCCGCCAGGCCCAAATCATTATAGCCGTCAAAATTCACATCCCGGTAATCCACATCGCTGCGGACAAGCCGACCATCCTCATCCTGATAGAAAAGCCCCTGGTTGCAGCCGGGAATGTCGCTGGGCAGATCATCAATCGGAACCAGGCTGAGGAACAGTCCCTCGTTGCTGCCTTGAACGATTTCGGGCAGGTCGCTTTTGTCAATGGTCTGCACCACTTCATCGCCCAGGGACACCTGAACCTGCTCAATGGGCCGTGGATTCTGGGTCTGGGAGGTGACGAATGTCACACGACGGACGGTCATGTTGGATATTTGAAGCGTGTTGGACAGGGGCGTGAAGTCGGACTGGGTGGGACGGTTCGCCAGCAGATTCAGGCTCAGCGCCCCGGTAACCACCACCGCCGCCGCTGCCGCCGTCAGGCCCACAAGCCGGGGCCATTTCTTCCTTTTGGGCTTCACCAGCTGCTCCCCTTGGGGGCCGCCCACATAACGGGCTACCTCCGCCACATAGCTGTCGCGCACATTGCCCAAAGCCCGCAGCAGCCGCTCTTCCTTTTTCACAGACAAACACCTTCCTTTTCCAAAAGCGCTTTCAGCTGCCGCCGTGACCGCAGCAGGGACATTTTCACGCCGCTTTCCGACATTCCGAGCTGCTGCCCAATCTGTTTGACGCTGCATAGATACCAGTACCGCAGCAGAAACACCTGCCGATTCTGCTGGGGCAGGGAGGCAAGGAATCGATTTAATAGCTCCGTCAGCAACCGGTTTTCGATGACTTCATCCTCGCCGCCGCCACTGGGGATGCACTGGGACAGCTCCTCTAATGCCAGCAGTCTTTGCCCACCGCCCCGCTTTTCCGCCTGACTGTAGCGGCACCGATCCAGGGCCAGATTCCGTGTGATCTTCCCCAGCAGCGCCGACAGCAGGGAGGGCCGCCGGGGCGGGATGATTCCCCAGGCCTTCAAATAAGTATCATTGACGCATTCGTCGCTGTCGCAGTCGTCTTGCAGGATGTTATAGGCAATGGTGCGGCAGTATCGCCCGTATTTCCGGTCGGTCTGTACAATGGCCTCTTCCGACCGCTGCCAATACAGCTCGACGATATCCAGATCTTCCATTTCGGACATCTCCTCTCTTTCTCACTTACTTCTATAAACGAAAAAAACCGCCCGCCGGTCACGCTGTTTTGAAATAATTTCCGTTCCTATCGGCTGGACTCAGCAAAGAAGTAAATTGTTGTTTGCAGAGTACCCTTGGCTCCCCCCTCTGGGGGAGCTGCTGAAGTAGCGCACACTGGGGCTGAGGGGGTGTCAAACGTTGGTTACTGGTACGATTTAACCGACGACACCTCTCCCGACCTCGCTAGCGCTCGGCCACCCTCCCCAGAGGGGAGGGCAAGGGTGCGATAAACAACAATTTCTCGAATTGCTGCGTGAAACCGAGCGGCATTTCTGATATATTCACCAAAACTCCCGTCATGAGCAGTTCATAATTTGGCAACATATGGGGCGGTTTTTCCTTGCTTTTCGGCGGAAATGGGAGTATACTGTCAGAGAACAAAACCGGGGAAGGAGGAATCGGCGCATTTTACGCATCGATTCCTCCTTTTTCAAAAAAAGAAAGGAAGATTTTTCTATGGCAAAACCTGAAAAGACCACCGATGCTGTCTATGATGCCAGCACGCTGGGCACTCCCAAGCAGCTTGTCCTGGGCGTGCAGCACCTGTTCGCCATGTTCGGCGCAACGGTTCTGGTTCCTGCGCTCACCGGTTTGGATGTAGCGACCACCCTGCTGTTCGCAGGACTGGGTACCCTCCTGTTCCATTTCATCACGGGCATGAAGGTTCCCGCGTTCCTGGGCTCCTCCTTTGCATTCCTGGGCGGCTACTTCGCCATCGTTGGCGCAACCTCTGCATATGGCGTCACCGGCACCGACCTGCTGCCCTATGCCTGCGCCGGTGTGGCCTGCGCGGGTATGATGTACCTGATTGTTGCGGCTCTCTTCAAGACCTTCGGCGCTAAGAAGGTCATGCGCTACTTCCCGCCCATTGTCACCGGCCCCATGATCATCTGCATTGGTATGTCCCTGGCCGGCTCTGCAATTGATAACTGCGCCAGCAACTGGTGGGTTGCCCTGGTGGCCATTGTAATCGTTGTGGTGGCCAACATCTGGGGCAAGGGTATGGTGAAGATCATCCCCATCCTGCTGGGTGTTGTGGGCTCCTATGTGTTCTCCATGATCGTGGATGCTTCCAGCCGGGAGAAGCTGGTGCAGCTGGTCAGCGAGGCTGCCTGGATTGGCCTGCCTGTCCACTATAAGAATACCGTTTTCTCCATCTTTGGCGAAAACTTCGACGGCGGCCTGCTGGCTACCGCCATCATCACCATCGTGCCCATCTCCCTGGCTACTATGATGGAGCATGTGGGCGATGTTTGCGCCATTTCCTCCACCGTGGGCCGCAACTTTGTGGAAAACCCCGGCCTGCACCGCACCCTGCTGGGTGACGGCCTGGCAACCGTGGCGGCCTCCCTCTTCGGCGCTCCCGCCAACACTACCTACGGCGAGAACACCGGCGTGCTGGCTTTGAGCAGAGTTTACGATCCCAAGGTGGTTCGCCTGGCTGCCTATTTTGCTGTGGTTCTCAGCTTCTGCCCCAAGTTCTCTGCCCTGATCGTGGCAATGCCCTTTGCGACCCTGGGCGGTGTCAGCCTGGTGCTGTACGGCATGATCTCTGCTGTGGGTGTCCGCAATATTGTGGAGAACCAGGTGGATTTCACCAAGAGCCGCAACGTCCTGATTGCCGCCATGATGCTGGGCATCGGCATCGGCATGAGCTACAAGGGCGGCATCAGCTTCGCAATCGGTTCCGTCACCGTCACCCTGTCCGGCCTGGCGATGGCTGCTCTTGTGGGCGTCATCATGAACGCCGTGCTGCCCGGCAAGGACTATGAGTTCGGCGCCAACGAGCAGGGCGATACCGCCGTGGTCAACTTCGGCTCCCGGGCAAAATAATTCATCACGTTCTTAGTTTATCATATCTTCCGCCATTTTTCAAACCCTCTCAGCTCCCAGCGGGCTGAGGGGGTTTCTTCTTCCAAGGGTTCAGTCCGCATATTTTATGCCCTTGACAAATATTCTTCAATATCGTAATATTCCATATGAAAAGATTGCGTCAGTAAGAGGACAGTAGGAGGATTGAACCATGAGGGAAGAACTGGAAAAGCTGACCGAACAGGTGATGCGCAACGGTCAGGCGGTGATCAGCGGCATCAAATCGGAGACGGACAGGCTTTTGGACGAGGCCATCAATTTGATGGATGACCGGGACAGAAAGAAAACCTGGTCGGGCATCGATTCCATCCAACAATCCTCCGCCCCTGAACGGATCGTGCCCGGGTGCATCGTGCTGGAGGGGGGCTCCTTCCGTGGCTGCTATACCTCCGGGGTGCTGGATGTGCTGATGGAAAACGGCATCAATCTTCAAACCACCATCGGCACCTCTGCCGGTGCCTTGAACGGTTATAACTATGTGGCGGGCGAAATCGGCCGGGCAGGAAAAATCAACCTGGCCTACCGGCATGACCGGCGGTATTTTGGCCCCCGCACCCTGGCAAAGAACCGCGGCGTGGTGGGCTTTGACTTCCTGCTCAATGAGGTAGAGGAGGAAATCCCCTTTAATCGGGAGCGGTTTGAAGACCCCAGCCGCCGCCTTCTGGTGACGGTGACCAACTGCGAGACGGGCCAGGTCATCTACTGCGAAAAGGGCGTCACCCCGGATTTCCAAAAAGCGGTGCAGGCCAGCGCATCCATGCCCTTTGTGTCCGATATGGTGGAGGTGGACGGTGTTCCCTGCCTGGATGGGGGCTGTGTGGTGAAGATTCCCTACCAGTGGGCCCTGGACAATGGCTTTGAGAAAATCCTGGTGATTCGCACCCGCCCTGCCGATTACCGTCGTCCCCCGGAGAGCAAACAGTTTATGGAGCTGACCGAGCGAATTTATCGGAATTACCCCAATCTGGTGGAGCGGCTGAACAGCCAGAGCGAGCAGTACAACACTGCCATCTCAGAGTTGGAGGAATTGCAGCGGCAGGGGAAGGTGCTGATGCTCTGCCCCTCCGGCTCCATCAGCGTATCCACCCTGGAAGGGGATATGGAGCGTCTCGGCGCCCTGTATCTGCTGGGCCGAGCCGATGCCAAGCTGATGCTCCCCACAATTCGGGAATACTTCGGAATCAAGGAATAAGAAAATGCCCCCCTTCTGATGCACCGCCGCACATCAAAGGGGGCGTTTGTGACACTTGAGGCTGCAGATGTTTTGAATTAAAATTTCGGTGATAATTTCTTGATTTTCCGAAAGATTTTAGTATATCAAATGTTTTGCTGGCGGTTCAGGTCTGGGACAACGTTCATCCGCTGCTCAAGGTCATTCCTGTGGATTGGAATCATTCCATTCCCTATGGGCTGCTCCATTCCAGAACACCGTCGGATACGGTGAACCGTTTCCTGACGGCGCTGAAAAAGGTGCTGGGATAATCCTTGCATATCAAGGCAAAAGAGTTATAACCTTTAAGTATAAACTGATAAACCAAACGAGACTTCTGTTGAGGTCTCGTTCTTTTTATAATGTAGTCAGGAAGAAACCCAACTACGACCGCTTTTTGAGCGGTGTATTTTCAAAATAACGAATGGAGTGTGAACAATCGTGAGCAAAAAGGTATTGATTCTTTCCGGCAGTCCCCGCAGAGGCGGAAACTCGGATTTGCTGTGCGACGAATTTCTGCGGGGCGCGGCAGAAAGCGGAAATCAGGCGGAAAAGATTTTCCTGCGGGATAAAAAGGTCGCTCCCTGCAATGCCTGCTATTTCTGCCGGGACAACGGAGGCAAGTGTGCCATTTCCGACGATATGACGGAAATCCTGGACAAGATGCAGGCTGCTGACGTGATCGTTATGGCAAGCCCCGTGTACTTCTAATGCTCTGCCTGGCGCTGACTGCGGCGCTCCTGTTATTCCTTGCGGCCTGCGGAAATTCTCCAAAACAGGCAATCGAAGCGCCCACCGTGCCACAGAACCAGGATGCAAGCACAACAGAACCGGAAGTAACCCAGGGAAATGCTGCTTCGGAATCCAGTCATCGCTTTTTGATTGCCTACTTCACCGCCGCAGAAAACAGCGACGTGGACGCGGTGCCCTCTTCCAGCGTTGTTACCGTGAACGGCGCTCCGAAGGGCCGTGTTCAAGCCTTGGCAGAGATAATCCAGCGCGATACCGGCGGCGACCTGTTTTCCGTCCGAACCTCCACGGTCTATCCCGGCGATGGAAGCAAGCTCGAGGATTTCGCGGCGGAGGAGCAGAACGCCAAAGCCCGGCCGGAGCTGACCACCCGCATTGAGAACCTGGATGCTTATGATGTGATTTTCGTGGGGTATCGCCCCTTAGGCAAGCCCAATTTCATCACCCAGCATTTCGAGATTCTCCTGGCAAAGAACAAGCTAAAAAAGATACGTTTTCATGATCTTCGACACAGCTGTGCCAGCTTGTTGTACGCCAATGGTGTGAGCCTGAAGGAGATTCAGGAATGGATGGGGCACAGCGACATCAGCACCACATCCAATATCTACACGTATTTGGATTTCTCCAGCAAGGTTTCATCCGCAAATGCAATTCTTCCGGCGTTTCCGAAAAATGTTCAAGTCTTTGCTTCTGCGCAGTAAAAAATGCTCCGAAGCATGACACTTCGGAGCAATTATGGTGCCGGTGGCGGGGGTCGAACCCGCACGAGTTATTAGCCCAACGGATTTTGAGTCCGCCTCGTCTACCAATTCCAACACACCGGCAGATATATTTCTTTACACCCAGACAAGCATCCCCCGGAATTTGGAGGGATATGCAGGAGGGATGTGAAAGAAAAATGAAAAACAGAATCTGAAAAATGCTTGATTATCTAAGACTTTTTCCAACGCCGGCGACAGATGGCGAAGAGGTTTTTGAGTCCACTACGTCTACCATTCCATCACACCGGCATCTACCCAGACACTATACCACATCGCCATCAAAAAAGCAAGAGCAAAGTTTGAACGCTGCCTTAAGAAAAACAAAAGAATTGCCTGGCATGTATTGCTTGACAGATTGTTGGGGGTGGTCTATAATGGGGGATAATGATTTCCCAATGGGAGGTAAAACAGAAAAATGGAGGTAATGCCATGAAAAAAGGTTTATTTGTTGCTTTGGTCCTGATCCTGGTTGCTGCCTTTGTGGCCAGCGGGATTTATCTGGCTGCTTATTTTACGGACAGCGCCAAGCATCAGTTGGAGGATAACGATCGGGCCAATAAGGTCAATGAGCTGCGGCAGGAGCTGAGTACCTCACAGAGTACCGAAACGACCCAAGCCTCTGACCCGACGGAGACATCGTTCAACCCCTACGGTACCCCCGGTGTCAACGGCCACGCGGACGAGTATTATACTCCCGATGTGGTGGAGGAGCCGGAAAATGTGCCCGAGCGTCCTGTGCTGGAGAGCGGCAGCGATTTTCTGCCCTGGTATCTGGAGCTGCACAACGAGAACCCGGATATGGTGGGCTGGATTCAGATTGAGAACACCAAAATCAATTATCCCGTGCTGCAGACCTCTGTAGATAATGCGAACTATTATCTCTATCGGGATTTTGACAAGAAGGATTCCGTCCGCGGCAGTATTTACGCCTGGGAAAAGTGCGATGTCTTTGAGCCCAGCGACAACATTACTCTTTTCGGTCACAACATGAAGGACGGCACCATGTTTGCCTACCTGGGCAACTATTACGACAAAGCCACCTGGGAAGAGAATCCGCTGATCTTCTTTGATACCCTCACCGAGTCCCATGTCTACAAGATTTTCGCCGTGTTCAAAACCTCCGGCACCGACAACGTGGGCTTTGCTTACCATCAGATGGTGGATGCGGAAAATGAAGAGGCGTTCAACCAGTTTGTTGCCACCTGCAAGCAGTTGGCGTTCTATGACACCGGCATCACACCGGTCTACGGCGACAAGCTGCTCTGCCTTTCCACCTGCGAATACACCATCGACAACGGCCGTTTTGTGGTTGCCGCTGTCCGCATTACCTGATTGGTTTCATTCAGGCCGCCTTCCTTAGAGTGAGGCGGCCTGAAACGTTCATATTTCGTCTATTTACTTCTGCGAGAAGAAATGATATAATTGCTTCGTTCGTGCATGAAAGCGCCCCTTTTTCCATCTCTTTCCCGGAAAAGAGCGTTACCTTCAAACACGGAAGGGAGGAAACCGCTTGCGTCGATTTATTGAAGAATTAAAGGATTTTACCAAGAAGGGCGACTGGGTTCTGCTGATTCTCTGCCTGGTCACCGCAGGTTTTGGCTGCATCTGTGTGGCCAGCGCAACAAATGCTGCAAAATTTGGCAGCAACACAAAATACATTCTCATTCAGATGGTTGCCATCATGCTTGGAATCATGATGTTCGCCATCGTGTCCTCCATCGATGTGGACTTTATGTCGGAGCATCGTGGGGTTCTGGTGGCCTTTAATATCATCATGCTGCTGTTGCTGATTCCCTTTGGCGATGACCACAGCACCGGCAACAAGAGTTGGCTGACCATTCCGCTGGTGCCCGTCAGCATCCAGCCTGCGGAAATCTGTAAAATCGCGTACATCATCATCATGGCGTCGGTCATGTCGTCCCACCAAAATAACATATCCAGTTTCACCTCCGTCATGCACATGGTGTTCCATCTGGCCATTCTGGTGGGACTGAACATGGTGCTGTCCGGTGACGCAGGCGTGTCACTGATCTTCGTGTTTATCTTCATCGGCATGGCTTTTGCCGGAGGCGTGAGCCTATGGTGGTTTGCCCTGGCCATTGGAGGCATTGCGGCGGCGGTTCCTCTGGTGTGGCCCTATTTGGGCGAATACCAGCGGCAGCGTATCATGGTTCTGATTGACCCGGAATTCGATAAGATCGGCATCGGCGCCCGCTACCACAGCAAAATCAACCTTCAATCCCTCACCGGCGGCGGCCTGACGGGGCAGGGGCTCTTCAACGGCACCCGTACCCAGGGCGGCAACCTCTTCGCCCAGCACACGGACTACATCTTCTCCTCCATTGGTGAAGAGCTGGGCTTCTTTGGCTGTGTGGCGGTGATGCTGCTGGAAATTGCCATTATTGCCCGGTGCATCCAGGTGGGCGCCCGGTGCCCGGACTATATGCGTCGGCTCATCTGCTTCGGCGCTGCCTCTGCCATGATGTTCCAGGTGCTGATCAACACCGGCATGTGCATCGGTGTTATGCCCGTTATCGGTCTGACCCTGCCGCTGATCAGCTACGGCGGTTCCTCTGTGGTTACCATTTTCGCCATGCTGGGCCTGGTATCCGGCGCCTATGCACGACCACAATCCATGAGTCACGAACGGTACATCCAGCCATACCGGGATTACCGCCGATAATACCCAATAACGACTGAGGGATTCCGCTCCTTCGGTCGTTATTTTTTTGGAAAATCGTGGAAATATCACAAATTATTGAAAAAGAGGGTTGACAATATTCGTCTGAATTTTCTATAATGTATAAATAATCATCGACTGCCGGTGGATTGCGGCGAAAGCAGGAAAGGATGGTTTTTATGAATTTCAGAAAAAAGAGGCTGCTTGCCCTTTTCCTTAGTATCAATATCATTGCGGGGAGTTTTTCCTGCGTTCCGGGATTCGCGGAGGGAATGGAGTCGGCGGAGGGCCTTCTCCTATCGGAAGAGGCTTCGGCGGATTTCGGGCAGGACAATACTGAGACAACGGCTGCCCAGGAAACGGCTCAGACTGATCAGCTCCAGCAGACGCTGCCCTCTGAGACCACAGCCGAAACCCAGGCGACTGAGGAAAACACCGACGACACAACCCCCACCGACACAACAGCAGCCAGCGATGCGGCGGATGATGTCGAAACGACGGAACCCACCGACACCACGGATTCCACCGAAACGGCGGAATCCACCGAAACCACGGATCCCACCGAAGCAACAGAACCCACCGACGAGGAAACGGAGCCTGTATCCACCTATCCTTGGGACAGCATGGACGACGAAACCTTTGCCGCCTTTGTCCGCACAGAGCAGTATCTGCCCTATGAGGGAGATATGGACGCGGAGACCAGTCTGTTGGAACGGGCGGAGCAGGTGGAGGACGAGCTGCTGCGGGAGGAGCTGTGCACCATTTTGATAAACTGGCTGTTCCCGGAGGACATGGAGGCCGATTTGATTCCCGCGACCATGGCTCTCAGCACCGGGCCCGTCACCCTGGACGAGCTCAACGGCTCCGATATGTTCTTTAAGCAGGAGGTTCGCGGCACCTGTACCCTGGCCGCCAATGCCATGCTGGTGCGCCGGGCAGCCCGGCTCAACGGCTACGCCGATTGGAGCAGCATCACGGAAAGCACCTTGCGGGGAACTGCCTGGATCGAGGGAACCGGCATGTGCTGGAGCTATTCCTATGCGGGAATCACCGTGGGCCGGGGGGCCTTCCAGTCCTGCACGGTGGAGACCTTCCGCGCCCTCCTGCTGCAGCACCCCGAGGGCTTTGTGGCCTACAATGCCAACCGGCCCCACGCCGTGCTGATTACCGATTACGACGAGACCACCGGCATTTTCTACTGCGCTGACCCGGGCTTTGCCAATTGGAGAATGCCGCTGAGTGAGTCCATTCTCTTTAGCGGTAGCCAGGAGGCTACCATAGCGTCCTTCACCTCCTACTGGGTGGTCACCTCTCCCAAGCTGAGCTTGGCAACCTCCAGACCGCCCCTGTCCCAGCGGGAGATCACCGTCACCGCTCGTCCCGGGGATGATGGCGTCAATCTGAGCTGGAACAATACAGACGCTGCCGGTTACTGGGTCTATCGCTCTGCATCCCCCGAGGGCCCCTGGACGACTCCCATCTACACTGCTCCCGTGGGTACCGTCTCCTGGACGGATACCAGCGCCGAGATGCTGGAAACCTATTATTATTGTGTACGTTCCTATGACAGCCAGGGAGGCAATGGCTATCTGTCCGAACCCGTTTCCTGCACGATGGACAGGGAATCCCTCCGCATCGGAGAGGGAGAGTGCACCGATACCATCCACTGGTATGCTTATGAGGACGGCTACCTGCTGGTGATCGGCACCGGCCCCATGCCGGATTACTCCAATGAGGTTCAGGAGCCCTGGCTGCAAATCCGGGATCGGATTCAGAAGGTGATCCTATCCGATGGCATTACCTCGGTGGGCAGCAGTAATTTCGGCGGCCTTGCCAATATGACCAGCGTGGTGCTGCCTGCCACGGTCAGCTCCATCGGCAACTGGGCTTTCCGGGGCTGTTCCTCCCTGACGGATATTGCGATGCCCGGTGTCAAGACCATCGGCTATGCCGCCTTCCGGCATTGTACCGCTTTGCAAGCGCTGGAGCTTCCCGGCAGCTTGGTGTCCATCGGCGACTGGGCCTTCAGCAAATGCTCCAGCCTGACGGGAATTGTTCTTCCCAACGGTCTGACCGCCGTTGGAAACGCAGTGTTTTACGAGGCATCGGCACTGGAAACGGTGGAGCTTCCCGCCGGTGTACAATCCATCGGTGCCCATGCCTTCCGGGGCTGCCACGCGCTGCGCAGTGTGAACATTCCCTCCGGCGTGACCAGCATCGGAAGCTATGCCTTCGCGCTGTGCGGCAGCCTGGGGGATTTGGATCTGTCCGGCTGTACCGGCGGCCTGAGCCTGGGGGAGGGAGCCTTCTATAACTGCTCCGGCATCACCAACCTGAAATTGCCCGGCTGCCAGATCGGGGACTACGCCTTTGCCTACTGTTATGGATTGCGGCATGCCATTCTCAGCGGCGCTGCATCCAGCCTGGGGGGCAATGCGTTCCGCTACTGTGTCAACCTGTCCAAATTCCTGGCGCTGAGCAACGCAGTGACCATTGCGGACAGTGCTTTCGGCAACACCTCTGCTTTGGTTCTGGTCAGCAGCAGTCAATATGGCAGCATGGATAAGACCGTTGGCAATTCCGTGTGGCGCAGCTATCAGGCAGCGGGTGCCTGCACAGGCCAGGTGTTCTGGTATCTGGATACCAGAGGAAGTCTGGTGTTCTTCGGAAATGGAGGGATTCCAGCCTACAATCCCGCTACTACCCCCTGGAACGGTACATCGGCTGCCACGGCGGTTGTGGAAAGAGGCATCACCGCAGTGGGCCACAATGTGTTCTATGGCCTGGATCAGTTGAAGGATATTTATTTCCTCAGCAGTGCGCCCTCCTTCGAGGACTTTGCCCTGCGGGGCGTCACCGCGACCCTGCGCTATCACGATACCGATGGGAGCTGGAATAACGTAGCCGGGAACGCCTATGGCGGCACCCCGGTTTGGGCAGAAAACCATAGCTATTCCTGGAAGCTGACCAAGGCTCCGAGTTTCTCCCAGGGCGGCGAGATGGTTGGCACCTGCAGCTCCTGCGGCAGTGTTGATACCGTTCAGGTGCCCAAGCTGGATCGTACCTCTTATGATTACACGGAAACTGAGACCACCGGCCGGTACACCTGGAAGGTTACCGAGTACGGCCACATCAGCTTTGAGGTTCGGCTGGTCACCACTTAGACCCAACCCCAGCCCGCTGCGGCTCGGGCAGGGGAGACGGTCTCCTTCACAGTCAGCGCTCTGGGCATGGGACTGTCCTACCAGTGGCAGCGAAAAGCCCCCAGAGCGACTGGGCGGCCTGGGGGCTCAATTCTCCCACACTGACCCTGCCGGGCATCACCCAGGCGGATAACGGCTGTCAGTTCCGCTGCGTCATCACCGATGGCAACGGAAAAACCGTGATCACCGATGCGGTAACCTTGACGGTCATATAAGATATAAGATACAAGATATAAGATATGAGATATTCCATAAACGAACCGTTCTGCTGAAAAATCTGTAACTTTTTAGTGTTTATCGTTTATCTTATATCTCATATCTAATATCTTATATCTTCAAAAAACGAATCCCCCCATTTGTTCAACCAGTGAGCAAATGGGGGGGGAGTTTTTTAGGCAATGGCGGGGGATTGACGGCGGGTGTAGAACTGGAGGGCAATGACCAGCACTGCCAGGGTGATGCCGCCGATGTCGGTGACGACACCGGGGAAAATCAGCATCAGGCCGCCCACCAGACTGAGTCCGCGCTGATACCAGGGCATATCCGTCATCAAATAGCCTTCCAGAGCGGCGGAGATGCAGCAGATGCCGATGAAGGAAGTGACGCAGATGAGAATGACCTCCATCACATTGGTGTCAATCAGCAGCATGGCGGGGCTCATGGCAAAGGCATAGGGGACGATGAAAGCGCCGATGGCCAGCTTGGTGGCGGTGATGGCGGTTTTCATGGGGCTTGCCTTGGCGATGGCCGCGCCGGCATAGGCTGCCAGGGCCACCGGCGGGGTCAGGTCTGCCACAATGCCGAAGTAGAACACAAAGAAGTGGGCAGCCACGGTGGGAACGCCCATCTGCACCAGAATGGGGGCACAGGTGGCGGCCATGATGCAGTAGGTAGCGGTGGTGGGAACGCCCATGCCCAGCACGATGCAGCACACCATGGTCAGCAGCAGAGCCAGGAACACGGAGCCGCCGGCCAGGGCCACAACGCCGCTGATGATGTTGCTGGCAAGACCCGTCATGGTGATGGTGCCCGCGATGATGCCCGCAATGCCGCAGGCGGCAGCCACAGTGATGGTGCCCTGACCGCCGGCAGCCAGCGCCTCCAGCAGACGCTTGGGGGTGATGCGGCTGTCCTTATTGAACAGGGACACCACCAGGCAGGCCACGATGGAAATGGCGGCGGCATACTGGATGGAGCGGGAGCTGGTGACCACCAGATAAATCAGCAGGAACAGGGGGAAGAGCAGGTAGCTCTTTTTCAGCAGGGGCAGGACCTTGGGCAGGTCTTCCTTTTTCAGACCCTTCAGTCCCAGCTTTTTGGCTTCCAGATGGACGGAGATGAAAATGCCGGTGAAGTACAGCACCGCAGGAAGGATGGCCCGCAGCACGATGCGGCTATAGGGCTCCTGGACATATTCTGCCATCAGGAAGGCGGCGGCACCCATGATGGGGGGCATGATCTGTCCGCCCGTGGAGGCGGCGGCTTCCGTCGCGGCGGCAAATTCGGACTTGTAGCCGGTTTTCTTCATCAGGGGAATGGTCACGGAGCCGGAGCCCACGGTGTTGGCCACGGAGGAGCCGGACACAATGCCCATCAAAGCGCTTGCCACCACCGCCACCTTGGCCGGGCCGCCGGAAAAGCCGCCCACCACGGTGTTGGCAATCTGAATGAAGTATTCCGCGATGCCGGTGCGCTCCAAAAAGGCACCGAAGATGATGAACACCACAATGAATTTGGAGCAGACGTTGACGGGGGTGGAGAAAATACCCTCCTTGCTGTAGAACAGCTGCCGCACGGCGTAGCTGACCCGGCGGAAGAAATTGGGGTTGGACAGTCCCACCGTCAGGGCGTAGATCAGAAATGCCGCTGCAACCAAAAGAATGGGCAGACCCACGCTTCTGCGGCACACCTCTGCCAGGGAAAGAATGCCAATCACGCCAATCACGATCTGATAGGTCTGGAACAGGGCGCCCTGGTGGATGATGCTAATGGCGTTGAAGGTGAAATACAGGAATGACCCGGTGCCCACCAGCATCAGAATGATGTCATACCAGGGGATGTAATTGACCCGCTGCTGGCCCTTCTTGGCGGGGAAAATCAGATAGCCAAGGAATACGATACAGGCCACAAAGGAAGTCAGGCGGATCTCCTCCAGCCAGCTGGCAAAGAGGGTAACATACAGGCAGAACAGGGAAAAGGCTGCCAGAATGCAGGTGACCACGATTTTGGGCGTTCCCTCCCAGACCCGGGTGTTGGACTCTTTGTCGTATTTCTTCATCACGGATTCCAAATCGGCCTGGACGGGCGCGGAATCCGGGCTCTTTTTCTTGAATAAACTCATGCTTTCCTCCTTCGTTATCACGGAAATCCAAAAACGGCTTCGGTGATTCCACCGAAGCCGTTTGGAATAGCGAAAGATTACTGTGCTTCGACGGTCACGCCCTGCTCGGCGAAGTATTTGGCAGCGCCCTTGTGGAAGGGAGCGGTCATGCCGCTGGTGGCGTTTTCGATGCTCAGCTCAGCGCCCTTGCCGTGCTCCTTGGCAATGTCTTCGGCGTTGTCAAAGATGGCCTTGGTGATGTTGTAAACATCGTCCTCGCTGGCGCTGGCGTCCACGATCAGAGTGGCCTTCACGGTGACGGTGTTCACATCTTCGGTCTGGCCGTTGTAGGTACCGGCGGGAATGGTGTAGACGGTGTAGAAGGGGGAGGCCTCCATCATCGCCGCGGCAACGTCGCCGTCAATGGGCACCAGGAAAGCGGAGTTGGTGGTGCACAGCTCGGTGATGGCGGGGGTGGGAGCGCCGGCCACGATGAAAGCGGCGTCGATCTTGCCGTCCTTCAGAGCGTCGGTGCTGTCGGCGAAGCTCTGGTACTGGGCGTTGATGTCCTGCTCGGTCAGACCGGCGGCGGCCAGCACGTCCACAGCGTTGAAGTACACGCCGGAGCTGGGAGCGCCGATGGAAACGGTCTTGCCCTTCAGGTCAGCAACGGACTTGATGGCGGGGTCCATGGTGATGAGCTGCACCGCCTCTGCGTACAGACCGGCGATGACCCGGAAGGAATCAACCTTGCCGGTGGACTCGAAGGAGCGGCTGCCCTCCCAGCCGTAGGACATGACGTCGGACTGGACAGTGCCCAGCTGATAGTCACCGGCTTGGATGCCCTGGATGTTGGCCTTGGAGCCGTCGGTGGAGACAACGGTCACGTTGACGTTTGCCTTCTCCTTCATGTAGCGGCCCAGGATGGTGCCGTAAGCATAATAGGTGCCAGCGGAGCCGCCGGTGCCCATGGTCATCTTCGCGGGAGCCGCCTGGACTGTAGCAGCCAGGGACAGCATCATGACAGCGCAGAGAACGAGAGCGATCATTTTCTTCAGTTTCATTGTGTTTCCTCCTCGGTATGTAAAAGTAATTACAGGACACATTATATCGCAAAGCATGAATTTTTGCAAGGTGAAAAATGCAGAATGAAATTTTGACCGTGATTCCTGTACTTGCAGAATTTCAAAATCCACCAAATTAACCATCAAAAATGAAAGAATAGAACAAACAATGAAAGATATCTTGCAAATATGAAAATTAAATGTGCAATCTGCACAAGGAAATAGCTGGAAATAATCGGAATTTATACACCATATCACCCTGAAAAAACCTGGAAAACCCAGGCAGGAGAAAAGCGCTGTCGTGAAAAGCAACAAAAAGGGCGCTTGCAAGGCGTCATCTTGCAAAAAGAACAGATGTATCCTAAACAAGGACATAAAATCCGCAGTGATAAGCCGGAATTCCATCCTTGTTCCTGTGGTGCAATTGGCCGATAAGCGCATTTTTTGTTGAAAACTTCACAGCATTATGATATACTGAAAATCACGATTTCCGCCAAAATATGAGGGAGAAGTGATTGGATGGAAAATGAAGAGAAGGGATTTGTACCCCGCATCCTGCGGGATTTGAACGATGGTGTCCTGATTTTGGATATGCGGGGAACCATTCTGTACTTAAATGAGCGGGGGCAAAAGCTTTTGGGGCAGAGCCAGAATTTGATTGGCATGAAGTATGCCGCCGCACTGATGGCTCAGGATGACCAGGGCAAAAATGACGCCTTTCACCAGTTTGTGCTGGATGCTGTATACGACAAGGAAAATGCTCACAGCGGTGAGGCATCCTTTCAGCTTCCAGATCAGGCAGAGCGGCAATTCTGCCTGACGACCTCCTTCCTGCGCAGTGAGGATGGCACCAATCGGATTGGCGTGGTGGTGGTGTTTTCGGATATGACGGAGATCACCAGGCTGCACCAGCAGCGCAGGGAATCCTCCACGATCTTTGCGATCATGATGATTTGCGTATGCGCCTACCTCTTCTTCTGGAGTCTGCTGCGCTATCTCAACATTGAGCCGCCCGGATGGGTCATGAGTGTGCTGATTGAGGTCATTTCGCTGCTGATGTTCGTCGTGATTATGAAGACGACCAGCTTTACCATTCGGGATATTGGCCTGCGGATCACAAATGCAAAGGCAACCTTCCTTCCCGATATTCTGATTACCGTGATTGGCAGCGCGGCGCTGATTTTGGGCAAGGTGGTTCTGCTGCGGGTTGCTCCCGGCTTTTTCCCGGAGGGCGCTCCCTTCTGGGATTGGAGCGTGGGAACAATTGCGGATGTATTCTATCCTCTGACTGCGATTTTGCAGGAGTTCCTGGCGCGCGGCGTCATGCAGGAAAGCTTGAGGCGGATTTTTACGGGGAAGTATGCCGGTGTGCTGTCCATCGTGGTTTCGGCGCTGATCTTCGGCGTGCTCCATATTGCCTATGGGCTGCCCTACATGCTGGCGTCCACCTTGCTGCTGGGCACACTGGGAATTCTCTACCACAAGCAGGGCAACATCTGGGGCCTGGCCATCATCCATTATGTGCTGGGAGAAGTTGCCACATTTTTGCGTTATCTGATTTGAATAGGAAAAAGCCCGGCAGGAGTCAACCTCCTGCCGGGTAAAAAAATGTCTGCGGCCGAGAGGGCTGCTGAAAGTTCACTTGGAAAAACTTACGAGCACTGCCGGAAAAGGGACAACCAGCGGTGAATAGAGTATGCTGAGGTGATATTCTATGCTGCTTTCCTCATGGCTGATGCTCAGCAGTCTGCTCTATTCCCTGCAGCTTTCCACCGGCAGCTTCCCCAAGCCCCTCACTGAGGAAGAAGAACGACACTATCTGGCCCTCTGCGCCCAAGGCGACATCGAAGCCCGCAACATCCTGGTGGAACGAAACCTGCGCCTGGTGGCCCATATTATGAATAAGGGATAATGCCCGCGGAAGTTTTCTATGGAGGACAAATGGTGCAATTTTGTCCGCGTACTATGGCAGAACCGCGAAAATCCACTGGAATGCGGTGTTGATGTGAATAGGGACAAGCCCGGCAGGTAGTTGACACTTGCCGGGCTTGAACGCTGCATGGATGGTTGCTGACATGTAATAAAGTCGTAAAATTTTCAAGTTTGTTACATCAATGTAATAAACTTTGCAAGGCGGCACATTCGACTGCATCCCGATCCTTCGGTATCATAACAGTACCGAGGTAAAGGAGGCATGACTATGGAAATGCAATACATTCGAGTGGGCGATTACTTCATTCCTGACCTGGAACTGCCGGAAGAAACACGCCCCATCGGCAAGTGGGGGCGGATGCGCCGGGAGTATCTGAAAGAGCACAAGCCGATTCAGTACAACTGCCTGATTCTGTCCGGCAAGCTGTGGACTTATCTGGCTGACCTGAATGAGCAGGCGCAGGACAGGCTGGATCGGATAATCGAGCAGATGAAAACCGCCGAGGGCGTGACAGAGGGCTTGAAAGCTGCTGACCCGATGGCTTGGGTTGGTGCTATGAACAATATCCGGAACCGGGCAGAGGAAATCATACTCCAGGAGCTAATTTACGGGGAGGATGCGACATGAGAATTCTTGAAGAATTTTGGTACGGCAATATCGAACCAACAGAATATGACACATGCCCCTGTGTGGAATACAAGGAAGCCCTTCAACTAATCAGCCGGAACGAAGAAAAGCTCCAGGCTACCATGACGGATACCCAGAAGGAGTTGTTCTCCCGGTATGCAGACAGTGTGCGGGAATTTCAGGATATGGCAGAATGTCTGCTGTTCCAGAACAGCTTCCGCCTGGGAGCTCGGATGATGCTGGAGGTGATGGTCGAGAACTGATACTTCCAACAGGTATGAATATTGCAATTGTGAGCAGAACATGATTACTCCTGACATTGAAAGGAAAAAATCTGATAGGTATCTCTATAGAGGCAGCGTCCACCAGCTCGTCTGGTGAGCGCTGTTTTATTATGTGGCAGCCATATTGAAAAAAATGACGCAATGTGGTATATTTTATCGTGAGATGTTGCATTTTGCGTTCCCACTGTACATAAAGAAAGGTAAAATCCCATGGCTAAGAAAAAGGTTGAAGAGAAACTCAATTTAGATGCAATCCTGTTCAAGTGCAGAGATATCCTGCGGCAGGCTCGGAATTCCGGTTCGTTTTTTGAGAAGCGGGACATGATGTTGACGCTGGTATTTCTGCGTTTTATCGGCGAGAAGTTTGAGGACGGCGTGGAAAAACTGCGGCAGGATGTGATGGCACAGGGACTGGATCCGGATGATCCTGAAATCTGGGCGGCATTTTTTGAAGATGCCACCTTTACGGACGGCACTTACAATCTTCCCATGGATGCCCGCTGGTCTACTATTATCAATACACCGGCGCCCCAGCTGAATGTGGCGCTGGACAACGCCCTGCACAGCATTGCGGCCAGCGATGCCCGACTGAAGGGCTGCTTCATCGAGGGTACGTTCACAACCCGGAATCTGGCTCCCAACGATATCAAGAAAATTGTGGATGAAGTCAATAAGATCAGCCACAAAGCATTTGGCGAGGAAAAAGATCTGATTGGCCGGGTATACGAATATTTCCTCAAAGAGTTTGCGGTCAACGCAACGAAGGAAGAGGGCGAATTTTATACGCCCCATGATGTGGTGCAGCTGATTGCCACCATGATTGAGCCTTTCGACGGCACTCTGTACGATCCCTGCTGCGGCAGCGGCGGTATGTTCATCCAGAGCGCGGAGCTGGTGAAGGCCAAGCAGGGCGATATCAGCCGTATCAATATTTACGGTCAGGAGAAGGATGCTGCCACCTACCGCCTTGCCAAAATGAACCTGGCGCTGCGCGGTTTGAGCCACCATCTGGGTGAAACCAACGATTCTTCCTTCACCAACGATCTGCATAAGGGCCTCTACTTCAATTATATCATGGCCAATCCGCCGTTTAATCTGAAGGGCTGGTATGATGACAATATGAAGGGGGACTCCCGATGGGTAGACTATGGCACGCCCCCGGAGAGCAACGCCAACTATGCCTGGATTCTGCATATACTGTCCCACCTGAAGCCGTTGGATGGTGTTGCAGGCTTCCTGCTGGCCAACGGTGCTCTGGGTGACAGCGATACCAAGGACATTCGTCAGAAGCTCATTGCCAATGACAAGGTGGAAGCCATCATCATTCTGCCCCGGGAACTGTTTATTACCACGGATATCAGCGTTACCCTGTGGATTCTGAATCAGAACAAAAAGGGCGGCAGCTACCACGGACGGAACCTGCGCAACCGGGAGGACGAGATTCTCTTCATGGATTTGCGCACATGGACGGAAAATCCGGTAAAGGGAGAAAACAAAAAGAAAGTATTCCTCTCCACGGAGCAGATTCAGAAAGCGGCTGACATCTATCACACATGGCAGTCTGTTGGCACAGACGGGGAGCATTATGAGGTGCCGGAGCTGTACCGCAGTGTGAAAAAGAGCGAGATAGAAGGAAACGGCTGGACACTGATTCCCAGTAAGTACATTGAATTTATCGACCACGATCTGGAGATTGATTATCCCAAGGAAATGGCTCGCATCCAGCAGGAAATGCGGGAGATTCTTGCTGCCGAGAAGCAGTCTCAGAAAATGCTGAAAGAGGCATTCAGGGGGATTGGCTATGGGATTGAATAAATATAAGCTGGGTGATTTGCTGGAACTGCTGGAACATACCAATCAGGATCTACTGTATTCTGTCGAGGATGTTCGTGGTGTCAATAATCTCAAGCAGCTTATGACTACCAAAGCAGATTTGAATGGCAGAGATTTGAGTAAGTTCCAGATTGCCAATCCCGGGGAATTTGTATTCAATCACCGCACTTCCCGAAATGGGGAAAAATTCAGCATTGCCTATAACGATCTTGGAAAAACAGTGATCTGCACAGAGGACTATGTTGTTTTCCGGGTAAAACCAGAGTCCACAAAAGTTCTGAATGCGTATTGGCTATATATGTACTTTAATCGCCCGGAATTTGACAGATATGTCATAACGAATTCGTGGGGGAGTTCAACTGAATTCTATAACTGGGAGGATCTGTGTTCTATTGAACTCAAACTACCTGATTTTGAAACCCAGCAACAGTATGTTAATGTCTACAAATCCATGGTAGCCAACCAGCAGAGCTATGAGCGTGGATTGGAAGACTTGAAGATTGTGTTGGATGCGCAAATTGATAATGTGAAGCATATGGCTCCCCAAAAGCACCTAAGCAAATTGTTGCGTGAAGTAGACAATAGAAACGGTGATGGAGAAATCAAAAGTGTTCAGGGAATAAACATTTCAAAGCAATTTATGCCTTCTGTCGCTGATGTTAATGGTGTTGATCTCAAAAAGTATAAACTAGTTAAAAAAGGACAGTTTGCGTTTTCGGGGATGCAGACTGGTCGGGATGAGTGCATTAGAATTGCACTCTGTGACATGGAAGTACCGGTTATCATTTCCCCGGCATACACAGTTTTTGAGGTGAATGAAAAATCAGTAATTCCCGAATATATAATGATTTGGTTTTTGCGTAAAGAGACTGATAGACGAGGATGGTTTATGAGCGATTCAAGTATCAGAACCAACCTTGATCTGGATCGATTTTTTGAGATTGAGATTCCCATCCCGGAAGAAAAAGTGCAGCAATCAATAGTGGAACTATATGCTGTCTATATAGCTCGCAGGAAAATTTCCGATCGACTGAAAATTCAAATCCAAGATATTTGTCCAATCCTGATTAAAGGTTCTCTCGAGGAGGGGAAAAGAACATGAGTGACTATGAAAAGCTGAAGGAGATATGCGATGAGATTGATGATCTCATTGCCAGCCGTGCCACAAAACGAGCACCTATATTTACGGCATGGCATACAAAAACGGAACGATTTCTTTCTAGAAAGTACGGTGCTGATAGTATAGAGTTATCAAAGTTTCAAAAAACAAGGTTTTCGCCAAGTGTTTATGTAGATGATTCTGATTTGATTTCATTTTGCAAGCGTGATCTGGAAGCGACAAAACTTACCTTTGCCGATTATCTGAGTGAAATGGAGGCACCGGACTTGGAGCCTGCGACAGATTTACCCAGTTTTTTCAACAAGATATTCATCGTCCACGGACATGATGGCGAATTAAAGCATTCTGTTGCACGAATTGTGGAAAAGCAGGATATCGAAGCAATTATCCTTTCTGAGCAGGCAAACCAGGGGAACACCATCATCGAAAAGTTTGAACAGTACAGTGATGTAAGCGGTGCGATCTGTCTGTTTACTGCGGATGATCTGGCGAAAGCGCAATCCGGCGACACTATGCAGCCACGAGCACGACAGAATGTGGTCTTTGAAGCAGGCTATTTCATGGGTAAGCTTGGACGAAGGCATGTGGTAATCTTGGCAGATTCGGGGATCGAAATGCCTTCTGACCTGTCTGGCGTTGTATACACGAACACAGCAAACTGGCAGGTTGACTTACTGAAAGAGCTGAAAGCGATGGGCTACACCGTTGATTTCAACAAGCTGTTCTAGCCTGTAAAATAATCAATACCTTTCCTTAGGTATCGGGGGAATCGTTATGGCCAAACTACAGAACTACAATGGTCACTACTGCGAATGGGAGTTTGAAGCCACCTTTTTGTCCATGCTGGAGGCGGAAGGTTGGCAGTACCTGTCCGGAAAGAGTATGTCCCGAAATTCCAAACGGGATGTGCTGTACTATGACGATCAGGAGCAGTTTCTGCGCTCCGGCAACCCCGATCTGACCACTGAGGAAATCCGGCAGATCATGGATACCGTTCGGCTGGTTGGCGCGGAGAGTGATTTTGCAACCTTACATAAGGTCTATGGCTGGATGGTTAATGGCATTCAGTTTACACCCCAGAGCGGCATTCCCCGCATGGTGCAGCTGATCAACTTTGATGAGCCGGAGAAAAATATCTTCCGTGCGGTCAACCAGTTCGCGGTAGAGTATACCAACAATGGTCAGGTACAGACCCGCCGCCCGGATATTCTGCTGTATGTCAATGGCCTGCCGCTGTGCATTATGGAACTGAAGAATCCGGCAGACGGCAACGCGACCATTTTCGATGCGTGGGAGCAGATCAATATCCGCTATTGGCGTGATATCCCCCATCTGCTGCACTACTGTCCGCTGGCCTGTATTTCGGATGGCGTGAAAACCAGACTGGGTACGGTTCGTACCCCATATGAGCATTTCTATGCCTGGCGGCGTGTCAATGAGGAAGACAAGCTGTCTACCATGCCTTTTGATGAAATGCAGACCATGATTCAGGGCGTATACAGTCCTGCCAGATTCCTGGAAATCTTCCGTGACTACATCTACTTCCAGGACAGTATCTATGACAGCGATGAAGTGGAAATCGTGTGTCGGTATCCCCAGTTCTTTGCTGCCCGCAAGCTGAAGCAGAGCATTGCGAGATCTGTAAGGGAGAAAACCGGAAAGGGCGGCACCTATTTCGGCGCAACCGGCTGCGGCAAAACCTACACCATGGCTTTCCTGGCCCGACAACTGGCTCTGCGCTGCACCGATGTGCCGGAGATTGGCTCCCCAACCATCGTTATGATTGTGGATCGGGATGAGTTGCAAAAGCAGGGAGCGAAGCTATTCACCAAGAGTACCGAATTCCTGAATCTCGGCGAGGTCAAGGTTGTAAAAAATCGAAAAGAGCTGCGTCAGGAACTGGGTGCCCGGGAAAGCGGCGGCTTCTATATCTGCACCATTCAAAAATTCTGCGACCGCGAAGATGATAAAGTGGGTCTGATCAACAAACGGGTCAATATTATCTGTTTTTCGGATGAAGCCCACAGAACCCAGCTGGAGCATTCCAAAAAAATTCAGTTCAGCAAGGATGCTGACGAGAATATGCGAGCCATGATTTCCAAACCCTATGCGAAGGTACTGCGGGAGGCATTCCCTCAAGCTACTTTTGTGGGCTTTACGGGCACGCCTATTGCCGAAACCTATCAAACCTTTGGCGACGAAATCGATCGCTATACTATGGATCAGGCAGTTGCCGACGGACTGACGGTTTCTATCAAGTACCATCCCAGAATCGCCAAAGTTCTTCTCGATGAGAAGAAAGTGAAGGAGATTGAGGAGTACTACGGAAAGTGCGCTGAGGATGGGGCAACCAAGGAAGATATTGAAGCCAGCAAAAAAGCCATGAGTTCCATGGAAGTCATACTGGGAGAGCCTTCCCGCCTGGAGCGGCTTGCTGTGGATATTCACGATCACTATGTATCCGCCTGCGCAAACGACCCCGACCGGATACAAAAGGCGATGATTGTTTGCTCCAGCCGACCGATTGCCTACGAACTTCTGAAAAAGTTCCAGGAAAAATACCCGGAATGGTTTGAGGAAAAGAAAACTCCCGATGGAGTTGCTGCTACGGAAGAAGAACTGCGAGAACTGAAGCCGATGCCGTTTATGGCGATGGTTGCCAGCGTAGGCAGCAATGATAAGCCGGATATGTACAATTATCTGGGCGGCGTGAAAAATGGGAAGCGCTCGGACGCATTGGACATCGCATTCAAACAGGAAAAATCAAATTTCCACATTGTCATCGTTGTGGATATGTGGATTACAGGCTTTGATGTTCCGACGCTTACCTACTTGTACAATGATAAACCTCTGCAAAAGCATCTGTTGATCCAGACCATCAGTCGTGTGAATCGCAAATACCCAGGAAAAGAATACGGCATGGTGATTGACTATATTGGTATCCGCAGGAATATGCGTCAGGCCATGAAGCTGTACGGAGGTGACAGTTCGGTTGCTCCAACGCAGGACGATGTGGAGCAGGCAACGCAAGTTTTCCGGGAACAACTGGCAATCCTGAAAGATTTGTTTGCAGGCTTTGATCTGAAGCCTTTCCTCAATCCAAACGGCAATCCGGTAGAAAGATATACATTGCTGGCCAGAGCGGCAGAATATGTATTTATTTCAACTCAGGAGCTGAATGTGGAGAAAAACGGGGGCAAAGCCGTCAAAAGGGTTTCTTTTCAGAAGTATTTCCTAACCAATGTAAAGCGTATGCGTGCAGCTTATGATATCTGCCAGCCTTCCGGCGAACTGGGTGAAGAAGAATCTTCTCTCGCCCAATGCTTTATGGCAATAGCTGGATTTGTTCGCAAGATGAGCGGCACCAGTGATGTGGATACTGATAGCATGAACCGTCATGTGGCAAGGATGGTCGAAGAGGCGCTGAGCTACAGCAAGGTGGAAGGTATTCTTGACGAAGGCGAGGAAGAGGATCTGTTCAGTCCTGAGTTTACGGAAAAGCTCTCTGATGTAAGGCTGCCTGCATCCAAGCTGGAAGTTTTGGTTAAATTGCTTCGTAAACAGATAACGGACTATAGCAGAACAAACCAGGTTGCCGCAAAAAAGTATCAGGAAATGTTGGAAGCCACAATCCGGGAGTACCATGAGCGCCGCAAACATCTCACGGAGGAAGAAGCGGGCGAGGCGCAGGAGGTAACTTCGGAAGAAATCATCCGCAATGCGACCGAGCAGGCACTCCGAATCCTGAGAGAAATGCATGCAGACCGGGAAAGCTTCCGGAAAATCGGGCTGACATTTGAGGAAAAAGCGTTTTACGATATTCTGATGGCGCTGCGGGACGAGTATAATTTTGAATACGGCGAGGATCGCAATGTCAATGGCATCTCTGTAAATGACAAGTGCAAGGCTCTGGCAAAAAAGATTAAGGAGATTATTGACACGAAATCCTCGTTTGCAGACTGGCTCAATAATCAGATTGTCCGCGATCAACTCAAATTTGATATCAAAGTATGCCTCATCAAGAATGGCTATCCACCGCAGTACAGCCCTGAGGTGTTCCGAAAAGTTATGGAGCAGGTCGAGAACTTTGAGGAAAACAATTGATTCATTGCAGTAAAACAAAATCCCACAAGTCTCTATATTTTTAAAGGAGATCTGTGATTTTGCGAGAAATACAATAGGAATGGAAAGAGTATTACACATGACGAAAAACACCCACCGGTCAGAATTGATCGGTGGGCATTGCGTTATTCTTCCAACAGTTCCTTTACTCTGCTCTGCACGGCAAACTCCACGAGAGCCATCCGATTGGGGCTCAGGTTGTATCGGCTGTGCCGCTTGAAGCGGAAGTCCAGGAGCTTGCGCAGATGATTTCTGTGCTCATGGGTCATGACCTTTTTGGCTTCCCCTACGAAATCATCGTATACACAGGGCATCTGGGTTTTGGAATACTTCAGAATGTTTTCCTTGCTCTTCAGGGCTTCGGCGCCTGCCAGATTCAGCAGCGCATTGCCGTGGTCAAACAGCGGAGCCGGGGCAATGATCTGGTTGGTGTGGCTGTCTACGAGGAAACCGAAATTCCCGTAATGCCGGTCGGTATTGAAAATGACGGCATCAAAAACGATCATGTCGTTCAATGCCTGCACATACTCCTCGCCCAGTGATTCGCAGAACGCCCGGACGGCTTTCATACCGCCGCTGCGGACAATTCTCCCCACAGGTACAAAGGAGATGTCTTTGCTGGTGAACAGCTCACAGGTGGAGCACAGGGTCTCCTTCCAGCGGGAAATGGAATAGTCGATGGCGTTGACTTCCAGAATTTTGGCAATCTGGGAGGCGTAGAACTCGGAGTAAGGCTCGAACCCGGTGTTGGAGGCACCTTGGGTACCGCCTTTGTAGAGGCGGATGATGCCGCCCTCTCTGCGCCAGCATTTGGGCAGCATACCGCCCGTGGTAAACTCCGGGCTGGAGGACAGGATGGAGCCGGAACTGCCAAAGCCGGTGAAGGCGATCTGCCCCAGCACGCGGCTGAACCGATTGTCATAGAGATTGAATTTCTCAAAACTGCCGGAGAACTCCGCTTCGGTTACCCAGTAGCAATCGTTCAGGCTCAGTCCTTTGGAGACCTTCAGCACATCCATCGGGCGATTCAGACTCAATCCCATGGTGCTGAGAAGATTGTCCACATACGCCCGGTTGCGCGGGATGGTTCTGTGACGAATCCAGGATTCCAGACCGGCAGGACTGACTTCCGCCAAATCCAGTGGGAACAGCTCCCGGCAGGATTCGTTTACGGACAGAATCTGAATATCCGGTTCCGCACCGCTCCGGGCAGAAAAGGAAATCAGCGGCGTATCAAAATGCTTTAGGATGTAGTTCATACTGATTCCTTTCCGGCTGGTAGCCCATGATAAAATTGCTTTCGATGAAGTTATTATACACCAGAATTGCGAAATGGGAAAGAGAGATTTGACATTTCTATCCGTATATTTTGCCTATGCATCTCTGTAAGGGCGGCGTGAAACACGCCGCCCTTGATGGCTTTGTGAGGTATCCGCCACTTTCCAATAGACGAAATTGTGCATCGATCAGGCTTGCCAAATCAGCATTTGAAAATGCGCAGCCAGCATGCAGTGCTGATCTGGGGGATTGGGGGATTCGCCCCAACAAGCAAAATAAGGCTGGGTAGCACCCAGACACTGCTTGCCAAAACGGTTACTCAGTTTGCGATACCTGAAAAACAGATGCCTTTTCTATTTTCGTCACTTATGCCTTTTCCGATTCCCTTTCCCATGCACCTGATAGGGCAAAGCTTTCCCGCGCTGGTTATTGGGGCTTTTCAGGTGTTCGGACTTCTTGAGAATGTTGATCTGTGTGACAAATTCCTCCGGGGTCAGCTTGTCATAATCAATGCCGAGAGTAGCCAGGAACAGCCGGGCTTTCTTTTCTTCCTCAGTTCCCTCGTAGTGCATGGCGGTCTCCATCTGCTTTTGAATTTCGGCAACAGGAGAAGCGGTATCGGCAGTGGTGGTATCCTTTCTGTGGGCTTCCCGAAGATCCGTCATGATACCGTCAATGTCCCTGTGAACCACATGTGTAAAGTAGTTTTCCTCGCTGACCTGCGCCAGCTCCAGGGTGCGCACATACAGATCATTCTCGCCCGGATTGTGCTTTTCCATGATTTGCTTTCGGTTGGCTTCCAGAATGGCGTTCATGTCGTTGATCCGCATATCGGCAATGCGATCCACAAATATCTCAATGTCCACCAAGAACCGCTGGAAGTCCTTGTGCAGAGCCAGCTCAGACAGCAACCGGTTGTTGAGCTTTCCGCTTTTCAGCAATTCAATCATATCATCACCCAGATGCAGATCGTGCAGGTCTGTGTTTGGGTGATTTTTTGTTTCCGTCAGTCCCAGCAGATAGTCCGTGGACACGCCGTAGAATTTCGCCAGGGTGACGATACTGAATGGGCTGATGTCCTTGAAGTCATCGGATTCATACTTGCCCAGTGCGGATTTGGAAACGCCGGTTTCCTCCGCAAGCTGCTCCAAAGTCAGGTGCCGTTCCACCCGCAGGTCCTTCAGTCTCTCCTGTATGGTCAGTTTTGTATTCATAAAAGCAGTCTCCAAAACAGTTTTCTTCCATTATACCACGGCTGTCTATAACCGTGGAAATATCAAATTTTGTGGGTCTTTTCCATCCTTTTGGATATCCGGGAAAGGCCCTTTTTATGTTGTAAAATACGGACAGAGTTGCTTGCCCGAATGCAACGAAAACCGCATTTGGGACTACGGGTGAAGCTTGAAAACTGAATGACCGTCCGAAAGGGATATGTCCTCCGGGGAAGCATCGCGGTGAGAAATGAGCGTGCCTAGGAGGAGAAAACGCCGGGGGAAATGCCGGGCAGGAACTGGTTCGGGCAGAGCGGCATACATACGATTTTGAAAAGGAGATCAAGCATGAACAACTATCACGAAGTTCCACCCGAGATTCTGGCGCAAGGCAGATTCTGCTGCTGGCGTATGGAAGAGCGTGGTGGGAGAAAAACGAAAGTCCCCTACAATCCCAACACCGGGCAGATGGCGAAAAGCAACGACCCGGGAACTTTTGCCCCTTTTGAAACCGCCCTCCTGGCACAGGGGTATGACGGCATCGGTCTTGGAATCTTTGGCGGGCTGTGCGCCATTGATCTGGACAACTGCGTCACCGACAGCGGCTATTTCACGGAACCGGCGGCAACCATTGTGGAGATCATGCACACCTACACAGAGTTCAGCCCCAGCAAAAAGGGGCTGCACCTGTATTTCTTCGCAAAGGATTTCCAGTATGACAGCCAGCGCTACTACACAATGAATCACAAAGCCGGGGTGGAGGTGTATGTTGCCGGAGCCACCAGCAAATATGTGACCCTCACAGGAGATATCTGCCAGTGGTATGAGTTTGGTGACCGCACGGAGGAGCTGAAAGAGGTTCTGGAACGATTTATGCTGCGACCCGAGAACCCTGCAAGAAATGCAATAAATGCAGTAAATTCTTGTCGCAGTATCGAATCGAGCGGGTCCAATGGTGTAACAGCCGCTATAGGAGTTGGTAACGCATTGGCTGGCGGCCCTGCCGCCCCTGCACCGGAAGACAGCGACCTTCTGGATAAGGCGAGGAAAAGCAAAAATGGAAACCGCTTCTGGAAGCTGTACTGTGGGGATACCGGGAATTTCCAGTCACATTCCGAAGCCGACATGGCGCTGTGCAGCCATCTGGCATTCTGGACAGGCGGAAATGCCATGCGGATGGATCGACTGTTCCGCGTCTCCGGTCTCATGAGAGAGAAGTGGGACAGGCCCCAGTCCGGCAGTACCTACGGTGCCATCACCATTCGCAATGCGATCCAGAAATGTTCGGAAACCTACCAGCCCAAGTGTGACGCAGAGCCGGAGTTTTTGCCGGTGATTCCCCTGACACCTGCCATCGGGGAACTGCCGGGTTTTCCTGTGGCTGCACTTCCACCAGTGGTCAGAGATTATGTAAACGCTGTTTCTGAAAACAGTCAGACTTCTCCCGGAATGGCGGCGGTAATCGGTCTGGGTGTGCTGGCAACCGCCTTGCAGGGGAAGTTCCGGGTACAGGGCATGCCGGGGTACTACGAGCCGCTGAACCTCTACACGCTGGTGATTGCAGCCCCAGGCGAACGGAAATCTGGCGTCATCCGGGATATGACCCGAGTGCTGTATGATTATGAAATGCAGTTCAATGCTGACCACGCAGAGGAAATTCGCACCAGTGAACGAAAGAGGGAGGCACTACAGAGGCAGATTACAGGCATTAAAAAGAAGCTGGAATCCAAAGAAAACCGGGAAATGGAACTGGAGCTTCAGCAGCTGGAGGATGAATTGGAAGCGATACCGGTGGAGAAACCGCGCAGATTCTTTGCGGATGATTGCTCCAGTGAGGCACTGACGAATCTGCTTGCGAACAATGGCGGCACGCTGTCGGTTATTTCCTCAGAGGGCGGCATTTTTGATATTCTGGCTGGTCGCTACAGCAGCACAGCTAATCTGGATACCTGGCTGAAAGCCCACTGCGGTGATCCGATTTCCGTGGATCGTATGAGCCGGGAAGCAGAGTACATTCCCAATCCCTGCCTGACAGCGATCCTCACTGTGCAGCCCAATGTGCTGGACTGCATCATGGCAAACACGACCATGGTTGGGCGGGGGCTGCTGGCAAGGTTTCTGTATTCCTTTCCCACCTCCCGGATTGGCACTCGAACCTTCCGCACACCGGGAATTCCCAAAGAGGTTCGGGATAAGTATCGGGAACTGATCTTTCGGCTGATGGCACTGCCCATGGGTGAGGAGCCCCAGACGCTGGTGCTGTCCCAGCGGGCAGAGGAAATGATCGCGGATTATTTTGAAGAACACGAACGGTTCATGGTTGAGGAAGGGCAGATTTTTCCGGACTGGGCGGCAAAGTACATCGGCGCAATCTTACGGATTGCGGGGCTGCTCCATGCTGCGGATATGGTGGAAGGAGAAAACGAAATCTCTGCGGAAACCGTCGGACGGGCTATGGAGATCGGTAAGTACTTCCTTGCCCATTCCATGCACGCCTACTCCACCATGGGTGCGGATGTGAACATCGCGAAGGCGAAATTCGTCTGGGCGAAGATTCGGAAAATGCAGGTTATGGATATCAAGCGCTCCCAGCTGTTTCAGAACTGCCGGGGCAAGTATTTCTCCAAGACGGAGGAACTGTTTCCCATTCTGGAGCTGCTGGAAGAGTACGGCTATCTCAAAATCACCCGGCCGGAATACAATGGAACCGGCAGACCGCCGGATGTGCATATTCTTGTGAATCCCACTGCTTAACTTTGCTGCATTTATTGCATTTGTTGCAGACAAGAGACCATCAACAGAAACAGAAGGAGAAACCAGAATGAAGAAATACACAGGACAGGAGTGGGAACTGTTCCGCAATCAGGCAGGGCGCATCCAGTTCAACTCCATCTGCCGGAGCTGTGAACGCCGCTGCAAGCAGACCTTCCGGGCGGAGATCGTCAGCTGCAGGCGGTACGAATGCCGGAAAAGGCATCAGGAACAGTCCGAAATGTGAGGATATTTCCAAAGACTTATCTAAACAGAAAAATGCTATGCCAAACCGCAGGAGAATTACACCGCATCGCGCTGGCGCGAAGCGTGTATTCATTCTGCGGTTTCGTGCAATTTTGCATTGTTCCGAAGACTCGATATCAAAACCGTATAACCGATATCGGCAGTTTCGATGCTGATATCACAATACAGAAATCAGAGGTATGACTATGAATGTGAAAAATGAAATCAAAAGTATCATCGTCCGCTCCGGCATGACCATGCAGCAGGTGGTCGATCTGCTGTCCGAGGAATACGGCTGGAGCGACAGCATTTCCAACTTCTCCAACAAACTGAGCCGGGGTTCCCTTCGCTACCGGGAAGCGATTCAGCTTGCGGATGTGATGGGGTATGACATCATCTGGCAGAAACGGAGGGACCGATAATGGAGAACACACGATATTGCAATACAGAATCTAAGAGAGAGGAAACCATTGCCCTTGAGTAATATCAAAGAAGTACAGGCCATGCAGCTGCCGATTCAAAAGCTGCGCCCCTTTGAAAACCACCCCTTCCAGGTGAAGGACGATGACGAAATGAATCAGCTGGTGTGGAGCGTTCTTACCCAGGGCGTATTGACCCCGCTGGTTGTCCGTCCTCTGGAAAACGGTGAATATGAAGTAATCTCCGGGCATCGGAGACTGCACGCATGCCAAAAGGCAGGAATCGAAACGGTTCCTGCCTTAATTTATGCCCTTGACCGGGATGCTGCTGCCATTGCACTGGTGGACAGCAATCTCCACCGGGAGAAGATACTTCCTAGTGAAAAAGCCTTTGCCTATAAGCTGAAAATGGATGCCCTGAGCAGACAGGGACAGCGGACGGACTTAACTTCCCGACAAGTTGTCGGGAAGTTGGAGACGGCGGATTTGATTGCTGAAAACGAAAGCGGCAGACAGGTACAGCGATACATCCGCCTGACTGAATTGATTCCCCAAATTCTCAGCATGGTGGATGCCGGAAAAATTGCCCTCACTCCGGCGGTGGAGCTATCCTATCTGACCGGGCAGGAGCAGCAGGATTTGCTGGAAACCATGGAGAGCGAGGACTGCACTCCCTCTCTGTCTCAGGCCATCCAGATGAAAAAACTGAGCCAGTCCGGGGAACTGAATATGGATAAGATTTTTGAAATTCTCCGGGAACCCAAGGCCAACCAGCAGGAAAAAATCAGCTTTCGGGTGGAGGACTTGCGTAAATTCTTCCCAAAAACCTACAGCGTTGCCCGGATTCAGGAGCGGATTTTGAAGCTGCTGGAAGCGGACTGCCGTAAGCGGCAGCGAGCACAGGAACGGTGAGGTGCGGCATGATGAAAAGGAACACGCATAGGGTGTTACGAGGTGAGTGGGCATGAATGAGGTACAGCAGGATATTCTATGCGTCCTATTGCAGACACTTTTGGATAAGGAACTGATTTCCCGGGATATTCACGACAAATCCCGGAACAAAATCCTGGGCACATTGGACTTGCCGGACTTTTTCTGCGATACTGAGGCAAGAAAGGAGGATGCACATGGATGTGAGAAAAATCCGTGCTGAGCTGCGGGCGGGGAGGTCAATCTACGACCTGCCCCTCCGGGTCACATTCTACGCCCGGGTTTCCACAGATCAGGACGAACAGATTAACAGTCTGGAAAATCAGGTGCAGTATTATACAGAGCTGATTCAAAGTAAGCCCAACTGGCGCTTTGTGCCGGGGTACATCGACGAAGGCATTTCCGGCGGCACCACAAAGAAGCGGGATGATTTCAACCGCATGATTCGGGACGCAAAAGCCGGGATGTTTGACTTCATCATCACCAAAGAAATCTCCCGGTTTTCCCGCTCCACCCTGGACAGCATCAAATACACCCAGGAGTTGCTGGAAAACAATGTGGGGGTACTGTTCCAGAACGACAATATCAACACCCTGGACACGGACAGCGAATTCCGGCTGGTCATCATGGCAGGTGTTGCCCAGGATGAGATTCGGAAACTTTCAGAGCGACTGAAATTCGGTTTCCGGCAGGCCATCAAAAACGGTCATGTGCTGGGCAATGATAAGCTCTACGGCTACGACAAAAAGGACTGCGTTCTGACCACAAATGCGGAGGAAGCGGAGATTATCCGCATTATTTTCGACCTCTACGCCAACCAGAAGTTGGGTACACGGAGTATCTCCAAGAAGCTGACGGAGATGGGCTACACCAGCCGGGAGGGGAATGCCTTCAATACCCTGACCATTCGCCATATTTTGGAGAATCCAAAATACAAGGGCTGGTACTGCGGCAACAAGACCTCCAGCCTCGACTACCGCACCAAGAAAAAAGCATTTCTGGATGAAAGTGAATGGGTCATGTACTCCGACCCGTCCATTCCCGCCATTGTCCCGGAAGAATTATGGGATCGTGCAAATGCCCTGTATAAGAAAAGGAGAGAAGAAACCATGAGTCACAGCAGCGGCGTCAGCTTTCAAAACCGGTATCCCTACAGTGCAAAAATCATCTGCGAAGAACACGGCACTACCTTCCACCGGCAGGTGCTGGAAAACAAAAAGGGCAAGCAGGAGGTCTGGCAGTGCAAGGTGTACCGCAGCCACGGCCGATCCGGGTGCTCTGCCCCCCAGATTCGCAGCAGTGAAGTGGATGCAATTCTCACGGAAATCTTCAAGGAACTGATAAAGGATAAGAAGGCCATCATCGATTCTCTGGTGAAGGTGATTACCAGCGTCCCAAAGGAGGTGGACTATGACAGGCTCCGCAGCCGGGTGCTGGAGGAAATGGACGAGATTGAGAAAAAGAAGGATCGTCTGCTGGATTTGAGCATTGCCGGGGCGCTGGATGCACCCGAGTTCAAAAAGCGAAACGACGCCCTGAATGTCCGGCTCCGGGAGTGTGAAAGCCAACTGGATGCCATTCGGAAGGAAGAAGAGCGCGCCGGTGACGGCAAGCTGAATGAAGCCGAAATCCGGCGGGTTCTCGACCGGGAATTGAGTTTCGAGGGTGAGCCAAACTCGGCACTTCTTACGACGATTTTAGAGAAAATTGTTGTGAAAAAGGAGAGTACGAAGGAGGAAATCCATCTAGATGTGTATCTCAAGTTGGGGCAGCAATATGAGGCGATTTACTCGCCTCATAACCTACCCACGAGCATCAACCGTCTAAAAAATACTACTCCCAAACCTCCGACCAGGAGGATTTGATTTCCATTGGAACCATCGGCCTCATCAAGGGCATCACTACCTTCGACCCCACCAAGGGGGCGAGGCTTGCCACCTATGCGGCCCGGTGTGTGGAAAATGAAATCCTGATGCATTTTCGGGCGGGGCGGAAGAGTGCCCAGGATGTGTCCTTGTCGGATTACATTGACACGGGAACGGATGGAGCCCCGCTGGCGCTGATGGATGTGGTCAGCGAGGACGTGGATTTGCTGGAACAGGTGGCTGGCCGGGAGTCTGTGGAGCAGCTTCGCCGGGCGGTGGATCGCTGCCTGACGGACCAGGAGCGTCTGGTGATTCGCCTGCGCTACGGCCTGGACACAGAAACACCCCTGCGCCAACGGGAGGTGGCTGAGCGCACCGGTATCAGCAGAAGCTATGTATCCCGCATTGAAAAGCGGGCGCTGAAAAAGCTGCGGGCGGCGCTGGAATAAAAGACCGGCTGCCTCGATTGGGGCAGCCGATTGGCTTGGGTTATGGGAAAATGACCTGCACCAGCAGCATATACAGTGCGGTGCCGCCGGAGATGGAGAGCAGGGTATTCCGCTTCCACAGGTGGAGAAGAACCACTGTGGCGCAGCCAAGCAGCTCCGGCAGGGCGTGAGGGCTTTGGAGCAGGCTCACATTTTTCAGACAGTAGACCACCAGCATCCCCATGATGGCGTAGGGGAGCACCTTGCCCAGGTGGGTGATGAGGGCCGGGGTTTCCCGATTTTCTCCGAAAATGAGGAAGGGGAGAAACCGCAGCACGGCGGTGACCAGGGCCATGACGGCGATCAGGGCAGCGGCGTGGAGCTCAGTGCGCTGCATGGGTTTCCTCCTTTCCCGTCTTTTGCAGCATGATCAAAATGGCTGCAATCAAAATCATGGTGGGAATCAGGAAATTCACTGCCCCGAAAATCACAAGACAAAGGACGGCGGAACCCACCCCCACCAGGGCGGGCAGGTGATTTTTGGTGCTGAGCCACTGCTCCACGAAAATGGTGACAAACAGGGCGGTGAGGGCAAAGTCAATGCCCGTGAAGTCCAGGGGAAGCTTCCCCGCCAGTGCTCCCACGGCGGAGCCTGCCACCCAATAGCACTGGTCAAACAGGGACACCAGAAAGCAGTAGGCGGTTTTCTCCACCCCCTCCGGCAGCTTCCGGGAGACCAGGGAATAGGTCTCGTCCGTCAGGGCGAAGATCAGATAGGGCTTCCGCTTTCCCGTTCCCTTATAGGTGTCGATCATGGAGATGCCGTAGAACAGGTGGCGGGCGTTGACCATCAGAGTGGTCAGGGCTGCGGCGGCCAGGCTGGCTCCGCCGGTGAGGAGCCCTACGCCCACATACTGCATGGAGCCGGCGTAGATAAACAGGCTCATGGCCAGGGCCCAAAGGACGCCGTAGCCATTCTGCTGCAAAATGATTCCGAAGCCAAAACCCAGGAACAGGTACCCGGTCATGACGGGAAGGGTGTCCAGAAATGCGGTTTTTAGGGTGTGTCTTTTCATTGTATCTCTTCTATTCGATGGGTTCCTTTTCCCGATGGGAGGTGATGTGGATGGAGGTGATGATGGGCTCCGTGGCCAGACCATCCAGGAAGCGCTGCCGTCTCTTTTTGCTGTGGAGGCCGCCGATGTCCGCCTGGAACAAAAGCTGATAGCTGCCGTTAGGTTGGCGCAGGGTGCGCATGTCCTGGATGCCCGCGTTCTGCCGCCGGGCGTGGAGGTTCAGCACCTCGAGGCCTGTGACGATGTCGCCGGTTTCCAGACAGTAGTAAATCACGCCGCAGCGCTGGCCCATCAGTCGGTTTTGCAGCATCTCAAATACGGTGAGGGTGATGAAAATGAACACCATTCCAACCAGAGTGATGGAATAGTACCCGCCTCCCGCCGCGACACCCAGACAGGCCACGGCCCAAAGGCTGGCAGCGGTGGTCAGGCCCCGGACGGTGAGTCCCTCCCGCATGATGGTGCCCGCACCCAGAAAGCCCACGCCGGTGATGACCTGAGCCGCCAGCCGGGCGGGGTCGGGGGCAGCACCATAGGCGCTGTACTGGGTATAGATCATCTGGCCGGTGAGCATCACGGCGCAGGCACCCAGAGCCACCAGAATGTGGGTTCTCATTCCTGCGGGACGACCGGAAAATTCCCGCTCCGTGCCGATGACGGTGCCCACCGCCATGGAGCAGAGCATTCTCAGAAAAACTTCCCAAATCCCCAGGGGAGCAGGAACAGCAGGTGTCATAGGGAACCCTCCTTTCGGTTCAGTTATTCTTTTAATTTTGTAATATTATATTCCGCTGCCGGGGGAAAGTCAACGGATAAATCTGAGGGCGCGGAAGTGGTACTTGCGCTGGGAAGGGGAATGTGATAGAATATAGGATACAAAGCAGCCTTGGAAAGGATGGTTCCCAGTGGGAGAAAGGATGAACAGAAAATGAAAAGAATCAGAAAAATCACCGCCCTGTTTCTGGCGGTGTTGATGCTGGCTGCATTGCTGGCAGGCTGCAGCAGCAAGCAGTGCGTCTGGTGCGGCAAGACCATTCGGGGCTCCGGCTACAGCACCGGGGCGGGTTATGTCTGCGAGGATTGCTACAGCTCCCTCTCCGGCGTCGGCGCTGGAACGGCGGTTCGCAGCGGCTCCAATGCGGGAGTCTGGATCGCGGTCATTGTGATGGTGTTCATTGCGGTGTTTGCCGCCACCTCCGGCGTGGTCTATCTGGTGCTGCAAAAGGTACTGCCCCCGGAGCGGCCTGCCGGAAGGAGCCGCCGTGTGCAGGAGGAAGAGCCGCCCCGTCCCCGCCGGGCCCCGGTGGAGGACTTTGAGGCGCCCCGTCCCCGAAGAAATACCACGGAAAGCTATGCCGCACCCCGTCAAACCAATCAAACCCCGCCTCGGCCCACGGCTAACGGAGTGTGGGTCTGTCCCCGGGACAAGAGCCGGAACACAGGGCCCTATTGCGCCGTCTGCGGTGCCAACCGGCCTGTGGCACCCCGGCCCGCCCAGCGTCCTGGAGCAGTGCCGCAGCAGAGTGTGAGTCAGCAGAATCCAGCACCGCGTCCCACCGCTGCCGACCAGGCCAGAGCTGCCGCCTTTGCCCAGGAGGCCTCCAGCCATATCAACCGGGAGCCCGCCCCCCAGCCCAGCCAGCAATACCGGGTAGGAAAATTCCAGGCCCCGGCTGGAAGGTTCCAGGCTCCCCAGCAGTACCAGCCTCCTGTGCAGCAGCCCGAACCCCAGCAGACCGATGCCGGAGAGGGCTTCCGCACTGCCTATGTCCGGCCGGAGCAGGAGGACTTTACCGCCGTGGATACGGATATGGACGTGGACTCCGAGCTGCTGGCCGCCATCTTCCGGGAAGCAGCAAAGGACCCCGAAGAATAATCCCACTCAGCGCCGACGGCAATCCCGTCGGCGCTGTTCTATGGCAGGATTCGACGCTTTTCTATTGTGGTATTTCATAGATGTGACCCTGAATTTTTGGCAGTTACAACGGTTTGCATTTGGAGCATTTCCTGCTATAATGATAAAGATAAAAATGAGTTGAACTGCGGTATTCTTGGAAAAGGAGAGGGGGAAGGACAGTGCGGAAAAAATTTGCCGTTTTTTCTGCTACGTGGAACGCGGACTACCTCTATCCATTTTTGCAGGGCATGAAACAGGGTGCGCGGGAGCGAGAGGCGGATCTATACATCTTTAACAGCTATGGGGATTCCGACCGGGAATACGAATCCTTTACCAGCGGGGAATACAATGTGTTTTTCCTGCCGGATTTGACGGAGTTTGACGGGGCTCTGATTGCAGCCAACAATGTGGGATCGGAGCCTTGGGTGGAGCAGCTGGGACGGAAAATCCGCCAGTTGGGCATCCCCTGCGTGGGAGTGGAGCAGCCCTCCGGCATGGAGCACATCATCGGCGTGGACAATTACCGGGCTATGTGCGCGGTGGTGGAGCATCTGGTGCGGGTGAAGGGCTGCCGGGTGCTGAATTATGTGGGCGGCCCCAGGGACAATCAAGAAAATATGCTTCGCAAGGCGGCGTTTCTGGATACCTTGGAGCGGTGCGGCCTGCCCTGCGACCCCCGCCGGGTACGGGATTATAACTTTATGACCTTGGGTGGTGTCCAGGCTTACCGGGATTTCAAGGAGTTGGGGCTGGAACACCCGGAGGCGGTGGTCTGTGCCAATGACTATATGGCCATTGGTTATCTCAAGGCTGCGGCCCAGGACGGACTCAGTGCGCCGGAGGATTTTCTGATCACTGGCTTCGACAACACCAAGCATGCTCAGCAGTATTTTCCCGGAGTCACCTCGGTGGATCGAACCCAGGAGGAGCTGGGCCGTAGCAGCGTCTGCTTTTTGGACGATTTGGTAATGGGGAAGGACAGCCCCAAGCAGTGGTATGTGCCCTTTCAGCTTGCTCTGAGCCAGAGCACCGGTGATCGGTCTGAAAACGAGGGCGACGGCAGCTTCCGGCAGGAGCTCTATGACATCAATGCTGCCAACAATCAGATACGTCTGCATTTGAAGCATATGCGCACCGCCCTGTTGGGAAGGCGCAGCCCGGAGGAATTTGTGGAAATCCTGTCCCGCTTTGCTCCGCTGCTGGGGATGGAGCGGTTCATGATGGCGCTGAATTCCCGGCAGATTGAGGAATACGCCCGGGAGGACAGGCTGTTCTTCGGTATTTACAACGGCACCCGCATCCGGGTCACCGGGGGAGAGGATTCCGATTTGATTCCTACCCCATGGCTGCGGGAGGAGGGCCAGTGCCACACCTACCTCTTTTCTCCCTGTCACTGCAACGGAAAGAAGTTCGGCTACTGGGTCACCATCGACAATATTGAGGTCATCCGGCAGAATCTGCTCAGCGAGTGGATGCTGGCGGTGGATAATGCCATGGAGAACCTGCGGCAGAACCTCAATCTGCAGATCATGAATCGGAAGCTCAACGAGCTCTACCGGCGGGATTCCCTCACGGGGCTGTATAACCGCTTCGCCTTGAAGGAACTGGGGGAGCAGCTGCTGCGCCGAAACCGGGAGCAGGGGAAGGGAACCCTGGTGATTTTTGTGGATATGGACTGCCTGAAAAAGGCTAACGACGTTTATGGCCACGATGTGGGCGATCTGGCGCTGAAAACCATTGCCGATGCTGTGACCACAGTCTGCACCCTGTGGCTGGACTTTGCCGTGCGCTACGGCGGCGACGAGTTCCTCCTGCTGGGCACCGACCCGGGCCTGACGGAAACGGACCGCATCATGGCCCAGGTGGAGCAGACCATTTCCAATCTGGGAGAAGAGCGGAATCTGCCCTTCCCTCTGTCCGCCAGCACCGGCTGCGCCATCATCCCGGAGGATTCCCCGGAGAGCCTGGAATATTACATCCGCCAGGCCGACCAAAGGATGTACCAGCGGAAGCAGCAGAAAAAGAAAAAATCCAAATAGAATGTTTGGAAAATTGTTGTTTGTAGGGATGCCCTTGGCTCCCCCTCTGGGGGAGCTGTCAGCCTAAACGGGCTGACTGAGGGGGTGTCGAACATTCGTTGCTGATGCGCTTTAACGGGCGACACCTCTCCCGACCTCGCTGGCGCTCGGCCACCCTCCCCAGAGGGGAGGGCAAGGGTGCAACAAACGACAATTTATATAATAATACGGCGCTGCATCAGGCAGCGCCGCTTGTGTGTTAATGCCGTTGTTTCTTGCCGGTGTTCAGGTAGTATTGCTTTTTGTCCTCGTACATCCGACGGTCTGCCATGTCAATCAGGGCGGCCAGATTCAGGTAGGGGTAGTCTGCGCAGTTCACCACGCCCCGGGCGGTGGAAATGGGCCCGGTTTGGGCGCCGCGCCAGATGGAGGTCAGCTGGTCGAATTCTTTCAGGGCTCGCTCCAGCTCCTGGCCGCTGCAGTGGAGCACCGCAACGAATTCGTCGCCGCCGGTGCGGTACAGCTGCCCGTGCTCTCCCAGACACTGGCGCAGGCATTGGGCGGTGCCGATGATCAGCTCGTCGCCCGCCTGGTGGCCCAGGGTATCGTTGGTGGCTTTCAGACCGTTCAAATCCATCAGAATCACGATGTGCTGGTAAATCTTGCCGGACTGCTCCAGCTCCTTGCTGTCCTGCTGCAGGGCCCGGCGGTTTTTAAGGCCCGTGAGCTCGTCGCTTAGAGAGGTTTTCCGCTTTTCCAACAGCTCGGCGGCAATCTTTCGCTCCCGGATGGTGATGACGCAGAAGGCCACCGCCAGCATGAACAGGCCCATCATGAAAATGACTACATTGGGCACAATCAACTTGGTAATGTCCACCCGCCCGGGGGACAAATCTTCAACGGTGAGGTACCAGTCCAGCCCCTCTGCCAGCTTGGTCATGGCGGTGATGTCATCGTGCTTCCAGAGGGTGAAGGATTCCCCGTTCACACCCTGGGGCACCTGGACGCTGACGGCATCCACCCCCAGCCTGACACTTTCCGAGGTGATGACCGCCTGACCCGTCCGGCTGGAAAGGGTGATGCGGATGTGATATTTCTCTTCAAATTCTGCCAGCTGGCGCTGCAATTCCGTCATTTCAAGACCCACACCGCAGACTCCCAGCAGCTGCCCATCCTCGTCCCGGACGGCGGTGTTGACAAACATGGATAGGTCCCAGTTGTTTGCCGCGTCAGTGTCCGCCTGCAGGGCATAGTTCTGTCCCGTGGCGAGAAAATCCCGGTACCAGGCATCGGTTGGGTCGTGCTCCGGGTCAACGGTTTTCACAAAGCCGTCATAGGTGTAGTAAGCACCGGACTGGTCGCACACGGCATACACCATTTGATAGTCGAAGCCGGAGCGAATGGATTCCAGATAGGCGGCCATTTCCTCTTCGGTGTCCTCCTGCTGGTTGCTCTTGCTCATGTATTGCTGCAGGCTGTAGTCCTTGGACATGGTTTCGGTGACGGTGATGGGCCGCAGAAATAGATTCTCGATACGGTCATTGACGATGTGGGCAATCACCTGGCTGCTGCTCACCGAAATCTCCGCGGAAATCTGGCGGATGGAAAAGATGCAGGACATGATGGAGGCGCTGATGCTGACAACCATGATCGCAAACAGAACCGTGGTGTCGTAGGAGCGCCGGAGCTGCTCCGTGTTGAACCGTTCACTGATGCCGGAGCGGTTCCAGTTCACAAGATAGGCCACCAGCATCAGGATGATGGTCACCGCAATGCCGATGTTGGTGATGGAAATGCCATAGAAGATAGACTGGATGACGACGGCGGCAATGGGGAAGAGCTCGAAAGACAGCAGTGAGAACAATGTCAGCCGATCCAGGGCTTTGCGGTATCGGATGACCAAGGTGCAGGAGGCGGACAGGCACACCAGCGACAGCCCGGTGTAGACATACCAGCCCCAATCCCGGTGGTAGTAGTTGGATGCGTCAAAGAAGTACATCCAGCCGGTGAACAGGTTCACAGCCAGCATCACCAGCGCCGTCCAAAAGCCGAAGCGGACAATCTGCCGGTAGATTTTCACGGGGGTGACTTGCTTTTCCCGCAAAATACTGTAGATATATTCATTTGCCACATAGGCCAGCAGGAAGTTCAGGAAGAACACGGCCAGATTGCTGACCCTGGTCATGATCAGGCTCAGAGAATTGGTGTTCCCCCGGAAAAGGTAGGCAAGGGCATCAAACACAAACAGGGCAGCGGAGAGGAAGAACATCTTGACAATCAGCTTCATGCTGGTTTCTTCGTGCCTGTTGATGATAATAATGACTGCCAGCATAGCGGTCACAAAACCGCCCACCAGCTCCATGGAGGCCTGGGTAATCTCCAAATCCGAAATAACCATGGCGATCCCTCCGATATTTCGTCAGGCAAACCTCAAATTTAATCTGTATTATATCACAAATGGCTCTGCAATTCAACCAATAGAATCCCAATTTCATAGCAGCCTTTTCAAGTAGCTGAAAAAAGAACTGCTTGCAAATGCGCAGGCAGTTCTTTTTGAAACATGATTCTATGGGATGATCAATACATCTTTGCACCGGCGGGGATGTGGTTGTCCAGCATCAGTAGGTGCAGCTTTTCAATTCCTTCTTCGCGGTGCACGGCGGAGATCAGCATGCCGCAGGACTCGATGCCCATCATGGGTCTGGGAGGCAGATTGGTGATTGCCAGCAGGGTCTTGCCAACCAGCTCTTCCGGCTCATAATATGCGTGAATGCCGCTCAAAATGGTTCTTTCTGTGCCAGTTCCGTCATCCAGAGTGAACTTGAGGAGCTTCTTGGACTTCTTGACAGCCTCGCAGGCCAGAACCTTGACAGCACGGAAATCGGACTTACTGAAGGTCTCAAAGTCCACAAAATCCTGGAACAGCGGCTCGATTTCCACCTTGCTGAAATCAATCTTTTCTTCCACAGCAGGAGCAGCCTGTGCAGCAGGTGCTTCATTGCTCTTATCCTGCTTGGGCATGTCCATAGGCTTCATGGTGGGGAAGAGGATGACCTCCCGGATGGTGTCGGCGCCGGTGAGGAGCATGACGCAGCGGTCGATGCCCATGCCCATGCCGCCCGTGGGGGGCATGCCGTATTCCAGGGCATTGAGGAAGTCCTCATCCAGCATTTCGGTTTCCTCGTCGCCCCGTTCCCGCTGCTCCACCTGCTTCATGAACCGCTGGCGCTGGTCGATGGGATCGTTGAGCTCGGAGTAGGCGTTGGCCAGCTCGCTGTGGCAGATGAACAGCTCGAACCGCTCGGTGAGCCGGGGGTCGATGGGGGAGCGCTTGGTCAGGGGGGAGACCTCCACAGGGTACATGGTGATGAAGGTGGGCTGAATCAGGTGCTCTTCCACCTTCTGGTCGAAGCAGGCGTACAGCGCGTTGCCCCAGGTCTTTTCGGCGGCATCTGCCAGCTCCACGCCCTTTTCCTTGGCGGCGGCGACAGCCTGGGCATCGTCGGTGATGGCACCAAAGTCAATGCCCACATATTCCTTGACGGCCTCCACCATGGTCAGCCGACGCCAGCCGGGAGCCAGGTTGATGTGCTCGCCCATCCAGTCCACCTCATAGGTGCCCAGAATCTCCTGGGCGGCGCCGGAGATGATGCCCTCGGCAATGTCCATCATGTCGTGGAAGTCGGCGTAGGCCTGGTACAGCTCTACGGTGGTGAACTCGGGGTTGTGCTTGGGGTCCATGCCCTCGTTGCGGAAAATGCGGCCAATTTCATACACCCTGTCCATGCCGCCTACGATCAGCCGCTTCAGGGGCAGCTCGGTGGCGATGCGCATGTACATATCAATGTCCAGGGTGTTGTGATGGGTGATGAAGGGACGGGCTGCCGCGCCGCCGGCGATGGTGTTCAGCACCGGGGTCTCCACTTCAATGTAATTCCGGCTGTCCAGGTAGGAGCGCATGAACTTGATGAACTTGGAGCGGATGACGAAATTCCGCTTGACCTCCGGGTTCACCATCAGGTCAACATAACGCTGGCGGAACCGTGTTTCCTTATCGGTCAGTCCGTGGAATTTCTCCGGCAGGGGCAGCAGGGATTTACTCAGCAGGGTGGCCTCGTGAACCCGGACGGAGATTTCGCCCCGCTCGGTTTTGAACACGTCGCCCACCACGCCCACGATGTCGCCGATGTCATTTTTCTTGAAGCGGTTAAAGGCGGCTTCCTCCATCTCGTCAAACTTGACATAGAGCTGGATGCGGCCGGTGGCGTCCTGCAAATCGCAGAAGCTCACCTTGCCCATGCCCCGCTTGCTCATGAGGCGGCCCGCCAGGCGGACGGACTGGCCCTCCATGGCATCAAAGCTAGCCTTGATGGCGGCGGAGTCGGCGGTCATCTCAAAACGGGTCTGAACGAAGGGGTCGAAGCCCTCGGCCCGGAGATTTTCCAGCTTTTCCCGACGAACCCGCACCTGGTCGGACAGGGGCATTTCTGCCTGGGGTACAAACTTGGCCATGGCTTAACCCTCCCGGGAGACTTCGATCACCTTCATGGTGAAGGAGCCGGCGGGGGCGTTGACGATGAAGCTTTCGCCTGCGGCCTTGCCCACCACGGCCCGGCCGAAGGGGGAGTCATCGGAGAGCTTGAACTCCATGGGGTTGGCCTCCTGGGAGCCGGTGATGCGGTAGGTGGTGCGCTTGCCCTTCTCGTCCTCCACCACCACGGAGCAGCCCAGGCCCACCCGGCCGGTGGCTTCGTTCTCGTCCTCGATGATGGTGGCGTGGGACAGGACGTCCTCAATTTCCGCAATGCGGCCATAGAGCTTGGCCTGCTCGTTCTTGGCGGCATCGTACTCGGAGTTTTCGGACAAGTCGCCGTAGGAGCGGGCCTCGGCGATCATGGCAGCGATTTCCCGTTCACGGGTGGTTTTCAGGTAGTTCAGTTCCTTTTCCAGGTCGGCAAGCCGCAGACTTGTAATCTTGTATTCCTTAGCCATATTTCAAAATCCTTTCTTAGATGGAAATACCCATAGCTCCCATCATTATAGGTGGATTCTGCCCCATAGTCAAGAAATTTTTGCATTTTTGCCGCTCCCCGGATGAAAAAGATGCTGCCTCCGGGGGAGACATTTTTGGGCAGGTTGGATGAAGCGGTTTTCCCTTGCAAAAGAAAGAAAATCATGTATAATATTGTCAGAACTTGTTCGTTCTCCTTTGCGCCCGACGGAGCAGGGGAGGGCTTCTGTGATTGATAGATAACGGGGGAGATGAGAGAAATGATGATTTTTCAGTGGTGCAAAACCCAGATAATGGCAATCCTGATTCTGGCGTATTTGGAGATCACCTATACCCGTGAGGGCTACAGCCTCATCCGCCTGAGCAAGCGCAGCTATTGCAACACGCTGTTTGATTACAGTCTCACCGCCGCCAATCTTGCGGTGGTGTTTGATGCCATCACAGCCTGCACGGTGAATCTGCTGGATTCGGTGAGCCGGGGCTGGAACCTGGCGCTGCATTTTGGGATGTACGCCTGTTATGAAGTCTATGTGGCCTTGCTCTTCTGGTACTGGGTCTCCGTCACTGTGGGGCTGCCCAGGAAGAAGTACCTGCGGGTGCTGACGGCGGCGGTTAATGGTGCAGTGGTGGTGCTCACCGGCTGCTTTATGAAGGATATCGCCTTCCTGCCCGGGGAGGTATCCAATTATTCCATGGGCGTGCCGGTGTATCTGTGCTTTTTCAGCGTCATCATCCACTGCGCCGCAACGGTGCTGCTGATTGTGCTGAAGCATCGGGAGATCCCCGGGAAAAAACGGATGGGGCTGTTTACCACGGTGGTGTTCATTCTCATTATCCTGGGTTTTCAGATCATCTTCCCCCAGGCCCTCGTTTCCAGCTTTGCCGTGGTGCTGTTGGTGCTGAGCATCTACCTGAATATGGAGAATCCCGCCATTCACAGTCTGGAGCATTATCAGAATGAGATGATTATGGGCTTTGCCACCCTGGTGGAGAACAAGGACGGCAACACCGGCGGCCACATCCGGCGTTCCTCTGCCTATGTGAAGCTGATTGCCAGACGGCTGAAAAAGAACAAGAAATTCCGCCCCATCCTCACCCGGGACTATCTGAACCATCTGGAGCAGTCCGCCCCCATGCACGATATTGGAAAAATCGGCATTTCCGATGCCATTCTCCAAAAGCCCGGCAAGCTGACGGCGGAGGAATACGAAGCCATGAAGCAGCATGCCCCCCTGGGCGGGAAGATCATCCATGAGACCTTTGGGCACCTGTTTGACCAGGAGTATGAGAACATGGCCCATCAGGTGGCTCAATATCATCACGAAAAATGGAACGGCAAGGGCTACCCCGAAGGCCTCAAGGGAGAACAAATCCCCCTCTGCGCCCGGATCATGGCGGTGGCGGATGTGTTCGATGCCGTTTCCAGCAACCGCTGCTACCGGGAGGCCATGCCATTGGAAACCTGCTATGACATCATCCGAAAGGGCAGGGGAGAGGACTTTGACCCCGATGTGGTAGATGCCTTCCTCTCCGACACAGAGCTGGTGGAGCGAATTTACTACCAAATGATTGACAATACAAAAGGACGGTAACCATGAAAGCACAGCGTCAATACCCCAAATGCATCGTCACCCCCAAGGGCACCCGCTGGGTGGAGCAGGGGCACCCCTGGATTTATGAGGCCGAGGTGCTCCGGCTGGAAGGGGAATGGGAAAACGGCGGCCTGGTGGATGCCGTCAGCGAAAAGGGCAAATACCTGGGCACCGGGTTTCTGAGCACCCACAGCAAGATTCGGGTCCGGCTGGTGTCCCGCAACGCCAACGATCAATTCGACCAGGCCTTCTGGCAGCGCCGGATACAATACGCCTGGGATTACCGCAAAACCGTCATGGGGGAGGACATCTCCTGCTGCCGGGTGATTTTCGGCGAGGCAGACGGCTTCCCGGGGCTCACTGTGGATCGGTTTGCGGACATTCTGGTGACCCAGACCCTGTCCGTCGGCATGGAGCGGCTCAAGCCCATGCTGTTTCCCCTGCTGGTACGGCTGCTGCGGCAGGACGGCCAGGAAATCCGGGGCATTTATGAACGCAACGATGTGGCCATCCGGGCGCTGGAGGGGCTGGAGCAGAACAAGGGCTGGTTCCCCCTGGGTGAGCCCGTCCCGGATACCGTGACGGAAATCCGGGAAAACGGCGTCCGCTACCGGGTGGATGTGGAGAACGGCCAGAAAACCGGCTTCTTCCTGGATCAGAAGTACAACCGCCTGGCGGTTGCCAAGCTGGCAAAGGGCAGGCGCGTTTTAGACTGCTTCACCCACACCGGCTCCTTCGCTCTGAATGCAGCCCTGGGAGGCGCAGAGCATGTGACGGCGGTGGACGTATCCGCCTCCGCCATTGAAATGGCCAAGGAAAACGCGGTGCGCAACGGCCTGGCTGAGCGAATGGATTTCGTGGTGGCGGATGTGTTTGACCTGCTTCCCAAGCTGGCAGAGCAGGGGAAAAAGGAATATGATTTCATCATCCTGGACCCGCCCGCCTTTACCAAGTCCCGGAAGACCGTGGACAGCGCCCAGCGGGGCTACAAGGAGATCAACCTCCGGGCCCTCAAGCTGCTGCCCCGGGGCGGCTATTTCGCCACGGCCTCCTGCAGCCATTTCATGCCCTCGGAGCAGTTCGTCCGCATGCTGAAATCCGCCGCTCTGGACGCCGGCGTGGAGCTGCGCCAGATCGAAGCCCGCCAGCAGTCCCCGGATCACCCCATCCTGTGGAACGTGCCGGAGACGGATTATCTGAAATTCTACCTCTTCCAGGTGGTTTGACTCAGAAGCTCTTGAATAACAAAAGAGGCGGTTTCAGAAACAATCCTGAAACCACCTAAAAATATCCTATTTTGTGCTTATCGGTTTGACTCAGCAGAGTGGTAAATTGTTGTTTGATGCACCAGCCACTGTAGGGGAGGCTCGTAGTCTCCCGCGCAGTACAGACTTTCAGTTACCAACCAGGATAGGCGAATTCGTACCAGTTTCCCACATTTGTACCATTCAACCTAACACTCAGTTGACAAACCTGGCGGGAGGCTACGAGCCTCCCCTACAGTAGCGTTGCAAAAACTGGGGGCGATACCACAGCAACAGGGACACCCCCTCAGCCTTCGGCAGCTCCCCCGGTAGGGGAGCCAAGGGTGTGCGATAAACAACAATTTACCGGGATTCTGACAGCCGATATGCATATATCCTATTTTATCAAGAGTGAAAAAGTGAAAATTCACTCTGCAAGTGAAAATAACAAAAGCTGTCCCTGATGACACCCTTGCCGGGTAATTGTCATCAGGGACAATTTTCATGACAGCGGCTGTTCGGAGACTTTGACCAGCTTAAAGCCAACGCCTCGAACGGTTTCAATTTGAATGGGGCTGTGGATGCTGTTCAGCTTTTTCCGCAAATTGTAAATGTGCTGCTTCAGCGACTTTTCTGTGCAGTCCGGCGTTTCATAGCTGATGCAATCCAGGAGCAGGTCTCGGGAGATGGTATATCGGGAATGGGTCATGAGCTGCTTGAGGATGGTGCATTCGGTTCTCGTCAGCTTCACGGTCTGGGACTGCACCATCACCTTCAATGACAGGGGATCCAGTATCAGGTCTCCGACGGACAGGTAGGGCTCTTCCGCCGGACTGCCGGGATTCTTCCTTTTGCGAAGCTGCACCAGGATGCGGGCGATCAATTCCTTTTTGTGGAAGGGTTTGGTGATATAGTCGCAGGCTCCCTCGTTCAGCAGAGTGATCTTGTCCTCCACCTCCGTTTTGGAGCTCAACACAATGACCGGAATTCCTTTGATATGTTCCAGCACCTGCTCCCCGTCCAGACCCGGAAGAATCAAATCCAGCAAAACGAGGTCCGGCTTCTTTTGCTTCAGCAGAAATAACGCCTCCGTCCCTGAATAGGCCCGGAGGACCTGGAAGCCCTCTTCCATCAGCACGTCTGTAATCATGTCCCCGGTCAATACATTATCTTCAATTACCGCGATCGTATCCATATTCTACCTCTATCATATCCGGGACCCTCTGAGAACTGCGCTTTTAACGGCTCTCAAAACACCAAAACCAGTTTTTAGAGGGCTCCGTTGATTTGCATGAACGAATCAACATATAAAGAGGAAGCCTAAATCATCACTGCCTGCTTTGCTTCCTGGCTGCACGGATTGTACCCATTGCCTGAATGACCGGGAGCTCGATGAGGATTTCCGTGTGATAATCCCGATAGACATCCCACAGGGCCATGATCTCGTCACAGAAGCCCTGGGCGGCATCTGAAAGCAAAGAGGGGATAACATCCGCAGGTGCCAAACGGTTCAAAAATTCATCGTTGCATTTCTGAATTGCACAGGCCGCCCCGTTTTGGAGTTCGGATAAAAACAGCGTGGATAAGTACATAATATGGTTTTCTCCTGTCATTGTCTTTTCTTTGTTTTCTTTATTATACTATAGAAAATGAAGAAAAGTCAACGTGAATCGGCCGAAATTCCCTGAGAATTATCGACATTTATCGACATTTACTCCTCCTGCCCGTATTGGAGATAAAAGGCAACCATGTCAATGAATTCGCTGTTTGTGGGCTTGTAGGACAGAGGAAATCCGGCAATTTCCGCCAGCTCCTTTCGATTGGTTTCCCAGCAAACATTGACAACGGTACGGATATTGTGCTCGATGCTCAGGGGGTTGATATTGTGCTTTTTTGCAAGAACAGGATAAATATCCTTCGTAATCTGTAAGGGACGACCCTGGTTCTGCATGGCAAGCTGAATCGCATCTGCAACAAAAAAGTACCCTTTGTAGTTGGAAGTAACTCCAAGCCTTCTGATAATTCCAAATATTTTCTTCATTCTCTTATGTTCTTCCTTTCATACCTTTTTGTGAGTTTATGCGGATAGATGATGTCTATGACAACATTTTCTATACCAAAACTATAAAACACAAACTCAAAAAAACGGTAAAGACAGGGGTAAATATTACGTCAAGATTTGAAAATAAAAGTAGAAAAATATAAAATAAATCCTGAAATTGTATGGTAGTTTTGCAGACTTTTTGCGGAAATTTTGGTAAATCCCGTGTTTTTATCTACATTTTGGGACAATTATTTGGATATTAACAATTTTTCTGCTTTAGCGCTCTGCCGGTTTATATAATTTGCTGATTCTCCTAAAAATGAAAGGGAATCACAAATCACAATCAGATTACAAACTGCTGCCTTATCCAAGAAAAGAGGGCATTTCCGCAACATGGAAATGCCCTCTTTCTATGGGGTGCGCCCGGTGAGCGTAGGTTCTGTAGGGTGAAGGTCTCGAATCCGCATCGGCTTCGAGCAGAATGCGGTCACGCCAGCTTTTATGCCGCTTCCTCTATCCCTGAGCAATCATCGGCAGTGAGTGTGATAATCGGCGGATCTGCCTTGTAACCTCAATGCCATTCATGTTTTTATCTCAGATTCCGTGCAATGGCTTTGATTACCTCATCAATCACAATCGGTTTTGACAAATGCCCGTTCATCCCAGCATCCAGAGATGCCTGTACATCCTCGGCAAAAGCGTTGGCGGTCATGGCAATAATGGGAATCAGCATCGCATCGGGGCGGTTCGGCAGGCTGCGGATGGCGGCTGTGGCTTCAAAGCCGTTCATCTCCGGCATCATAATGTCCATCAGGATAATGTCGAAGGTTCCGGCGGGGTTCTGAGCAAAGAGGCGCACAGCTTCCTTTCCGTCAGCAGCTCGGGTGATCTGGATGCCCAGTTCTTCCAGCTGAATCATTGCGATCTCCGCGTTGAGGTCGTTATCTTCTGCCATCAAAACCTTCACATCTGTGAGATCGTGGCTGCATGGGCTGCAATCCTGCTTCTGAACTTGGCTTTCCTCTGTCAGCTCCAGGGGAAGCTCTACAAGGAAGGTGGAGCCCTTGCCTTTTTCACTCTCAACGGTGATTCTGCCGCCCATCAGATCCACATACCGCTTGGTGATTGCCATGCCCAGACCAGTACCCTTGTATTTCGTTCGAGCGCTGTTTTCCTCCTGAGAGAACTCGTCAAAAATGTGCTCTATAAATTCCTTGCTCATGCCCACGCCCGTATCCGCAATGCGGTAAAGCGCCACAATGTGCTGAGCGTCTTTGCCGGGGCGGTAGCTGGCATCAAAGGTAATTCTGCCGCCGTCCTTGGTAAACTTCACCGAATTGCCCAGAATATTCACCAGAACCTCTCGAATACGCAAAGCATCCGCCAGCACATAGCGTGTTGCCGGCTTCTCCAGATTGCACTGGAAGGTGATATTTCGGTTGGACAGAAAACCATAGGTAAGATTCACGACGGTATCCGCTACTTCCGTGATATCCACAGGGACGGGCGAGAATTGAATCTTACCGCTTTCAATGCGGCTGATGTCCAGCACATCATTGATGAGCGTCAGCAGGTGCTCAGAACTGTCACTGATCTTATCCAGACAGGTTTTGACCTCAGGCTTGGGATCCTGTTTCAGCGCAATGTTGGTAAAGCCGATGATGGCGTTCATGGGCGTCCGAATGTCGTGGGACATATTGTTCAGGAAGGTGCTCTTTGCGGCATTGGCTGACTCTGCCACCATGCGCAGCCGATTCAGTTCCTTATTTGTCTCCTGCTCCATCTTTACCCTCTGGCTGCTGCGCTGGACACTCACAAAGCTGATGACCGCCAAAAGTATCATCAGCGCCATAGCGGATATGAAGATCGTCTGTGACCGAACGGTGGAGTTCATCATGTCCATGGTGCTGACTGCCACGCAGTCGGAAGGAATCAGCAGCATCAGCGTCATGTCAAAGTTATCAAGCTTTGTAAGGCAGTAGTAATACTCTGTCTGGTTCAGCAAAATATTTGCGGCGGCAATACCTTCCCTGTCCAGCTGCTCTTTGACCATGTCAAAGCTGCGTCCCTGAACATACTCCACTTCCCTCAGAGCCTTAAATATATTCCGTGCGCCAATGATGTCATCCTCGTCCGCGTCAAAATAGGCTAATGTTCCGTTCTCCTTGATGATATAGGTTGCCGCCTTGCCGCCGTAGGTTGTGGTGGTATAATACTGTTTCACGGTTTGGATATCCTTCAGCAGCACCACATGGGTAAAGCGGACACGATCCTCCCCCATTGTGACGGGAGCATCCAATTCATGGGCAAACACAAGAAAGCATCCATCAATGCTGTCGGTTTCTGATACAAAGGTATGATGATCTTTTCCGTCTATCAGATGGTTGACATCGTTCCAGATGCCCACAGGGCCGCCCCGCAGATACGCCGTGCCCTGGGCATCCAGCAGCATCACCCGGCTTCCATACATATCCGTGCAGAACATTTTTTCCAAACGGGCAATGGTGTTGCAAAGCTCCTGAGAATTCTCGAAATGATCTCCCTGTATCGCATTATTCAGGCCTGTCACCAGATTCCAATGGGTCTGAAGGCCGCTGTCCAGATTTGCCTGAATCTGGGAGAGCATTTCCTCCAGCTGGCTGGAACGCTCATCAATCGTCAGCTTCATCAGGCGTCCGCGCAGGAAGCGTATGCCCAACGCCAGGGAAACCACCAGAATGATCGCAAAGGCAACGGGCAAAAGGTATTTTGTTGTGTGTTTTCTCTCTTGCATTTGGGTATTCACCTCATATTTCTTTTGTCCGCCGCCACGAAAGTCATCTGCAAGCCCGTTACCGAAGGGTGATGTAATCCGTGGGCGCTTCCAGCTGACCGCCCTGCTCCACCAGGCACTGGGTCAAATACTGCTCTGCCTTGGGGCCGGTGGTATCCACTTCCGAAACGCCCATTTTCTCCATGACCTCGGACATATACCAGTCCCGGTCGCCGTAGATCAGGAAGGAATAGGTTTTCTCCCGGTCCAGCTCCTTGCCCTCCGTGGTCAGGGCGTTGAGGGTATAGCCTGTATCCGTCTTTGTAATGTCCATCTCAAAGCCGCTGGAAACATACAGCGTGCTGTCATTGCAGACTGCGCCGCGGTTGCCGGTCATGGACAGGGTTGCCTCCACAAGGGTATAAATCTGATCACCGGTCAGTTCCATCAGGCCGGGCCAGCCGCCGTCATTCTTGGAAATATACGCCAGATCCTTCTGGGAATAGTCGCCTGCGTAGATGTCGTTGGCTACATAGCAGGCCTGGATAAACACCAGATCGTACCCGGAGAGCTTCCGCATGGTATTTGCGATGCTGGATGCCGCCTGATTGCCATGCTCCGGGGTGAAATCATTGGAATAACTGGTGTCGATGTGAGCAACGATTTCGGTGCCGGGCTCTTCTCCTGCCAGCTCCTTATTGAAGGCATCCAGGGCTTCCTTCGCCGTTGTGACCTCGCCGTTCAGAATCAGCTGCACCACATCCTTGGAGATACGGAACATCTCGTTGGAGGCCAGGCGGATGTACAGCTTGTTCTGCTCCAGATAGGGCTTCAGGTTATCCATCTCCGGCATCAGCTCCAGGGTGACATCCTTCTTGTAGGGCACCATGTTCTTGCCGTAGGAGATATGATCCTGACCCTGCTGATTGACCATGGCGGTCATGATCTCCAGAATCAGCTTTTCGCGCTCAGGGTTATCCATGCCCTTGTTGGAGGCGGCGATCTGGAAGGTGGGATAGGTCAGATACCAGTTGTCCTGCTCGGTTTGACCGAAATAGGGCACCAGCAGTACCTCATCCTGGCCGCGGCCGGGGAAGGTGATGACATCCGCGCCGGTGCCGCGGAACATGGCAGCTTTTCCCTCCATGAACATATCCTTGGGGGTTCTGTTGGGATAGGCGGCATCCTCAGCGCCCAGACCGACCTTCTCCTTGAAATCGAAGAAGTTCTCAAACACGGGCAGCCAAATCTCCTCGGAAAGCTGATGGGTCGCACCGCTTTCATACTGCTGACGCCATTTGCGCCCCTCGATGCTCTGCAGGATGGGAATGGAAGCGCCCTGCAAAACCTCCATGCAGGTGTAGTCCGCGGCGAAGTCGGATACGAAGCTGCGAATGCCCACCGCCTCAAAGGCCTCGCAGGCGGAGATGAAGCTGGCGTAGTCTGTGGGAACGGGTACATTGTACTCGTCAAAGAGCGTCTTGTTGATGATAATACCGTCTACTTCCGCACAGGTAGGGAGCCAGTTGATGGAGCCATCATCATAGGTATAGCTGTCCAGATAAGAGCCGTAATAGGTGGAAGCCAGGTCGGTGTTGCTCAGGTCATACAGGTAGTCCTTCAGCAGCACTGCGTCCTTCAGGGCAAAGCGGCGCACCGTCAGAATGTCGGGCATATCGTCGTGATCCGCACGGAAGCGATAGTAGTCGGTGGAGTTGGTGGCCAGGATGAACTCAAATTCCACCTGGGGGAACAGGTCACACAGATACTGGGTATAGGTATCCAACATCTGATTGCCCCAACAGGCAACCACCACTTTTTCCTTTTCACCCGTATTTGCCGCACTGTTCTGCGGTGCTGGTTCTGCGGAGGGCTGTGTCTTCTGGTCTGCACAGCCAGAGAGCATTGTGACGGTCATGACGATTGCCAGGAATAAACATGCAAGTTTCTTCATATCTTTCTCCTTTTTGATTTTTCCGGTTTCACAATATCGCTGCAGCGGATTGTTCGTTCTGTGGAGTATCGGCAGTTTCCTTGTGATTTGAAATCGGATTGACACACATATCATACGCTATAATCTGGAAAAAGAAAAGCATTATTTTTGAAAAACAGAGTCGAAAAGCAGACGGGAGAGCAAAAATGGAATGCTCCCCCGTCTGCTTGTGCTGCTTTTTCATGTTACGACGTGGTGAAAGCTGCAGAAAAGATGGATTTTCGGTCAGCGCGGTAGTCCTTCCGGGAAAGGTGAATCAGCAGCTCCTCCAAGGATGCGGCGAAAGCAAGAATACAAACGAGAAAGCAGTAGCCCACGCCGGTGGAAACCGTCAGCGCCAGGGGCAGCAGGAAAACCGCACCGCCGGTCAGCTTGTTCAGCCAGGTATGTAGAGAGGCGAAGCGGTGATATTTGATTGCCGCAGCGGCATAGGCCGCCAGACGCACAAGAATGATGAGCGCCACGGCATACCAGATTTCTGCCGGGAGCCGCTGCCTCAGCTCCGGGAAAAGCCGCAGCAGCAAAACGGCGTAAAAGAACAAATCCGCGATGCTGTCCAGCTTGGCGCCGAAATCGCTGGCTGTCCCTGTTTTACGTGCCAGCCAGCCGTCCAGTGCGTCCGTCAGGCCGGTGAGGGCGTAAACCGCAAGGAACCCGACAGAGCCCAGGGGAGGGAAGAGCAGGAAGACAGAGGCCGCAATCCGCAGGGAAGTGACGCTGTCCGCCGCACTCCAACGGTGGGCACCCTTTTGCGTAGCCTGAAATTGGTACCCATACCATTGTTGAAAAAATGATTTGTCCATTCTCTTCATGCTGTCTCCTTGACGGATAGTATCCGTCTCACCTTTTGAATGTCCTTTTCAATCAAGGGGCGCATACTGTCTTTGTATTTCGACAGCTCCGCCTCTTCCAGGGCGCGTAAAATCACCGGGATATACTGGGGCTTCGCCTGGGCCAGCTCTGGAAGGGTCTGGATGCACACCCTGGCGGTGATGGGCTTTTCATCGGTAATATGGCTCAGGTATTCCGAAAGAAGCTGGTCAAAACGGTTTTCCGTGTCCCATTGGGCGTTTGATGCCAGAATGGTCAGGGCGCGATTTCTGACCAGGGATTTGGGATGGCGCAGCAGGGGCACAAAATCCTGGAAATAATCATACCATTCCTCCGATTCCCGGCTTTCCTTTATGATTTTCTCCGTCAATTCACAGGCGTATTTGTCGTTTTTCCCGGTCAGCGCCGCAAGCATCGTTTCCTTCATCATGCCTGGATACCTGCCAGAGCGAGGAATTTTTTATCCGATTGGATTGCCTGGGTCACGAATTTTCCATCCCGGAACAGTGCGTAGGTGGTGACCGGGGCAGGGGCGTTTTGGGCGGTTTCCTTGTCGGTAATGTGGATGACCTTCAAGGGGATTCCGTGCTCCTTTGCCGCCTCCTGTACCCTGGGCACCCAATAATAGGTGAAGGGGCATTGGTCGGTGTAGTACAGGACAAAGCCACCTTCGTCAATTTTGGGATGCTTGGCGCAATCCTTGAATTTGGGCACCTGGGCAGCCGGTTCCAGGGGAAGATACATCAGCGTGATGCCCGCCTCCGAGGTGTCCGCCACGGAAAAGCCCTTATAGGAAAGATATTTGGGATCCGCCAGAAATTCCTTTTTCCTTTTTTCGGAAGAGAGAATGCACAGCCCCTTCCGTCCCTGGGCTCTGGCATCCCGAAGGCATTCCTCCAGCAAATCGTTGGAATAGCCGTGCCCCTTCATGGAACCGGCAATCCACAGGCAGTTGATGAAAAGATACCCTTCCGCTGTGATGGGCACCCAGGCATTTTCCGCCGGTATGTACTCAATAAAGCATTTGCCCCGTTCCTCGCTTCTGAAAAATACAAGGCCTTCCTCAAAGCGCTGCCTGAGCCATTGCTTTTTCCCATCGCTCTGCTTGTTGGACATGGCGCAGCAGATGTGCTCTGCGTCAATGTTTTCGTTGGTGATTCGGATGTAGTTCATTCGTTACCTCTTTCTTTTTCGTGTTAATTCTCCTATCTCAGCATCCCGACAATTTGTTGTTTGCACACGCCATTCGTAGTAGGCCGTTAAGCCTAAAACTATGCTTTTTTAGGACGGCTTTCTGACGACACCGCTATGTCACGATTCGGGAGATGTTGAATGAAACGAAACCGTTCCATATTCGTTAGTGACTGCGTAGTGTTACTTTCTTGTCGCCGAACAAGAAAGTAACCAAAGAAGTCGGCTTAGGGGGAGGCGCTGAGTGTCGCACTCCCGACGCCAAAGCCGCCCTCCCCCTAAGAACCCTCTCCCGGCGCGCTCTTTTCGGGGTGC
>CAMCKD010000002.1 GCA_945875335.1 uncultured Clostridia bacterium | reverse complement strand
TTCGGCAGCTCCCCCAGAGGGGGAGCCAAGGGTACTCTGCAAACAACAATTTTCCGCTATGCAAATCAAATCCAATAAGCGCATAAAATTATCCCCTGTTTCGTGCAGATTTTGCGCGAAGCAGGGGATTCATTATCTCTTTTTTGTTGGAAATACTTCCTTCCAGGTGTAGCAAAGCCGCACGATGGTAGTCACCAGCAGAACACCCACCGCCATCACACCGGCAATGGCTGCTGTGTGCATTCCCTGGGCGGCAAACCGTTCCATTTCGCCGTGCACCGCGTAATTCATGGTGTAGTAGATACCTGCACCGGGAATCAGGGGGAACAGGGAAACCACCAGATAGGAGATGGCCGGATATTTCCGAACCCGGGCCATGGACTCAGCATACACGGAAGCGAAGAAGGAGCCCAGGAAAAAGGCAGCCATTTCATTCCCGATGAACCGCATTGCCAGATCATAAACCACCCAGGTCAGAACACCGCCTAAGGCACAGAGCATCCCGCCGGGGCCATGGATATTGAACAGGATAGAAAAGCCGATGCATCCGGCCAGGGAGCCCAGACAGGTGATCACCAGCGGATGGGTCAACTGAACCAGATTGATTGGCTCCCGCCACAGAAGCGCTGCCGTATTCCAGGCCACCGCCGTACCCAGTGCCATTCCCATGGCAATGAGCAGCACCTGAACGATCCGGGTGATGCCGGAATTGGTATCGCCGTAAATAATGTCCCGCATGGCGTTGGTGAACAGCAGCCCCGGCACCAGAATCATCAGCGCTCCAATCACCACACCATCCACATTCTGCACGATGCCGTTCACGTTCAGTCCGTAGGCGGTAAGGGCCATGACAAAAGCGGAGAGAATGGTCACAAAGAAGGGATTTACCTTCATTCTGTCCATAAGCCGGTTGATCAGGCCTCCCAGAATACCGCACACTCCCGCAAGAGCCATATCCGTCAATCCACAGCCAAAGAGCACGCCAAAGCCGGCTGCACCCAGAAAATCCCCCAGAAGATACACAGGAAGAGAGTAATACGGGATGGATCTTCGCACCTTGTCCAGCATTTCCATGGCCTGCCCGGGTTCCGGGTGCTGGCTGCAAATGGCCCGGCTCAGGGCATTCAGCTTCTCCACTGCGTCCAGGTTGTTGCCATGATAGCCAATGCGGCGCATCCTGGTAATGGGCTTGCCTGTCTCGGTGAGAATGCTGACAATCAAATAGTTGGGAATGGCAAAAACCTCCGATGCAATGCCATAGCTGGCAAGCACCCGGGACATGCTGTCCTCCACCCGAAAGGTCTCCGCGCCGCTGAGGGACAGCTCATAGCCCAAATCCGCGGCCAGATCCATAATGGTATTGTAATCCAAAGATTATGCCTTTCTTACAAAGAGGATACCCATGGTGCCCGGGCCGCAGTGGCAGGAGACGGTGCAGCCTGCCACGGTTTTGTAGACGGTTTTGAAATTGCCGTATTGGGCCACGCCGTTCTGCACGACCTCCAGGCTCTCCCTGGATACATCGGTGTGGGTGATAAAAACCCGATCAGGATCCAGATCCTGCCGGTCTGCCAGCCGATCCTTGACATAAGCGGCCATGCACTTTTCGATGTGGCCCCGGTATTTCTTCACCACCACCATTTTTCCGTCCTTGACCTCAATGCAGGGCTTCAGGCTCAGAAGATTGGCGCCCAATGCGGCAGCGCCGGAGCAGCGGCCGCCTTTGACCATGTATTCCAGCCGATCCAGCACAAAGCTGGCTTCCACCCGGGGGACAAAGGCATCCAGTTGTTCTTTCAGCTCGTCCATATCCTTGGCGGTCTGGGCAAGCTCCCAGGCCTTCAGAACCACCAGGCCGTGGCCGGTGGAGAGGTTCTTGGAGTCAATGACCCGGACGTTCTCAAAATCATCTGCCGCGATGCAGGCGTTCTGATAGCTGGAAGAGAAATCAGAGCCAATGTTCACATGGAGTACGCCGTCGTAATCCTTGGCATATTTGGAAAATTCCTCCTGGTACACTGCCACGCCTCTGGCCGCTGTGGAGCACAGGCTGCCGCCGGAAGCCACATGGGCGAAAATATCGGCAGGGGTGATGGTAATGCCGTCCAGGAATTCCGCACCATCCTTCATCACAATCAGAGGAACAATTCCAATATCATACTGTTGAATCAGCTCAGGGGAAAGGTCGCAGGTGCTGTCGGAAATAATTTTCACTCTCATCTTCATTATCCTTTCGTACTTTTCATTCAATGGCAGCCGGTGGAGGCTTCCGAGCGCATCATCAGGCAGTTGGGCTCTACCTCTTTTCCTCGAAGGTATTCCGCGCCCCAATCCCGCATGGCCGTGAGGATGGGCATCAGGCTGCGCCCGGTTTCTGTAAGGGAATACTCCACCTTTGGCGGCACCACCGGAAACACCTCCCGGTGAATCAGGTGCTGGGCTTCCAGCTCACGAAGCTGCTGGGTCAGCATCTTTGGAGTGGCGTTGGAAATCATCTTCCGTAGCTCGGAAAATCGGTGCCGACCGTCGGACAGGTACCAAAGAATCAGGGCTTTGTATTTCCCGCCGATCAAATCCAGTGTCGCTGCCACGGGGCAAGTCTCATTTGTATTCATAGGCACCTCCCATAGTATCCAAAAAGAAAGTATGGCACATAATAGTGCATACTTGCATTTTGAATGATGTGTGGTAGAATATTACCACAAGTTCCGTAGAGTGTCAATATCCTGTGTGGCGTGACAAATGAGAAAGAAGGGATAAGCATGACATTGCGTTTTACCGTAACCGGCATGACCTGCGCCGCCTGTTCAGCCAGGGTGGAAAAGGTTTCCCGTCAGGTTCCGGGGGTTGAAAAAGCAGAGGTAAACCTGCTGGCAGGGACGATGGTCGTCACCGCCGGGGAGGATGTTTCTGCCGAGATCATCAAAGCGGTGCAGGCAGCGGGCTACAACGCAGCAATCCAGGGAGAGAAGCCGAAAAAGTCAGAACCGGCGAATAACCTGCTGGCCGAAATGAAGACCCGCATCATCGGTTCTTTTCTCTGCCTGGCGGTTTTGATGTATTTCACCATGGGGCATATGATCGGCTTGCCTGTTCCAAGCTGGTATCACGGCACCCAGAATGCGCTGGTTGCGGCGCTGCTTCAGTTTTTCCTGACCCTGCCGGTGATTTTTTTGAATCGGGTGTATTATTCCAGGGGATTGAAGGCCCTGTGGCACCGCAGCCCCAACATGGATTCACTGATTGCCGTGGGAAGCCTGGCCGCACTGATTTACGGCGTAGCCGCTCTGTTCCGTATGGCCTGGGCCATGGGGCATGGGGAATGGGATATCGTCACACAATACAGCGAGAACCTCTATTTTGAGTCCGCCGCCATGATTCTCACTCTGATCACCCTGGGAAAATACCTGGAAACCAGGGCCAAGGGAAAAACCGGCGATGCCATCCGGGCTTTGATGGATTTGAGCCCCAAAACCGCATCTGTCCGCCGGGGAGATACGGTTCAGGACATTCCAGTGGAGCAGGTGCAGGTGGGAGACACGGTGATTGTCCGCTCCGGCGGGAGCATTCCCGTGGACGGAACCATCATCAAGGGGCGGGCCTCCATTGATCAAAGCGCCCTGACCGGGGAAAGTGTCCCTGTGGAAAAGACTGTGGGCGACCGGGTAGCCGCCGCCACGGTGAATCGAGAGGGTTATCTGGAATTCCGGGCCGACCAGGTGGGAGAGAACACCACCCTGGCTCAGGTCATCCGCATGGTGGAGGAGGCCGGAGGTTCCAAGGCTCCCATTGCCCGATTGGCGGACAAAATCGCCGGGGTGTTCGTTCCCGTTGTGATGGCGATTGCGGCAATAACCTTTGCGGTGTGGATGCTTCTGGGCTATTCACTGGAATTCAGCCTGACCAATGCCATTTCCGTACTGGTAATTTCCTGCCCCTGCGCCCTGGGACTGGCCACGCCGGTGGCAATCATGGTGGGCACCGGTCGGGGCGCTCAGATGGGGGTATTGTTCAAAAATGCCCAGGCGCTGGAAAATCTGCACCGGGTTGACACCGTGGTTCTGGACAAGACCGGCACCCTCACCACCGGCTGCCCCGCTGTGACGGACATTTTGCCGGGCAGGGCAGGGGAGCGCCGCCTGATGCAGATTGCCGCCGCCCTGGAATGCCGCTCTGAGCATCCTTTTGCAAAAGCGATTCTTCGCTCCATGGGCGGCAATGCCTATCCCCAGCCTACGGATTTTGAAACCCTCCCCGGTAGAGGCGTGTCTGCCCTGGTGAATGGAGTTCGATATTACGGCGGCAATGAACGGCTGATGAAGGAGCTGGGGATTCCCCTTCCTGACCTTTCCAGCCTTGCCAAACAAGGAAAAACGCCGCTGCACTTTGCATCAGAGTCCAAAGAGTATTTGGGCAGCATTGCCGCTGCGGATATTTTGAAGCCGGATTCCAAGGCTGCCGTGGAAGCGCTTCTTGCAAAGCATCTGGATGTGGTGATGCTCACGGGAGACAACCGGCAAACCGCTGAAGCCATTGCCGCAGAGGCTGGAATTACCCATGTGATTTCCGATGTGCTTCCCACGGACAAGGCAGGAGCCATCCAAAAGCTCCAGGCAGAAGGGCACAAGGTTCTGATGGTGGGAGACGGCATCAACGATGCCCCCGCGCTGGTTACCGCCGATGTGGGCATGGCCATTGGGGCAGGCACGGACATTGCCATCGAATCAGCGGATGTGGTGCTGATGAATGGCTCCCTTTCTTCCGTCAGCAGCGCCGTGGCTCTGAGCAAGGCCACCATCCGAAACATCAAGCAGAATCTCTTTTGGGCGTTTTTCTACAATTGCCTGGGCATTCCCATTGCCGCGGGGGTATTGTATCTGCCTTTTGGTATGAGCTTGAGTCCCATGCTGGGCGCTGCCGCCATGAGCGTCAGCTCGGTGTTTGTGGTAACCAACGCCCTGCGGCTGCGCTTTTTCAAGCAGGAACAGTCCCCAACGTGTAAGGAATCCTGTCCCAAATCAGAAGAAATCATTATCAAGGAGGAAACAAATATGGAAACCGTGATTAAAGTAGAAGGAATGATGTGTGGTCACTGCAAGGCCCGGGTGGAGAAGGTCTGCAAGGCCGTTCCCGGCACCATGGATGCGGTGGTTGACCTGGAAGCCAAAACCGTTACCGTCACCGGCACGGCGGATGTGGCTGCGCTGAAGCAGGCCATCACCGAGGCGGATTATACCGTTGTGGAGTGAGATGCCATGCGAACGGATTTTTACTATGAATCCAAGGGGGCAGGGAAGATTCACGGCTGCCGCTGGATGCCAGAGCAACCACCGGTTGCGGTGCTTCAGATTATCCACGGTATTGCTGAATTTGTGGAGCGCTATGATGATTTTGCCCGATACCTGAACCGTTTGGGCTATGTGGTGGTGGCCGAAGACCACATGGGCCACGGCAAATCCATCAACGGCAAGGGAATTCAGGGCTATTTCCACGGCGGCTGGTTCACCGCCGTGGAGGATAGCTACCAACTGTTGCAAACAACTCGCCAAGAATTTCCGAACCTTCCTTATGTATTGTTTGGCCACTCCATGGGCTCCTTTATGACCCGAACCATTCTTTCCAAATACCCCGACAGCGGCATATCTGCGGCAATTATTTGCGGCACCGGCTGGCAGCCCAGGGCAATCCTGAATACGGGCATTGCCGCATGTGAAGCAGTGTGCAAAATCCAGGGCGAACAGAAACCCAGCAAAGCCCTGGAAAAGCTGGTGTTCTCAAATTATAATCAGAAGGTGGAACATCCCAGAACGGCTTATGACTGGCTGACCCGGGATTCTCGAATTGTCGACGAATACCTGGCCCACCCCCTCTGCGGCTTCACTCCCACCGGGGGCTTGATGCGGGAGCTGCTGCGGGGCATCCGCTTCGTGCAGGAGCCAAGCAGTCTTTCCGCAATGAAAAAGGATTTGCCCGTCCTGTTTATTGCCGGAGGGGATGACCCGGTGGGAAGCTATGGAAAAGGGGTACTGAAAGCTGCCGATGCCTTCCGAAAGACCGGAATGCAGGATGTAAACTGCAAGATCTACCCCTTGGGGCGGCATGAAATTCTCAACGAAATCAACCGGGAAGAGGTATATCACGATGTGTCTTCCTGGTTGGAGCAGAAGATTTCTATATAACTGTCCGTTTTATTGGACATAAATTGCAGTATAATACAGCCATCAACAAACGAAAGGCTGATGGCAATGTTCTCTATGCGTTATGTTCACGGACATGTGATGGTGTATGACAAAAACGGCAAGTTCCTGTTTTCGGCGGACACCGAGCGGGAGGCCAGAGAGGAATTGGAGGAATATGAGGAATCTGCGGCTTGACCTTTGCTATGACGGCACCCGCTATCGGGGCTGGCAGCGTCTGCCCGGGGAAAACAATACCATTCAGGGCAAATTAGAACAGACCCTCAGCCGAATTCTGGGTGAGCCCATTGAGGTAAGCGGCAGCGGGCGGACAGATGCTGGTGTCCACGCGCTGGGCCAGGCTGCTTCCTTTCACTGTGAAAGCACCATGCCTCCGGCTGAAATTCTGGCTCAGCTTCGCAGGTATCTCCCGGAGGACATCGGCATATATTCCTGCAAGGAAGCAGCGCCCCGTTTTCACGCCAGATTGAATGCCAAGCGGAAAACCTACTGTTACCGCATCTGGAACAGCGACGTTCCCTGTGTTTTTGAAAGAAGGTATGTTGCCCAATTCCCGGAAAGGCTGGATGTGGACGCCATGCACCGGGCCGGGCAGCAGCTGGTAGGGGAACACGATTTTTCCGCCTTCTGCACCAGGGCCAAAATGAAAAAATCCACCCTGCGGGAGGTCTGCGCTGTTTCCGTGGTGCGGGAAGGAAACGAAATCCGCATCAGTGTCACAGCGGATGGTTTTTTATACAACATGATGCGCATTATTGCCGGTACATTGATTGAGGCGGGCAGGGGAGCGCGAAGCCCAGAAAGCATCCCGCTGCTTTTTGCCGCCCAGCGGCAGAAGGCAGGCTTTCTGGCCCCGGCCCAGGGCTTGTGTCTGATGGAGGTAGAATATTGAACATTCAAATTTTTGGCAAAAGCAAATGCTTCAACACAAAAAAGGCGGAGCGTTATTTCAAGGAACGGCGGATCAAATTCCAGTCCATTGACCTGATTCGCTATGGTATGTCCGCCAAGGAATTCGACAGCGTGGTGCGGGCCGTGGGCGGCGTTGACAATCTCATTGACTGGAACGGCAAGTCCCAGGAAATCACAAACATGAAGTACATGGATGATGCAAGAGCCAAGGAGGACAAGGTTTTCGACGATCCCAGTCTGATGAAAACCCCCATCGTCCGCAACGGCAAGCAGGCAACCGTGGGTTTCTGCCCGGAAATCTGGGCCACCTGGGAGTAATTTTAGCATCATTCCACAAAAGCAGTCTCCGAGAGGGGCTGCTTTTTTCTGCTATCATAGATTTTTTTCTTGCAGTTTCCGTCAAAAAGTGGTATGCTAGGAGGACATGCATGACGAATATCCTGAATAGGCTGTATGATCTGCTGTGGGGCACCCCCATGCTGGTTCTGATTCTTGGAGTTGGAGTTTGGCTGACGATCTGCACCCGCTGTGCCCAGCTTCGGCTTTTTCCTCAGGCGGTTCGGCGACTGGCAGAGCGCGCTCCCTCCGGCGGGAACGGCGTAACTCCTTTTCGAGCCTTGTGCACCGCCCTGGCAGCCACCGTAGGCACCGGAAACCTGGTGGGCGTGGCTGGGGCCATATGCCTGGGCGGGCCGGGGGCCATCTTCTGGATGATTGTATTTGCATTCTTCGGTATGGCCGTGAAGTACGCAGAGGCCGCTCTGGCCGTTCGCTTCCGGGAAACGGAAAACGGCGAGTTTGTGGGCGGCACCATGTATATGATTCGCTCCCGCCTGTCAAAGCACTGGCTGCCCATGGCATACCTCTTCTGCTTCTGCGGCGTTCTGGCCAGCTTTGGTGTTGGAAACCTGACCCAGGTCAACGCTATGGTCACCGGCATCCGGGGAATTGCTCCCAATCTTTCTCCCATCGCGATGGGGCTGATGCTCACTGTCCTCGTCGGCTTATCCTTTTTGAAGGGAGCCGACTCCATCGGGAAAATTGCGGAGCTGCTGATTCCCTACGCAGCCAGCATTTATATAATACTTTGCGTTCTGTTTTTATTTGTCAAAGCGCCTCTGCTCCCAGGAGCTCTTTTGAGCATCTTAAGGGGAGCCTTTGCGCCCAGGGCCGTCACTGGAGGCTTGATTGGTTCGGCTTTGAAAGCAGTGCAGACAGGCTGCAGCCGGGGGATTTTCACCCACGAAGCCGGAATGGGCACCGCCTCCATTGCACACGCCGGTGCCGACGTGGCGCACCCTGCCGAACAGGGAATGATGGGCATTTTGGAGGTGTTTTTGGACACCTTTGTGATCTGCACCCTCACCGCCTTGGTGATTCTTTGCAGCGGCATTCCCATTCCATACGGCGTGGACGCCGGTGCCGATTTGACCACTTCCGCTTTTTCTGCCGTCTACGGGCGGTTTGGAAAAACAATTGTATCCGTTTTTCTAGCCTGCTTTGCCTATGCGACCATTCTGGGCTGGAGCTTCTATGGGCTCCGCTGCGCCCAGTTTTTGCTTGGTTCCAAGGTTTCAGCTGCTTTTTTCCTGCTCCAAACCGGCGCGGTGATGTTGGGGGCTGTTCTCAAAACTCCGCAGGTGTGGAAAATGGCCGAGATCCTCAATGGACTCATGGCCATTCCCAATCTGCTGACCCTGATTCTGCTGAGCCCGGAGCTTCGCACCCTTACCAATTCCTACAAATCCAGATGATTCATTCACAATCGGAGGTAATTTATGCAAATTTCCATCAACGCCAATCGCTGTGAGCCTTCTCCCATGCGGAAATTCCATCCGCTGGCTGTGGCAGCTCAAAAAAGCGGCAAAAAAATCTACCATTTGAACATCGGCCAGCCCGACCTGGAAACGCCCCCTGCTTACTATGAGACCATTCGGAATTTCAACCAGAAGACCCTGGCCTATGATGCCTCTCCCGGAAACCCTCTGCTGATTGATGCTGTTCGCAAATACTATGCCGGTCTGGGGGTCAGCCTGGAGCCCAACGATGTTCTGATTACCACCGGCGGCAGCGAGGCTCTGCTGCTGACCTGTCTGAGCATTCTGGACCCCTACACCGAGGTCATCATCCCCGAGCCCTACTATCCCAACTACACCACCTTCGTCCATGCCGCCGGTGGTGTCATCCGTGCGCTGCCCACCAATCCCTGGGAAGGCTACCGCTATGCCCAGCGGGAACGGATCGAAAGCCAAATCACCCGGAACACCCGGGCCATCCTCATCACCAATCCTGGCAACCCCACCGGCGTTGTGCTGGATCAGCAGGAGATGCGGATGATCGCCGACATTGCCAAGGAGCATGATCTGTTCCTCATTTGTGACGAGGTCTACCGGGAATTCTGCTATGATGACAAGTTCGGCGTGCCTACCATGGCCCGGTTTGACGACATTCAGGAAAATCTGGTGATCATCGACTCCGTTTCCAAGCGATTCTCCGCCTGTGGTGCACGAGTTGGCGCAGTCATCACCAAGAACAAGGAGCTGCAGCAGGCCATTCTGAAATTCTGCCAGTCCCGTCTGTCCGTTGCCACCATCGACCAGCTGGGTGCCGCTGCGCTGTACTCCGTGGATACCGAATTCTTCCGCAGAAGCAAGGAGGAATACCGCCGCCGCAGAGACACCGTTATTTCCGGCCTGCGGAAAATCCCCGGCGTTGTGGTAGAGGAGCCCATGGGCGCTTTCTATGTGATGGCCAGCCTGCCGGTGGATGATTCTGATAAATTCCAGAGATGGCTGCTGGAGGAGTTTGAAGACAACGGCGACACCGTGATGTTTGCCCCCGGCGCTCCCTTCTACGAAACTCCCGGCAAGGGCATCAACGAGGTGCGCATTGCCTATGTGCTGAAGCAGCCGGATTTGGAGCGGGCCATGGAGGTGCTGGCTTCCGGCATTGCAGCTTATCAAAAGAAAGTCATGCGTGTCTCCAGCCCCAGCGTTGTGGATTGATTCTTTTCGCTGCTGTCAATATTTCTACATAGATGAAATCCCCCCGGAATTCTGCTCCGGGGGGATTGTACGTTTTATGAAATTAAGCCTGTGCCCTTGCCTCTTTCAGCGCCTTGGCCAGCTGGTCGGGGCAGGAGGTGGACTTCATGCCGCATTTTGTGCCTTCCAGGCGGGAAATCACATCCTCCACGTTCATGCCCTCCACCAGAGCGCCGATGCCCTTCAGGTTGCCGTTGCAGCCGCCCAGGAACTGGACATTCTTGACCTTTCCGTCCTCGATGTCAAAGAAGATCTTCTGAGAGCAGGTGCCCTTGGTTTTGTATTCGTACTGCATTTTCATGATTCCTTTCTTTTATACGATGATGTCTGCCAGCTCAGCGGAAACCAGCCGGGCCAGCGCTTCGGGATTCAGAATCAGCTGATGCCCTCTGGCACCGGCGGATACTGCGATTTCCTCCCATAGAATACAGGTTTCATCCAGATAGGTGGGGTACTTTTTCTTCATGCCCACCGGGCTGCAGCCGCCCCGGATGTAGCCGGTGAGGGGCAGCAGCTCCTTCACGGCAATCAGCTCCATGTTTTTGTCTCCCGCTGCTTTTGCGGCCTTTTTCAAGTCCAGCTCACAGCAGACCGGGATGCAAAACACATTGATTCCTGTCCGTTCTCCCCGGGCCACCAGGGTTTTGAACACCTGCTCCGGGGGCATCCTGAGAGCCTCGGCGGCATGCATGCCATTGAGGTCATTTTCATCAAATTCGTAAAAGGCCTCCCGGCAGGGGATGCCAGCCTGCTCCACCAAGCGGACTGCGTTGGTTTTACCGTTCATATGATCACCGGGGCTATTATACGACAGATTCAGGAAGCTTTCAAGTGTGAATATTCCCCTTTTTTTCGGTTACCATAAACCCAAAAAGGAGGCATCAGCATGAATGAACAGAAAAACGCGGAAATGCGAAAGCAGGAACGGGAGCAAATCCTGGATTTGGGCTCCGACCTCACCAGAAGCGCCGGCAGCAATATCTACACATTGACCATCATCGGTCAGATAGAAGGCCATCAGGTGGCACCGGAAACGGTGAAAACCACAAAATATGAGCACATTCTTCCACTGCTGGCGGGGATTGAGGAAAGTGACGAGATCGACGGACTGCTGCTCCTGCTGAACACCGTGGGCGGAGACATCGAGGCGGGACTTGCCATTGCGGAAATGATTGCGGGAATGAAAAAACCTACGGTTTCCTTGGTGCTGGGGGGAGGGCATTCCATTGGCATTCCGCTGGCCGTCTGCACCAAGCGCTCCTTCATCACTCCCACAGCCAGCATGACGGTGCATCCCGTCCGCATGACAGGGCTGGTGGTGGGGGCGCCCCAGACCTTCCGATACTTCCAACGGATTCAGGAGCAGATCACCGACTTCGTCACCGCCAATTCCAAAATTTCCCGTCAGGCTTTTGAGGATTATATGATGGCTACCGGGGAAATGGCCACCGATGTGGGGACGATTTTGTATGGCAAGGAAGCGGTGGCTTCCGGGCTGATTGACCGGCTGGGCGGGTTAAGCGATGCCCTGGCGGCACTGCACAAAATGATTGACCGGCCAAAAGGGGAGCACCGGAAAAAGCCCGAGGAAAAGGGGAAGGAAAAGCGCTAATCTACAGCAGGGGGCGGCCAATAACCGCTCCCATTCCATTTTTTGCGGATACACCGGAACAATGCGAAAGAATTTTTGAAAAAAGGCTGGAATTATCCTGCCGACTGTGCTATAATAGATTGAAAAATTTTGTAAAGGAGAGGACAGGCATGGAACTAAACGCCTTTGAGCACCTGATTTTCGGCTTCATTTCCGGTTTGACAGAGATTCTGCCTGTTTCTGAGCGTGCACACCGTATTTTGCTGCTGAAGGTTTTGGGGGCGGAAAAGATCAGTGGTCTGCCCGTCCTGTTGATTCATTTTGCTGTGCTGGCTGCGATTTATCTATCCTGTCAGATGCAGCTTGTGAAAATGTCCAGAGCCAGGCGATTGGCGCGGATTCCCAAAAAGAAGCGCAAGCGCCCGCTGGATATCCGCAGTCTGATGGATTCCCGATTTCTCATCACCATGATGCTTCCCGTGATTGTGGTACTGCTGTTTTATGGGCGGCTCAGTCAAGTGTCTTTCAGTCTGTTGGCTGTTTCGGCGCTGCTGTTTCTCAATGGCATTATTTTGTACGTCCCTCAGTTCCTGCCCGGAAGCAACAAGGATGCCCGTTCTCTTTCCCGGGTGGAGGGGCTTTTGATGGGTCTGGGGGGCAGTATGTCGGTTCTTCCCGGCCTGTCCGGCGTGGGTGTGTCGGTTTCCGCCGGTTCCATTTGCGGCGTAGATCGAAGCTACGCGCTGAATATGACCCTGATGATGAGCATGGCTTATCTTTTGGGGATGATCGTTTATGATATTCTTGGCCTGTTCCAGACGGGCCTTGGGCTGCTCACCTTCCAGTGGGTGGTGATATACATCCTTGCGGCAGTCGTCGCATTCGTCAGCGCAACGCTGGCAATCAGAATCATGCGGGCATTGGCCTCCGGCATTGGCTTCCACTTCTTTTCCTATTACTGCTGGGGCATTGCGCTGTTTGCATTTATTCTGAACCTCATGGCATAAGGAGAATTCATTCAATGGCAAAAAAGAAGACCACGCAAACAGGAAAAAACACAGCCGGTTCCACCTCCAAGAAAAAGGCTGCCAGCTCCAAAAACAGCAAAGCAGCCGAAAAAAGTGCCAAGGCAGCTTCCAAAAATCCCAAGGTCAGAACCGAGTATGACAGCCGGATCCCACCTACCACTGTCATTGCGATTGTGAGTTTTATTCTGTTTGTTCTGTTTCTGGTCATTTGCATCAAGCCTGACGGCCTGCTGCTGAAGGCCATGAACGATCTTTTGACCGGCCTCATCGGAAAGGCTGGGTTCTATTTTTCTGTTCCTGCTCTTTTGTATCTGTTCATCATCAATACCTTCGGCAGAAAATCTGCAGTAACCATGCGCAGTGTCTGCACCGTGGCCTTTGTGTTTTTCTGCGGCTGCATCTACCATCTTGCCGTGCAGACCCAAGGGATTGCCAGTGGGTTGGCGTTGTTCCCGGATTTGTATCTCAGCGGAATTGAAGGGAGAAGCGGCGGTGTCCTCTGCGGCGGACTGGCTGTTCTGCTGCGCTGGGCCTGTGGAACCACGGTATCCTATATTCTCATCGGAATTACGGCCGTACTGACGCTGCTGGGTGCTCTGGACATCACTGTGCCCAGCATCATTCGCGCCATCATCAACCGCCCCAAGGACGATTGGGAGGATGAGGAACAGCAGCAGATTTATGTGGAGCCCGCCGCCAAGGTGGTCAATCACATCGCCAACAAGCAAATTGAGAACAAGCGTAAGCGCCGTCAGCAGGAGCTGGAATACCAGCGGACGCTGATGGAGCAGGAGCCAGCCCATCCCGTGGAGCTTCCGCCTTCCCAAAATTCCCAAAAGGTGAAAAAGCCCGCTCCTGTTTCTGAGCCTGTACCCAAGCCTCCGGCACCCATCCGAAATCAGCCTGTGTCCGCCCCGGTGCAGAACGCTCCTGTGCAGTCCTCTGGCAGTACGCCTGCGAAGGCCGCCGGGATGATGTCCACCATTGATTTGGATATTGAATCTCCGCTCTTTGCCGCCACAAACAGCCACACCGCTGCTGTCAAGACAGGCGTGATGGTGGATCATGATGCGGACGACGATTTTGATGACATTCCCCTTCGGATGCCCAAGCTGGAAGAGGAATTGCCCATTCAGTCCCCCAAGCAGGAACCGGCTCCTGCGCCCAAGAGCGCCCCTGCTCCCAAGCCGGTGAAGCAGCCCTCTGCTCCCGCGGCGGCGGAGGAGGTGCCCGGAAAGGTTTCCTCCAAGGATGCCCGGGAATCTGCCCAACAGGTTGCCATGGAAATCCAACAGGGGAGTGCCGCTCCCCAGGCGGCCTATTCCTTCCCGCCCATCAGCCTTTTGAAGCGTCCCACAGGCGGCAGTGCCGATGGCACCGACGAAATGCGGGAAAACTCCCGTCGGCTCAATGAAACCCTGGCCAGCTTCCACATCGATGCCCATATCATCAATGTGACCCGGGGCCCCAGTGTCACCCGTTATGAGGTGGAGCTGGACAAGGGTGTCCGGCTGAATAAGCTGACCAACTGTGCCGATGACATCGCACTGAGCTTGGGTGCCTCCGGCGTTCGGATTGCCGCCGTGCCCGGAAAAATCTCCATTGTGGGCATTGAGGTGCCCAACCGTGCGGTGACCACCGTATCTCTGCGGGAGGTCATTGATTCGCCGGAATTTGCCAAGTCCAAATCCAAGTCCTCCTTCGCCGTGGGCAAGGACATCGGCGGCTCCTGTATTGTGGGCAACATTTCCAAAATGCCCCATATGCTGATTGCAGGCACCACTGGTTCCGGTAAATCCGTGTGCATGAACTCCATCATCATCAGCCTGCTCTACAAGTCCGGCCCCGAGGATGTGAAGCTCATCATGGTGGATCCCAAAATGGTGGAGCTGGGCATTTACAACGGCATTCCTCATCTGCTGATTCCTGTGGTCACCGACCCGAAAAAGGCCGCTGGCTCTCTTCAGTGGGCAGTGACGGAAATGCTGCGCCGGTACAAGCTGATGTCCGATGTGGGCGTGCGCGATCTGGAATCCTATAATGCCATCATCACCCAGGAGGAGGACGGCCAGAAGCTGCCCCAGGTGGTCATCATCATCGATGAGCTGGCCGACTTGATGCTGGTAGCCGCCAAGGAGGTGGAGGACTCCATCTGCCGCATTGCCCAGATGGGTCGTGCCGCCGGAATGCACCTGATCATTGCCACCCAGCGTCCCTCTGCGGACGTGATCACCGGCCTGATGAAGGCAAATATTCCCTCCCGGATCGCCTTCTCCGTTGCCTCCGCCATGGAGTCGAGAATCATCCTGGATACCCAGGGTGCTGAAAAGCTGGTGGGCAAGGGCGACATGCTGTATGCCCCCATCGGCATTGGAAAGCCCCTGCGGGTGCAGGGCTGCTTTGTTACAGACGGAGAAGTGGAGGCTGTTGCCAGCTTCGTCAAGGATAATTATTCCGCAGACTACAACCAGCAGGTTCTGGAGGAAATCGAAAAGAAAGCCCAGCAGACCGGCAAGAGCGGTAAGACTGCTGCCATTGACCCGGAACCCTCCGACGAGGAATTGGAGGGGGACGAAATGCTCCCCGCCGCCGTGGATGTGATTCTGGAAACCGGTCAGGCCTCCGTCTCCATGCTCCAGCGCCGATTGAAGCTTGGCTATGCCCGTGCCGCAAGAATTGTGGACGAGATGGAAGAAAAGGGCATTGTGGGCCCCTTCCAGGGCTCCAAGCCAAGAGCCATCCTGGTCACCAGGGAACAGTGGGCATCCATGAAGGGCGGAGAGTCCCAGATGAATTTCGACGAATTGGAGGACACCGCCGTCCCCGAAGAAATCGACTAATTTCAAAAAGCAATGGCTTTTCTGCGGAAAGGCCATTCTTTTTTTGTCCAAATATTTATCGCATTAGAGCAGGGGACAGCGCATAGGCTTCATGCAGGAGTGATGCGAATGATTTGTGCATGGAAGGAGCTGCTCTCGATTCTGCCCCAGTGGCTTCGCACTCAGGCGGCACCCTATGAAGCGGAGCTGGAGGAATTGCGGCTGCGCTGCGGCCGTCCGCCGGAGCTGGTGCTGGGCACGGGAAGCAAATGGGGCACGGAAACCGTCAGTCAGGAGGATTTGAACCACTGCGTCAATATGGCCAGCCGCTATTCTCCCTGGGCCGCCGCTACCATTTCCCGGGGGTACATAACGGCACCGGGAGGGCACCGAATCGGCCTTTGCGGGGAGGCGATTGTGAAGGATGGGAAGCTGACAGGGATACGAACCATCAGCTCCCTCTGCATCCGAATTGCAAGGGATTATCCCGGACTGGCCCGGCGCATCCATTTTCGGGGGCAGGCCATGCTGATTCTGGGAGCCCCCGGCTGGGGAAAGACAACGCTGCTGCGGGATATTTCCAGAATGATTGCGCAAGAGGATACCGTTGCCGTGGTGGATGAACGGCAGGAGCTTTTCCCTCCCGGGTTTCCCACCGGCAAAAGGATGGATATTCTCCTTGGCTGTCCCAAATGCCAGGGGATTGAGACCGTTCTTCGCACCATGGGGCCGGACTGCATTGCCGTAGACGAAATCACCGCTCAAGAGGATTGTCAGGCACTGATTCACGCCGCCGGCTGCGGGGTACGGCTGATCGCCACCGCCCACGCCGCCGGTATGTCCGATTTTCGACGCCGAAATGTATACGCTCCCCTACGGGAGAGTCGGATTTTTGACACCTTTTTGATTCTTGAACAGGACAAATCCTTTCATTTGGAGGAAATCTACCCATGAGCTACAAGTGGATTGGTGCCATGCTGATTGTTGGCAGCTGCGGGGGATTTGGGCTTTCCATAACCCTCCATCAAAAGCAGGAGGAGGCCATGCTGACCCAGCTTTGCAGAATTCTGGATGAGATGCTTTGGGAACTGCCGTTTCAGCTGACCCCGCTTTCGGAGCTGATTCGCCACACTGCCGGAAGCACCAAGGGGGTTCTGAGAGCTGTGTTTGATGGTCTTGCCGAACAACTGGACAGGCAGGTGCTGCCGGATGTTCAAAGCTGCATGGAGGCGGTGCTTCGGGAAAACGCGCTCACCTTTCCCAGGCTGCGAAGGATGCTTTTGCTGCTGGGGCAATCTTTGGGGCGATTTGATTTATCAGGCCAGCTCAAAGAACTGACCTCTGTCCGGGAGCTTTGCGGTCAGGAGCTGAAGCTGCTGCAATCGGACCGGGATACCCGCCTCCGAAGCTATCGGATTTTGGGTCTGTGTGCCGGTGCGGCTCTGGTGATATTGTTGATTTGACTATGGAAATTGATCTCATTTTTAAGATTGCCGCCATCGGCATCATCGTCTCCATTCTGAACCAGGTTCTCTCCCGGTCCGGGCGGGACGAGCAGGCCACCATGACCACCCTTGCCGGGCTGGTCGTTGTGCTGATGATGCTTGCCCAGAAGATTGCGGAGTTATTTAACCTGGTGAAAACCCTGTTTCAATTCTGATGGATGTATTCTGGAAAACCGTCGGTGCCGCTCTGGTCAGCACCATCCTGATCCTGGCTCTGGAACGCCAGAACCGGGACTATTCCATCCTGGTCACCGTTGCCGCCTCCGCCATGGTCACCATCGCTGCTGCAAGACTGTTAGAGCCGGTAATTAGCTTCCTGGGGGAATTGGAATCCCTTGGGAATCTGAGCAGCGATTTGCTCCTGACCCTGATCAAGGTCTTTGGCATCGGCATGACGGGTGAGATTGCCGCCTCCGTCTGCAACGACGCCGGGAACTCCTCCTTGGGGAAGGGGCTCCGCTTTCTTTCAAACGCAGCCATTCTCTACCTATCCATTCCGGTATTCTCTTCACTGACAGATTTGTTTCTTCAAATTCTAGGAGACGTATGAGGCGCTTTCTTTCCTTTCTTTTTCTGCTTGCCCTCGTGACGGCCCTTTCAACCCCGGTTTGTGCCCAGGAGCTGACACCGCCGGAGGTGCCTGCGTCTGCTGATGCTCTGATGCCCGAAGAGGGCTCTTCCTTCGGGGAAGGATTGATATCCATGCTCCAAAAGGTGCTTCCTTCCGCCTTTCCAGCGCTGAAGCAGGCCTTCAAAACAGGGGTTTCCGTCTTCTGCTGTGTACTGCTGGTTTCCATTTTGCAATCCGCTGGCTGTTCACCAAAAACAGCGGAGATTGTGGGAGCCGTCTGCATTGCATCCTTGATGCTCCAAAATTCCAGGGCTCTCATCGGTCTGGCGGTGGAAACCGTCACGGAAATCAGCCAGTATACCAAGCTCTTTCTTCCCGTCATTGCGGCGGCATCCTCGGCCCAGGGGGATATCACCTCCGCCACAGCCCTGTGCGTCGGAACATCTGTATTCACCGCATTTCTGACCAATGCGCTCCGTCGTGTTCTGGTGCCTGGGGTCTATTTCTTCCTGGCTGCTGCCATAGCAAATTGTGCAGTAGGGGAGCAGGCGCTGAAAAACATCCGGGATCAGCTGAAAAAGCTCTCTGCCTGGTTCCTCAAAACGGTGCTCACCTTTTTCCTCACCTATATGAGCATCACCGGCGCTGTCACAGGGACGGCTGATAAAACCGCGGTGAAGGCGGCAAAGGCGGCCATCTCCACCGCAGTACCTGTCATTGGAAAGAATCTGGCGGACGCGTCAGAGGCGCTGCTGCTCAGTGCCGGGCTGGTAAAAAACACCATTGGACTATATGGCATCTTTGCCTTCTTGGCTATTTTTCTGGCTCCTTTTGTACAAATTGGGACCCATTATCTGGTTATGAAAGGCACCTCAGCCCTTTGTGCAATCGTTGGCAGCAAGAAGTTGACAGAACTGACGGAGGATTTTTGCACCGCCATGGGGCTTCTGCTGGGAATGACCGCAACCATGTGCGCTTTGTCCGTCATTTCGGCCGTGTGTTTTTTGAAAGGAGCAGGGTAGTGGAGGCGCTTCGACAGTATGCCCTTTCTCTGATCTGCGGAGCTTTGATTGTTGGAATTCTTCTGGATTTATCCGAGAAAAGCGGCTTCAAGCAGTCGATTCGACTGGTTTGCAGCATCTTTTTTGCCAGCGTTCTGATTCGTCCTCTGTTGTCCCTTTCCATTCCTGAGCTTTCCCAATTGGGCAGCAGCTACCAGACCCAGGCAGAAGCGGCGGCTGCCCATGGGGAGAATATTCGCATTCGTTCCATCGCTTCTATCATACGGCAGGAGTGCGAAGCATATATCTTGAAAGAAGCCAGAGCCATTGGAGCAGAGGTGGAGGTGGAGTTTGAACTGGATACCGCTTACCCTCCGGCCCCGTCGGCGGTCACTGTACGCGGCGTCTTTGATGCGGATATCGAAGCAACGCTCAGCAGACTGCTTGCGGATGAACTTGGCATACCAAAGGAGCATCAGACATGGATCAGACAGCAGCCCCATTTTTCCGGCAATTCTTCGCAAAATACAAGTATTGTTTCCTGATCCTTCTGGTTGGCGTTCTGCTCATGCTTTTGCCCACAGGTACAAAAACCACCCAGCAGCCGGTGCAGCAGTCGGTTGAAGAAACGAAGGAAGCCGCAACGCTGCAGGAACAGCTTTCCGCTCTGCTCAGTCAGTTAGAGGGGGCAGGGAAGGTGCAGGTGCTTCTCACCCAAGCCACCGGCGAAAAACGGGTGTACCAGACAAACGACGATACCACCTCCGACGACCATTCCGAAACCTGCCGGACGGACACCGTGATCCTCACCGACAGCAGCCGGAATCAAGTCGGCCTGCTGCGGCAAATTGACCCACCAACCTATCTTGGGGCAGTGGTACTATGCCAAGGGGCGGAGAACAGCGCCGTAAAGCTTGCCATCACGGAGGCCGTCTCCAACGCCACCGGGCTGGGATACCACAAAATAACCGTTTTGAAAATGAAATGAATGGAGGATATCAATGATGAAAGTGTGGAAGAAAAACCTGGTTGCCGCTGCCGTGTTGGTTACGGTCTGTGCGGGGATTTATGTCAACTGGCTGTATACAGAGCAGGACGATGTGGCCAGTCTGTCCGATACCCTGGACTATGAAAAGGTCATGTCCGAGGACGGCCTGCTTCTGACGGAGGATGTGGCCGCCATCACCGCAGGGGAGGAATTGAGCACCACCGCCTCGGATTACTTTTCCGCCGTTCGCCTCTCCCGCCAGCAAGCCAGGGACAACGCAGTGAATATGCTTCAGGAGGCCATGACCTACAGCGAAACCGACAAAGCAGCCGAATCTGCCATGGATTTGGAGGACATTGTTCAGACAGCCCTCAGCGAAGCCCAGATTGAAAGCCTGATCATCGCCAAAGGCTATCAGGACTGCGTGGCCTACATGACCTCGGAAGGAATCTCCGTGGCTGTTTCCTCGCCGGATGGTGGGCTCCAATCTGCCGATGTGGCCGTCATCGCCGATGTGGTGATGTCCCAATCCGATTATGGCCTGAAAGACATTCGCGTGGTGGAAGTACAATAATCAACAGGGAAGGGGGCAGGCAATGTCCCCTTTTTTCTGTGTTCTTCTCTTTTTCCATTTTTACCCGGTATCGCAGAAAACAGTTGTATTTTTCTGGAATTGTGATACAATAAGTAAAAGTGTGCCATCATGACCCAATGGCAACGAAATAGGAGGAACCAATTATGGCTGAGTATAAGCAGTATATCACCCAGGAGCAGGAGAATGGCTCCGTAATGATTTCTGAGGATGTTGTCTCCACCATCGCTGCCCACGCGGTTGCGGATGTGGAGGGTGTTGTTGGCATCATCACCAAGCCCGGCGCGGATATTGCCGACCTCATCAATAAGAACTGGGGCAAGGGCATCAAGATTCTCATTGCTGAAGACAATAGCCTGACCATCGACTGCAATATTTCTATTTTCTATGGTCAGAGCGTTGTGGATACCGCCGGTGCCGTTCAGGCTGCCGTTGTTAATGCAGTGGAATCCATGACCGGTGTAAAGGTCACTTCCGTCAATGTAAATGTCTGCGGCATCGTCCGCAAGTAAAGGCGGCAGTATGACAAGAGCAAATGCCAGAGAACTGGCAGTACATTTGATTTATGGCCGGGAATTCACCGGCGAGGAGCCGGAGCAGATCGTAAACGCCAGGCTGGACAAGGAATACTACCAGAAGCTTGCCCAGGAGAATGACATCTATTCCGACCGCCCCAGCGGTGCCCAGGTACGCTATCTGGACACCGTGGTTACCGGCGTTGCCAACCGGGCGCAGGAGCTCAATGACCAAATCAGAAAATTCTCCATTGGTTGGGATGTCTCCCGAATTTCCCGGCTGACCCGCTGCGTGATGCAGCTTGCCATTTTTGAAATTCTGTATATGGAGGATGTGCCCACCGGCGTGGCCATTTCCGAGGCTGTCCGACTTGCCAAGAAATACGACGGCGATGACACCGGCTCCTTCGTCAATGGCATCCTGGGCTCCTTCGCCCGCAGCCTTCCCCCCGTGAACACAGAGGAAAAAGCATGAATGTCATCGGAATCGATACCAGCAACTACACCACCTCCATCGCCTTTTTCGATGGAACAGGCGGTATCAATTGCTCAAAGCTCCTGCCGGTAAAGCTTGGGGAGCTGGGTCTGCGCCAGTCCGATGCTGTATTCGCCCACATCAAAAGCCTGCCGGAGCTTTCCGGCAGGCTGTTTTCCGATATTCAGGCGAAAAACATCGGTGCCGTCGGCGTCAGCACCCGCCCCAGAGCGGTGGAAGGGAGCTATATGCCCTGCTTTCTGGTTGGGGTGTCCCACGCAAAGCTTCTGGCGGATGTAATCGGCGTCCCATTGGTGGAGGTTTCCCACCAACAGGGACATATTGCCGCATCCTTATGGAGCGCCGGAAGGCTGGATATCATGGATGGGCCACATCTTGCCTGGCATCTGTCCGGGGGCACCACGGAGCTGCTGCTTGTAGAGCCTGAGGGGAAGAACGTAACCTGCACCAAGCTGGGCGGCACCACGGACATCTCCGCCGGTCAGTTGATTGACCGCACCGGTCAGCTTTTGGGGCTGTCCTTTCCATCGGGGAAGCAGCTGGATGAATTGAGCCGTCAAGCAGAGCTCCGGGATGTGTTCCGTGTGAAATGCGACGGATGCAGCTTCTCCCTTTCCGGGGTGCAGAACAAGGTGCAGCAGTTCCAGGAACGGCATTCAAATCCCCAGGAAACCGCGGCCTTTGCCCTTCGCTGTGTGGCCGGGGCAGTATATCGCGCCACGGAACAGGCGCTGAAGCAATTCCCCGGACTGCCGGTGGTGTTCTCCGGCGGGGTGGCCTCCAATTCCATGCTGCGCCAGGTGATGCAGCCTCTTAGCCCCATTTTCGCCCAGCCTCAATATTCCACAGACAACGCCATGGGCGTGGCGATACTGGCCCATCGGATCACGGAGGGATAATATGCAGCAGCAGGTTTTATCCATTACCCAAATCAACGAGTACATCCGCAGCCGGATGGACGAGGATCGACTTTTGAATCAGGTGGCCGTTCGGGGCGAGATCAGCAACTACAAAATGTACCCCTCCGGCCATCATTACTTCACCTTGAAGGATGAAAACGCGGCTCTGAAATGCGTGATGTTCAAAACCAGTGCCGCCCGGCTGCGGTTTCGGCCGGAAAACGGCATGAAGGTCATTGCCATGGGGCGCATCACCGTCTATCCCAGGGACGGCGCTTTCCAGCTCTATTGCAGCTCCATGACCGTGGACGGGGTAGGGGATCTCTACGCCGCTTTCGAGCAGCTGAAAGCCAAGCTGGCCGCTCAGGGGCTATTTGATCCGGCCCACAAAAAACCGCTGCCGCCTTTCCCCGGCACCATCGGAATCATCACCAGCTCCGCCGGTGCCGCTATTCACGACATGCTTCGGATTCTGAACAAGCGGTATCCGCTGACCCAGGTTCGCCTGCTTCCCGTGCGGGTACAGGGCGTGGAAGCGCCGGGGGAGATTGCCGCCGCCATTCGATATGCCAATTACTACCGCCTGGCCGACCTGTTGATTGTGGGCCGGGGCGGCGGTTCCATCGAAGATTTGTGGGCATTTAATGACGAGCGGGTGGCCTATGCCATTTATGAATCCCAGATTCCCATCATTTCCGCCGTTGGCCATGAGCCGGATGTGACCATTTCGGACTATGTAGCCGACCTGCGGGCAGCCACGCCTTCCAACGCCGCAGAGCTGGCAGTGCCCGACCAGGCATCACTGCTGCAGAGCATGGATTCCGCCGCTTCTTCTATGGCAGGCGCCCTGTCACGGCAATTGAAAGGTGCCCGCCAGCGGCTGAATGTGCTGTCCCACGCTCCGGCGCTGTCCAGTCCTACGGGCTATTTGGAACAGCTGCAGAAGAATCTGGAACATCTGAAAACCCGTATGATCGCCGCCCAGACCCAGCAGGTACAGCGCAAAAAACAGCGTTTCATCTCCTGCACGGCAAAGCTGGATGCCATGAGCCCCTTAAAAGTGCTCACAAGAGGCTATTCCATTGTGAATTCTGATGACGGAACCATTCTTCGTTCCATCAAGCAAACCGCACCTGGCAGAGAAGTCCGGGTCACATTGTCCGATGGCAGCATCACCGCTGTGGTGTCGGATGTAAAGGAGGATACCATATGAACGCCAATAATCAGACCTTTGAATCATCCATGCAGCGCCTGGAGCAGATTGTCCGGGCCATGGAAAAGGGAGATGTGGAGCTGGAAGAATCCCTGCGCATGTTCCAGGAGGGAACCGAATTGATTCGGCGCTGCGGAAAGCTCCTGGATGACGCGGAGCTTCAAGTGAAAAAAATCATGACCGCCCCGGATGGCAGCCCCGTGGAGGAGGATTTCACCGATGAGCAGTGAGTGCTTCCGGGAATACCGGCAATACATCGAGAAATACCTGTCAGACTTTTATAGCCGCTTTGATTCAGAGCCACAAAAAGCATTGTTTGAAGCCATGAAATATAGCCTCCTTGCCGGGGGAAAACGGCTGCGGCCCATCTTTGCTTTTGAGTTCTGCCGCCTGTGCGGGGGAGACTGGAAAAATGCCGCTCCCTTTGCCGGTGCCATTGAAATGATTCACACTTACAGCCTGATTCACGACGACCTGCCCTGCATGGACAATGATGACTACCGCCGGGGCCGCCTGACCAATCACAAGGTCTACGGCGAAGCCATGGCGGTACTGGCCGGGGATGCCCTTCTGACGGATGCCTTTGCCCTGGCAGCCTCGGCTCAGCTGCCCAGGCCCGGGGATATGGCACTGGCAATTGGGGTTCTGTCCGAAAATGCAGGCTCTCTCGGAATGGTAGGCGGCCAGGTGCTGGATATGCTCAGCGAGCAGCGCCAGTGCACGGAGCAGGAGGTACTGGACATCCAGAGCCGAAAAACAGGCGCGCTGATCAATGCCGCCTGCGTTTTGGGTGCCATTGCCGGTGGTGGAAGCGAAGCGCAGCTTGAAGCCGCTGCCGGATTTGCAGGTTGCCTGGGTCTTGCCTTCCAAATCCGGGATGATATGCTGGATGTGATCGGCGATGCCGGTGAGCTGGGCAAGGCCACGGGGCACGACGCGGATAAGAATACCTTTGTCCGACTTTACGGTTTGGAAAAGTGTGAGCAATTGGTGCAAAAATACACCGATGCCGCCATTGAGCGCCTGGCCGTTTTTGAGGATGCCGACGATCTCATTTTCCTGGCCCGCAGCCTTACCGAGAGAAAGGTATAAGAGGCACCATACACAAAAGTCAAGGCGAGGAGATACTATGAAAATACAGTTTATCGGCGCAACCCACGAAGTAACCGGAAGCTGTACTCTGCTGGAAGTTGGAGGAAGACAGTATCTGGTTGACTGCGGCATGGAGCAGGGGGTAGATGTCTTTGAAAACGTTCCTCTTCCGGTTCATCCAGGAGCCATTGAGGCCGTATTTCTGACACATGCCCATATTGACCACTCTGGTATGCTGCCCAAACTCTATAAAGATGGTTTCCGTGGTCAAATCTACGCAACAAGGGAGACCTCAAACCTGTGTAATATCATGCTCAGAGACTCTGCTCACATCCAGATGTCCGAAGCGGAATGGCGTACCAGAAAGGCAGAACGGGCCGGTGAGTCGGCGGTGAGGCCAGTGTATGACCTGCAGGATGCCTTGGGTGCCATCGGCCAGTTTCGCCCCTGCGGGTATGGGGATATCCTTCGGGTGGCAGAGGGCGTTGTGGTACGTTTCACGGATATCGGGCATCTTCTGGGGTCTGCGTGCATCGAATTATGGCTGGCCGAAGGAGACCAAACGAGAAAAATCGTCTTTTCCGGGGATGTGGGCAACCTCAACCAGCCCATCATCAACGATCCACAGAAGGTGGAGGAAACGGACTATCTGGTCATCGAATCCACCTATGGAAACCGACTCCATGAGCGCCCAGGGAATGTGGTGACGGAGTTGGCAGAATGCATCCAGCGGGCATTTGACCGGGGCGGCAGTGTGATCATTCCTTCCTTTGCGGTGGGCAGAACTCAGGAGATGCTGTATGCTATCCGCGAAATCAAGCAAAACGGGCTCGTGCGCGGCCACGAGGGCTTCCCTGTATATGTGGACTCCCCCCTGGCGGTGGAAGCGACGGCGGTTTTTCTCCAATGTGACCTGAATTGTCTGGATGAACAGACTACGGCACTGGTCAGGCAGGGCATCAATCCACTTTGGTTTGACGGACTTTGCCTTTCAGTGACACCGGAGGATTCCAAGCTGATCAATGAGAATCATCAGCCCAAGGTCATTCTTTCTGCCAGTGGTATGTGTGAAGCAGGTCGGATTCGCCATCATTTGAAGCACAATCTCTGGCGTCAGGAGAGCATGATACTCTTTGTAGGCTATCAGGCAGAGAACTCTCTGGGACGGCGACTGCAAGACGGGGCAAAGACAGTACGGCTCTTTGGCGAGGATATTGCAGTGCACGCGGAGATTGCGTCGCTGCACGGAACCTCTGGCCACGCTGACCGGGACGGTCTGGTAAACTGGCTGCAGGGATTTCGGGAGAAGCCGAGGACGGTTTATATAAATCACGGGGACGATGATGCCTGCAAATCCTTCCAGGAGCTGCTCACCGGTATGGGATACCATGCTGAAGCACCGTACAGCGGTACCGAATACGACCTTCTCACAGATCGGATGACCGTATATACCGAATCAAAACCCATCAGTCGGGAGCAAATCATGAAGGGGACTGCCCGTGCCCAGGCGGTATACGCAGATCTGTTGGCGGCAGCGGAAGAACTGCTGGCCCTGGTCAAGGGCCGCAGAGGCAGAACCAACAAGGAAAACGCCAAGCTGACCTCGCAAATTCGGAATCTCATCGAAAAATGGAAGGATTGACGATCCTACATCAGAAATTATTTCGTTCACACTTTTATGACAACGGGGCCAAGCTCACCGCCTGACCCCAACATTTTAACCCAATTTATTAGGGAATCTCTGAATAAATCGTCTGCGGCTGGATGGCGGGTCTTTTGCCTCATCCGTGCAGTTCTGAAATTGGGAAATACACAAAGTATTCCCTCAATTTCAGAACTTTCAGCTGAGTCAAAATCCCTCGCCACCAGCTCTTGCCGAGTTAATCAAAGCTTCCTTAGATATCCACAGCCGGATTCATATAGTACACATTTTTCTGGTTCAGCTTATCCCGCAGCAGCTGTACTGCTTCGCCAAAACGCTGGAAATGGACAACCTCCCGCTCCCGGAGGAACTTGATGACATCGTTCACATCCGGGTCGTCGCTGATGCGAAGGATGTTGTCGTAGGTAGTGCGGGCTTTCTGCTCCGCTGCCATGTTCTCCACCAAATCGGTAATGGGGTCGCCCTTCACCTGCATGGTGGCCGCACTCCAGGGCGTTCCCGCCGCTGAGGCAGGATAGACCCCAACGGTGTGATCCACAAAATAGGGCGCAAACGCCGGGTCCTTCATCTGATTTCCCTTCAAATTCCGGGTCAGCTGATGCACAATGGCCCCAATCATTTCCAGGTGGCCCAATTCCTCCGTTCCAATGTCAGTTAACAAGCCCTTTAATTCGTCAAAGGGCATGGAATAGCGCTGGGACAAATAACGCAGGCTGGCGCCCAATTCGCCGTCTGGGCCGCCGTACTGTGTCAGAATGATTTTTGCAAGATTTGGATTGGGATTTTTGATTTTCACAGGGTATTGCAGCTTCTTTTCATAAGAAAACATGGTCATACCTCCTGATTGCCGCTGTATTCCCAGGGCCATGGGTCATTCAGCCATTCGTATTCCGGGGCGGCAGTCTGATCCCGGTGGCTCAAAGGGCCGTGCTTGCGGACATATTCCATCCGTTTGTCATGGAGCAGCTGCTGGTAGCGGCGGTAGAGCTCCAAAGCTTCCGCATCGTCCCGGTGGGTATCCAGGTACAGCGCCAGCTCCTGCACCGCAAAGCCCAATGCCTGCAGCTCCGAAGTAGGGGACTGGGGCAGAGGCTTTTTGTTTACCATCCCCTGGAAGGGCAAATCCAACCCTGGGTATAGAGTACCCCGCACCAGGCCGAGATTTGCCTCATACTGCTCGGGATTATCCATCTGGAAGGGGACATAGGGATTGGCCAAAGGTGCGATTGCCGGCAGCTTTCCCATCCCCGTGGGAATCTCCCGTTTTTTTGACTGCATAATGAAACCTCCTCACTTCATGACTGAAAGAGTCATTCCAGGTCATTCTATGCAGAATCTCCGTCAATGTTCATTCTGCGTCCAATGGGTCATAGAATTCAGAGAGGTGTTGCGTATGCGGGAACGCAGAAAAGTTGAGAGCACGGTGCTTTTTTACATCATGGTGGTGTCGCTGTTTCTGTTTGGGACATTTCTGGGAAACAAAACCGTGGAGACCATTGCGGAAATGGTGCCCATGGAGCGGCTGCACCGAATTGTCATCGACCCGGGGCACGGCGGAGAGGACGGAGGAGCCATATCCTGTACCGGGAAAAATGAAAGCAATTTCAATCTGCAGATTGCCCTGCGAATGAATGACTTGCTGCATCTATTAGGATATGACACGGTGATGATTCGCACCACGGATAGCTCCGTTTATACCACCGGGCAGACCATCTCCCAGAAGAAGGTGTCCGATCTGAAGCAGCGGGTGAGAATCGTGGACAGAACCCCCAGCGCCCTGCTGCTGAGCATCCACCAAAACACGTTCCCAGAAGGGCAGTACAGCGGAGCTCAGGTTTTCTATGCCAAAACCGACGGCAGTGAGGAACTGGCAAAGCTTTTGCAGGATAGTCTGGTCTCCACCTTGAACCCTGGCAGCAATCGAAAAGCCAAGCAGGGGAGCGGTATTTATCTGCTGGACAAAATCAACGCCCCCGGGGTGCTGGTGGAATGCGGTTTTCTTTCCAATCATCAGGAGGAGGCAAAGCTGCAAACGCCGGAATATCAAAAAAAGCTCTGCTGCGTCATTTCCACCAGTTTGGCGAGATTTCTTGCATCCAGTTGAAAGGAATGCTATAATATAGAAAACAGAAACAGGAGCGAGAAGCATGGCGAAAACAAAAACCGTTTTTTACTGCACCAGCTGCGGCAACGAGACCCCCCGGTGGCAGGGAAGATGCCCCAGCTGCGGTGCATGGAACACCATTGAAGAGCACATTGAGAAGCCCACAGTCTCCGGTGGGAAAGCAAAATCCTCGCCGGTGGGGCAGAGCAAGCGCCCTCAGAGACTCTGTGAGGTGGCAGCAGACGGGGAAACCCGTTTCTCCACCGGAATGGGGGAGCTGGACCGGGTGCTGGGCGGGGGAGCGGTAGCCGGTTCCCTGGTACTGGTCAGCGGCGCACCGGGCATCGGCAAATCCACTCTTCTGCTTCAAATCTGCAACAGTCTGTGCGCCGGAAGGAAGGTGCTGTATGTCTCCGGCGAGGAAAGTGAGCGGCAGCTAAAGCTCCGGGCGGAACGTCTGAGCGTGAGTCCTACAGAGCTGTTCATTCTCTCGGAAACCAGACTATCCGATGTGCTGGAAGCCGCCGCGGAAACAAAGCCGGATATCCTGATTGTGGACTCCATTCAAACCCTTTATAATGAGGAAAATGATTCTTCTCCCGGCAGTGTTTCCCAGGTGAAGGACTGCACCATGTCCATGATGCAGCTGAGCAAATCCAATGGCATTACCGTGTTTGTGGTGGGTCACATCAACAAGGACGGAAATATTGCCGGTCCCAAGGTGCTGGAGCATATGGTGGACTGTGTGCTGTACTTTGAAGGCGACCCCAACTCCTCTTACCGGCTCCTGCGGGCAGCCAAAAACCGCTTTGGCTCTACCAACGAAATCGGCGTATTTGAGATGCGGGACATGGGACTGGTAGAGGTGCCAAACCCCTCTCAAATGCTCCTGGACGGCAGACCGGAAGGCGCCAGCGGCACCTGCGTGGCCTGCGTGATGGAGGGAACCAGGCCGGTGCTGGCAGAGGTACAAGCCCTTGTGGCAAAAACAACCCTGAATGCGCCCAGAAGAGCCTCCGATGGCTTCGATTTCAACCGGGCTGTGCTGATGCTGGCGGTGATGGAGAAACGGGCAGGAATGAGAATGGGCCTATTTGATGCCTATATCAACGTCATCGGCGGCCTGCGATTGGATGAACCGGCGGCGGATTTGCCCATTGTGCTGGCGCTGGCATCCTCCTATCGGGATCAATGCGTAGCGGATGACCTGGTGGCCATCGGAGAGGTGGGTATGACAGGGGAAATCCGCGCTGTCTCTCATATGAACCAGCGGCTGGCGGAGATTGCACGGTTGGGATTTCACAAATGTATCATTCCTCGCGGAGGTTCGGAAAAGCTGGATATTCCCACTGGATTGACCGTCTATCGGGTAAGGAACATCAGAGAAGCAATTGAAACTGCCATGTAAATAAGAGAAAAAGCCTCCGAATCAACCATAAAACAAATCAATTCGGAGGCTATTTTGATTATTATAGTATTTTTCCAATCAGAATACCAAGCAGGAAGCAGACAATGGCCAGTCCCAGAAATTCCAGCGGATTTCGCAGGTAGCGTACTCGGACAATCCGCTTGATGATGGGCTTCTCCACCAGCTTTTCGACGGTGCGGATGACTGGTTTTTCCACATACACCGGTTTCTCTACGGTTTTCTCCACATACTGAACCACTGGTTTTTCCACAATTTTTTCTTGAATTTCCGGCACTTTTACAACAATTGGCTCGTTTTTTGACTCTCTGCCGGTGGCGAGGTATTCTACGTCGGTTTTCAGAACATCGGCAAGCTGGATCAGCTTCAGAGTATCCGGCGTCGCCTGATCGTTTTCCCACTTACTAACTGCCTGCCGGCTCACCTCCAAGAGAGAAGCCAGCTTGCCCTGGGAGAGATTTGCCTCTTTTCGCAGAGAGGTAATGCGTTCTCCAATCGACATAAAATCACCTCCATTGCGCAGAAATATGTCAACTATTAGTTGCAATTGACATTATAACCCATTATTTTCATAAAATCAAGTACGGATTGAATTTCGCACAGGTAAATCTTTCATCAACATATGTTTTTGTCATTCATCTTTTGAGAAGTCCAGCTTTGACAGGGGATTGGCTTCTGCTGCGATTTTCAGCTCTGTATTTTCGATGTGGGTATAAATCTGGGTGGTATTCAGATTCTCATGGCCCAGAACCTCCTGGACGGTTTTCACATCTACGCCGCCGGAAAGCATCATGGTGGCCGCTGTATGCCGCAGCTTATGGGCTGAAAACTGGGTAGAATCCAGTCCGGCCTGCATCAGTGCTTTTTTTACCAGCCGGTGCACCGCTGTGACACTGATGCGATTGCCGTCACGGGAGCCAAAAAGCGCTTTGTTGTCTGTCAGGATTTTTTTGCTGCGTTCAACCAAATAGGCATCGATGGCTTTTCTGCAAGCGGAACCAAAATATACAAATCGCTCCTTATTACCTTTGCCGACCACGCGGATGCGATCTTCGTAAACATCCGACAGATTCAGCCCAACCAGCTCACTGCGGCGGATTCCGCAGTTCAAAAACAACATTAAAATGGCGTAATCCCGTTTTTCGTTGGGGCCGGAAACCGCCTGGAGCAGGGAAGCGGACTGTTCCATGGTCAGATATTTGGGAAGGCTTTTCCGCAGTTTGGGATATTCCAGGTCTGCGACCGGGTTTTCGGTAAGCTGCTTGGTTCGTACCGTCAGATATTTATAGAAGGACTTGATGGCCGAAAGCTTTCTTGCCCTGGCGGATGCTGAAATGCCGTAATCCGGGGCTGGATTCTCTGGATTGATAGCCCGATCATTGGCAAGGTAGGACAGAAAATCAAAAATCTCGCTGGTGTCAATGCTTCGCACGAAATTCAAATCCACGTCCTTGATGTCAATGGTTTCCAAATCCGTATTGATGGGCATATCGTTTCGCATCAGCTTGATAAAGCGCAGAAACATCCTCAAATCCAGATAGTATTCTGAAATCGTCAACGGAGACTGACCCTTAATTGTCTCGTGATAAATCAAAAATTCCCGCAAAATCTGCGGACAATCGTGGTATCGCTGCATAAGAAATCCTCCTGTAAAAGGTATATCAAAATATGAACATATATTTGTGCAAAATGACGAAATCACTCCTGCGGCAGTTTTTTCAGGGTTTTTCCAACGACCCGGATCTGTTTTCAGACATGAGCCGCTTTACGGAGTATATCTATCATGAAGCAGATGTGGACGCCTACTGGGAACGGCAGCAGCAGCTTGGACGGGTTCATCTGGCCGTCATGCTGGAAAGGGAACCCATCGGCGAAATCATTCTAAAGGACATCGATTCAGGAAAAGGGACACTGAGCATCCACATGAAGAATGATGCCGTCAAAAATCGTGGCTACGGAACCCAGGCAGAAATCCTGGCGCTGGATTACGCATTTCAGGATTTGAAATTGCAGACCGTATTTGCAGACGCCATCCACAAAAACATACGAAGCCAACATGTTTTGGAAAAAGTCGGATTTCGGGAAACGCACTGCAATGATCAATTCGTATACTATCGATGTGATAAAGATAGCTGGACAGGCTGCCGGGAACGCAATTCATCCCAGACGCAAATAAAAGATTCCTTGAGTTCAGATATATGATAGCACAACTCCACTCCTAACGCAACAAAATTTTTATTTTGTTGCGTTCGCAGGGGAAATAATAAAAAACAGAGGAGTTTCCCCTGCCAACCGCTGCGCTGTCCACTCCGGCCCCGGCAGCTTCGCCGCCGCGCCTCCGTGCCCGTGCTCGCTCGCAACAAAATAATGGTTTTGTTTCGTTGGGCTGCCGTGTGCCTCCTTTCTGCCATGCTACAAACATGATACACTGCTTCCCGAATAGACGAAATGCTCAACTTGATATTGCAATTTCTCAGGAGAAAATAGTATAATACAATTGTTCATCGTACAAAAACGGTACGGATTCAAAATGTATCGGAGGGATTATGAGATGAAAAAAATACATAAGCTTCTCCTCTGCCTTGCAGTGGCAGGAGCCGTACTGCCCATGGCAGCAAATGCCGCATCCGAGAATACGAGCGTTTCTGTTCATGAAACCGCAGCGATTTCGGAAAACAAACCAGCAGAAGCCGAGGCTGTTGCCAATCAGATGAAGGAATACTACCTCAGCGACATCGAACTGCAAGGAAATACGTTCTACACTTCAGGCATTTCATCCATGCCGCTGCCTGAAACGGATGAGGAGGGAAATTGTAAGCTTCTGGAGGTGCCGCTATATAGACAGGGCCATAATTTTACCTGTGGAGTGTCTTGTGTAGCATCTGTTTTGCGTTATGCGGGGTATGATTTTGACACCAGAGAGGATCGATTGCTTTTGGAACTGGCAGCAACTCCAGAAAACGGAACAAACTATATGAAAATAGCTGAGTATTTGAATGCCGTTCGTATAGAAGGTTTTCCGAATACACCTGTGTTTGCAACAGAAATTGTATGTACAGATTACGCGTTAGATGAACTCGATTTGGCGCTTTCGGATCGTTTGCTGTCGCAATTCAGGGCAGCCCTTGATGATGACACTCCTGTCATTTGCGTGATTCAGGCCTGGAAAGATGACGGTGATTACACGACAAGAACAGAAGACGACGGGCACTATGTTGTGTTGGTTGGATACATGAAGGATACGCAGAGAGATTCGTATATTTATTTTTTTATGGATCCATCGACTGCCGGCAGTTACACATATCTCACAGAAGAAGAATTTATCCTGCGTTGGCACGACAATTTGGAGGGAAAACCGATGCGCATTGCCATTGCAGTTTCGTATTTGAATTCCGAACAGAGCGCACCCATTCACACTATATATCATTTGGGTTGATGAGCAGAACGCCATGGTCACACCAGATTGGACTTTCTTGTGCCCTCCGGTCAAGGAAGGCTGCGTGAAATGTCTCCAGCAAATTGCGAAAAATATCCTTTACTTTTCCTGTCGAAAACTGTACAATAGTAGCATCCGAATTTGAATTCAGGAGGTAAACATCATGAGCGTAAAAAGAATTGGTGTACTTACCAGCGGCGGAGACGCGCCTGGAATGAATCCCTGCGTCCGCGCCGTTGTCAGAACTGCTATTTACCATGGCATTGAATGCTATGGCATCCGTCGAGGCTGGAACGGTCTGATTTCCGGCGATATTGTGCGTCTGGATGAAAAGAGCGTTGCCCACACCATCAACCGGGGCGGCACCATCCTCTACACCGCCCGCAGCAAGGAGTTTATGACCGAAGAGGGTCAGCGCAAGGCTGTTTCCACCTGTAAGTTCCTTGGCCTGGACAGCATCATTGCCATCGGCGGTGACGGTACCTTCCGTGGCGCTAAGGCGCTGAGCAAGTACGGCATCAACGTCATCGGCATCCCCGGCACCATTGACAACGACATCAGCTGCACCAACTACTGCATTGGCTTCGACACCGCTGCCAACACCGCCATCGAGTGCATCGATAAGCTGCGGGACACCATGCAGTCCCATGAACGCTGCTCTGTTGTGGAGGTCATGGGCCGCAACGCCGGATATCTGGCCATGTATGTGGGCTTGGCCTGCGGCGCGACCGCTGTTCTGGTTCCCGAAGAGCCCATTGATTTTGAGCGGGATGTGATCGAAAAGATTCGCCAGGCCCGGTTCAACGGCTTCACCCACTACATGATCGTGGTGGCCGAGGGCGCCGGTTCTGCCTCTGACATTGCCGCCAAAATCAAAGAAGCCATCGACCTGGACCCCCGGGTCACCGTTCTGGGCCACATTCAGCGCGGCGGCACGCCCACTGGACGTGACCGGGTCAACGCCACCAAGATGGGTTATCTGGCTGTGGAGCTGCTGCTGGCCGGCAAAACCAACCGCATCATCTGCACCCACGACGGCTCCTTCTCCGATGTGGACATCGACGAGGGCCTGGCCATGAAGAAGGGCATCCAGCAGATGGAAGTGGATGTGCTGGCCGCCATGACCGGAACCTAAGCCCCTTCCCTACTATTTCGACAGCCACTGCTTTTGGCAGTGGCTGTTTCCTTTCTGAATCAACAAAAAGAACAGATTTTCTTCTGGACTGAAATCGAGAAAGGTGATATAATGCCTCCGAAAAGCTGACCGCTTTCAATGAAAAGAATATGAGGATAGAAAATGAGAAACCACAACGACTCCATGATAAGACATTTGGGGGGAAATCTGCCGCTGCTGCTTTCAGCTGTTGCTGCGCTTTGTTTATTCCTCTCCCCTTCCCTTTTGCTTGCAGCCGCCGTTGCCGTCGCGGTTTTGGCAGCGGTGTACTTTGCCCCTTGGAAAGCACCGGCCTCCTCCGGCTTGTGGGTCAAGGCAGCCAGCATTCTGACGGCAGCCATGATTGCTTACTGGGGGTATGACCTATTCAGCTCCCGTGGCTCCTATGGTACAATCGCGGGGTTACTTCTTTGCGCAGCCGGATTCTACGCCATGTATGTTTTGTCCCTGTGGCTGCTCACCCAGGCGCAGGCGCTGATGAAAGAGCAGCTCCCGGTGCAGGAAAAGGACGCCATCCTCTCGAACATTAAGAAAAATTGGTATTTCCCCATTTCCGCCATGGGACTTTACTGCCTGAATCTGCGGCTGAATCTGGGAATTCTGATTGCCGCACCGATATCATTCCTTGCCGCCATCATCATCGCCTCTCAAGCCCCCTCTCTGCTGGGCTGGGCGAGGAAGAACTCCCTGCGCCTGCGGGTGGTGTCGCTTCTCACGGCAGCCGGAGTCTGCTGGGGGCAGCAGGCTGCTTTTTGCAGGGGCTGGGTGCTGTCTCCAAAGACAATGGCCATCAAGGAGGCTTTCCCAATTTTCCTGGACCTGATCAATCTGCTGAGTATTCTTGCCGCAGTGGTCGGCATGTTGTTTGTATATATCTGTGTTCTGGCTTTCTGGAAGAAAATGGTGTCTATCTTCTCGGAAATCAGTCTGTTCTCCGGCATTACCAAAGCGGAATGGGTGATTTTCGGGCTTCTGATCGTCTTTTCTCTGGGGATGATGGCAGTTTGCTTTGCCCAATCCAGAGCCTTCTATGAAACAGAGCTTTCCAGCGGCGTCATCGGCGGGGCGCTCTACACCAGCGACTCTTCCCTTCTGGTTCAGGATGGTGCCTTTGTCACCCTGACAAACCCGGAAAATGACATCCGCCAGCCCTTGTTTGCAGCCTTTGCCGCTCCCTTTGTGGGCATCCCCTATCTGCTGGCAGGTTTGCTGGGGAATTCCACCACGGTGCAGGCGATTCTGATGCAGGGAGTGCAGATCCTTTTGCTCTTTGCGGCCCACTTGATGCTGGCAAAGATGATGAAGCTGGATTCCATAAAGCGAATCTGCTTCATGCTGCTCATGTCCTGCACTTATACACAGCTTCTGTTCACTGTAATGATGGAGCAATATATCATCGCCTATTTCTGGATGATGTTCACCATGTATCTGATCTCAGAAAGGCACACTGCCGCTCCCTTCGCCCTTTGCGGCGCAGGAGGTACCCTGATCACCAGTATGCTCCTGCTGCCCTTCACCGCCAGCCAGTCCCCTCTCCAGAGCTTCCAGTCCTGGTTCCGGGAAATGGAACAGCGCTGCTTTGAATTTGCAGCGTTGATGCTGGTGCTGTTCCGCTTTGATGTGATCTTCAACATCACCTCCAAACTCTCCTTTTACATGGTACTGTCCGGCGGAGAGCTGACATGGATGGATAAGCTTCGTCAGTATACCGCATTCCTTCACGACTGGCTGGCTGCCCCCAACGCGGAAGAGATCGTCACTTCCATCGGCGAACACACCTGGCAGCTGAACCAACCGGAGGCCATTCACCTGGTTGGCATTGTCATTTTGCTGCTGGCCATCGTCAGCGCCCTGTGGAATCGGGACAAAAAAAGCAGCCAGTTTGCCTTCACCTGGGTCGGCATGTCGGCTGCTGTTCTGCTCCTGCTCGGCTGGGGCACTACGGAAAACGGACTGATTCTCTACTCCCTGTATTTCGGCTGGGCATTTCTGACGTTACTGTTCCAGTTGGTTGAGAAGGTGGAGCAGCGCCTGCATGTCCGATTCCTGGTTCCTGCAATCAGTCTCTGTGGTTCCGCAGCACTGGCAGCAATCAACATCCCTGCATTTTGGGATATGGTGCAGTTTGTCGTCCGCTGTTACCCTACCTGATATCCCAAAAATCCATACATAAAACCAAAACAGTCTATCTCCACTTTTGGGGATAGACTGTTTTTATGCTTTGGGATGGCATTTTTGGTAGACGCTCTTGATTTTCTGGTTGAGCATGTGGGCGTACATCTGAGTAGAAGAGATGTCGCTGTGGCCCATCAGCTCTTGAAGAGAACCCAGGTCGGCTCCATTTTCCAGCAGATGCACCGCGAAGCTGTGGCGCAGGGTATGGGGGGTGATTTCCTTTTCAATTCCGGCCTTCGCCTGATAGAATTTGAGGATTTTCCAAAAGCCCTGGCGGCTCATGCGGGTTCCGCTGATATTTACAAACAAAGCGGACTCCGTGGGTTCCACGATCAGAGTGGGTCTTGCCTCCTGGATGTAATCGGTCAGGGCCCGAAGCGCCGCAGGATACAAAGGAATCACGCGGCTCTTCTTCTCTCCGCCGCATTTCACCACGCTGAGCTCAAGGTTTACATCCTCCACATTCAGCTCTACCAGCTCCGACACCCGCATGCCGGTGGCATACATCACTTCCAGCATGGCTTTGTCCCGATAACCCTTGGCATCGCTGCAGACCGGCTGGGCCAGCAGCAGCTCCACTTCTTTCCCGGTGAGAATTTGTGGAAGTTTCTTTTCGCCCCGCTCTACATGGATTCCATCAGAGACAGGAGACTTCTCCAAAAAACCGGAGGAAACAGCGTAGGAAAAGAAATTCTTCAAGCTGGCCAAAGACCTGGATGCCGTCGCCCCGGACTTCCCTTGGGATTGCATGAAGGAGAGGTAGTCGCAGACATCTTTATTGGTAGCATTCAGAATATCTCCTCCCTCCTTTTGGTGCAGCCAGTCCACAAATTGGCGAATGTCACGCATATAGGAGGATATGGTATTGCCGGATGCTTGTTTTACCTTTGCAAGATAATTCTCATAAGCACAAATCAAGTCTAGCATGAACCAGTTAACCTCTGCTCTTTCTTGAAAATCTATCAATCCACCCGCAAGAGTACGCCGCAATTCTCGGCAGAAAGCAAGAACAGCAAACGCACCCCTGGGGAGATGGCTTTCGGAATATACAATTGAAAACAGCCAAAAGCCGTAGAATACAAATCAAAAGACTAAGAGAAAACCGGTTCAGCAAACCGTGAAACAAAACGATCGACCCTGCAGGAACTTTCATACAGAGCATCTAAAGAAACGAGACGGAAGCGACTTAACCGGAGTAAGTTACCGAAATCATTCCGCTGAAAAGCCGCGTTCAACAAATTTGAAGCGGTGGCGGCAGGACAGAAAAACTCGCATTGTAGATGTATTTACCACATGCATTTGTTTTCGCGGGTTTTTGATACAGGCATACTATACTCCAATTTTTATAAAAATTCAAGCTTTTTGTAAAAAAACAGATAGATTTGTAGATTATGACAAGATTTATGTTAACATTGTTATGTTAACATATTGCTTTTTAGAACGTATGTTTTTATCTTTTTCAATCATAATGACAACATCTAGCGTTTTTAAGGCTGCATCATCACTAAATATAGATTTTGCAATTCCTCCGTCATTTTCTTTCTTGAAGGTAAATAAAACTTACCTCCTATGATTTTTTGTACATCTTTACAATCGACGCTTTTTTCTTCTCCTTCCTCCATCCCGTTTTTCAGCGCAATGAACAAGTGCCGAAGCACCGACACCCCCTGCCACCAGCAGCGCACTGAGCCATATCCCTTCAAATTCTCCGCCAAACAGAAGTGCCGTAATGGCAGCCAGGGAACATAGATAGATGATGCCAGAGAGAATGCACACCAGCAGCTTCCGATGCATGATCAGTCTGCAGGACACCCCGGAGCCCACATAAGAAGCCGCCAGGAGAATGCCTATCGCGCCATATCCCATTGCCCCCCAGCCTGTTTTTCCGCTTAGAATCAGCCCTGCCAGCAGACCGCAAAGCAGCACAGTCATCAGCATAGAGATTCCCCACCCTACCAACAATCCCATCGGCATGGACTTTGCCGTTCCGGTGGGCTTTCGATTCACAACCATTCGTGCCACGCTCCTTTCCCTCCATCTATATTCCGATTGCTGCCGGGACATTCCCACGGTTTGAATAGGCAAGCCGATGAGTGGAATCCTATTGCAGGAGGGATTGTGAATGGACAACAGGATACGATATCTGATCACTGGATTGGCAGCCGGAGCCGTCACCGGGATTCTGGGCTCCGGCGGAGGGCTGGTGCTTGTCCCCCTTTTGACGGTTGTCTGCAAGGAAGAAGATGATAATCCGTTCCCCTGCTCCCTCAGCATCATGCTCCCCATCTGCCTTTCCTCTCTGATCATTCAAAATGGATTCACCGCCGTTTCCTTCCGGGATGCACTCCCCTACCTGATCGGCGGCTCCATCGGTGGAGTGCTCGCGGCCTTAACCGCAAAGCGGATACCCCTGGCATGGCTTCATAAATTCTTTGGAGGTATTCTTCTTTGGAGCAGCTTCAAATTCCTTTTTTCCTGACCTTATGCGTCAGCACCGCTTTGGGATTCCTGTCCGGCCTGGGAGTCGGCGGCGGCAGTCTGCTGATCCTATGGCTTACGCTGGTTGTAAAGCTGGACTACACCGCCGCAAAATTCATCAACCTGCTGTTTTTTCTTCCCCCAGCGCTGATTTCAACCACAATCCATCTACTGCGAAAGCAGATTCCGATTAAAAAGGTCTTTCCCGCAGCACTGGCAGGAAGCGTATCTGCCATCATTTTGACTACCCTCAGCAGCTCCTGGGATGTAGAGATCCTACGAAAGCTTTTTGGGGCATTGCTCCTCTTTGCTGCATGGCGGGAGCTCAAATATAAAAATAAGCAGCAGAGCAACCTGCGAAAGTAAGAAGCTCTGCTGCAATTTTTCATTTTTTGCGAAAAGCCAGATATCCCTCCAGAATCAGTGACGCCGCAACAGCATCCACCGTTTCTTTTCGTTTCTTGCCATGATAATTGTGGGTGGACAGAATGTTATGGGCTTCCACCGTGGTGCGCCGTTCGTCCCACATGGCAACTGGCAGCCCTGTGGCCTCCCGGAGAAGCTGAGCAAATTCTCTGCACAGCTGGGCCCGCACTCCCTCTGTGCCGTCCATATTCTTCGGAAGCCCTACCACGATCTCCCCCACCTGATTCTCCCTTGCCATTCGGACAATGTCCGCAATGGCTTTTTCTTTGTTCCTGCTGGGCACCACCGCCGTTGTGCCCACAATGCTGCAAAGCAAATCCGAAATCGCCACGCCTGTCCGGGCATCGCCGTAATCTATCCCCATGATTTTCACGATCTCTGTCCTCCATGATTTTATTTGTGATATTGTATCGGAAAAACCTCAAAAAAACAAGGAGATTTTCACGATTTTCCCTGAAAAAATGATTGACTTTACCACCGGGCTGTGTTAGAATGATTTCACCTGTGAAAAAGGGCTTTTTTGTGCGCCTTTTTCAGCTTCGGAACGGTTATTTGTAGTTGACCATTCTAAATTTTTCTAGCCGGAGTGATACAGGGAGGCAATATTAAGGAGGTGCCGATATGCGCGTTAAAGTCACTTTGAGATGCTCTGAGTGCAAGCAGAGAAACTACAACACCATGAAGAACAAGAAGAACGACCCTGACCGTCTCGAAATGAAGAAGTACTGCAGATTCTGCAGGAAGCACACCACTCACACCGAGACGAAGTAAGGAGGTCTTGTCATGGCAGAGGCAAAAAAGGAAAACTGGTTCAAGAGAACCTGGGCCAAGGTCTGTAAGTACTTCCGTGAGCTTCGCAGTGAGCTGAAGAAGGTCGTTTGGCCCACCCCCCAGCAGGTTCTGAAAAATACAGCCATCGTTGTCGTCTGCGTTATCGCCGTGGGCGTTTTCATCTGGCTGTTTGACTTCATTGCCCAGATCGGAATTGACGCTCTGATCCGCGTCTTCCACTAAGGTACCGGCGTCATGGCAGAAACTGCAAAATGGTATGTGGTGCATACCTATTCCGGTTATGAAAACACTGTAAAGGCAACGATTGAGAAGACCGTTGAGTCCCGCCAGCTGCAGGATCAAATCCTCTCCGTTTCCATCCCTCTGGAAACCGTGACCGAGATCACCGAGTCCGGCGCAAGCAAAACCTTCGACCGCAAGGTCTATCCCGGTTATGTGCTTGTGAAGATGGTTTACAGTGATGACACCTGGCACGTAATCAGAAACATCCGCGGAGTAACCGGTTTCGTGGGTTCTTCCAGCAACGACCCCACCCCCCTCACCGAAGAAGAGGTCTACGCCATGGGCGTGGAGAAGAAGGAGATCATCGTCAACTACGACGTGGGTGACACCGTCCGCATTCTGGATGGCCCCCTCAGCTCCTTCACCGGCACGGTAGAGAGCATTGAGGTCGAAAACAACTCGGTCAACGTGATCGTATCCATGTTCGGCCGGGAAACTACCGTCGAGTTTGAGCTCGACCAGGTAGAAGTCATTTCCCAGTAAACGCATCGGGTCGGTTCGTCCGGCCGGAACGTGGGAGGGGTTCACGCCCCGCAAGAAATGCGCCCAGCGCATATTACCACATTTTATTCAGGAGGTGCTTATTATGGCACAGAAAGTCACTGGCATTATTAAGCTTCAGATCAACGCCGCAAAGGCAACTGCTTCTCCCCCTGTTGGCCCCGCTCTGGGTCAGCACGGTGTCAACATTGCTGCATTCATCAAGGAATTCAACGCCCGCACCAAGGATCAGGAGGGCTACAAGATTCCCGTGGTGATCACCGTCTACGCAGACCGCAGCTTCACCTTTATTACCAAGACTCCTCCGACCCCCATGCTGATTATGAAGGCAATCGGCCTGGACAAGGGTTCTGGCGTTCCCAACAAGACCAAGGTCGGCACCATCACCAAGGCTCAGATCACCGAGATTGCCAAGACCAAGATGCCCGATCTGAATGTCGCTTCTCTGGAAGCCGCCGAGAGCCAGGTTGCCGGCACTTGCCGCTCCATGGGCGTTACTGTTGTTGATTGATGATTTGCTGATCCGGGACGGATTTCCCGGAAATGTGGGAGGATTATTCCGCATCACCACGATAAGGAGGAAATAACATTGTTTAGAGGTAAAAAATATAAGGAGAGCGCCAAGCTGATTGACCGCTCCGTTCAGTACGATCCCACTGAGGCTCTGGGCCTGGTTGTGAAGGGTGCTTCCGCCAAGTTTGACGAGACCGTGGAAATTCACATCAAGTTGGGTGTTGACTCCCGTCACGCTGACCAGCAGGTCCGCGGCGCCGTGGTTCTGCCCAACGGCACCGGCAAGACCCGCCGGGTTCTGGTGTTCGCCAAGGACGCCAAGGTGGACGAGGCCAAGGAAGCCGGCGCTGATTACGTCGGCGGTATGGAGCTGGTGGAGAAGATCACCAAGGAGAACTGGTTCGAGTTCGACGTGGTGGTTGCCGCTCCCGACATGATGGGCATTGTTGGCCGTCTTGGTAAGGTTTTGGGCCCCAAGGGTCTGATGCCTTCCCCCAAGGCTGGCACCGTGACCCCCAACGTGGGCGCTGCCGTCAAGGAGATCAAAGCAGGTAAGGTTGAGTACCGTCTGGACAAGACCAACATCATCCACTGTCCCATCGGCAAGGTTTCCTTTGGCCCTGAGAAGCTGTCCGAGAACATGGATACCCTGGTGAAGGCTGTGGTGAAGGCCAAGCCCGCCGCTGCCAAGGGCCAGTATATCCGTTCCTGCACCGTGGCTTCCACCATGGGCCCCGGCGTGAAGGTTTCCACTGCCAAGTATCTGTAATTCCAGATCGCAATTTCCCCGGATGCGAAAGCATCCGGGGGTTTTTACTGAGATAAAAGATATGAGATATAAGATTTGAGATATACAATGTTCTGCCTTCAAATTTTATCAGGGAAATGCTTCCATTTTTGATGATTTTGATGTATGATAGAAAATCATTACAAAGGGAGGCGATTTCATGAACCAGCAAATCCCCTATTCCGACAATCCAATAGTACAGAAACAAATCGATAAAATCGAAAAACACGGCAGTCGAGTTCAGCATTTGATCCTCCATACGTTGCATGTTATTGAGCGGTTCATCGCAATCATTACCATTGTGATCCTGCTGGCTGCCCTGGCACTGGAAATCTATCAAATCATCATCGGCGGAGCGGAATATCTGTCCGATGTCAGCCATATTCTCCATGAATTACTAACCATCGTCGTGGGCATGGAGTTTGTCCGTATGCTGGTGGACACCACACCTGCCAATATTCTGGAGGTTCTGACACTGGCCATTACCCGACACGTCATTATCTCTCATGATAATCCATGGAGTAATCTGGCCTGTGTTGCTTGCATTGCAGGCTTGTTTGCCATTCGTCGTTTCTTGGTTCGCCACAGTGAGCTGAAAGAAGAAATCATCGAGGATGAGTGAAAAAAACAAAATAATGCTTGACAAATATCTATTCATCTGATATTATATTGAAGTTGCCAAAGACAGCAGGTGCCGCAAGGCGTAAGTCCTGCCGAGGTGCGCTGAATAGAATTTTTCTGCGTGTCTTTCTGTCTTCTGGCAGGAAGACACTTTTTATTTTTCGGAGGTGAAAATCATGCCCAACGCAAAGGTTCTTGAGAGCAAGAAGGCAGTTGTCGAGTCCCTGACCGGCAAAATCCAGGAGGCTTCCTCCGTGGTTTTCGTCGATTACAAGGGTATCACTGTCGCTCAGGATACCGAGCTGCGTAAGCAGTTCCGCGAAGCCGGTGTTGAGTACTCCGTTGTGAAGAACACGCTGACCAATTTCGCTGCCAAGAATGCTGGCTACGATTTCAGCAAGGTTCTGAACGGTACTACCGCTATGGCTTCCACCACCGGCGACCCCATCGCCCCTGCTCGTATCGTCTGCGAGTTTGCCAAGAAGAACAAGAACGTCCTGTCCATTAAGGGCGGCATCGTGGAAGGCTCTGTCCTGTCCGTCGATCAGCTCAATGGCTTCGGCGAGCTGCCCAGCAAGAACGCTCTGGTCGCTCAGGTTCTGGGTACCTTCCTGGCTCCTATCTCCAGCCTTGCCTGCGTCCTGGATCAGATCCGGCAGCAGAAGGAAGGCGGCGCTCCCGCTGCAGAAGCTTAATCTGGCTTCTTAACCCCACAAACCATTTAACCAAACATATCATCAATTAGGAGGATTATTACCATGGCTAGTGAAAAAATCGCTGCTATCGTTGAAGAAGTGAAGGGTCTGACCGTTCTGGAGCTGTCCGAGCTGGTTCACACCCTGGAGGAGACCTTCGGTGTTTCCGCCGCTGCCGCCGCTGTTGCCGCTCCCGTGGCCGCTGCTGAGGTTGTGGAAGAGAAGACTGAGTTCGATGTCATCCTGAAGAACGCCGGCGCTTCCAAGCTGGGCGTTATCAAGGTTGTCCGTGCCGCTACCGGCCTGGGCCTGAAGGATGCCAAGGATCTGGTGGACAACTGCCCCAAGACCCTGAAGGAAGCCATCTCCAAGGAAGATGCCGAGAAGCTGGTTGCCGAGCTGAAGGAAGCTGGCGCCGAAGCCGAAATCAAGTAATTAAACGGATTCTGGCTTTTTACAACCTCCGTCAGCAATGGCGGAGGTTTTTCTTTCCCGAAAGGAGACTTTCATGAATCTGGATTGGTTTTCCGTCCTTGGCGCCAACCGCCTGATTGAATCGATTTCATCATTTCTGGAAAACACCAGCACCCTAATTCCCACCACGCTGGAAAACTTAATTCTTTTGTTTGCAGCTGTGGCGATTTTTGCTTTGGGACTGGGTTTTGTTTTCCGTCTGTTCTTTGGCGCTCACTGTCTGGTCAACCGCTCAATTTCAGGATTTTTGGGTGTGCTGTTTGTCTACGCAGTGACCGTTGCGGTTTATACGCTGCGGCCCTGGAATCTGAGCCAGTACCTCTCTCCCCTTCCCTTTGCAATATTCCGCAGCGACATTTTGATTATTACGTCCTCTGCATGCTCCACTGTCTCTCTGCTCTGCTCCCAGCTGCTGTCGCTGATCATTCTCTGCTTCATCATTCATCTGCTGAATTTCCTGCTTCCCAACGGGCGCTCCTTCATCGGATGGCTGTTTTTCCGTTTTGTTGCAGTGGCTGCTGCCATATTCCTGAATCTGACGGCAAACTGGGCGCTGAACACCTTCCTGCCCGATGTGATTGCCAATTCCGCCCCGGTGGTTCTGATGGCTGTTCTTATTGCTGCCATTTTGGTAAGCTTATTCAATCCCCTGCTCTGCATTTTGTTTACCGTTGCAAATCCGGTCATTGGTCTATTGTATACCTTCTTTTTTTCCAATACCATTGGCAAGAATTTGACCCGGGCTGTGCTGTCCGCCGCACTGACCTGCGGACTGTTCTATCTGATGGAATATGCCGGTTTCAGCGTGATTGACATCACCCACGGTGCGCTATTGACGTATATCCCCTTTGCGGCGGCACTGATCGGCGTCTGGTTCGTTTTTGACTATAAGCTATAGGGAACCCCTGATAAAATCGTCTGCGGCTGAGCGGTGGGCCTTTTGCCTCATCCGTGCAGTACTGAAATTTGGAAATACACAAAGTATTCCCTAAATTTCAGTACTTTCGGCTGAGCCAAAATTCCTCACCGTCAGCTCTTGCCGATTTTATCAGGGTTTCCATAGAAAAGCTGGGTTTCTCGTGATTTGAGAAACCCAGTTCTTCGTTATTCAGCGGACTTCACAGCCTCGATTGCCTCTGCCAAAGCATCGGTATTCACGGTCTCCATCTGGCCGTTGTCGTAGGCCTCAGCGACCTTGGGATCAATGGGCAGCCGGGCCAGGATAGGAAGGCCGTGCTCCTGGGCAATGGCATCCAGATGGCTCTTGCCAAACACATTGATCTTCTTGCCGCAGTCCGGGCATTGCAGATAAGAATAGTTTTCCACAAAGCCCAGGACAGGAACATGCATCATGTCTGCCATCTTCACCGCTTTGCTCACAATCATGGACACCAGATCCTGGGGACTGGTGACGATGATGATGCCGTTGACGGGCAGACTCTGGAACACAGTCAGGGGCACGTCGCCGGTTCCGGGAGGCATATCCACGAAGAGATAGTCCACATCCTCCCAGATCACATCCGTCCAGAACTGCTTCACTGCTCCGGCAATCACCGGGCCGCGCCATACCACAGGGTCGGCAGGATTATCCAGCAGCAGATTGATGGACATGACCTGGATGCCGGTACGGGTCAAAGCGGGATACAGGCCGTCGTCATCTGCACCCTGGCATTCCGTCACGCCAAAGGCGGTTGGAGCGGAGGGGCCGGTGATGTCGGCATCCAGAATGCCAACCCGCTTGCCTTCTCTCGCCATGGCAACCGCCAGCATGGAGGTGACGGTGGACTTGCCCACGCCGCCTTTGCCGGACACCACCGCAATCACCTTTTTCACGGTGGACTTGGGATTAAGAGTTGCCAGCAGGCTCTCCGCCTTGCGGTCAGAGCAATCTGACCCACAGCTGGAACAATTTCCGTTGCAAGAACTCATTAGTTAAAAACGCTCCTTCTCTATATTGTTCTCCTATTATATGCTGTTTGCTGAAAAGTGTCAACGAAATATCCAAGAAAAAATCATTCTGTTTGCGCCTGCTCCCACTGCTCCATCAGCTCCATCAGCAACTCCTCGGCAGCTTCCTTTTCCTGCAGCAGCCGGGTCAGCTCCTGATAGTCGGCGGCGGCGGCTTCTATTCTTTCGTCCAATGCGGCGATGGCTGCCTCCTGCTTTTCAATCTCTCGCTCCAGGCGGCGAATCAGCTTCTCGGAATCCTTGGTGCCGCCCTTGGGCTTCTCCTTTTTCTCTTTGGGAGGCTGTTTCAAAGCAGGCTTGGCAGCCTCCTCATGCTCTAAAATGGAACGGTATTTCTGATAACCGCAGCGGAAATCCCGGATGGTTCCGTCCTCCAGAAGCCAAATCCGCTCCGCAAATTTCTCAATGAAATATCGGTCATGGGACACAAAGAGCAGGACACCCTCGAATTCCTCAATGGCTGCCTCCACCCACTCCCGGGAAGCAATGTCCAAATGGTTGGTGGGCTCGTCCAGAATCAGCAGGTTGATTTTCTCATCCATCAGCATGCACAGCCGCAGACGGGACTGCTCGCCGCCAGAAAGATTTGCTACACTTTTGAACACATCCTCCCCCTGGAACATAAAAGCCCCCAGGCGGTCCCGTGCGGTCTGAGGCGTACAGTTCTTTTCATACAGCATGGTGTCGTACAGGCTGCGCTCGGGGTGCTCAAAATGGATGATCTGGGGAAGATATCCCCACTTTACCGTAGGGCCAAACTGGATTTTTCCGGCGCAGTCCTCCTCCCCCAAAAGGCACTTGATGAAGGTGGATTTTCCTGTTCCGTTGTCACCCAATAAGGCAATCCGTTCTCCTGCCTCCACGCTCAGATTGACATCGGAGAACAGCGTTCTGTCGCCAAACCCTTTGGAGACATTCTTCATTTTGAAGACCACATCGCCGGAAAAATCCTTCTCCCCAAAGGAGGCTTTCATGGTTCTTTCTACTTTAGGCTTTTCGGTTTTCCGAATCCGCTCCATCCGATGCTGGATGGACATGGCCCGGCGATAAAGGGTGCGGTTGTTGATGCCCCAGCCCTTCATCCGCTCCACGGTGAAGCCCAGCTGCTTCAGCTTGGCCTGCTCCTGCTCATACTGCTTCATCTGCAAATCAAAACGAGCTTGCTTTTCATCCATATAGAAGGAGTAGTTGCCGGAATAGAATTCCGCATGCCCGTCCACGATCTCAATCACCCGGTCGGCCACCTGGTCGATAAAATAGCGGTCATGGGAGATGGCCAGTACCGTTCCCTTGAAGGAATTGATATACTGCTCCAACCATTCCACGCTGTTGAGGTCCAGATGGTTGGTAGGTTCGTCCAGCAGCAAAATATCCGTCTTTTCCAACAGCAATCTCGCCAGATTCACCCTGGTTTTTTCTCCGCCGGAAAGGCTGGCAAACTCCTGCGTGCGTTGCTCCTGGGTGATGCCCAGGCCGTTGCAGATTTTATCCACCTCCACATCCATCTCGTAGCCGCCTCCGGCCTGGAAGCGGTTGGACAGCGCATCGTACTGCCGCAGCTGCTCCGCTGTGGCGCCGGACTGCATGCTCTGTTCCAAGGCAATCATGTCCTTCTGAATCTTCATGAGTCCCGCGTAGGCAGAGCGGAGTACGTCCTCCACGGTGTATCCCTCCGGGAAGACAGGAATCTGGGAGATCAATCCCAAGCGCTTGTTGGGATTGACGTATACCTCTCCCTCGTCATAGTCCAGTTCTTTGGTGAGGATCCGAAACAGCGTGGTTTTTCCGCAGCCATTCCGACCGAGAATTGCAACGCACTCCCCCTCCTGAATATCAAAGGAAAGGCCCTGCAGCAGGTTCTCTCCAATCACAAAGAACTTTGTCAAATTGTTTACAGATATATCAACCATTGTCTCTCTCCAAAGCTTTCACCAAATCGGAAAGCTCGTCCATTGTATACAATAAATTCAGTACCTGCAATAGTGCGTTGGCGCTCAGATACTCCGGCAGATTCAGCTTTTTTTGCAGCGCAAGCCGCTTCCGGCTGCTGTCCGCCCCGCCGGAAAGCCCCAGGGAGCACAAATCTTGCTTGGTAATTCCCCCGGCTGTCATTTCTTTCCCTTCCTCAAAGGTGGCGCCGGAGGCTTTCAACGCAGCCAGGATCACATCCCTGGTCATTCCCTCAACGCCTAGCTTCCCTTCCTTCCCAGGGGCAGCCTTCCGCTTCTCCTTGCCTGGAATATCGGGAATATAGGCGTGTTTCAGATAACGATTGGGGATAGCGCTTTTGAGGTGATTGCGGATGACAAAGCCGGCGCCGTCGGAATCCGTGAACACAATCAGGCCTCGCTTCACGGCAACAGCTCGCAGCAGCGCCATCTGCTCCTTGTCCCGAAAGATGCCGAATCCCCTCGTTTCAAAGATGGGGGCATCCACAATCTGGCTCAGGGTATTTCTGTCGTAGCGCCCCTCTACCACAATGGCCTCCCGAATTTTAACCATGCCTGGCCTCCGCTGCCAATTGCAGCACCAGCAGCTCCAAAAGCCGCTGGTTGTCATCATAAGAGGTTTTCATTTTATAATCTGTCTCCAGGATCATCTCAACCGCCCGACCGCAGAAGGCCTTTTCCATCCGTCTGGATGATTCCATCGTCTTTTTGGCAGGATAGTCGGGAATGCCGCAGAGCTTCTGCAAATCATAGGAATTTCTGCCCTGCTCCTGTAAGCATTTTGCCGCCAGCAGACGGCGAAAATGACTGCCCAGAGCGCCCAAAATAGCCAGAGGCTCCTGCTGCATTTTCAGAAGCTGCTGCAAGCACTGAAAAGCCTTGTCATAGGAGCCCTCGCTGATTCGGTCGGTCATTTGGAACACCACCGCATCCAGCACCGGCTCGGTAACCGCGTCAATGTCGGACTTTTTGATTTCCTCCGCGCCGGAATAAGCGCAGATTTTTTGAATCTCTCCGCTGAGTGCGGTCATGGTGCCGCCGGTAATGTCAATGAGATAGGCGCAGAGCTCATTGGAAATTCGTTTCTTCTGAGATGCGAAATGCCTGGAAATCCAGGGGATCAGCTCTTTTTGGTCTTGCTTGCAGAATTCTACCGCCAGACCATTGGATTCCACTGCCTCCCAGAGCTTTTTCAGCCGTTTATCCGGCTTCCAGGCAACGGTGAGGTAGGTGAAAATGACCGTGCAGTAGTCGGGAATGTCCTTAAAAACTGCCGCAACCTTTTCCCGCTCGGATTCATTCAGCTTGAAAAGATCAACGTCATCCACCTGCACCAGGGTGTGCTCCGCCATCATGGGCAGATTTTCCACTGCTTCCATAAATGCTGCCAAATCAAAATTTTCGCTGGTAAAGCGGTGATGGTTAAAGGACTCTGTCAGCGGATCCAGGAGCTGCTTTTTGATGGTCTCCAAATAATAGGACATCAAAAAGGTCTCTTCTCCATAGAAAAAATAGAGTCGATCCAGATTTTTGCTTCGGACGGCAGCCTTCAGAATCTGAAAGGCTCCATCTGAAAGGGGTTTCTTTGCCATGTTTACCTCCTGACCAAGACCGAGCCTTGCTGATCGGTTCGGTATACGGTACAGTTAAATTCCGCAAGCCGCTCCAACACCTCCCGGGCGGGATGGCCATAGATGTTGTTTTTCCCGGCAGAGATAATGACAATCTCTGGCCGAACCGCTTGAAGCAGCTCCCGGGAGGTTGAGTTTTTGGAGCCATGATGCCCCGCAATCAAGATATCCGCCTGAGGCAAATCATATTTCTCAATCAAATCCCGCTCCCCGGTGCGGCTGCGGTCTCCGGTTATCAGTATAACACACTCTTCCGATTCAAACAAGACACACATCGAGTTTTCATTGTCTGATTTCCCATTTCCCGGCTCCAAAAGAATCAATCTCCCGGTTCCAAAGGGGATTTCCGTGTCATGGTCGATCAGAGTAATGGAATGATCGGTCATGCGGCAGAGCAGTTTATTTTCTTCCTGAGATGGAAAATAGAAATCTGACACCTGAATTCTGGTCAGCAGATTTTCAAGACCGTTGGTATGATCCTGGTCGTAATGAGTCAGTACCACTCCATCCAGGCGGAAAACACCCTGACTCAGCAGTGTATGGGCCACCTTATCCGCGGTTTTCGTGTCGGAGTTGCCACCGCAGTCAATGAGATAATTCTGCTTACCCGCCTGCAATAGAATCGACTGCCCCTCACCCACATCCAGAACATGCAGCCGCAGTGTATCCTGTTTGGGAAGGAGAACGGAAAGCAGGATGGAGATCATCAGAGCGGCAGCACTGGCAGCAAAGTAGTATCGTCCCCGCTTTCTTCCAGAGAGCATAAAAAGTGCAAACAGCAGATAGGAAAATACCAGCCACAGTACAATAAAGATGCTCTCAGTATATACCGCAGCAAAGGGAATTTCAGCCAACCCTTGCGCAACCAGCAGCACAAACCGAATGGGCCATCCAAGCAGCCATCCCAGCCAGCGGCAAAGAAGTGGGAGCGCCCCACCCAGGACACTGACCGCCGCAATACCGCAGAACAGCGGACCCACAAGCCATATTGTCAGCAGATTGGCCAGCACACCAACCAGGCTAATCGTACCAAAGTAATAAGCACTCAGAGGAATGGAAAACAGCTGTGCACTGACAGAAACAGAAACCGAGCCAGCGAACCAATTCCGAATCACTCCTCCAATCCCCCGCATTTTTTCTTTTGGGAAAGAAGCGGTCAACCGATGATAGATGGGAGAGGAAAACAGCAGAATGCCCATCACGCTGGTCACCGAAAGCTGGAAGCTGACCGAGAACAGCACAAAAGGATTCAGAATAAGCATCGTCAGGCTGGCAAAGGAAAGGCTGGTCAGGCTGTCATATTCATCGTTGACCGCCCTGCCAAAGGCCATGAGCCCACACATCAGACAGGCTCTGGTCACCGAGGGTGAGAAGCCAGTAACCGCTGCAAAAAACAGCAGCACCGGCACACTGATGAGAAACGTCAACCACCGCTGGGTGCGAAAAATCAGGAAAACCAGGCCGAACAAGATAGACACATGGAGCCCGGACACGGCAACCAGATGTCGGATACCGCTGATTTTCAGGGCAGTGTCCACGCGGTAAGTCAAATCGGAGGTATCGCCCAGCAGCAGTGCCTTGGCAAAGGGCGCCGTGTCCTCCTGGAAAAAGACTTCTATTCGCTCCCGAGCTGTTCTTGCAGCCTTGGCAGGAAAGAACCAAAACCCACTTTTATCCGAAAGCCAACGAACCGTTTCCCCTTTCTGGGTCGCAAGCAGAAATACGCCGTTTCCCTGATAATAAGAGGAATCCTTCTGGCCCTCCGGGGTAGTCAGCCGAATTCGGAAGACACTTTCCAGCACTTCCCCAGGGGCAAACGGTTGATCATCCTTCTGAAACACCCGGATTTTGTAGGGCTTTCCCTCCAATACCGCAATGCCCTCCAGTGAAAAGCCGTAGTCTGTTTTCTCGCTGTAATCCGTGGCGGTAACGCGCAATCGAATTGTCTGTCCGTCCAGATGCTGAACCGGGGACAGATAAAATCCACGAAACAGAGCAAACCAACATAGGGAAAGGGTAAGGCCCGAAAACAGAAGGGCAGGAATGCGGAATAAGTCGTTTTTTGATTTCAGAGCAAGACAAATCGAAGCGGATATCAGCGCATAAACAAACGCCGGAACCAGACTATGCTGCCAGAACACACCGACACATAACCCGCAGCCTGCCGCAAAGCCCAGGGTGAACCAGAGCAGCTTTCTCATTTCCGTTTCCTCCCCTCCCGATTGATTCTCTTTTTCAAAAATGGCGCAGCCAGGACAGCTGCGCCATTTGGATCGTAATTATAGCTTGGAAGCTGCGAAGCCTTCCACCTGAGCAAGGGCCTGATCGACCTTGGTCACATCCTTGCCGCCGCCCATGGCGGAATCGGGCTTGCCGCCGCCGGAACCGCCGCAGGCACAGCACACCAGCTTCACCATCTCACCGGCCTTGATGCCCTTTGCCACCGCATCCTTGCCGCAGACGGCCAGGAAGGAGGGCTTGTCCCCATTGACGGAGGCCAGCACCGCAACCACATCGGGAGCCTTATCCCGGAGCAGGTCGCCCATCTGACGGAGCCGATTGGCATCCACCCCGGACAGCTTGGCAGTGAGCACCTTCACGCCGCCCACATCCTTGGCGCCGGACAGCAGCCGATCCATTTCACCGGCAGCATCCTTGGCCTGGTACTGCTCGATGACCCGCTTCAGCTCCTTGATTTCGTCCAGATTGCACTGAATCTTGCTGCCCAGCTCATTGGGCTTCACCTTCAGCTTGGAAGAAGCGTCCGCAAGAACAGCCTGGCTGGCTTCCATCTTCTGCAGGCAGGCCTTGCCGGTAATGGCTTCGATTCGACGGACACCGGAGGCAACGCTGCCTTCGCTCTCCAGCTCAAAGGCACCAACCTTGGCGGTGTTGTTCAGATGGGTGCCGCCGCAGAACTCGATGGAGTAGCCGCCCATATTTACCACCCGGACGGTATCGCCGTACTTTTCGCTGAACAGAGCGGTGGCGCCCAGCTTCTTTGCCTCTTCAATGGGCATTTCCCTGGTGTCGATGCAGTAGCCCTCCAAAACAGCGTCCTGCACGATGGAATTGACCTTTGCCAGTTCCTCCTGGGTCAAAGCAGAATAGTGGGTGAAGTCAAAGCGCAGATGGTCAGGCTCCACCAAAGAACCAGCCTGATGGACATGGTCACCCAGCACGGTGGTCAGGGCTTTTTGCAGCAGGTGGGTGGCGGAGTGAGCCCGCATGATGGCCTTGCGGCGGTCCGTGTCGATGGCAGCCTCCACCACATCGTCCACCTTCAAGGAGCCCTGCAGCATCTTGCCGTGGTGCAGATACTTACCGCCCTTGTCCTTCTGGACATTGCTCACCTGGAAGGTGCTCTGCCCCATGGTAATCACGCCGTGGTCTGCCACCTGGCCGCCCATTTCCGCGTAGAAGGGTGTCTGATCCAGGACAATGATGCCGTCCTCGCCGCCGGCAATGGAGCCGGAGACCTCGTCGCCCACACAGACCGCCAGCACCTTTGCCTGGCACCGGGTGGATTCATAGCCGACAAAACTGGTAGGCGTGTTGTCCAGGCCCAAATCGATGCCTGCCCAGGCAAGATCGCCCAGAGCCTTCCGTGCCTCCCGGGCGCGAACCTTTTGCTCCTGCATCAGCTTGGCAAAGGCCTTCTGATCCAGGGTCATGTCCTCATCGGCCACCATTTCCAGGGTCAGGTCAATGGGGAAGCCGTAGGTATCGTACAGCTTGAAGGCATCGGCGCCGGAGAATTGCGTTTCACCCTTTGCCTTGTGATCGGCCAGCATTTCCGCAAAAATCTTCATGCCGCCGTCGATGGTGCGGGCAAAGTTCTCTTCCTCCACCTTCACCACCTTGGTGATATACTCGGCACGCTCCCGCAGGTAAGCGTAGTGGCACTCGTTCTCCTGCACCACCGTCTCCACCACCTGATACAGGAAGGGATTGTTCACACCCAGCAGCTTGCCATGGCGGGCAGCCCGACGGAGCAGGCGGCGGAGCACATAGCCTCTGCCTTCATTGCTGGGCAGAACGCCGTCGGCAATCATAAAGGTGGATGCCCGGATGTGGTCGGTGATGACCCGCAGGGACACGTCCATCTTCACGCTCTGGCCATAGGATGCGCCGGTGAGCTCGGTGACCTTATTGGTGATGTTCATGACGGTGTCCACATCGAACAGGCTGTTTACATCCTGGCAGACCACCGCCAGACGCTCCAGGCCCATGCCGGTGTCGATGTTTTTCTGAGCCAGCTCGGTGTAGTTGCCCTGGCCGTCGTTGTTGAACTGGGAGAAAACGTTGTTCCAGACCTCCATATAGCGGTCACAGTCGCAGCCCACGGTGCAGTCCGGCTTGCCGCAGCCGTACTTCTCGCCCCGGTCATAATAGATTTCAGAGCAGGGGCCGCAGGGGCCGGAGCCGTGCTCCCAGAAATTGTCGGACTTGCCGAAGCGGAAAATCCGATCTGCGGGTACGCCAATCTCCTTGTTCCAGATTTCAAATGCCTCTTCATCGTTCTCGTAGATGGAGGGATACAGCCGGTTCTCATCCAGGCCAACCACCTTGGTCAGGAACTCCCAGCTCCAGGCAATAGCTTCATGCTTGAAGTAATCGCCGAAGGAGAAGTTGCCCAGCATCTCAAAATAAGTGCCATGACGGGCAGTTTTACCAATGTTTTCAATGTCGCCGGTGCGGATGCACTTCTGGCAGGTGCACACCCGATGGCGGGGGGGCTCCACCTCGCCGGTGAAGTAGGGCTTCATGGGTGCCATGCCGGAGTTGATCAGCAGCAGAGAAGCGTCATTCTGGGGAATCAGGGAAAAGCTGGGCAGGCGCAGATGGCCCTTGCTCTCAAAGAAGGAAAGGAACATTTCGCGCAGCTCATTGACACCATAAGGTTTCTGGCTCATTGGTTTAACCTCCAAAAAAAGAAAATGTAAATGCAAAAAATAAACCTCGCCCCCAAACATAGGGGCGAGGAAAACTCGCGGTACCACCCTAATTATTCTGAAAAACAGAATATCTCAGCTGCTCTGTAACGGGAGCGCCCGTCCCGGTCATCCCGGGCAACGCAGGAAATGGCTTGCAAACCGCTGCCATAAAAGGGCTTCCACTGTCCCCTTTTCGCTGAATGGTGCTGTTTTGCTTGGTTTCCGCATGGTCTTTGCATATCTCCGCTATTTTACCACAAAAAGGGAAAAAGTCAACACCTTTCTCAGGACAAAATCCGCCCTGGCAGCGGACAATCCTGCTCTACTAACCTGTTTTGACAGAATCTCGTACTATATGTGCGATTCCAGCCAGGCAATCATTTCTTCCCGCCCTTCTGCGGAAAGAGGGAAGGACCTCTCCCCTTCCATGGTGCTTTTTTCATAACAATAGAGGCCGTGCCAGTATTCTGCGTGAATGCTGCTTTTTTCATAGTCCACCTCTTTGGGCGTGGCCATGACGATTTCCGGCGCTGCCCGGAATCGAAAGAGTCCCAAAGAGCCTGTAAAAATGTTATTCATCGCAAAGGTATGGAGGGTGGGAATAAAAAGCTTTTCCATTTCAAATCCCCTTTTTCTTTTTTTCCTATCATAGCACAGCCTCTGGCAAAAAGCAAATGCAGGAACCTCTTGCAAAATGCTCCGGGATGTGATAAATTACGACTCGGTGATTTTTATGAAAAAACAATTAAAAGGTTCTCTTGCGCTGCTCTGCGGCACCATCATCTGGGGCTCCGCCTTCATTGCCCAAAGCGTAGGAATGGACTTGATTGGCCCATTCACCTTTCAGGCCATCCGATGTATGCTGGCGGTGATCTTTCTGTTCCTGCTCACCTTGGTTTTTGATTTCAAAATCGGCGTGAAAAATTCCTTGGGAAAGTGGAAGAACAAACGGCTGTGGATTGCCGGAGGCGTTTGCGGCAGTGCGCTGTTCGTTGCCGCCAGCCTGCAGCAGGTGGGGCTGATTTACACTGACCCCGGAAAAGCCGGATTCCTCACAGCCATGTACATCGTCCTGGTGCCCATGCTGGGAATTTTTGTCCACCGCAGGCCCGGGCTGAACGCGGTGTTCAGTGTGGTGCTGGCCCTGGTAGGATTGTATTTGCTGAGCTTTATGGGCGTGACGGAAATCAATGTGGGAGATTTGCTGCTGATTGGCTGTGCGCTGGCCTTTGCGGTGCAGATTCTTCTGATTGATAAATTCGCCAGTGATCTGGACGGGCTTCGGCTCAACTGCGTTCAGGCTCTGGTGGTAGCGGTTCTCTCCCTGCCCTGGATGCTTCTGACGGAGGAGCTGGACATGGGCAATATCCTGGCCTGCTGGCTGCCCCTGGGCTTTGCCGGTATTCTTTCCATGGGCGTTGCCTACAGCCTGCAAATCGTGGGTCAGAAAAATCTGGAGCCCACCACTGCCTCGCTAATCATGAGCCTGGAATCCGTATTCGCAGCCCTTGGCGGCTGGCTGATTCTCCACAATACCATGACGCCCCGGGAGCTTTTGGGCTGCGGTCTGGTCTTTGCCGGCGTCATCATCTCCCAGCTTCCCACGAAAAGGGCAGTCAAATAAAATCTCTCGCAGCGGTTTGGACTTTTTGCCGCTGCGAGTTATTTTATCCGAAACGAAAAGGTACGACCAAAAGAAGTGCGAAACCAAGCCCAGTGCCCAGGAGCGTCATGATAACATTCCCTTTCAGGCTATCCCGCCGCAATACCCCTATTCCGCAGAGATATACCAAAAGCTCCAACGCAGAGCGTGGCCGCAAATAGAGCCATCCGCCCACAAAGGAACACCAGAACAGTATTGCCACCAGAATCACCGAAAGAGCAAGTGATGGAATTCCCTTCCCTCCTGCATACCAGCATAGAAAGGCTAACAGCGGAGAGGCTGCGGTGAAACCAAACCACACCATCGCATAGCTTCTCGGAAAGAATCCTGCGATGTACTTTGAATAAAGAAAATAGGCGGACACCATTCCGAAAAAGAACAACAGCACATTCACGGCTGCCCGACCGGGAGAACTGCTGCAGACCGACAGCCAGAGTCCAATCAGTACCCAAACCGCAAAACGTCCTAAAAAATTACGAACATCCAGGTATTCCAGAAGGAATGGCAGCTTATTGGAAGGAGTACAGTCCAAAAGCTTTGCAAAAGCTCCCATTCCCACTCCAAATAACAGAATGAGCATGGAATACCCAATCCGTGTCCCAACGGCTAGAGAAACTTCCTTTTCCCGAATGTCTGACAAAAATGACATCTTACTCACTCCCCGTTCCGATTTTACAACAGATGCGTTATTTTTTCAACTACGAAGGTTTTTTGAAACCGACCGTAATCCAGGCGCATATGCTGAATCATGATTTCTTTTTTGGAAAGGAAGTACATGATGGAGCTTGTATGCTTGACCGCCTTTGGCGTGGGCGGCGCCACGGTGCTGGGAACCATTCTGGGCATTCCCTGCAAGAAAATCTCCCATCGGTTCAGTGATATCGTGCTGGCTTTTGCGGCAGGGGTGATGCTCTCCGCTGCCATCCTGGGACTGATTCTGCCTGCCATCGAGCGGGAGGAAAACGGCGGATTACTGATTACGCTCTGCGGCATTTTCGCCGGGGCCGGATGCATCAGTCTTGTTGACCGCATTGTGCCCCACATCCATAAGCTCATTGGCTGGGAGGATGATATCCATGCCCACAACCTCCACGCCGATAAACTGCTACTGTTTGTGGCCGCCATGGCAATCCACAATTTCCCGGAAGGTCTGGCAGCGGGAGTGAGCCTGGGCTCCGGGGACTTGAAAGCGGCGCTGCTGATCTCCGGCGGAATCGCCCTGCAAAATATCCCGGAGGGCCTTGTCACCGTCACCCCCATGCTGACGGCGGGGTTCAAGCCCAAAAAAGCCTTTCTCTGCGGGCTGACCACAGGCATCATCGAGGTGGTGGGCACCTTTGTGGGCTACTACGCCGTCACCCTGGCCACTGCCGTGCTCCCCTTCTGCCTGGCCTTTGCAGGAGGCACCATGCTCTTTGTCATCAGCGACGAGATGATTCCCGAGACACACGACCACGGAAACGAGCGGGCGGCCACCTATTCCCTTCTGGTTGGGTTCTGCCTGATGCTGATTACGGATGTCCTGCTGGCTTAGTGGTTGCGCAACTGCAAGAAATATGGTATGATTTCAAAAGAAAGGGATGATTTTGTGGAAAAAGCAATTTTATTTGATTTGGACGGAACCCTCACTGATTCCGGGGAGGGCATCATCAACTGCGCCCAGATGACCCTGGAGCGGTTTGGGCTGCCCGTGCCACCCCGGGAGGAAATGCGGGTATTCGTGGGGCCTCCCCTGGGGGATACTTTTATTAAATTCGGCATCCCAGAGGAACGAACTCAGGAGGCCATCGACATTTTCCGAAGCCGCTATGTGCCCATCGGAAAATATGAAAATCATCCCTACCCCGGCATCCGGGAGCTGCTGGAAGCGCTGAAAGCCCAGGGGCACCGTCTCTTCGTAGCCACCTCCAAGCCGGAGGTCACGGCCATCGAGGTATTGGAGCATTTCGATTTGGCGAAATACTTCGATCTGATCTGCGGTGCCAGCCTCGACCAAAGCCGCACCACCAAAAGTGAGGTCATCGCTTTTCTGCTGGAACAGAATGGGCGCATTGATAACGCCGTGATGGTGGGCGACACTGAATTTGATGTTCTCGGTGCTGCAGCCCATGGCATCCCCACCATCGGCGTCTCCTGGGGCTACGGCCAGGTGGAGGACATGCAAAAAGCCGGAGCCGCCGCCATTGCGGACACCCCGGAAAGTCTGCTGGAACTACTGAATCAATGACCCAACAGAAGAGGAGCGCAAAGTGGATAGAGCGATTTCTTTCAATCATGATGATCAGTATCGGGATCTTTGCACAGGCGCGGTTTACAGACGTTTCCTGGATTACGCCTTTTCCAGAACAGACTTTTTTATGCTGGTTTATGCCAATTATGATGGCAAAGGGTACACAAAAATAATGAAGTCATTCCTACAAGAGTTGAAGCCTTTTCAGGTGAAAAGAAGATGCGATCCAAGCTGGCCTGGTACGCCTGCCACTGATTGCCCCAATACGACCTACAAAATTGTATTTTACAAGAACTGTGCCCAGGCGAAGGAAATACTGGGAAAGGTTGACTGTCTGAGCGCATGGACACGCCCATTCTATCCCCAAGACTTGGCGTTTTTCAAGGGAAACCAATGTTGGTTCTATTCCGTTGGGCATGAAAGAATTGCGGAAATCATTCATGCCACCGACGAGGATATCTCCTTTTTGGAAGAAAACGGACTTGCAAATCGTGAAGATGCGTACACGCCAAAAAACAACTGGTTTGATACTTATAATGAAGTTATTCCGAGAGATTAAGGCGTGGCGATTCCCCCATCTACGTAAAAGAAAGCTCGCACATCCAAAAACCTCCTGGATGTGCGAGTAATTTTATTCCTTTGCTTCGGCAATGGGGAAGAATTCTGAGACGGTATCCCGGTGGATCTGTGCCAGGTCGAACCACATGTCGTATACCCCGGATTTCCTTACGAAAAAGACCCGGTAGTATTCCTGCTTCTGCTGGGTATCGGGGACGGTGACGGTCATGCTCATATATTGCAGGGGATGGCTTCTGTCGCCGCCGTTCCAGCTGAAAAACTCACAGCCCCAGGCCACGTCATTCAGGTAACGTCCAAAGTCATCAGAGCCGGATTTCCGAATATCCTTTGCCCGCAGCCCTGTTAAGATGATTCCGCCCACCTGGATATTTTCAGAATTGACAATGGAACAGCTTTTTTCTGTGATATCTGCCATGCTGAATCCCTCCGGCAGGTCGAAGGTAAAATCCCCCACCTCCGGCGGTGCACTGCATCCGAAAAGGGTCATCGCCGTCAGCAGCGCGAACATCACAAGACTTATTCGGCGCATAATTGTTCCCTTCCTGTTCTTACTGCAAGCGGTAGCCAACGCTGACCAGCTCCATAATATGGGGCCAGAATTCTGGCTCGTCCGCGGTATAGCAGGACGCCTCCCCGATTTGCTGGAAGGATACAATGCGGTTAGCCACATCGATCCATGCGCTTTTGCGGATTGCGTTATGTAATTCTCTTTGGGTATTCATCATTCTGTTCCTCCTTATTGTAGAGTTGATTATCTGAAAACGGCGGACGCCGGTTCATTTCCCTCTGCCCATATAGACGGATTTTGAACCCGAAACGTCACAGGTTTTCAAATATTTTTTTCATTTCTTTTTTACAGCCTTATCCTACCGGGCAGATGCATCATACTTGTAACATAACAGCATCGAAATGCAATCATTTTTCGCAGCTCAAAAAATACTTGATTTTAGGTGGAAAATGAATACAATAGAACTATCTTTGCATTTTCTCGAAAGGGTGATCCGTCATGAACAAAATCTACATACCCGAACACTACTCCCCTACCCTGGATGCCTACGACACCCAGCGGGCCATTGCCTACATCAAGGCCACCTTTCAGGAGGAGTTTTCCTCTGCGCTGAACCTGAAGCGGGTCTCCGCTCCCCTGTTCGTCACCGAGGATTCCGGCCTCAACGACAACCTGAACGGCTACGAGCGCCCCGTCAGCTTTGACGTTCCCGCTGTGGGAACCGATGCCCAGGTGGTGCACTCCCTGGCAAAATGGAAGCGGCTGGCTCTGAAGCGGTACAATTTTTCTGTGGGCGGCGGCCTGTACACCGATATGAACGCCATCCGCCGGGATGAAGAGCTGGACAACATCCACTCCATCTATGTTGACCAGTGGGACTGGGAAAAGATTATTACCCGGGAAAACCGGAATCTGGATTTCTTGAAGCTGATCGTCGCCGCCATTGTCCGCTCCATCTGCGCCACCAATGACCGGCTCCATGTCCGCTATCCCCAGCTGCATACCAAGCTCAGCCCGGAGGTCAGTTTTATCACCTCTCAGGAGCTGGAAGACCTGTACCCCGAGCTGACCCCCTCCCAGCGGGAAAAGACCTACGTCCGGGAACACCCCACCACCTGCATCATGCAAATCGGCGGCAAGCTCCGCTCCGGCAAGCCCCACGACGGACGGGCCCCGGACTATGACGACTGGGCACTGAACTGCGACATCTTCTTCTGGGACGAGGTTCTGGATCGGGCGCTGGAGGTTTCCTCCATGGGCATCCGGGTGGATGCAGAGTCTTTGGACCGCCAGCTGACGCTCTCCGGCTGCGATAGTCGCCGGGAGCTGCCCTTCCACAAAATGCTGCTGGCAAACGAGCTGCCCCTGACCATCGGCGGCGGCATCGGCCAGTCCCGGCTTGCCATGCTGCTGCTGGGCTGCGCCCACATCGGCGAAGTTCAGTCCAGCGTTTGGGACCATGAAACCATCGAAGCCTGCGAAAAGGCAGGAATCCCCCTGCTGTGATATGAAAATCCCCTGTCTTCAGAGCGGTTTCGGTTCTGAGGACAGGGGCTTCGTTTTTATAGAATCAAAAGCAAAACACCCACGATGCACACCAAGCTGATGATAATAGACAGGGAGTTGATGGCACTGGACAATCCGGAATCCCCTCCCAGTTCACTGGTAAAGGCAGGGGCTGCGGATGCAATGGGACTGAATGCCAGCAGTGCCAGGGTCTGGCGGGTTTCCAGAGCGGCGGGAAGCAGGAAGAAACAGCCCAGGGAGACAACAATCGCAATGGCATAGCGCACGGTAAGGATTTTTACAATGGAATGAATCTGGCTGCTGTCGCCGGAAATCTTGAAGCCAACCCCCAGCATCAGCATTGCCATAGGAGCATTGGCGTTTCCTAACAGAGCCGCGAACTCAATTGCCTGGGACGGCAGCCGCACATGGAGCAGCGCCAGCAGAGCCATGATGATATAGGTGACAAAGGGAACGGATTTGGCAAGGTCACGGAGGATTTTTATCATGGAGAATTTCTCCCCCCGCTGCACCATGGCTGCCACGCTGTAGGACACGCCCAGGCAGATGAAAGCATTGCCGGTATCAAACAGGCTGGTGGTCACCACACCGGCAGGGCCCAGGAAGCTCTGGGCAAAGGGCATGGTGAAATTACCGATGTTATAGCCGGAGATATTCAAAATGGAAAAGGCCTTCTGCTCCTTGCCCTTTCCCACGGAAATCAGATAACCGATTCCAATGTAGACAATGCCAAGGGAAAAGCCGAACACGCTGAGCAAAAGCATGGACGGGTCAATCTGTTTGCCGGAAAAGCTATATACAATGGACGCCGGAAGGGTGATGCGAAGGACGATTTTGGATAAAACCTGAAAATCCCCTTCCTTGAAAAATCCAATCCGCCGAAGGGCCCAGCCAAGAAAGATGATTGCTACAAAGCAACCGGCTTTGGTTAATACTGCTGCCATAATCCGCGCCTCTCTATCAAAGAATAGTCTGCGCAAAAAAAGACGACTGCTTTCGCAATCGTCTCATTTTGTGGCGGAGAAGGAGGGATTTGAACCCTCGATACCCTTTTGGGGTATACACGATTTCCAATCGTGCGCGCTCGGCCAGCTACGCGACTTCTCCATACTCAGCTCTCGCTGCCAGCTAGGATATAATACATCATGGAACCAGATTTGTCAATTCTTTTTTTCAATTTCTGCAATATTTTTTTCGTAGCACAGCGTATAGGCCCGGTCATTTACGCTGCCGTCAATGTAGGCTGCATGGTCTTTCATGATCTGAAAGCCACAGGCAAAATGGGTTTTCAGGGAAGCTTCGTTGCGCTTGCCCACATGGGAATAAATTCGGACACTGCCCTGCTGCTCCAGCATCTGTTGAACTGCCCCAATCAGCAGGACGGCATATCCCCTTCTGCGATAACTGGGGGCTGTTTCCAACGCTTCCAAAAGGAGGCCATCCATGTAGGGCTCCAGGCGGAGAGCGCAGACGTATGCTCCCCCTTCTTCCCAGATGCAGTACACGGCGCCCTTCTGCTGGAAGAAGTCGTCATGCAGGTATGAGTAAGCTTCCTGCTCTGACAGCTGAATTTGTCGCTCAACGGTCTCCTCGGGGGCAAGGAGAGCGCCATTGATTCGATTGGTATCCAGGTAAACTGCCATCAGCTTGCCGAAGGAGAGCTGGCCCAGGTTTTTTGCAATATGAAGCATTTCGGCCTCCATTATTTTGTAACTTTTTTACTGTGTCTTCAAAGCGTTAGCCTGTGGAAAAGTGTTATGTATACACAGTTTTTCACACTTTCCACAGGCTTGTTCACAGTTTTTACCGTAAAATTTGGCGAATCTTTGAATATTTTATTAAGATTATTTCAAAACGGTAACTATTCAGTTACAAGGCAATTTTGTTTTCGACTACAGCGCTTCTCCCAAAATGGACTTGGTTGCATAGGCATTCAAGCTCATATCTGCCACGTTGCCGGCGAGGAATTCATAGTACGCCTGGGCTCCAATCATGGCACCGTTGTCACCGCACAGGCGCAGGGGCGGCATAAAAACCTGAGCATTCAGCTTCCCCGCTGCCTCCAAAATATCATGGCGGATTCTGGAATTGGCTGCAACTCCTCCTGCCACAGCGATTTTTCGGTGACCAGTCTGTTCCATCGCCATCACCACTCTGGGAACCAGGGTATCGGAAACCGCAGCGGAAAAACTGGCGCACAGGTCGGGGATGTTCAATTCCTCTCCCACCTGCCCGGCATGGTGGATCAGGTTCAGCGCCGCTGTTTTCAGGCCGGAAAAGCTCATATTGTATGGGTTCTCACCGGGTCTGCTGCGGGGAAGCTCATATTGTTTGTCGTTTCCCTGCTGAGCCATCTTGTCCAGAGCCGCACCGCCGGGATAGGGCATGCCCAGCACACGGGCCACCTTGTCGAAGCACTCTCCTGCCGCGTCATCCAGAGAAGTGCCCAGGATGTTCATTTCAGTGTAGTCCTTCACTTCCACAATCATGGTGTGGCCCCCGGAAACCACCAGGCACAAAAAGGGCGGCTCCAATTCCGGGTAGGCAAGGTAATTGGCGGCAATGTGACCCCGGATGTGATGCACGGGAATCAGGGGTTTCTTCATAGCGAAAGCGGCGGCTTTGGCAAAATTCACGCCCACCAGCACCGCCCCAATGAGCCCGGGCGCATAGGTCACTGCCACGGCATCGATGTCTGCCCTGCTCAGACCGGTTTCAGCCAACGCCTGATCGGCAAGCCCCGATATGGCCTCAATGTGCTTTCTTGAGGCTATCTCCGGCACCACGCCGCCATAAAGACGGTGCAGATCCACTTGAGACGCGATGCAGTCCGTGAGAATTTCCCGCCCGTTGCGAACAATGGCAACAGCGGTTTCATCGCAGGAGGACTCCACAGCCAGAATGTTCAAATCTGCCACTCCTTTCTCAAAATGAGGGCATCCTCTTTGGGATTTCGATAGTAGTTTTTTCTTCTGCCCACCTGGGCAAAGCCAAGTTTCTCATACAGAGCAATGGCAGGCACATTGGAGGAACGGACTTCCAGAGTCAGGCAATGGCTGTCCTTCCCTTTCAGGGTTTCTACGAGTTCGCAAATCAGCCCTTCGGCAATGCCCCTTCTCCGAAAATCCGGGTGGACGGCCACGTTCATCATGTCCGATTCCCCCAGCACCGTCTGGGAGCCCACATAACCGCATACGGTCCCGTTCTCCACGCAGACAAGCCATACAGAAAGCGGATTGGCAAGCTCTCCGGCCACGCTGTTTTCACTCCAGGGCTCGGAAAAGCAAATCTGTTCCAGCGCTGCAACCTGGGAAACATGCTGCTGCGCCATGGGAAGAATTTCCATCATTTCGCCTCATACCAGCTCTTTCCGAATTTTGCCTCTGCGGTGAGAGGAACGCTGAGGGAAGCGACCTGCTCCATCTCCCGGCTGACCAGCTCTGCCACCTGAGGCGCCATTCCCTCCGGGCACTCCACAATCAGTTCATCATGAACCTGCAGCAGCAGCTCCGCCTCTGGGAAATGCTCCCGCAGAGCAGCCTCCACCCGAATCATGGCAAGCTTGATCAAGTCCGCGGCGGTGCCCTGAATGGGCGTGTTCAATGCGATCCGCTCCGCTCCCTGGCGAACATTGAAATTACTGCTTTTCAGCTCTGGAATATAGCGTCTGCGGCCGTAAAGGGTCTGGGTGTATCCGATCTCCCGGGCATCGGAGACTACCTTTTTCATATAGTCCCGGACACCGTGATAGGTTGCAAGATAATGGTCGATATAATCCCGGGCCTCATACCGGCTGACACCGATGTCCTCCGCCAGGGAGAACTCCGAAATGCCATAGACAATGCCAAAGTTCACCGCCTTGGCGTGGCGCCGCTGCAAAGCAGTGACGGCATCCTTGTCCACCCCGAATACCTGGGCGGCGGTGGCGGTGTGGATATCCTCACCAGTGCAGAAAGCCTGCTGCATGGTCTTGTCGTCCGCAATATGGGCCAGCACCCGCAGCTCGATCTGGCTGTAGTCCGCGTCCACAAGCACACACCCTTCTCTGGGGACAAACATCTTCCGAATCTCCGCGCCCAAATCAGTGCGCACGGGGATGTTCTGCAAATTGGGTTCCGTGGAGGAAAGGCGGCCGGTGGCAGTGACCAGATTCTGGAAGGTGGTGTGGATCCTCCCATCCTCCCGAATCTCCTTCATCAAGCCGTCGGCATAGGTGGATTTCAGCTTGGTGAGCATCCGATAGTCCATAATGGCCGGAATGATGGGATGCTTGCTTTTCAGCTTTTCCAGCACATCTGCGTTGGTGGCATAGCCGGTTTTGGTCTTTTTCACGGGAGGCAGACCAAGCTTTTCAAAGAGCAGGTCTCCCAGCTGCTTGGGGGAATTGATGTTAAAGGTCTCCCCAGAGAAGGAATAGATCAGCGCTTCGCAATCTGCAATTCTCTGAGAGAGCATGGTGCCGAACTGTTCCAGCTGGTTTCGGTCAATGGCGATGCCCCGGCGTTCCATCTGGTAGAGAACGTCGCATAGGGGCAGCTCGATTTCCCGGTAGAGCCGCGTCATTCCACTGCGTTCCAGCTCTTGCTCCAAAACTGCTTTCAGCAGCCAGACGGCTTCGGCACAATCCTGCGCGTTTTCATCCTGCACATTCAGGCTCAGGAAGGTGGTTGCCAGTTTGGATACGGGGTAATCGGACTGGGAGGGGTTCAAATCGTAAGCTGCCAGAGCCGTGTCAAAAGCCGCCTCCGGGCAGGAGATTCCCAGCTCCGCCAGTCGGTGCCGGGTGGTTTTGGAATCATGGAGGAGCAGTTTAACCTCTTCCGGCAGATGAAACTGCTGCATCTGCACCTCCATGGGGGTGAGGGCACATACCCCTTCCGCCCAGGCAATGCCGATGCTGCCGTCCGCCGCCGCATAGAGCGCGCATTCCTGCAAATTCTCGGGCACCATATCCGCTTTCGGCAGCCGTTCTGCTTTCTGAGTGGAAACAGGCACCTCCACATCCGCGCCCCGCAAACCGTATTTGTCAATCAGGCGGACAAATTCCAGCTTCTGGAACAGCTGATACAGCTCCTTTTTATTGTAGGGTTTTTTCAGCGCATCCTCCGGGGCAAACTCGATGGGAGCCTCCGGGATGATGGTTGCCAGCTCATAGGAAAGATAGGCATTTTCCCTGCCCGCCTCCAGCTTTTCCCGGAGCTTGGGGCGGATGGAAGCATCGTCCAGATGGGCATAGACCCCATCCAGGCTGCCAAATTTTGCCAGAAGCTCCTTGGCGGTTTTCGGCCCCACCCCGGCCACACCGGGGATGTTATCCGAGGAATCCCCCATCAGCGCTTTCAGATCAATCAGCTTTTTGGGCTCAAAGCCGTATTCCTCCCGGAAAACCTGGGGGGTATAGAGCGTTGCATTGGTCTGGCCGGGCTTGGATATCACCAGCTTTACATTCACATGGTCGTCAATCAGCTGAAGACTGTCCCGGTCTCCTGTCACGATCACGCACTGCCAGGCGTTGTTGGAGCAGATGCGCCCCACCGTGCCGATCACATCGTCGGCCTCCCAGCCCTGGCATTCATAAATGGGAATGTTCATGGCCCGCAGAATCTGTTTGGTATAGGGCATCTGCTGGGCCAGCTCCTCCGGCATGCCGTGGCGGGTGGCCTTGTAGCCATCATAGCGCAGATGGCGGAAGGTGGGGCCGTGGAGGTCGAAGGCCACAGCCACCGCATCGGGCTGCTCCTCCTTTTCCATCCGCTCCAGAATATTCAGGAAGCCAAAAATGGCGTGGGTGTATAGCCCTTCCCGAGTCGTAAGGGGCTTCACGCCAAAAAAGGCCCGGTTAATGACACTGTTGCCGTCTAAAATCAGCAGCTTCATACTTTTCTCCACTTAGCGCCCTGGGGGGTATCGATGATCTCGATGCCCATGGCTTTCAGTTCGTCCCGAATCCGGTCTGCCTCCGCGAAATTCTTGGCCTTTTTGGCAGCGGTACGGGCAGCCACCAGTGCATCCACCTGGGGATCGGCGTTGGCTGCCTCTTCCTCCGCCTGCTTTTTCCGCAGCGCCTCAGCGGCAGAAATCAGGTTCAGGCTCAGCACCTGGTCAAAATCAGTCAAAGCAGCCAGCTTGGTGGCGTCATTGCACTTGGCTTTCAGTACGTCATACACTGCTGTGACAGCCAGAGAGGTATTCAGGTCGCCATTCAGCGCACCCACAAAGCGTTCCTTCAATCCATTGAACGCCGCTTCATCCACCGCTCCCTCGGGCTTCAGTGCGGCAATTTTGGCCACCAGCTTCTGATAGGCGGCAGCGGCATTGTCCAGATTTTCCCAGTTGAACACCAGATTCCGGCGGTAGTGGCTCTGCAGGCAGAACAGACGATAGGCCATGGGGTCGTAGCCCTTCTCTTCCAGCAGGGAAACCGTCAGGAATTCACCCTTGGATTTGCTCATCTTGGAAACGCCATCGCCGTAGTCTACATTCAGGTGGTGGACATGGAACCAGTAATTGCACCATTTGTGGCCCAAATAGCTTTCGGACTGGGCGATTTCGTTGGTATGATGGGGGAAAGCATTGTCAATGCCGCCGCAGTGAATGTCCAGATCCTCTCCCAGGTGCTTCATGGAGATGCAGGAGCACTCGATGTGCCAGCCGGGATAGCCCACGCCCCAGGGAGAATCCCATTTCAGAGCCTGATCCTCAAATTTGGATTTGGTAAACCAGAGAACGAAGTCATTCTTGTTCCGCTTGTTGGTATCCTCCTCCACGCCTTCCCGGACGCCCACGGCAAGGTCTTCCTCGTCATGATCGTTGAATACATAGTATTTATCCAGGGTGGAGGTGTCGAAATAAACATTGCCGCCCGCGAGATACGCACTTCCCTTTTCCAGCAGGGTGGAAACCATATGGATGTATTCATCAATGCAGTTGGTTGCGGGCTCTACCACATCGGGGCGCTTGATGTTCAGCTTGTCGCAGTCGGCAAAAAAGGCATCGGTGTAGAATTGGGCGATCTCCATCACGGTTTTGTGCTCCCGGCGGGCACCCTTGAGCATCTTATCCTCGCCGGTATCCGCATCGGAGGCCAGATGTCCTACATCGGTGATATTCATTACCCGCTTCACGGGATAGCCCACATAGCGCAGAGCCTTTTCCAGCACATCCTCCATGATGTAGGTGCGCAGATTGCCGATATGGGCATAGTGATACACCGTGGGGCCGCAGGTGTACATTTTCACGAGATTTGGGTCATTGGGCGTAAAGAGCTCTTTTTTATGGGTGGCAGAATTGTAAAGATACATAGACGTTCTCCTCCTGTAATAATATACAAAATAAAACGCCTCTTATACATGCACAAAGGCAGTACAAGAGGCGGCGGGCAGCCGCGGTTCCACTCTCATTTCTCACTTTTGAAAACGCTTCCGCTCCCGGACGCACCTTCACGCATCCCAAACCATTCGGGCTTCCAGCCGATGACCCAAACTCTCTGCGGGGAGGATAGCGCTACTCTTTCCGTTCACAGCGGTATGAAACTTTTTCTATATTATCACCAAAGTGCGGCAAATGTCAAGTGTTTCCTGATAAATTATATCAGTCGGAGAAGGTTTTTACCGTTTTTTCCAGGAAGGATTCACAGGAATATGCGCATAATACAGTATGAATCAATCATTAAATAATTCTTATCCTATTGACAATTCGCCCCATAATCCGATATAATATGCTCGAGAAAAAATTAGAAAGGGAGGTAACCTTATGAATTACCCCTTCACAAAGAAAAAGTCTCTCGGCCGTTTCGTGAGCCTGGCGCTGGTTCTGGCGCTGATGCTGGCAACCCTCAGCGGATGCTCCCTGCTCCCCTCTTCCAAGAATACAGAGCCCTCTACCGAAGCCACGGAGCCTTCTGAGAATATCCCCAACATCGTTGAATCCGAACCCTCTACCGAGCCTTCTACCGTTCCTACCACGGCACCCACCACCGCTCCCAAAAAGGAGAATGTTGCTGTTGTAAAGGAGCAGCTGAATCTGCGCAGCTCACCCAGCACCGGCAGCCGGGTCATCACCAGCCTGGATGCGGGCGAAGAAGTTGAGGTTATGCGTATTGAGGCCATCGGCTCCGTGGAATGGGCCTTTGTTGACTACGACGGTCTCATGGGCTGGATCGTCACCAATATGCTGGATATGAGCAACGTGCAGCTGACTTCCGGCAGCACCAATACCCCCGCCAACGGGGATTCCAGCCCGCCCACCACCGGCCCTACCGCCCACACCACCTGAGCCACCCAGCCCCCGGTCACTAACATCACTGGTATCGGCAGCGGCACCACCACCCCCGCCAACGCCAAGTACGGCGTGGTGAAGGCCAGCGAGCTGAACATCCGCAGCACTGCCAGCCAGACCGGCGAGCGGGTGGGCAGCTACAAGTACGGCGACCGAATCACCATTCTGGAGACCAGCAACGGCTGGGCCCGCACCGATAAGGGCTGGGTCAGCCTGTCCTATGTGTATGTGGACGGCGAGGTTGGCTCCAATTCTGCCTACGGCACCGTCACTGCAACCCAGCTGAATGTTCGCTCCGGCCCGGGCACCAACTACGACAAGGTGAAGAGCCTGAACCTGAATGACCGCGTTCAGATTCTGGAGCAGATCAAGGTTGGCAATACCACCTGGGGCTATGTCAGCGGCGGCTGGGTCTCCATGGACTATATCAGCCTGGAAGGCAGCACCGGTGCAATCACCGGCGGCAACACTGGCGGAACCACAGGCGGGACTGGCACCGGCACCGGCGTCGTCACCGGCAGCGCTGTGAACATCCGCGCCGGCGCAGGCACCTCCTATCAGGTAGTCGCCTCCAAGAGCGCAGGCGATGTGGTCACCATTCTGGAAACAGCCACTGCCGAGGGCTACACCTGGGGCAGAACCGATATCGGCTGGATCTGCATGAACTATGTGAGAATGAACTGATTCTCCTGTCATTGAAAATGAAATAACCACAGGCCGCTTTTGAATGGAATGTCAAAAGCGGCCTTCATTTTATTTGTGGCGCATGATGGTTCCGATTTTTGCATAGGCTTTTTCGGGTGATGCAATTTGGAAAAGAAAGCTTGGAAAACCTATGCCTTTTGGATTGCATTGAGTGAAGCAGTGGGAATTGTCTCAGGCCTATTGAGCATGGAGGCAATGAAAGCCTTTTCGCAAAATGCTGTTCAGCCTCCCTTTACGCCGCCGGACATTGTTTTCCCCATTGTGTGGACAATTCTCTATGCGCTCATGGGCATCGGCATGGCTCGGGTACAGCTTAACGGAAACCTGCCTGGAAAGGCAGTTGCTGGTAACCTTTTTGTCTCACAGCTGATCGTCAATTTCTTCTGGCCCCTGGTTTTCTTCAACGCGGAGGCCTATGGTTTGGCCCTTGCATTCCTGGTTGTGCTATGGATTCTGGTGGCAGAGATGATGATTTCTTTTCGAAAAGAGGATCGGCTGGCTGGGAATCTGCAAATCCCCTATCTGCTCTGGCTGAGCTTTGCGGCACTTTTGAATGAGCAGGTCTGGCAATTGAATCACTGAAAAAATGTGGCAGCCTCGCACTCAGGGCTGCCACAAATCTTATTCTGCTTTCAGCTTCACTTCATCGTTTTCCATATCGGCATGGATGCTGCTGATGGGCTTTTCAAAGCTGTCGATGATGACCTCGCTGATGGGGTCTTCCAGGCTGCGCTGAATGGTGCGGCGCAGATTACGGGCACCGTAGGTCATGGAATAGGCCTCTTTCACCAGGTAATCCCGGATGGAATCATCCCAGGTGAAGGAAAGGCCCCTGCCTTCCAGGCTGGTACGCAGTTCATTCAGCATGATATCCGCAATCCGCAGGAAGTTCTCCTGGGACAGGTGGTTGAAGGTGATGATTTCATCCACCCGGTTGAGGAATTCCGGCCGCAGGAAGCCCTGGAGGGCCTTCATGGTCTTTTCCTTCACCTGATCCTGCTGGGTTCTGCCGAAGCCCATGCTGCTGGTCACCCCCTCAGAGCCCGCATTGGAGGTCATGACAATGATGCAGTTCTCAAAATTCACCACACGGCCCTGGGAATCAGTGATTCGACCATCGTCCAGCACCTGAAGCAGAATGTTCAGTACATCAGGATGGGCCTTTTCAATTTCGTCAAACAGAACCACGCTATAGGGACGGCGGCGGATTTGCTCTGTAAGCTGTCCGGCCTCGTCATAGCCCACATAGCCGGGAGGGGAACCAATCAGCTTGGAGACGGTATGCTTCTCCATATATTCGGACATATCCAGACGAATCAAGCTGTCCACACTGTCGAACAGGTCGGAGGCCAGACATTTCACCAGCTCGGTCTTGCCAACGCCGGTGGGGCCCACAAAAATGAAGGAAACAGGCCGCTTTTTGGGGGAGATGCCCACCCGATTCCGTCGAATGGCTCGCACCACGGCATCCACTGCTTCGTCCTGACCCACAATGTGCTCCCGCAGACGGTCAGGCAGTCCCTTCATCTGCTGGTACTCCTGTGCCTTGATCTTGGAGGCGGGGATTTTTGTCCAAAGCTCGATGATTCTGGCCAGGTTCTCCATGGTCACAGCGGGCAAAGGCTGCTTCTCCAGCGCTTCAATCTCTCCGGCGATCCGGCAGAGCTTGCTGCGGATGGTGGCCATGCGCTCAAAATTCTGGTTCTCGGTGTCGTCATTCAGCACCCGCAGCTCCAGCTCGTAGTCATCCCGCTCTTTTTTCAGCTCTGCCAAATGAGACAGCTCCTTGGAACGGAGATTCACATCGGAACAGGCTTCGTCCAGCAGGTCGATGGCCTTGTCGGGAAGAAACCGGTCTGTGATATACCGCTCGGAGAGCACCACACATTGCCGGGCAATCTCCGGGGAGATGGTAACGCTGTGATACTCTGCATAGGTTTTGGAGATGCCCTGCAAAATCTGGCATGCCTCCTCCAGGGTGGGCTCTGCCACAGTGACGGGCTGGAAGCGGCGCTCCAGAGCGGCATCCTTCTCGATGTATTTCCGATACTCCGTATGGGTAGTAGCACCAATGATCTGGATGTCTCCCCGGGACAGCGGCGGTTTCAGAATGTTGGCTGCGTTCATGCTGCCCTCAGCATCTCCTGCTCCCACCAAATTATGGACTTCGTCAACCACCAGAATGATGTTGCCGCACTCCTTGATTTCGGTGATCAGGCTTTTCATGCGGCTCTCAAACTGGCCCCGAAACTGGGTACCGGCCACCAGAGCCGTCAAATCCAGCAGGAAAACCTCCTTGTCCCGAAGCTTATAGGGGACATCCCCGGCCACGATCCGCTGCGCCAAGCCCTCGGCAATGGCGGTTTTGCCCACGCCTGGCTCACCCACCAGGCAGGGGTTATTTTTCTGGCGGCGATTCAGAATCTGAATCACCCGTTCGGTCTCTACATCCCGGCCAATGACCCGGTCAAGCTTCCCTGCCCTGGCTCTGCCGGTCAGGTCCATGCAGTAGCTGTCCAGGAATTTATGCTTTTTATTGGCCTTCTTTTTCTTTTCCTCCGGGTCTTCCTTGGTCGGTTCCGGCTTCTTGGCAGGATGACCCGGCAGACTCCCGTTTCCAAAAAGCTGATTCAGCAGCGGGAAGGTTGCCGTTCTGCGCTCCGGGCTGTCATCCTCCTCTTCCGAATCGTTCTGGCCAAACATGCTGCTCATTTCATCGCTGAGCATATCCAAATCGTCCTCCGAAATGCCCATCTGCTTGACCACCTGGTCAATCTGGGGAATTCCAAGACTTCTGGCACATTTCAGGCAATATCCTTCGTTCAAGGTGTTTCCATTTTCCATCTTGGTAATGAAAACCACCGCTACATTTTTCTTGCATTTCACGCACATTTTAGGCTGCATATTCTCTCACTCCTTTGAAGCGCAGTATAGCATATCTGCTCATAAAAAGGAAAAACAATTTATGAACACTTCAACGGCTGGCACACTCAAACTGTTCCACCCCATCGTCATACCAAAGATGGGTCATGTATAATCCCCCTGGGGGAACCGTGGGCCCGGCGGCAGTACGATTGCCGGAATCCAGGATTGCGCCGATCTCCTCCGGGCGGATTTTCCCCTCAGCGCAGTAGACCACCGTGCCAGCCATTGCCCTCGCCATATTATAGAGGAAGCCATTGGCGCAGACACGCAGGAGAATCAAATCTCCCTGGCGCTCCACATCATAATAATAAACGGTGCGCACCGTGGATTTCACATCCGTGCCCACGCTTCGCACTGCGGCAAAATCATGGGTGCCGATGAACTGCGCTGCCGCCTGCTGCATCACCTTTTCATCCAAATGCTTGGGATAGAACCAGGCCTGGTTCACATAAAAGGGGTCTTTCAGCCGGGAGTTATAGATCTGATAGGTATACTCTTTTTTGACGCAGGAGCCGATGGCATTAAACCCCTCGTGTACTTCAAAGGCCTTGGTTACCACAATATCGCAGGGCAGATGGGTGTTCAGGGCATAAGGAAGCCGCTCCACGGGAATGGTGGAGTCGGTTCGGAAATTCGCCACATAGCATCGGGCGTGGACACCGGCATCGGTTCTGCCGCAGCCGGTCATATGAACGGGATGCCCCACCACCATGGCCGCTGCCTTCTCCATGGTTTCAGCCACGGTGGGCAGATTTTTCTGCACCTGCCAGCCATGGTAGGCTGTTCCAAGATATGTCAAGAATAACGCAATATTCCGCATGCAAGACCTCACAGCCCAAAGGCAGCCAAGGTAACCACTCCGGCCACCAGGCAGGTGCACACCTCAAAGGCCCGGATGTCCACCCGGGAGAACCGAAGCAGCTTCATCTTAGTGCGGCCTTCCCCACCCTGGTAGCAGCGGCATTCCATGGCGGTGGCAAGCTCGTCTGCCCGGCGGAAGGCGCTGATGAACAGAGGAACCAGCACAGGCACCAACGCCTTGGCCCGGTCGATGATGCTGCCGGTTTCAAAGTCCGCGCCTCTTGCCTTCTGGGCATTCATGATCTTATCCGTCTCTTCAATCAAAGTGGGGATAAAACGAAGAGCAATGCTCATCATCATGGCCAGCTCATGCACCGGCACATGAAGCTTTTTCAAGGGATTCATCAGGCTTTCCAATCCGTCAGTCAGAGAGATGGGCGACGTGGTATAGGTCAGCAGGAAGGTGCCGGAAATCAGCATCAAAATGCGCCAGATCATGAAAAAGGCCCGCTTCAGGCCCTCCGTGGTGATGGCAAGCGAGCCAATGCGCACCAGCTCCACGCCGCCGTCGGAATAGAACAGATTCAAAATGGCGGTGAACACCAAAATGAACACCAGCGGCTTCATACCTCTGACAATGGACTTGGGCGGAATGGTGGAGATTTTGATGCACAGCACCAAAAAGGCCATCATCAAGCCATAGGAAAACCAATTTGTTGCAAGAAACAGCGTCACAATATAAACCACAGTCAGAATCAGCTTGGTTCTGGGGTCCATACGGTGAATGGGGGATTTTCCCGGGAAAAACTGACCCAGGGTGATGTCTTTAAGCATGAACCTTTCCCTCCTTCAGCCGTGACAGAATGGATACCGCCTGCTCGATGGTGTAGACATTATCCACATCCAAGCCCATCTGCTTCAAATGGAGGAAAATCTGGGTCACCTGGGGGATGTTCAGGCCCATATCCACCAGCTCCTGAGCGTGGGTGAAAACCTCCGCCGGAGGTGCATCCATGGCAAGATGGGAACCATAGAGCACCAGCAGCCGGTCGGTCATCCTGGCCACATCCTCCATGGAGTGGCTGACCATCATGATGGTGGCGTTTTTCGCCTTGCGATAGCTTTCGATGTTGCTCAAAATTTCTGCCCGGCCAATGGGGTCGAGGCCGGCAGTGGGTTCATCCAGAATGAGCACCTCCGGCTCCATGGCAATCACGCCGGCGATGGCCACTCTGCGCTTCTGGCCGCCGGAAAGATCAAAGGGGGAAGCCTGCAGCTGCCGCTCTGTGATGCCTACAAACCCGGCCGCCTCCCGCACCCGGCGGTCAATTTCCTCCGCAGAAAGGCCCATGTTCTTGGGGCCGAAGGCAATGTCTTTATATACCGTTTCCTCAAAGAGCTGGTATTCCGGGTACTGAAACACCAGGCCAACCCGAAAACGCGCCTGACGGGTGATTTTCTTATCCGACCAGATGTCCACCCCATCCAGAATAACCTGACCGGAGGTGGGCTTCAGCAGACCGTTCAGCTGCTGCATCAGGGTGGATTTGCCGGAGCCGGTGTGGCCAATGACCCCCACGAATTCTCCCCGGTTCAGGGTAAAGCTCACATTTTCCAATGCTTTGTGCTCAAAGGGGGTTCCGGCGCTGTAAATGTAATTCAGGTCTTTTACCTGCAAAATGGGTTCCAAATTCATTCCTCCCACGCCTCAGGCCTTCAGCCAATCGCAAAGTGCCTGGGCGCATTCTTTCGGGTTCAGCATGGTCAGGGGCAAATCGAAGCCCTGCTGATTCAGTTCCCAACAGAGCTCCACACTGTCCGGGGCGGCAAGGCCGATCTGGTGGAGCAGTTTCACCTGAGAAAACACTTCCCTGGGTGTACCGTCCGCCGCTACGGTTCCTTTGTTCAGCACCACCACCCGGTCCGCCTGGGCCGCTTCATCCATGTGGTGGGTAATCAGAATCACCGTGATCCCCTTCTCCTGGTTCAGCCGTTTGACGGTATCCATAACGTCCTTCCTGCCCTGGGGGTCCAGCATGGCAGTGGGTTCATCCAAGACGATACATCTCGGCTCCATGGCAATCACACCGGCGATGGCGATCCGCTGCTTTTGGCCGCCGGAGAGCAGATGGGGGGCATGCTCCCGATACTCGTACATTCCAACCTGCTTCAATGCCACATCCACCCTGCGGCGGATTTCCGGGCTGGCTACACCCAGGTTCTCCGGCCCGAAGGCAACGTCCTCCTCTACCACGTTGGCAACGATCTGGTTGTCCGGGTTTTGGAACACCATACCCACATTCCGCCGGACGGCCATCAGGCGATCCGGGTCGGAGGTATCCAGGCCGCAGACATACACCTTGCCGCCGGAGGGCAGCAGGATGGAATTGAAATGCTTTGCCAAGGTGGATTTGCCGCAGCCGTTGGTTCCAAGGACGGCAGTAAAGCTCCCCTCTTTGATGGAGAGATTCAGATTTTCAAAAACAACCACATCCGGCGCTCCATCCAGCCCCTGATAGCGGAAAGCAAGCTTCTGGGCAGAAATAATATCTTTCATGTTTTCCTCCATCAGGGCGTCCACCTTCCTGTGGCCCCGCAGGGCAGCACCAGACCGGAATCCCGCACCGGCAGACCCAGCTCTCCGGCAGCGGTGTGTCCGCCGAATTTCGCTCCAAAGACCACATCGGAGGCATAAGCCACGGCGGAGGGAGCAAGACCGGTGGTGTAAGAATTGATGATCACAAACAGGGGGTTGTCGCTGAGCAGCTTGGCGGTTTCCAGCAGGAAGGGATAAAAGCTGGTCTCCATTTTCCAGATTTCGCCGCTGGGGCCTCTTCCATAGCTGGGGGGGTCCATGATGATACCGTCATACCGACGGCCCCGGCGAATCTCCCGTTGGATGAATTTCCCGCAGTCATCCACGATCCAATGGATAGGCCGGTCAGCAAGGCCGGAGGATGCCGCGTTCTCCTTGGCCCAGGCAACCATTCCCTTGGAGGCATCCACATGGTAAACCTCCGCTCCGCCGGCGGCTGCTGCCAGGGTGGCACCGCCGGAATAGGCAAACAAATTCAGCACCCGCACCGGCCGGTGGGCAGAGGCCACCTTTTCCCGGATGAAATCCCAGTTGGCAGCCTGCTCCGGGAACACCCCGGTGTGTTTGAAGTTCATGGGTTTTACATTGAAGGTGAGATAATCCTTATATCGAATCTGCCACCGCTCCGGGAGCTGATGGTCAGACCAATGGCCGCCGCCGGTATTGGAGCGCAGATATCGGGCATCGTAGCGCTTCCATTCCGGCGCTTTGCGGGGGGTGCTCCAGATGACCTGAGGGTCAGGACGCACCAGGATGAATTTGCCCCAGCGCTCCAGCCGTTCTCCCTCGGAGGTATCCAGGACCTCATAGTCCTTCCATTCATCGGAAATCCACATCATTTGGCTTTTCCTCATTTCTTTCTCTCATTTTCGGGATTTCCTTAGAAGAACACGTCTCCATTGCCGGAATAATCGCCGTAGTAATTGTCGCCGCCCTGGATGATACCGCCGTTGTTGGAGCCGTAGTCATAGCCGAAGTCAAAGCTGTTATCATCGTCCGGGTAGATGATGTTGCCGCTGCCGTCCTCGAAGCCGAAGTCCGGGTTGGGCAGGATGTTCTGGAAATTCTCCTGGGTGTGAAGCTGGCAGGTCAGATAGGGTGTCCCGGCGGTGTTGTTGGCATAGCCGCTGAAGCCCGTCCACACCAGGGGATTGCCGTATTCATCCACATAATACACATAGCTGTCGTTTCCGTATACATCCTCCAGGCCCACCCGCAGAGCCGCGCGGATTTCATCCACTTCAGCGGGCGTCAGCTTCACAAGAGACCGGGTTTCGATGATCGCGTCCGGGAACATGCGGCACATCTCCGTTGCCACACCGCCGCCGGTAACGCAGTAATCCACCTGGACATGCTTGTTGCAAACGCCGTTGGGCACATCCTCGGGATAGCAGTTTACATTGGATACCCGCCCAATTCCTCTGATGTCGCTGCTGCAGGCAGCAGTGGCAAGCATGCCGGAATCCAGGCAGACGCTGACATTGCGGAAGGCATTTCCGTTGTACAGCCCAACCTGAGGCAGGCCGTTGTGGATGGGCTGCATCACCATCTTCCAAAGGCGGGCAGCGGGGTTTGCGTAGTTATTGGTCAGATAAATCTGCTCCGGCTGGTTGTAGCCGCACCAGACAGCAGCAGTGTAATACTTGGTAAAGCCGCAGAACCAGCGGTCACGGTTAGAGGAGGTGGTGCCGGTCTTGCCGGCAATATTCTGTCCGGGAAATACCGCCGCGGTGCCGGTGCCGTTATTTGCCGCGTTATACAGGCAGTAGTTCACATAGTTGACGGTCTTCTCGCTGAGAATCTGCCGGCTTTCCTGCTTGTTGTCCAGCACGATCTCACCGTCACTGTTATAGACCTTGGTATAGGTCCGGGCAGTGCGGTATACGCCGTCGTTGGCAAAGGTGGCATAGGCCGTAGACATTTCCCGCACCGTGGAGCCCACCGTCAGAGCGCCCAGGGCCAAGGGAGAAATGGCAATGTCGGACATATTCATGCCGCTGGAGGACACGTAACTGTCCACCAGATAATTCTGGCCGAAATTATACTTGGCAAAGCTGAAGCTGTAGTCGGTGCCGATCTGGTTCAGAGTATTGGCGGCAACGGCGTTGATGGAGGACGTAATGCCCTGGAAGATGGTTTTGGAATAGCCATAGACCCGACTGTCGTTTTTGGGCCAAGCACCGCCATTATAGGTCAGGGGCATATCCCGAATCACCGTAGCCGGGCTGTAGCCGCCCTTTTCAAAGGCAGGCGCATAGACGGACAGCGGCTTCTGGGAGGAGCCGGTCTGGAGCTTGGCCTGGGTGGCCTTGTTATAGGCGAAGAAGTCGCTCTTCTCCCCCACGCCGCCAGCCAGCGCCACAATATCGCCGGTGGAATTGTCAATGACCACAATGCCGGATTGAAGCTGCTGGGTGCTTCTGGTGGTGGGAATATTGTTCAGGTCGGTGTAGATGGCATCCACCTGGTTCTGAACATCCAAGTCCAGGGTGGTATAGATATGGTAGCCGCCCTTTTGGATCTTTTCCAGATAGTAGTTTCGGGAGGTCTGATCCATGTCGTCCCACACGAAGCCGTCCTTCAAGGCCAGGTCGGAGGCCACATCCAGAATCACCGTATCCACAAACCAGCTGTAGATGTGCTGAGAGGCATTCAGGCTGACGGAAGTCTGGGAGCCGCAGCGGGGGCAGAAATACAAATCTCCCTCGTGGGCGTAGGTGCTGACTGTACCGCCATATCCGCAGTGGTCACACACGGCCCATCTGTCCTCGTCGGCAATGCCGTCCTTGAACACAAGAGGCTGGTTATAGGCCTTGATATATTCCTCATCGGTGAGATAGCCCTGGTTCAGCATTTCGTTCAGAACGCTTTCCTGCCGGTAGCGGTTGCGCCCAGCGCCGTCCCGCATTTCCCCCTTGTACATATAGACGCTGGTGGAATAGGGGTTAAACAGGGAGGGGTTATTGGTGATGCTGATCAGGCTGGCGCATTCAGCAACGGTCAGGCTCTGCAGCTCCTTGCCGAAGTAGGCCGCGGCAGCGGATTTGACACCGTAGCAGCCCTTGCCCAGATAGATCCGGTTCAGGTACTCCTTCATAATGACATCCTTGTCATACTCCTTTTCCAGAAGCTGGGCCCGGAAAATCTCCATGACCTTACGCTGAACCGTGATGCTCTTTTCGTCGGTGGTGTTTTTCACCAGCTGCTGGGTAATGGTGGAGCCGCCGAACTGAGAGTCGCCGCCGAAGAACATATTGGCGCAGGCCTTCACCGTGGTGATCCAGTCCACGCCCTGGTGCTCATAAAACCGTTTGTCTTCGATGGCCACCGTGGCATCAATCAGCGCTTTGGGAATCTCGTCCCAGGTGGCGGGCTGACGGTCAGTGGTGGTATAAATCTGCTGAAGCAGCTGGATGTTGCCATCATTGTCCACATAATGGACATAGGATGTTTTTTCAATGTCATAGTCCTCATAGGACCAGTTCTGTGCTTCCTTCAAAACATCATTTTGAAGATACTCGGCAAGTGCGCCCATAAATACCACACCGCTGATGAGGCAGATGAGCAGCACCGTAGCCGCAGCGCCCAGCGCGATTTTTGCAGCAGAAAACAAGGTAGAACCCAGGGTGTAAACCAGCTTAATCGTCCAGTGGGGATTCCACTCCTGGCGAATCTTCTTTCTGCGCCTGTTGTTTTGATTCTGATTTGCCATTGATAAACCTCCGAAACTCCGGCGTATATTGCCGGGGGGTAATCCGTCATTTGGTCAGGCATAATGCAGAGCATGCCTTCATAGTATTATAACATAATGATGCCCAAAACGAAAGACCTAATTTATGAATTATCCTTTAATTTCGGGAAATACTGCTGTTATCCAAGCCGCAGCAGCTGCTGCCGTCATGATTCTTTCCCAATGCAGAGGCAGGCGTCATCACTGCCTTTGTATACTTTGTGCAATATTGACTATTGATTTTACAGCCCGCTCAGGTTAGAATACCTACGAGCAGAGTTGGAGGTGCGATATGGCTGACGAGTACGGTTCCGATTTTATCACCATCGTGGATGAGGACGGCACGGAATACGAGCTGGAGGTGCTCTCCACTGTGGAATACAACGGCGAGAGCTACATGGCCGTGATCCCTGCCGAGGGAGAAAATCAGCTGAACCTGGAGGTCAGCATTCTCAAATCCTCCGAGGAAGACGGAGAACCCATGCTCACAGCCATTGAGGACGAAGAGGAATTGAAGGCTGTTTACGATTTGATTATGGATTCCCTTTACGAAGAAGAGGAAAACGAATAGGAATACTTCCTGCTTGGTGCGAGTGCGTCCTTTTGGACCCACATTTTTTGAACGGGATGTTAGACTTCCCGGCTGGATTGCAGACCTCCCGCCTGCGCTTCGACGTTGGGTGGAAGTTGGGAGCAGAGAAAGCCGTGAGCGGCAACCCACCTGCCATTTCGTGCAGGTCATAATTGGACGTGCTGCGGCTAAAGCGGGGTATGGCATGGGGGCTTCGGCCCCCATGTTTTTTTGGCGGCGCTGTTTTTGCGGCAGTTTTTTCGTATTTATCGATTTTTAACAAATTTACTACTTGCAACCCGCCGAAAAATAGATTATAATACACGGGTCTGTTTGTAAGCTTTTTTGCAAACCAAATCGATCAAGGAACAATGAGAGGAAATGATTTCATGAGTGCATCCAAGAAGAAACAGCTTCGCACTGAAGGCTCCGAAAAGCTGACCGAACGTCAGATGGCTGAGCAGAAGGAAGCGAAAAAAATCCAGCTTTACAGCATTGCCTTTGTCGTGGTCATGGTGGTGCTGATTGCCGTGGCCATTGTGGTTGGCATCAACCGCAGCATCCAGGCCAGCGGCGTTCATGAGAAGAAAACCGTGGCAGCCACCGTCGGTGATCATCAGATCAGCAACGCAGAGCTCAGCTACTACTACATCGACTATGTGAATAACTATGCCAACACCTACGGCAATTACCTGTCTCTGTTCGGCATTGATTCCACTGTGGCTCTGGACAAGCAGATGTACGACGAAGAGGCCGGCGTGACCTGGGCAGATAATTTCATCTCCGAGGCCGCTTCTTCCGTGAAATCCATCTATGCCCTGGCAGATGCTGCCGAAGCCGAGGGCTTTACCCTGCCCCAGGAGCAGCAGGATCAGGTGGACATCATGTCCAACAACCTGGATTCCTATGCTACCATCTATGGCTATTCCGATGCCAATTCCTTCCTGAAGGCTCAGTATGGCAACGGCGCTTCCAAGGAAAGCTACATGGCCTACTACCAGCGCAACCTGCTGGCCAGCGCTTACCAGACCCAACATCAGAACAGCCTGAGCTACACTCCCGAGCAGATTCGGGAAGCGGACAGCCAGGATCCCGCCGCATACTCCTCTTTCAGCTATGCCCAGTATCACATTCCCGTTTCCAAGTATCTCACCGGCGGCACCACCGATGCAGAGGGCAATACGACCTACACCGCCGAAGAGAGAACTGCCGCCATTGCAGCTGCCAAGGAAGCCATCGCTCCCCTGTGCGATGTTGATACCGTTGAAGCTCTGGATGCCGCCATTGCCGCCATGGAAATCAACGCCGATACCGAAGCTGCCTCCACTGTCTACACCAACCAGGCTCGCACCGGCATCAACAGCTACCTGTCCGGTTGGGTGACCGCTGAAAACCGTGAGCCCGGCGACGTGACCTGCATCGAAATCCCCGGCACTGTGAAGGACGAGAACGGCGAAGATATGGAAACCATCACCGCTTTCTATGTGGTGCTCTTCACCGGTAAGGACGAGAACCTGACCAATCTGGTCAATGTCCGTCACATTCTGGTGGGCTTCGAGGGTGAGGCTCAGGAGGACGGCACCTATTCCGACGAAGTGAAGGAAGCCGCCAAGACCAAGGCTGAGGAAATCCTGAACGAGTGGAAGTCCGGCGACGCCAACGAGGACAGCTTTGCCGCTCTTGCCAACGAGAAATCCACCGACAACGGCTCCAACGCCAACGGCGGTCTGTATGAGAACGTTTATCCTGGCCAGATGGTCGCTGCATTCAACGACTGGTGCTTTGATGCTTCCCGGAAGCCCGGCGACACTGACATTGTGGAAACCAATTACGGCTACCATGTGATGTACTTCTCCTCTACTTCCGACCAGACCTACCGCGACTATCAGATTGTCAATAATCTGAGAAACACCGATATGGAAAATTGGTACCAGAGCTTGGTGGAGAACTACACCGTTACCATGGGTGATACTTCCTATATGCGCAAGGACATCGTTCTGAGCAGATAATCCATCCCGATTTCAAAATGAAGGCTGCGTTTGCGGCCTTCATTTTTTTGAGAAGAGAAATGAAAAAACGCCTCCGAACGGATACAGCAGCAGCTGTCCGTTGGGAGGCGTTGATTGGTTTATCTTAATACTTACTGCCCATCATGCGGCGGCGGGCGATATTGATGGGGCCTTCCTGCATGTGGCTGATCCAGGCCAGACTCTTGCCGCAGCCATAGGCAGTGCAGGAATCCGGGTCATCGGCCAGGATGCAGGGGATGCCGGTGCGCTCAATGAGGAGCTCACAGAAGCCCCAGACCTGGCTGCAGCCGCCGGTAAGGGTAATGCCGGTCTCGGAAATGTCACTGACCAGCTCCGGGGTGGTCTGATCCAGCACGGAGAGCACCTCGTCGGCAATCTGCCTGGCAGGACGGCGGAGCACCTCGTAAATTTCCGTGGAGGTAAGAGTAACGGTCTTGGGCATGCCAGTCTTGGAGTCACGGCCCTTGACATTCATGGTCATTTCCTCCTGGCGGGGATAGACCTGTCCAATCTGGATTTTGACTTCCTCAGCGGTAACCTGACCAATGACCATGCCATACTGACGGCGAACATACCGGGCAATGGATTCATCGAAGAAATCACCGGCCACCTTCAAGGAAGAGGAAACAGCCACGCCGTTCATGCTCAGCACCGCGATATCCGTGGTGCCGCCGCCGATGTCCACCACCATATGGCCCTCGTTGCCCTTCAAATCCAGTCCCGCTCCCAGGCCGGCTGCCAGAGGCTCCTCAATCAGGAACACCCGTCGGGCACCGGCCTCGATGGCGGCGTTGATGACGCTGCGCTCCTCGACTTCGGTGACGCCGCTGGGAACGCTGATGACCACACGGGGCTTCGGTGTAAACACGGAAGCCTTGGTGGCGGTTTTGAACATCTCCTGGAGCATGCGCACGGTCATCTCATGGTCGGAGATCACACCCTCCCGCAGAGGCCGCATGGCAACCACGTTGCCGGGAGTGCGGTTCAGCATATTCCTGGCAGCCGCGCCCACCTGAAGAATTTTGCCGGTGTTGCGGTCCAGCGCAACCACCGCAGGTTCCCGAACCACCAGGCCCTTTCCATCGGCATAAATCAAAACATTGGAGGTACCCAGGTCAACGCCCAGGTCATTGGAAAAAAACTGCATAGTATTCACCCACTTGGTTATTTTTTATGGTATCGAACTGCCGCGATGGCAGCGGTGTGTACTTCCTTTGCACCCGCATTGAGCAGCACCCGGGCACATTCATTCATGGTAGAGCCGGTGGTGCAAATGTCATCCAGGAGCAGCACCCGTTTGCCCCGAAGATCGGCATGCTTGTCAACTTCATAAGCGCCCAGGATATTTGCTTTTCGGGCGGAGACGGACTCCATGGAGGATTGCGCCCGTGTGTGACGCCGCTTGCGAAGCACCCGCTGCGGTACGATCTCCAGTTCCTTCCCCACCGCTCTGGCCAAAAGCTCACACTGGTCAAAGCCACGGCGAAAGCGTCGGCGACGGCTCACAGGAACCCAGGTCAGCACATCGATTTCCTCCGGTCGCGGCCCCTGCTGCAGCAGCTTCATGGCAAGCAGCGCACCGAACTTGGGTGCCAGATGCGTGGCCCGACGGAACTTAAAACGCAGGATGCTCTCGCGGACATCCTCTTCATAGTACCAGACAGCGGTAAAACTGTCAAGAAATTGGCCGGAGATTTTTCCTTGTTTCGCCGGGTTCAAGGCACCGAAGGGGTATTCCGGCGCATCCAAACGGCATTGATGGCACAAATCTATTTCCTGCTCCCTCAAAAACCGGCGGCAGAGCATACACCGGCGGGGAAACAGCAGCTCCTTTATCCAGTAATACAGCCGTTTCATTTCTCTCTGCCCTGCAATCGAAGCTTGAGCCCGGTGTAACGGCGGTTCTTCTTGGCGTTTTCCGTCATCATCGCCACCGTCTCCTCCCTGCCCACAATAATCAGCAGCTCCCGGGCCCGGGTGATGGCAGTGTAGAGAATGCTGCGGTTGAGAAGATATGGCGAACCGTTCCAGGCTGTCAATATCACAGCCCGGTATTCACTGCCCTGACTTTTATGTACCGTGATGGCATAGGCCGGTTCCAGCTCACCCAGCTGGGTAAAATCATAGGCCGCCTCCCGGTCATCAAACACCACCCGGAGTAATTCCTCCCGGGGCTCAATGGAAACAATGGTACCCACGTCTCCATTGAAAATGCCGGTTCCCACGGCGCTTCCATCGGTCTTCTTCCATTCAATGTCATAATTGTTTCTAATTTGCATCACCCGGTCGCCTTCCCGGAAAAGAAGTTCTCCATAGGCCTTTTCCTTTTTTTCCGGGGCGGCAGGATTCAGAGCATCCTGAAGGAGCTTATTCAAGGCTGCGGTTCCCACGCCCCCTTTTCGGGTGGGGGAAAGCACCTGAATTTCCGATGGCTGAATGCCCATATTCTTGGGCAGACGAGTGGTGCACAGATCCCGAATCAGGGACGTGACCGCTTCCTCGGAGCTGCGGCGCATGAAGAAGAAGTCACTGGTCACGGTTCTGAGCTCCGGCAGCTGCCCCTGGTTCACCCGGTGGGCATTCATGACGATCAGGCTTTGCTGGGCCTGGCGGAAAATCTCTGTCAGCCGTACCGCCGGAAGCAGTCCGCTGCGGAGCATATCACTGAAGGGAAATCCGGGTCCCACCGGCGGAAGCTGATCCGGGTCGCCCACCAGAATCAGCCGCTTGCCCTGGGGAATGGCCTTCAGCAAGCTGGACAGCAGCAGCACATCCACCATGGACATTTCATCCACAATCACAGCATCGCATTTGAGCAGGTTGTCCTCGTTCCGGGCGAATACCATTTTTCCTGTGGACGGATCGATGCCCGCTTCCAGCAGACGGTGAATGGTGGAGGCCTCCTCCCCTGTCACCTCGCTGAGCCGCTTGGCCGCCCGTCCTGTAGGCGCTGCCAGCACCACCCGAAGCTGCATCTGCCCCAGCAGGCTCATGATTCCCCGCAGCACGGTAGTCTTGCCGGTGCCGGGGCCGCCGGTGATAATCAGCAGCCCCGAGGAGGCGGCGGCCCGGATGGCCTGCTCCTGCTGAATGGAATATTCCAAGCCGCTCTCCGAGGCAACCTGCCTCAGAAGTCCATCCAGATTTCGCTGCTCCGGGAAGGTGACGGAAGCAAAGCTTTTCAGCCTCTGGGCACAATAGACCTCCGCTTCATGCAAAGGGGGAAGATAAACCGCCCAGACATCTGCCAATCTTTCTGCGATGATACGCTGTGCCTGCTGAGCGCGGTCAACGCCCTGCTGTACCGTGTAAACCTCTACAGAAAGCAGTTGTGCTGTGGCGAGTACCAATTTTCCCACCGGCAGGAAGCTATGACCGGCGGACAGGTTATAATTCAGCTCGAATAGTATCCCGGCCTCTACCCGCCTGGGGTCATCAGCAGCCACGCCCAGCTCAATGGCGAAGCGATCCACCGCACCAAAGGAGCCGTCCAGCCCCTCATCCATCAGCAGGTAGGGGTCGTCATACAGCAGTTCAATTGTACTGTCCCCATAGCGCTTATAGGTGCGCACTGCAAGCTCTGCAGGAAGCTGATGGGAGGCAAAAAATTCCATCAGCTGCCGCATTCCCATTTGAAGGCGGAAATTTTCACCAATGAGCAGTGCTTTTTCCGGGGAAATACCGGGCACCTGGGAAAGCTGCTGGGGATCCCGCTCCATGATCACAAGAGCTCGATCGCCAAAACGTTCCACAATTCGTGCCGCTATTTTGGGTCCCACGCCCTTGATTACCCGACTGGAAAGAAATGTCAGAATTTCCCCGGAGCTCTGAGGCAGCAGCCGTTCCAAAAACTCAGCCTCAAACTGCTTTCCATAGCTGGAATGGGTGCTCCATCGGCCTGTGAGCATGAGCCGCTCCCCCACAGATGGCAAGGGGATGGTTCCCACCACCGTAACGGTCTGGCCATCCCCCACTGCGAGGCGGATGACAGAATATCCATTTTCATAATTCTGAAACACCACCGCACTGATGGTTCCCTGGAGGATCTCCATTTCCTGGTCTGTCAATTTCGTCCGCTCCTGTTCTGGGCTGGGCAGCCACGTCCCAGCCGGTGATTTCTTCTGCATTTTCTTCAATCAACTGCCAAATTTCCGGCGAATTGAGCAAATAGATTTTGCATTTGAGGATGCCCATGGTTTTCAGCCACAGGAAAAACAGCGCATCCTCCCCTCCCTGCCCCGAATCAACCAAGCAGAGGCTCCGGCACCCCCTGTGAAGCAGCCATCCAAGCAGCGTCAGTCCGGCGCAAAGCATTCCAAATGCTGTAAAGAACCCAATGATAAGCCACCAAAGCATGGGATCACCCCAATACAGTTTATGCCGTGGAGGGGGGTATTGTTCTTATTTTACTACATTTGCATTCAAAAAGGAAGTCCCCCCTTCCGCTTTTTTCTGAAAAACCATTGCATCAGCTCACAGGCAGTGCAGCAGGTCCCATCTTTGGAAGCAGAATTTTTGAAATTTTTGTTTCCCCTGTGGATTTTTCTTTATTTATCCTTGAATCTTCGCGCAAAATAATGTATACTAAGAACTGATTATGGATACTGTGCGCTTTAGGAGGGACGTCCAGAGAAATGAAGAAATGGAGCTTGCTGATTTGGCTGCCTCAGTTCGGTATTTCGGTGGTGTTTCCCCTGATTGGTTTTCTCATGTTGGCTGTCTGGCTTCGGGAGCACTGGGGTTGGGGCCAATGGGTCATCTGGGTCGGCATTCTTTTTGGCCTCATTACCGCTGCCGTTGGAGTACGGGATACCATAAAGGCCATGAATCTGGTTGACAAAAACAAGGAGGACTCGCCTCCGCCGGTATCCTTCAACGATCACGACTAATTGACCCAGGAGGGTTTTGTTCCATGAAACTTCAGCCAGCTTCCAAAAAAGAAGTCACCCGGATGGCTGCCGGGTGCAGCGTATGTGCGGTCATTGAAGTCGCCGCCTTTGCGGTGCTCCATTTTTGCGGCATTGGTCAGTTCAGCTACCGGGTCGTCCTGGGCGCTGTGGGAGGCACCGCCGTCGCCATTGCGAATTTCGCTCTGATGTGCCTGATGGTGCAGAATGCGGCAGGAACCCAGGATCAGAAGCTTTTGAAAGCCAAGGTGCAGGCCAGCTACAATCTGCGGATTTTCTTCCAGGCCGCCTGGGTGGCTGCGGCGTTCTTCATTCCCTTCCTCAATGTTATTGCAGCAGCCATTCCCCTGCTGTTTCCTACAGCGGTGATTTACTTTTTGCAGATCACCGGCAGGCTCATGCCCAAGGACAACACTCCCTCCCCTGCCCGGGAAACCCCGGCTGAGGAAGAAGCGGGAGAAGATGACCTGAACTCCTTTGAAGTATAGTTTTCCGGCAAAAATCAACTGAGGTGAATGTTATGGAAATGTCAATCAATGGCGCAAAATATCTGGCCCAGTTTGAGCTTCCCATTCTGGGAACCGTAAATCTGACCCAGACGGTGGTTGTTAGCTGGCTGGTGATGATCATTATTTCCGCCCTGTGCGTCTGGCTGGGCTCCGGCCTGAAGGTTACCGGCATCAGCAGAAAGCAGGCGGTGGCGGAAATGGCGGTCACCTCTCTTGTCAAATTCGTCCATGACAATATGGGCACGAATTTTGATCATTACATTCCCCTGGTTGGCACCATCTTCGTAACCAGCGTGGTTTCCAACCTGATCAGCCTTTTGGGCATCTGGAGTCCCACGGCTGATCTCATGACCGAGCTGGGCTGGGCATTGGTGGTATTCGTGCTGATCACCTACCACAAGATCAAATCCTCCGGCATCGGCGGCTATCTCAAGGGCTTCCTGGACCCCATTTTTGTCATGGCGCCCATCAACGTCATGTCTGAGCTCTTTACCCCCATCAGCATGGCCTGCCGTCATTTCGGCAACATCCTCTCCGGCACCGTCATCAGTGCCCTGATCTATGGGGCTCTTACCGCCGCCAGCTACGGCCTGATGAACCTGCTGGGTTCCAGTGTTTTTGCAGCCCTGGGAACCGCCGCCATGGGTATCATTCTGTTCTTCTTTGGAAAAACCAAAAAGAAGAAGGCACTCAAGGTAGTTGGCATCATCCTGGCTGTTCTGGGTGTGCTGGCTCTTGTAAGCCTGGTGGGCATCCAGTTCCCCTGGCTGACCATCGGCATCCCCGCCATCACCAGCTTCTACTTTGACTGGTTCGGCGGCTGCATCCAGGCCTTCATCTTCTGCACCCTGACCACCATTTTCATCAAGCAGGCGGCGGGTTAATTCGTCAAACAGCCGAAAGGCCATTTGAATATAAAACTGTCATCAATATTTTTAGGAGGCAATTTTTATGGATTTTACCGTTTTGGCAAAAGGTATCGCTCTGTGCGGCTGTGCAATCGGCGCGGGTCTCGCTCTGATTGCCGGTATTGGCCCTGGTATCGGCGAAGGCAACGCTGTTGCCCGTGCCTGTGAAGCCATCGGCCGTCAGCCCGAATGCAAGGGCGATGTGACCAGCACCCTGATTCTGGGTGTCGCTCTGTCCGAGACCACTGGTATTTACGGTTTCGTCACCGGTCTGCTGCTGATCTTCTTTGCTCCCGGCCAGTTCATGAAGTTCCTGGGCTAATCCTCCGGCAAAATAAGATCATTCTAAACCGGAAGGAGGCAACTCAATGGAGACACTTTATCAGTCCCTTGTGGCAGTGGAGCCGCTTACCCTGATTGCCACCATCTGCAACCTGTTTGTCCAGATGTTCATTGTGAAGAAATTCTTCCTGGACAAGATTCTGGCCGTTCTTGACCAACGGCGTCAGGCAGCGGACAAGCAAATCTCCGAGGCCGAGACCGCCCGCCAGGAAGCCCTGGACATCAAAAAAACCTATGAGCAGAACATGCTCCAGGCCAACCAGCAGGCCAACGAAATCCTGGCCAATGCGCAGAAGACTGCCGTTGAGCGCTCCGAGAAAATCATCAAAGACGCCCAGCAGCAGGCAAGCCAGATCAAAAGCAAGGCCTCTGCCGACATTGCCATGGAAAAGAAGAAGGCCATTAACGAGGCCAAGAACGAAATCTCCGGCCTTGCCATGGCGATTGCCAGCAAGGTGGTGGAGCGGGAGCTGGACGAGAAGGATCAGTCCGGCCTCATTGACCGCTTTATTGATGAATTGGGTGAACAGGCATGACCCAGATTGGAAGCGTATACGGCCAGGCGCTCTATGAGCTGGCCCAAAGTGAAAACCTCACGGAGGAAATCAAGCAGCAGCTTCAGGTTCTGGACGAAGGCTTTCAGTCAGAGCCGGATTTTCTGCGGCTGCTCTGCTCCCCCAATCTGAGCAAGCCCGAACGCTGCCAGATTCTCGATGACAGCTTCCGGGGAAAAATCCACAGCTATGTGCTGAATTTCTTGAAAATTCTCACAGAAAAAGGATACATCAAGCAGTTTTCAAACTGCTGCCAGATGTTCACAGAGCTCTATCACCGCGACCACAACATTCTCAGCGTCACCGCCGTCACTGCCGTGGCCTTGAACTCACGGCAAAGCGAGGCGCTGACCAAGAAGCTCAGCAAAATTACCGGCAAGACCATCTTGCTGCGTAATCAGATCAACCCCGCGTGTCTTGGCGGCATTCGCCTGGACTATGACGGTCAGCGCCTGGACGGGACGGTGAAAAACCGCTTGGATAACATCCGGGAACTGCTGAATAACACCGTACTCTGATGAGAAAGCAGGGACAGTATGGAATTAAGACCCGAAGAAATCACAAAGATTATTCGAAATCAAATTAAAAACTATGAAACCAAGATGGAGGTTTCCGAGACCGGTGTGGTCATCCTGGTGGGTGACGGCATCGCTAAGGCTTCCGGGTTGGAAAAGTGCATGTCCGGCGAGCTGGTAGAATTCCCCGACGGCTCCTTCGGCATGGCCCAGAACCTGGAAGAGGACACCGTTTCCATCGTCATCCTTGGCTCTGACCAGGGCATCAAGGAGGGCGACACCGTGAAGCGCACCGGCAAGGTGGTATCCGTCCCCGTGGGAGACGGTCTCATCGGCCGTGTCGTCAACGCTCTGGGTGAGCCCATCGACGGCAAGGGCAGCATCAACGCGGCGGACTTCAAAGCGATTGAATCCCCCGCCCCCGGCATCATCGAGCGTCAGCATGTCAATCGCCCCCTGCAGACCGGCATCAAGGCCATCGACTCCATGATTCCCATTGGCCGCGGCCAGCGTGAGCTGATCATCGGTGACCGCCAGACCGGCAAAACCACCATTGCCACCGACACCATTCTGAACCAGAAGGGCAAGGATGTCATCTGCATCTATGTTGCCATCGGCCAGAAGCGTTCCACCGTGGCCCAGGTGGTGGAGAACCTGACCCGGGGCGGTGCCATGGACTACACCATTGTTGTTTCCGCAACCGCTTCTGAGCTGGCTCCCATGCAGTATATCGCCCCCTACTCCGGCTGCACCATGGGCGAATACTTCATGCACCAGGGCAAGGACGTACTGGTCATTTACGACGACCTGAGTAAGCACGCGGTGGCATACCGTGCCATTTCGCTGCTGATTCGCCGTCCCCCCGGACGAGAAGCCTATCCCGGCGACGTGTTCTATCTCCATTCCCGTCTGCTGGAGCGGGCAGCCCAGCTCTCCCCCGAGCTTGGCGGCGGCAGTCTGACCGCCCTGCCCATCATTGAGACCCAGGCCGGTGACGTTTCGGCCTATATTCCCACCAACGTTATCTCCATCACCGACGGCCAGATCTTCCTGGAAACCGAGCTGTTCAACTCCGGCGTCATGCCCGCTGTGAACCCCGGTATCTCCGTGTCCCGTGTGGGCGGCGACGCGCAGATCAAGGCCATGAAAAAGGTGGCAGGCTCCTTGAAGCTGCTGTACTCCCAGTACAGGGAGCTGCAGAGCTTTGCTCAGTTCGGCTCCGACCTGGATGCCGACACCAAGGAGCGTCTGGCCCTGGGTGAGCGGATCGTGGCCGTGCTGAAGCAGAAGAACAACTCCCCCAAGGAAGTGGCCCAGCAGGTGTGCATCATCTATGCCGTTACCCATGGGTATCTGCACACCATCCCTGTGGAGCAGGTGCCGGAATTTGAGCAGCGGCTGGAAGAGCACATGAACAATTTCCACGCCGACGTTCTGGAGGCCATCCGTTCCTCCGGCAAGCTGGAAAGCGACACCGAGGCCGCGCTGAAAACCGCGCTGGATGAGCTGGTCAAGCAGTTCGCTCCTGTGTAAGGAGGGCTGACTATGGCTGGCGTATCCACTAAGGAGATCAAAAACCGCATCCGAAGCATGGAGAGCACCAAGCAGATCACCAAGGCAATGGAAATGGTGGCTGCCTCCAAGCTCCGCCGGGCCCAGGCCCAAGTTTTGAACTCCCGTCCTTATTTTGAGATTCTTCACCAGACCATTACCGATATTTCCGTTTCCAATCGGGATTTTACCTCCCAGTATTTGCAGGAGCAGCCCAAGGGCAAGGTGATGTTCATCGTCATCGCCGGTGACCGGGGCCTGGCCGGCGGCTACAACAGCAATGTTTTGAAGCTTGCAGAGCAGCAGATGCAGGGCAAAAATGCCGAGGTTCTGCCCATCGGGAAAAAGGCCGTGGATTTCTTCCGCAGCAGGAAGATTCCCGCCTTCACCGAAAGCTATGCCGAGGCCGCCGACATTTCCATCGGAGACTGCTTCTCCATCGCCAAGCAGCTGTGCAAGGCCTTCCGGGATGGTACCTACAGCGAGATTCATGTGGCCTACACCAATTTTGAGTCCATGCTGTCCCAATCCCCCGACACCATGAAGCTTCTGCCCCTGGAAAAGCCCCAGGCTGCGCCGGATGGCAAATACGGCGGCATCGTCTATGAGCCCAGCAATGAGGAAGTGTTCGATGCCATCATCCCCGAGTATTTGGGCGGTCAGCTCTACGGCGCTCTATGCGAATCCCGGGCCTCCGAGCAGGCAGCCCGGCGCACCGCCATGGACAACGCCACCCAGAACGCCGAGGAAATGATCGCCGACCTGAGCCTGAAATTCAACCGGGCCCGCCAGGCGGCCATCACCCAGGAAATCACGGAAATCGTGGCTGGTTCGTAAAAAATCTCAATCGATTGCATTTTGCATTGGCATTTTGCATTCTTCTCCCCCATTCTTCACAAAAGGAGTTGAATCCAATGGCAAATCATTTAGGAACAGTCATCCAGGTAATGGGTCCTGTTCTGGATATTCGGTTTGCGGATGACCAGCTGCCCAAGCTGCTCAGCGCAATCCTGGTTAAAAACGGCGACAGCACCATCACCGCCGAGGTTGCCCAGCACATCGGCGACAATGTGGTGCGGTGCATCGCCATGTCCTCCACCGATGGATTGCAGCGGGGCGCCCAGGCGGAGGATACCGGCGCTCCCATCTCCGTGCCCGTGGGCGACGAGTGCCTGGGCCGGGTATTTAACCTTTTGGGTGAGCCCATCGACAACAAGCCCCAGGTGGAGGCTCAGACCCGCTGGCCCATTCACCGCCCCGCCCCCAGCTACGAAGAACAGCAGCCTGCCACCGAGATCCTGGAAACCGGCATCAAGGTCATCGACCTGATCTGCCCCTACGCCAAGGGCGGTAAGATTGGCCTGTTTGGCGGCGCCGGCGTGGGCAAGACCGTGCTGATTCAGGAGCTGATTTACAACATCGCCACCGCTCACAACGGCTACTCCGTGTTCACCGGCGTCGGTGAGCGTACCCGTGAGGGCAATGACCTTTACAACGAAATGACCGAGTCCGGCGTTATCTCCAAAACCGCCATGGTCTTCGGTCAGATGAACGAACCCCCCGGAGCCCGTATGCGGGTAGGTCTTTCGGGACTTACCATGGCAGAATACTTCCGGGATGTGAAGCATCAGGACGTGCTGCTGTTCATCGACAACATTTTCCGTTTCACCCAGGCCGGTTCCGAGGTTTCCGCTCTGCTTGGCCGTATGCCCTCCGCCGTTGGCTACCAGCCCACCCTGGCAACGGAAATGGGCGCCCTGCAGGAGCGCATCACCTCCACCAAGGACGGCTCCATCACCTCCGTTCAGGCGGTCTACGTCCCTGCGGACGACCTGACGGACCCTGCCCCTGCCACCACCTTCGCCCACCTGGATGCCACCACGGTTTTGGATCGTGGTATCGCCTCCCTGGGCATCTACCCTGCCGTTGACCCCCTGGACTCCACCTCCCGTATCCTCTCCCCGGAAATTCTGGGCCAGGAGCACTACGAGACCGCCCGTGCCGTGCAGAGCATTTTGCAGCGGTACAAGGAGCTGCAGGACATCATCGCCATCATGGGCATGGACGAGCTCAGCGAAGAAGACAAGCTTACCGTCAACCGGGCCCGGAAGGTGCAGCGGTTCCTATCCCAGCCCTTCCATGTGGCTGAGCAGTTCACCGGCTATCAGGGCAAGTACGTCCCCCTGAAAGAGACCATCCGCTCCTTCAAGGAGATCATCGAGGGCAAGCACGACGACATTCCCGAATCCTACTTCCTGTTCGCCGGTTCCATCGACGAGGTGGTTGCCAAGTTCCGGGGCGGTGAGAAGGCATGACCAGCTTCCCCCTGAAAATCGTCACCCCCGACGGCCTGATTTTTGATGGCAGCGCAGAGCAGATCATCGTCCGCACCACCAGCGGCGATGTGGCCATCCTGGCGCGGCACATCAACTATGTGGCCCCTTTGGGCATGGGCCGGGCAGTGATCATCGCCGGAGGAAAACGCCGGACAGCGGCCTGCATCGGCGGCATGCTCAGCGTGGTGGATGGTTCCGTCACCCTGGTGCCCACCACCTTTGAATGGTCGGACAAGATCGACCTGGAGCGGGCCAATGCCGCCTATGAAAAAGCGGACAAGGTGCTGAAAAACCCTGACGCCTCCCAGAACGACCTGAAGCTGGCAGAAGCCAAGCTGCGGCGAGCTCTGGTGAGAAAGAGCGTTGCATCTACCAAGTAAAGAATTTGCGGGAGCCTCCGGTGTGGATGGCTCCCGCTGATTTTTTGTTACTGGGCGTGGAAGGTAATGGTGCCCAAATACTGGTTATCCCAGTCGTAATAGTGGACGGTAAGAGTGTCGGTGACATTGCCCTTTGCTTGGTTCCAGGCGTTGTGAAATACCCCGTCATCCCCCAACAATGCGGCTACTTGATATTCGGTGATCTCATCGCTTTCCTGTTTCTTGATTTCATATGCAGCCTCAACATCAGTGATGGTCTCCTGAAATTTCACCGTTATACCCATGGGGGATTCGGAAATGGTCACCGATTCCACATGGATTCCGGGAATGGCATCAGGGTTATCCGCCTTGAGTACACGCTCCTCAGTAGAAGGTGCCTTGTTGATGGGGAAGGTCAAATAGATTCGCTGGACATCATCCCCACCGTTCCTTCTGGCAGCTTCTCCCTCCAATGCATACACCTGACAGGTTGCTTCTTGGGCTTCGATGGTATAATCTCCCTCCACCAGGATGGTCATTTCGCTCTCGGACTGGCTTCGGCATAGCTCGCTCTCAACGGCAATGCCCAACGCCTCCCGGTCTCCCACATCAGCGCCCACGAAGAGCAGCTTCTTTCCCTGCCTTGCTGCGTATTCTCCCAGCGTTTCACCCCTGGGAAGGCCAATTTCAGCAACGGAATCATCCGGGCCGCAATAGGTGGGCGCCACGATATACTGATCACCGCCGGAGATACCCACCGTCACCATAAAGTGGGTGGAATCAAACAGGGTCTCCACCAGGTGACAGCTCCAATCCTGCCCCTCCCCTGTTGCCTCCTGGGTCTGGATGTAGGCTTCCGCCTCCTGGGGCAACGGAAAGCGGGTATCCTTCTTCATATCCGCAATCCCCAAATAGGAAACCACCGCATACACCGTCACAGTCAGCAGCACCACCGCCAGGGCGGCGGCCAGATAACTCATCCACAGCCGTTTGGCTGATTTTCTCGTCTTTTTCATTTCAAACGCCTCCATAATGTAGGATTCGTCAATGTTTCCGAACTCGTCCAAAAGCTCAAAGGGTTTCAAAGCAATTCCTCCTCCGCTAAAAATGTACGCAGCTTGCTCCGGGTGCGGAAAAGCCGGGTTTTCACATTGCTTTCCGACAGGCCGGTCTTTTCGGAAATCTCCTTGACGGAACGGAGGTACCAATACCGGCAGACGAAGATCATCCGCTCCTGCTCGGGCAGTTTCCCCAGGAATCGGTTCAGACCATCCCGGAATTCCTTCCGGCGGAGTTCGGCTTCCGGGGAGTCCTTCCCGGGCAGGCAGTCCTCCAATTCCTCCAGCGCCAGGGCCACCTCTCCCCCGCCCCGTTTCAGACTAAAGCGTTTGCGCCAGCGGTCAAGGGCGATATGCCGGGTGATCTTTCCCAAAAAGGGGGCCAGGTGAAGGGGACGGTTGGGCGGAATGGACTTCCAGACCGTCATATAGGTATCGCTGACGCATTCCTCCCCATCCTCAGGGCTGGATAGAATGCCATTGGCGATTTGAAAGCAATAATGGCCGTATTTGTTGTCGGTTTCCTGAATTGCCTGTTCCGAACGCCGAAAATAAAGCGCGACGATTTGGCTGTCTTCCAAAATCAGCACCTCCTGTTGTTTCTCTGTAGGGCCCTACACCCATCAAGGCGCAAAAGAAAGGAAAAGGTTACACCATCATAAAAGATTTTTTTGATTTTTTCAATAAAATTTTCCATTGCCTCTTGTAAAATTCGCCGAATTGGCGTATACTAATCTATATTTTTTCGGAAGAGAGGTAATTCCCAATGAATCTGGTTTCTGTCAGAGAGCTGTTCAAGAACACGGCGGAATATGCCGGCAAGGAAGTGGAGATTGGCGGCTGGGTTCGATTCAATCGAAAGAGCAAACAGTTTGGCTTTATTACCCTGAATGACGGTACTTATTTCACCCCGGTTCAGGTGGTTTATACCGATGCCATGGAGAATTTCCAGGCCATTACCAAGGTGAACGTGGGCGCGGCGCTGATTGTGAAGGGCAGCGTGCTGTTGACGCCCGACGCCCAGCAGCCCTTTGAAATTCAGGCTTCCTCTGTGGTAGTGGAGGGAGATTCCACCGGCGACTATCCCATGCAGAAAAAGCGCCACAGCGTGGAGTTCCTGCGCACCATGCCCCATCTGCGGCCCCGCACCAATCTGTTCCAGGCGGTATTCCGCGTCCGCAGCCTGGCAGCCTATGCCATCCATAAATTCTTCCAGGAGCGGGACTTTGTCTATGTCCACACGCCCCTGATCACCGGCTCCGACTGCGAGGGCGCGGGCGAGATGTTCCAGGTGACTACCCTTGACCTGAACAACATCCCCAAGACCGAGGACGGCAAGGTGGATTTCAGCCAGGATTTCTTCGGCAAGCCCACCAACCTCACCGTTTCCGGCCAGCTCAACGGCGAGACCTTTGCCATGGCCTTTAAGAACATCTACACCTTCGGCCCCACCTTCCGGGCGGAGAACTCCAACACCACCCGGCATGCCGCTGAGTTCTGGATGATCGAGCCGGAGATCGCCTTTGCCGACCTGGATGACGATATGCGCCTGGCGGAGGACATGATTAAATTCATCATCTCCTATGTGCTGGAGCATGCCCCTGAGGAAATGGCCTTCTTCAATGAGCGGGTGGACACCGGCCTGCTGGAGCGTCTGAACCATGTGCTGAACAGCGATTTCGGCCGCATCACCTACACCGAAGCGGTAAAGATTCTGGAAGAGCATAACGCCCAGTTTGACTACCCCGTCCACTGGGGCAGCGACCTGCAGACGGAGCACGAGCGGTTCCTGACGGAGGAAATCTTTAAGCGCCCCGTGTTCGTCACCGACTACCCCAAGGAGATCAAGGCCTTCTATATGAAGCTGAATCCCGACGGAAAGACCGTGGCCGCTATGGACTGCCTGGTGCCCGGCATCGGCGAGATCATCGGCGGAAGCCAGCGTGAAGACAACTACGATCTGCTGAAAGCCAGAATCGAGGAGCTGGGCATGCGGGCCGAGGACTACGATTTCTATATGGATCTGCGCAAATACGGCTCCGCCCGTCACGCCGGCTTCGGCTTGGGCTTTGAGCGCTGCGTGATGTACCTCACCGGCGTCAGCAACATCCGGGATGCCATCCCCTTCCCCCGCACCGTAGGCAACTGCGAACTGTAAACAGCATTTTCCCCCTGACGTTGGAAAGCGTCAGGGGGATGCGTTTTACTTGGGAGCTCTCTTTCTGTTCAGATAGATGTCCAGCTTTTCTTTCATGTTGTCCGGCATTTGGCGATCCACCGGGCAGCGCTGGGCGTTGGCCATTCTATTTGTGAACTGAATGAGAAATTCGATATCCTCCACCATCTGCTCTCCGCTCATCAGGGCCATGGTGTCATAGCTGTTGTGGATGGTGGCGGTGTTGGCTGGAGCTCTGCGGGCAAAGGAAACAGCGGGAACGCCCTTATCGGCAAAAGGAGTGGAGTCACTGGAGTAAACATCCTGATAGGCATGGATGCCAAGGCCCTGCTCGAAAGCCAAATACTCCATGTAGCCCACCAGCTTTTCCTCCGCTGTGGCGCAGGCGATGAATTTGCCCATAATGCAGCCGATCATATCCAGGTTGATGTTCAAAACCACCTTGGAAAGCGCTTCCTCATGAGCGGCACAATAAGCCTTGGAGCCCAGCAGGCCACGTTCCTCACTGCCGCACCAGACAAAGCGCAGTCCATAGCGGTGGGGATTCTTTGCGAAATGCTCCGCAATTCCCAAAAGGCCAACAGAGCCGGACATGTTGTCATAGGCTCCCTGGGACAAAGAGGTGGAGTCATAGTGGGCAGTGAGAACAATGTATTCATCCAGCTGACCGGGCATATCCAAAATCACATTCTGGGAGGTGCCGGTGTACTCTCGCTGCTTCACGGAAATTTTCGCCCTGGACACGCCCTTGTTCACCAGGGAAACAGCATCCTTGGTATTGATATTAACAGCCAGCAGCTTCTTGCCGTTGTGGACGTAGCTGCGCAGCTCCCGCTGGTCGATGTCCCGGTCAGAATAGTTCACATTGCCATCGTGGGTGATGATGCCCACCGCTCCATTTTCCAGCAAATCCTGGTAGACCCAATAGCCCAGATATCCATCAATCAGGACGATTTTTCCCTTGCACTGGCTCAGTGACCAGGCATCGGTGGAGCGAAGATAGTAAAATGGCGCCTCCACCTCCCCGCTGCCGCAGCACATGTAGCCCTTGCAGGGGATGCTCACCCCGTCTGCCTGGAAAAAAGCTTCCTCCATGTCCCCCATGGGAACCTCGAAGGGCTCAACGGATGCTTCCAGGCCCAATTCTGCCACCTTCTGGCAGAGGTACTCCGCCGTTTTCTTTTCCTCTGGCCTTCCGCCCATGCGGACATAGGCAGTGTCCTCAAAAATACGCATGATCTGCTGGGAATTCATTTTTCTTTCCTCCTATCTGTTTGGTAGCACTATCATACCACATCATAAGTAAACAGGCAATGGATTTTCATACACCATTGCCTGTTTTCGATAGCGTTCTTATAATTCTTTCAGAACGGCGCAGAGGTAATTCCAAACCCGCTCTGTAGAAGCGATTTCCAGCTTTTCCCGGCTGGTGTGGATGTCGTGCATCTGAGGCCCGATGGACACGCAGTCCAGACCCGGGAGCTTATCGCCCAGTAAGCCGCATTCCAGCCCGGCGTGAATCGCCAGCACCTGGGGCTCCTGTCCATACATCTGCGTGTAGATTTTCACCATGGTATCCCGGAGAGGCGAATCCTTCCGGTATTCCCAGGCGGGGTATTCACCCATCTGGGAATAGCTGCCATCATAGAACTGGCACAGCTCTCTCAGCTTTTGCAGCAGCTCCTCCTTCTCCTGGTTCACGCTGCTGCGGACGGAGAAGGTAACGCTGAACTGTTCTCCCAGCTTAGCAATGCCCAGGTTCAGGCTGGTCTGCACCAAGCCGGGGATATCGGCGCTGTAGCTCTGCACGCCATTGGGCACGGCACACAGCAGCGCAACCGCCCGGGCCGTATCCTCGGTGGTCAGGCTGTTGCCCCCCAGGGCGTCCACATCGAAGGCCTGAACCGTTGCTTCGGGCTCGTCGTATTTCTCCCGAATTTCAGCCTGGAGCTCTTCGGCAATAGCATTGATGCGCTCGAGGCCAATGCCCATAGCGACCAGGTTGGCCTGGCAGGAACGGGGAATGGCGTTGTCCTTGCTGCCGCCGGAGAAGGAAGTCAGGCACAGGGGCATGAGCTTCAGAATCCGGCTCATAAACTCTCCCATGACCTTGTTGGCATTGGCGCGATTTTTGTGGATTTCTGCCCCGGAGTGGCCGCCCTGCAGGCCGTCAACGCTGAGCCGGATGCAGGGGCCGTAGACCATCTTCCGCTCCACCTTCAGGCTCAGAGTGGCTCTGGCGCCGCCGGCACAGGAGACGGTGAAAACACCTTCGTCCTCGGAGTCCAGGTTGATCATCTTCCGGCCCTTCACCATGGAAACATCAATGTCGTTGGCACCCAGCATGCCTACTTCCTCATCCACGGTGACAATGACTTCCAGAGGCGGGTGTGGAATGGTTTTATCCGCAATCAAAGCCATGGCATAGGCCACAGCAATGCCGTCATCCCCGCCCAGGGTGGTGCCGCGGGCGAAGACAGAGGTGCTGTCATGGGCCAAATCCAGGCCATCAGTATCCATATTCAAAGGGCAGTCCGCATCCTTCTCGCATACCATATCCATATGCCCCTGCAAAACAACGGGCTCATGGTCTTCCAGGCCGCAGGTACCGGGGGCAAAGAGGATGATGTTGTTGCTCTCATCCTGGATACAGCGGATGCCCTGCTCCTGGGCAAAGGACACCAGGAAATCACTGATGGCCTTGGTATTATGGGAACCGTGAGGGATCGCGCACAGCTGCTCAAAATAATCAAATACGAGCTTCGGCTCAAGCCCTGCTAATCTTTTTTCTTCCATGTTTTTTTGTACTCCTTTCAAATGGGTGTACGATTTCTTACATTCATCATGGTACAGGGCTCATTGTATCACAGTCGCGGACAAAAGTCATCAGGCAAAATAACAAAGACCGCAGGAGCATTTCCTGCGGTCCTATGTTCAATATTCTGAAATTACACCAAGCTCAGAACCAGGGTAATCACAACCCAAACAATGGCGATCCACTTGGTGGAAGAAGCCAGAATCTGATCCAGGCCGCCCTTCTTGTTCTTGCTCAGGTAGGAATCGGAGGAACCGGACAGAGCGCCGGACAGACCTGCTTCCTTACCGGACTGCAGAAGCACGACCACAATCAGAGCCAAGCTGGCCAGCGCCTCAATCACAATCAGCAGTGTTTTCATAAATACCAAACCTCCCTCCGCCCCATTCGCGGACAGCGAATATGATCCGGCCTGCATTTTTGACAGCAAACCACATATGTGGAAAACAGTATATCACACCGCCAGGAAAAAAGCAAGTGTTTTTCTCTTTTCCGTAAAATTTAGCCTTATTTCTGTACCCAATTGCCGGTAGCCAGGCAGTTGAGATAGCTCTCGATGAAGGGGTCAAGGGCTCCATCCATCACAGCGTTGACATTGGAGGTCTCGCAGCCGGTGCGGGTGTCCTTCACCAGGGTGTAGGGCATAAACACATAGTTGCGAATCTGGCTGCCCCATTCGATTTTCTGCTGAACACCCTTGATGTCGGAAATCTTGTCCAGGTGCTCCCGCTCCTTGATCTCCACCAGCTTACTGCGCAGCATCCGCAAGCAGGTCTCCTTGTTCTGGAACTGGCTGCGCTCGGTCTGGCAGGACACCACGATGCCCGTGGCCTTGTGAATCAGTCGAACGGCAGATGAGGTCTTGTTGATATGCTGGCCACCGGCACCGGAGGAGCGGTAGACCTGCATTTCGTAATCCTCTGGCCGAATCTCCACATCCTGGCTGTCATCCTCGATGTCGGGAATGACCTCAATGGCGGAGAAGGAGGTCTGGCGGCGGGCGTTGGCATCAAAAGGAGAAACCCGGACCAGTCGGTGAACGCCATTTTCCCCCTTCAGGAAACCATAGGCGTTCTCTCCTTCGATCATGATGTCGGCGGATTTCAGCCCGGCCTCGTCCCCTTCCAGATAATCCATGATCTTGTAGGTGAAGCCGTGACGCTCTGCCCAGCGGGTGTACATCCGATAGAGCATCTGGCACCAGTCCTGGGCCTCGGTGCCGCCAGCGCCGGCGTGGAAGCTCATGAGGGCGTTGTTTTTGTCATAGTGGCCGGTGAGCAGGGTTTCCAGACGGCAGGACTCCATCTCCGCGGCCAGGGTATCAAAGCCGGTTTGCAGCTCTTCCAGCATGGAGTCGTCATCTTCCTCGGCGGCCATTTCGCAGATGGTCATCAGGTCATCCCAGGAAGCCAGCATTTTCTCATACCGCTCAATTTTGTTCTCGGTCTGCCGGGTCTTGACAGCAACCTTCTGGCTCTTTTCCGGGTCGTCCCAGAAGCCAGGGGCCTCCTGCATGGCGTGGAGCCGTTCCAGCTCATTGCGCAGGCCGGAGATATTCAGAGAATCCGCCAGTCCCTCCAGGGCGGGGCGGCAGTCATTCAGCTTCTGCTTGTAGGTATCAAAGGCAATGTTCATAATAATCTCTCATTTCATAGATTTTCATAGCTTTCGTTATTATAACCCAGAATTTTCTTCCTGTAAAGACTGAAAATAAGAATTTTTATCGCTGGCTGGCTCCGCCGTCCTCTTCTTCGAAAATCAGATCGTCCACATCCCATTGTGTTGTATCCTTTGATTCCATATCCATCCCTCCAAAAACTGATTGGACAGTATATGCCCCATGGCTGAAAAAATGCACAGGCCGCTCCTGAAAGGCACCTAAAGAAATGACACATTTTTATATGTTTTTCCTCTATCATCTTTCAGGCAAAATATGTACAATGGATGTGAAAGGGAGGGAACCAAAATGCTTCGGATGGAGATTGCGCTGTTTTTGGTGCTTGGATTTGTGGCTTATTCCTATTTTTCGGCAGAGAAGAAGTTTTCCCAGCTGCACAGTACCTTTTCCATGCTGCTGGCGGTGGTGCTTTGTCATCTGGTGTTCGACGGAATCACAGTGTATACCGTAAACCACCTGGATACGGTGCCCCTGTTTCTGAACAACACGTTCCACCGGCTGTTCATCGGCACCATGATTCTGATTTTTTACCTGTTTTATCAATACATCGCCATTCTGGTGGAGGAAGAGACCGGCAAGCCCCGGCCGTTGGATGGACTGGCCAGGGTTTACCTGGTGGTTGCAGAGCTGGGAAATATGCTGCTGCCCATCCACTATGCCGTCACACCCCAGGGAAACTACTCCGACGGCATCCATGTGACCTTCTGCTACCTCAGCGTGGCATTTTATTTCCTACTGGGCACGGGACTGCTGCTTTTCAATTGGAAGGAGATTCGGAAAAAGGAGAAAACTGCCATCGCCATCGCATGTACGGTGGAGCTGATCGTCACCACCCTGCAGGGCATCAACCACACCTGGCTGATCAGCGGCATGGGCATCACATTGATCACCCTGGCCTTCTATCTGATTCTGGAAAACCCGGATATTCTGAGAGCGGAGCTGACGGAGCAAAAAATGTCCATGCTGTACTTAAAAAGCCAGGTCAATCCCCACTTCCTCTACAACACCCTGGACACCATCCGCATCCAGGCCCAGCTGAACGGAGATAAGAAGGTTGCAGAGCTATTGATGCACCTGGTGGATTTCTTCCGGCTCAGTGTGAAGGTGGACAGAGCCATGGTTACGCTGGATGATGAAATGGAGCTGCTGGAAGCCTACATGGAGCTGATGTGCTACCGCTACCCGGAGCTTCAATGCGAATACGACATCGACCCGAATTTGGGAGGCGCTCAGGTGCCCAACTTTATCATGCAGCCCATTGTGGAAAACAGTCTGCTCCACGGTCTGAAAAACAAGGGCTACCGGGGTAAGGTAACCATCGCCGCCCGGCGGGTGGGAGAAGATCAGCTGGAAATCCGCGTTCAGGATACGGGCAGCGGCTTTGCGCCCGGAAAGCTGGAGGCAGTGGACAAAATGCTGCACTTCTATGACCGGCAGCCCGCCAAGCTGACGGGAAACAGCATTGGCATTCTGAACGTACAGAAGCGAATCAAACTGCTCTGCGGCCGGGAATACGGTCTATGGTACACGGAAAATGAATTTGGCGGCGTGACGGCCCACATCCGGCTGCCGCTGGCGGAGGAATCAAAATGAAAAAACTGAGGGTTCTATTGGTGGACGACGAAATCATGATTCGGGAAGGGTTCAAGCACCTGTTCGACTGGGAGGCTCACGACTGCCTGGTGGTGGGTGAGGCATCGGACGGAATGGAGGCCCTGGCCCAGATCGACAGTCTGAAGCCGGACATTGTAATCATGGATATCAACATTCCCATCATGAATGGATTGAAGGTCATCCAGTGCAGCCGGGCAAAGCACCCGGAGATTGCTTTTGTCATCGTGTCCGGCTACGACGATTTCTCCTATTGCCGGGAGGCGCTGCGGCTAAAAATCACGGACTATATCCTCAAGCCTGTGAACTATGAGGAATTCGGCACCTGCATTGACAATCTGAAAATCGCCCTCTTTCAACAGCAATCCGAAGAACGTGATGAACCGGGTGAGGAACGCCCCATCGTGGGCATTACCCGCTATTTACAGGAGCATCTGGCAGAGGAAATCAGCCTGGGGGTGCTGGCGGAGGAATTCCACCTCAGCGGACAGTACATCAGCCAGCTTTTTAAGAGCGAAATCGGCGTGAATTTCCTGGCATATCTGACCAATATTCGGATGGAAAAGGCCAAAAAGCTGCTGCTCTCCACAGGGCTTTCCATTGCGGAGGTATCGGAACAGGTGGGCTATGGAGATTACCGCGTGTTTACCAAGGTGTTCAAAAAAGCAGAAGGGGTCACCCCCTCCCAATACCGGCGGGATTTTTTGGAGGACTCAAAATGAAAATCGTCATCATTCACGGTCAAAATCACAAAGGCAGCACCTATATGGCTGCAAGAGCGTTGGCGGACAAGGTAGGCGGCCAGATTCAGGAATTCTTTCTGCCCCGGGATTTCGGCCACCCCTGCACGGGATGCACCACCTGCTTCCGAACGGAATTATCCCATTGCCCCCATTATGAACAGCTGGAACCTCTTGCAGAGGCCATGCTGGAATCAGACCTGATCATCCTGGACAGTCCGGTTTATGTTTACCATGCCAGCGGGCAGATGATGAGCTTTTTAGATCATTTCGGAACCTGGTGGGTGGTGCACCGTCCCCGGCCGGAGATGAGCCGGAAGCAGGCAGTGGCGATTTCCACCGCCGCCGGAGGCGGTATGAAAAGCACCGCCCGGGACATGGCGGACAGCCTGGAGATGTGGGGCATTCGCAAGGTATACCGGCTGGGCTTCGGTGTCCAGGCCACAAAGCCATCGGAAATCCCCGCCGGGATCCGAAGGAAAATAGACAGGAAAACCAGCTCGCTTGCCAGGAGAATCCAGCAGAACCACGGCAAAACCGGCTGCAATCCCCGGGCAAGACTGTGGTTTTCCCTGATGCGCTTTGCCCACAAGCATTTCGCTCCCATGGAGCCTGACTACGGCTATTGGGAGGAGCAGGGCTGGCATCAAGGAAACCGTCCCTGGCGCAGCCAGATTGAGCACATGCACGAAACACCTGAAAAATGAACACATTCAGCCGGAAAACTGTACTATCTCACAAAATCCTTTTGGGATACAATAGGAGCAAATCATGAAAGAAGGTTTTGATATGGCAAAGCGTCTTTACCGCCCCAGAGAAGGGCGTGTGCTGGTTGGCGTCTGCTCCGGGATTGCGGCGTATTTTTCCATTGACCCGGTACTCATTCGGCTGGGATGGATCATCTTCTGCTGTCTGGGCGGCAGCGGCTTCCTGGCCTATCTGGTAGCCGCAGTGCTGATTCCCGAGGAACCCGAATACTGAGGGAGGAACGATGAATGGAAAACATCATTGAAATTGAGCATCTTTTTAAGTCCTTTGGGGACGTAAAAGCGGTGCAGGATTTGAGCTTTCGGGTGAAGGAAGGAGAGCTGTTTGCTTTTCTGGGTGTCAACGGAGCCGGCAAATCCACCACCATCAACATTCTCTGCGGTCAGCTTCCAAAGGACAGCGGCAGCGTTTGTGTCTGCGGCACCAGCCTGGATAAGGAGCCCGATGTCATTAAGCGGAAGCTTGGCGTTGTGTTCCAGAATTCAGTGCTGGACAAAGACCTTTCCGTCCGGGACAATCTGCAAAGCCGGGCAGCCCTGTATGGCATCCGTGGCCGGGAATTTCAAATCAGGCTGGAAGAACTGGCAAATCAGCTTTCCTTCCAGGATTTGCTGAAACGCCCGGTGGGAAAGCTCTCCGGGGGGCAGCGGCGCAGAATCGACATTGCCCGGGCACTGCTCCACCGACCCAGAATCCTCATTCTGGATGAACCAACCACCGGTCTGGACCCCCAGACCAGGAGCAGCCTCTGGCAGGTCATCGGCCAGCTGCGCAGTCAGGAAAACATGACGGTGTTCTTAACCACTCATTACATGGAGGAAGCGGCAGACGCGGATTTCGTTGTGATTCTTGACCACGGCCGAATTGCGGCTGAAGGCACGCCCCTGACGCTGAAAAACACCTACACCGGGGACTACATCACCATCTACGGCCAGGAGGAGAGCCAAATCAAAAGGCTGGGTGCCCCCTATCAGCCCATCCGGGATGCCTACCGAGTGTCGGTTCCCAACACCGAAGCGGCCAGGGAACTGATTCTCAAATACCCGGAGCTGTTTGCGGACTTTGAGATCACCAAGGGAAAAATGGACGATGTGTTCCTGAACGTCACGGGGAAAAAGCTCAGCGGGGAGGTAAAATGAGATGAAGATTGATCATATCATTGCAATGATTTTGTGTCTGGCTGCGCTGATTTCGGTGACCATCTGCATTTTTACCGACTGGAATGACAATCTGTTTCTGCCCCTGGCGCTTGGGTTGAGCGTGGCTGGGAACCTTCTCAATGTCCTGATACTGAGAAAGCAAGGAAAGGAGAACCAAAAATGACCGGACTCGGCGCGCTGATTCGGCGCAATACAAAGCTATACTTTAAGGATAAGGGAATGTTCTTCACTTCTCTGATTACACCCATGATCCTTTTGGTTCTCTACAGCACCTTTCTCGGAAATGTGTATGAGGACAGCTTTCGCTCTGCTCTGGAAGCGGCGGGAGCCTCGGTTTCAGATAAGCTCATCTGGGGCTGCGTGGGCGGCCAGCTTGTGTCTTCCCTGCTGGCGGTGAGCTGCGTGACGGTGGCCTTCTGCTCTAACCTATTGATGGTGCAGGACAAAACCACCGGCTCCCGGCAGGATTTGACCATCGCGCCCATCTCTCAAAGCACCCTGTCGCTGAGTTATTATCTGTCCACGCTATGCTCCACGCTTTTGATTTCTCTGGCAGCCACGGCGGTATGCCTTGGGTATCTGGCCATGGTGGGATGGTTCCTGACGGCGGCGGATGTGGCGGCGCTGGTGCTGGATGTGGTGCTGCTTGTGATGTTCGGCACAGCCCTTTCCTCCTGCGTCATCTTCCCCCTGTCCACCAACGGTCAGGCCAGCGCTGTTGGCACCATCATCAGCGCCGGCTATGGCTTCGTCTGCGGTGCCTATATGCCCATTTCCAGCTTTAGTGAGGGACTTCAGAAGGTCATCTCCTTCCTGCCCGGCTCCTACGGCACCAGCTTACTGCGCAACCACGCGTTGCGGGGGGTATTTCAGGAGATGGCAACCCAGGGTTTCCCCACCGAGGTAGTGGAAGCCATCCGGGACAGCGTGGACTGCAACCTCTATTTCTTTGACCATCGGGTTGAATTAGGCGGCATGTATACGGTGCTGATAGCCTCTATTGTCGTATTGATTGGGCTCTTTATCGTGATGACGCTGCTTTCCCGGAGAAAACGGCGGGGATAGGAGCGCTTTCATGGAATACCGAAAAAGGCTTCTCATCATACCGGCTGCACTGCCGGCGTGTTTGGAATATGGACAGAGCTGAGCAGCGAGAAGGAAAGGAAGTATGCCAAATGATTCCCAGTGCAATCGTCTATACCTCAAGAACAGGCTTTACCCGGCAGTATGCCCAGATGCTTGGAAAGCAGGTGGGGCTTCCGGTTTATTCCCTTGAGGATGGTCTCTATGGGCTCCCCCAGGGCACCGGCATCATTTATCTGGGGTGGCTTTTTGCCAGCCATGTCCAAGGCTATGCAAAAGCAAGAAAGCGCTTTTCCATCTGTGCCGTCTGCGGGGTAGGGCTCTGCGATACCGGCACCTTGTTGGAACAGGTGCGCAGCGCCACCGGCATCCCTTCGGAGATTCCCCTGTTCACCCTCCAGGGCGGCTTTGATCGAAGCAAGCTGAAGGGGCCCAACAAGCTGCTCATCCATATGCTGGTAAAGGGTCTTTCTTCCCAGGCGCAGCGGTCCCCCCAGGATGAACGGATGCTCCAGCTGCTGCAAAAGGATGGAAGCTATGTATCCCTGGACAATCTTTCCGGGGTACTGATTTGGTATCAATTCCTGATAAAATAAACTGACGGAGCTGTCTCCCACTTGGAAAGACAGCTCCGTATTATTTATAGATATTGTTCAGCACTTCTAACGATTTCCGCTTCTGCTTTTTCCGCAGACTCCTTGTCCGCGGCGCTGACGGAAATATAGAGCTTCAGCTTGGGCTCGGTGCCGGAGGGGCGAACCACCAGGGAGCAATTGCCTTCCAGCAGGAATTTCAGCACCTCCGACTTGGGCAGCCCATCCAGCCCCTGGGCGTAATCCAGCAGCTTTACCACCTTCTTACCGCCCAGCTCCCGGATGCCGCCCCGGAAGGAGGCCATGATGGACTGCATCTTCACAGAGCCCGCACTGCCGTCGAATTCATAGCTGTGCAGGGTATTCAGGCAGTAGCCATAGGTTTGATAGAGGGATTCCAGCTTTTCCAACAGGCTGATGCCCTGGGTTTTGTAGTAGCTGAACATTTCGCAGATCAGGGCCGCCCCGTTCACGCCGTCCTTGTCCCGGACATAGGTGCCGGAGAGATACCCATAGCTTTCCTCAAATCCAAAAAGATAGCTGTCTGCCTTCCCCTGCTGCTCCAATGCGCCAATCTGCTCGCCGACGTATTTGAAGCCGGTAAGCACATTCCGGGTTTCCACGCCATAGTGCCGGGCGATCCGCTCCGCCATGTCCATGGTGACAATGGTTTTGACCATCACAGGATGCTCGGGCATTTTCCCGTGCTTGACCCGCTGGCTGCATAGATAATCCAGCAGCAAAAGCCCGGTCTGATTGCCGGTGAGCAGCTCATAGTCCCCTTTCCGATCCTTCACGGCAATACCTACCCGGTCACAATCCGGGTCGGTGGCCAGCAGCAAATCAGCCCCACACTTTTGGGCGTACTCCATGCCCAATGCCATGGCCTCTTTGATTTCCGGGTTGGGATAGGGACAGGTGGGGAAATTGCCGTCCGGCTGCTCCTGCTCCGGCACCACGGTGATATTGGTGTAGCCCATCTCCCGGAGGGTTCGGGTCACAGGCAGCAAGCCGGCACCATTCAAAGGGGTGTAGACAATGGCAACATTTCGATCCACCGCCTCGCCATAGAGCACCGACTGACGCTTCACCGCCTCCACGAAGGCGGTGTAAACATCCTCTTGAATGAATTGAATATCTCCACGCTTTATTCCTGCTTCATAATCGATCTGTCGGACATCCTCAAAGATATCCAGCTTCTCGATCTCGGCCAGGATTTCCGCCGCCGCCTGGGCGGTGATCTGGCAGCCGTCCGGGCCATAGACCTTGTAGCCATTGTACCTGCTGGGGTTGTGGGAGGCGGTAATCATCACTCCCGCCGAGGTACTCAGATAACGGGTAGCAAAGGAAACCATTGGCACCGGCATCAGCTGGGGCCAGATGTGTACCTTTACTCCATTGGCCGCAAACACCCCCGCCGCCACCTGGGCAAAAACATTACTCTTGATTCTGCTGTCATAGCCAATGGCGACAGAAGGCGCGGCAAAATGCTGTTTCAGATAGTTCGCCAAGCCCTGGGAGGCCTTCGCTACGGTATAGACATTCATGCGATTGGTGCCCGGGCCAATGACGCCCCGCAGGCCTCCTGTGCCAAAGGCCAAATCCCGATAGAAGGCATCCTCGATCTGGCCTGCATCCATCCTGACCAATTGCTCCGCCAAGTCGCCATCCGCAGCACTCAGCCAGCGCTGATATTCTTCTGTAATCTGCTCTTTTTCTTTCATATCATCATCCTCTGACATCCAGGAACTGGGCCTGACCATGAATGGTCATCAAAGCAGAATCCGCCGGGACAAAAATGCAGTCCCCTTTATAAAAGAGGATTTCCTCCTGCCCAAAGCGGATGATGCCGCAGCCGTTGACGCACAGCAGTACCCGGAAGGACAGTGCGTCCGCCCGATAGGTAACCTGCTGCCGCCGCTCGGTGTTGACGATCATTCGGTAAACTTCAAAGTATTTGCACCGGCACAGCAGCTCTGAGGCCACGCCCTGCCGGTATTTCAGCACCCGCAAAGGCTGCTTGGGCTCTGCGCTGCTTTTCAGGTTCGCTGCCTCCAAAGCCTTATCGACGTGCAGCGGCCGTTTTTTCCCGTCCTTATCCACCCGGTCATAGTCATAGAGACGATAGGTCAGGTTGGAATTTTCCTGGATTTCCGCCACCAGAGCTCCGGCCCCGATGGCGTGAATGGTACCGGCTTCCACAAAGAACACATCGTCCTTTTTGACCGGCACCTTTTGCAGCGCTTTACCAATGGAGCCATTCGCAATCATTTGGCGCAAAGCTTCTGCTGTGCAGTCGTGTTTCAGCCCATAAACCAGGCTGGCATCCTTTCCCGCATCCAGCACATACCACATTTCCGACTTGCCCCGCTGGCCGTTTTCCCGCTCCCAGGCGAATGCATCAGTGGGATGCACCTGAACGGACAGGTCTTTCTTGGCATCGATGAACTTAATCAGGATGGGCAGCTGCCGCTCCCCTGCGTGTCGGGTCCCCAAATACGCAGGGTGCGCTTCAATCACCTGGGCCAGCGTCATGTTATCAAAGGCCTGAACATAGCTGGGCCCATCGGGGTGGGTGGAGCATTCCCAGGTCTCTGCCAGAGGGGAAAGGTCAATTCTCTTTTCAAATTCGTCATTCAGCCGTTTTCCGCCCCAGAGGTAGTCCTTGCCGGAAGGGCGAAGCAAAAATGGATTATTCACATTCCCCTTCCTTTCGAAAAGCTCAGTATTCCAGCTGGAACTTCTGCTTGTCCTGAACGCTGATTTCCTCTCCCAGCTGGACTTCGATCAGCTTTAATTCCGTATCTGCAACCACCGTATGGCGGCACCCGGCGGACATGGTAATCACATCCCCCGCCTTCACCACCTGCTCAAAGCCATCCACAATGGTTCTGCCTCTGCCGGAGATCACCACCCAGACCTCGTCCCGGTTCCGATGGCTGTGGTAGTTCATGCTCTGCCCCGGGTTCAGGGTGACCTTGATGGTCATGGATTCCTTTTCCACATCCAGCACCTTGAAATTGCCCCAGCTCTTTTCGGCGAACATGATCTGCTGCTCGAATTGATCCACAAAAGGCTTGATGTAGCTGCTGCGGTCCTTATCGGCCACCAGTATTCCCTCCGGGGAAGCGGAAACAACCACATCGTGAAGCCCCATGGCCAGAATGGGCACATCCATTTCGTTGACGATGTGAACCCCGGTGCAGGTGTCATCCAAAACGCCCTTTCCAACCACCGCTTCGCCCATGGACTCCGTCAGAGTGTTCCAGGTGCCCAAATCCTTCCAGGCCCCGGAGAAGCGCTGCACCTGGATTTTGTCCTCCTTTTCCACCACGGCGTAGTCAAAGGAGATCTTCGTAAGGGTATCGTACTTGGCAAAAAGGTCGTCATAGTCTGTAAAATCCATCAGCGCATGGGCCTTTTCCAGCACATAGCGAAGCTGATAGGCAAACACGCCGCCGTTCCACAGGGCTCCCTGGGAAATGTACTCCGCAGCCACAGCTGCCGTGGGCTTTTCCTTAAAGGTTTTCACCTTTGCAAGGGGCGCATCGCTCTCAGGGATGATGTAGCCATATTTCTCGCTGGGATAGGTTGGCTCCATGCCCATGAGCACCAGATTGGCCTCCCCTTTGGCTGCCTGTTCTGCCAGACCGGTGAGGGCCGCAAAATAATCGTCCTCCACATAGGGGTCAACGGGACAGACCACCACCGGCTCTTCCGGGGAAACACCCATCACATCCGCCAGGTAGGCGGAGGCAAGGGCGATGGCCGGGAAGGTATCCCTGCGGCAGGGCTCCACGGAGATGCCCACGCCGTCGCCAAGCTGGTTGTGGATGGCGGACACCTGGGTCTTGCTGGTGGCGATGGTCACCGTGGCATCCGGGTCGGCCTGCTTGATCTGGCGGTAGACCCGCTGCACCATGGATTCATAGGTGCCGTCCTCCCGCTTGAAAATCTTGATGAACTGCTTGGAGCGGATGTCATTGGACAAGGGCCAAAGCCGCTTGCCCGAGCCGCCGGAAAGCAAAATGATGTTCATAACGTTCTCCTGTCTTCCTCAGTACATTTGCTGCCGGGGATACCACCAGGTTGTTCGGTGGGCGGTGGCGCTGTTGCACTGGCGGATCCGCTCCATGTCCTCCTGAGAGAGGGTAAAATCCAGGTTCAGATTCTCCTGAAGGTGGAGGATATTCCGGGAGGAACAGATCGGAATATTTCCCATCTGCAGATTCCATTTCAGGGCAGCCTGAGCCCTGGACACTCCATAGTTCCCGGCAATGTCCTGCAATACCGTTTTCACCGCTTCTTCCGTAATGGAGAGAGAACCCCAGCCCTGGACGGCGATGCCTTTGGAACGGCAGAAATCAGCCAGCCCCCGCTGCTGGAACTGAGGGTTGATTTCCAGCTGGTTGATTTCCGGGGTAATTTGGCAATTGTCCATGATTTGCAGCAGATGCCGTTCCAGGAAATTGGAAACACCGATGTGCCGCACCTTTCCAGCCTGCACCAGCTTCTCCATCTGGTTCCAGACGGAGATGTTCCGCTCGGCATAGTCCAGCTCCGAATACCGGGGTACCGGCTGGTGAATCAAATAGGCATCCACATCGTCCAGCCCTAACCTTTCCAGGCTCTCCTGGAACTGATGCACCACAGACTGGCCGTCATAGGGCATTACAGGATAGAATTTCGTCTGAATGAACAAGGACTCTCTGGGAACTCCACGAGCAAAGAGCGCTTTCAAGGCTTTCCCCAGGATTTCCTCGGTGCCGTAGGAATAGGCTGTATCCAGGAAACGGTAGCCGCTCAAAACCGCCTGTTCCAGCAGCTCCGCCATTTTTTCCGGCTGCTCCTTGTCCAGCTCCGCCGTTCCCAATCCGATGCCGTAGGGCCATTTCCGGTTTTTATCCATGAATTTCGACCCCCATCATGTCTAGCATCTGCCTTTTCAGACCGTCCTTATCGATTTCAAACATAGCGTACAGATAATCCGGCCTTGCCATGGGGACAAAACGGTCAGGGATGCCCGCAATTTTGAATTTGGTTTGCAGCCCCTCTTCCGCGATGACCGCTGCCACCTGCTGGCCCAGTCCGCCGATGATGTTGTGATCCTGGGCTGCCAGCACATAGCCTGTGGCCGCCGCGTCCCGGATGGCCTGCCTGTCCACCGGCTTGATGGTGTGCATGTCCACCACCCGGATGCTTTTTCCCGTCTCGCAGAAGATCTCCTCGGCGGCTTCCAGGGCGTACTGCACCAGAACGCCGGAGCAAAGAATCGCCCCGTCCTTTCCCTCCCGGGGGATGGAAACCTTGCCGATCTGGTACTCATATTCTTCTGAATAAATATCCACAGAGGGCACCACGCTGACCCGGATATAAATTGGCCCCTCATGGTTCAATGTGGCGCGCAGCATCTTCTGAGCCTGGACGCCATCGCTGGGCTCTAAAACCGTCATATTGGGGAAGGCAGCCATGATGGCGCAGTCTTCGATGCTCCAGTGAGTGGCGCCGGACAGTCCGCCGGAGACGCCGGAGTACACCCCCACCAGCACGGCGTTGGCATTGGCATAGGCGATGTCCGTGCGGCACTGCTCACAGGCCCGCATGGAGACAAAGGAGGCCATGGAAAAGGCATAGGGCTTGAATCCCTCCCGGCACAGGCCAGCCGCAAAGCCCACCATATTCTGCTCGGCAATGCCGGTGTTGTACATTCGGTCAGGGTACTGCTCCATGAATTTTTCCATCCGGCAGGAGCGGAACAAATCCGCCGACACGGCAACTACCTTTTCATCCAACGCTGCCAAGTCCACCATGTAGTTGCCGATGACCTCACGAACCCATCTTTTTTTCTTTTCCATCATGCCTCCGCCTTCTCCCGGATTTCTTTCATGGCCTGCTCAAATTGCTCCGCCGACATTTTTCCGGCGTGCCAATTCACATTTCCCTCCATGAAGCTGACACCGTTTCCCTTGACGGTGTGGGCCACAATCACCGTGGGTGCCTGGGCAGTAGGAGGGGGCAAAGAATCAAAGGCATCCTTGATTTCCTCCATTCGGTGGCCGTTGATTTCCAGCACGTTCCAACCGAAGGCCCGGTATTTCTGCCCCACATCGTCCAGGCCAGTCAGTTCCTCCAGGGTGCCGTCGGCCTCCAGGCCGTTGCAGTCCACAATGGCTACCAGGTTGCCCAGCTGATAGTGGGATGCATGCATGGCCGCCTCCCACACAGAGCCCTCGCACTGTTCACCGTCACCCATCACCACATATACGCGGCTCCGGGTATTGCCCTTGCGTTTGAGTCCCGCCGCAATCCCAGCGCCGATGGACAGGCCATGGCCCAGGCTCCCGGTGGAAACCTCTACAAAGGGGTTGACCAGCTTGCAGGAGTGCATGGAAAATCGTCCGCCGTTGGTGGCGTACTCCTGGAAGAAGTCCTCCTTCCGAAAGCAGCCGATGGCAGCCTGATTCAAGCTGGTCACCGCTGCCGCGTGGCCCTTGGAGAGGATGAATCGATCCCGGCTTTCGTCCTCCGGGTTCTGAGGATCGTAGTGCATCTGATACTGCCACAGGGCAGTCATCACATCTGCCACGGAAAGATCGCCGCCGATATGGATGCTTTTCTGAGCGCAGAGGGTCAGCAAATCCACTTTGATTTGCAGAGCCGCTTCTTTCAGTTGGCTGAGTTCGGTCAGCATGGTTCCACCCCCTCCTGTTGATTCTGTAGATACCACCGATAGAGCTTCGCAATTCCCTGTTCCAGAGAAACCGTGGAACGCCAGCCCAAAGCATGGATTCTGCTGCTGTCGCAGAGCCTTCGCATCATTCCATCGGGCTTGGTGGGGTCGGTGACGATTTCCCCTTCAAAGCCCGTGATTCTTTTGATCATCTGGGACAATTCCAGAATGGACACTTCCTCCCCGGTTCCGATGTTCACCGGCTCCTCCCCGGAGTAGTGATTCAGGAGGAAGATGCCTGCATCTGCCAAATCGTCGGTATCGATGAATTCCCGCAGTGCTGCTCCTGTCCCCCAAAGGGTGACGCTGGGAGCATGGTTTTGCTTCGCCTCCCGATATTTTACCAGCAGAGCAGGAATCACATGGCTGTGCTGGGGATCGAAATTGTCCCCGATGCCGTAGGCATTGGCAGGAATTGCCGTGATGAAATCCACCCCGTACTGCCGCCGCAGATAGCTGCAAAGCCGCTGGCCCCCGATTTTGGCCAGCGCATAGCCCTCGTTGGTGACCTCCGGCAGGCCGGTGAGCAGCATCTCCTCCTTCATGGGCTGGGGGCACTGCTTGGGATACATGCAGGCGCTGCCCAGAAACAGGAGCTTTTTCACCCCGCTGCGAAAAGCAGACCAGATGAGATTCTGCTCCATCTCCATATTCTCATAGAAGAACTCCGCCGGAGCCTCTGTGTTGGCCCGGATGCCTCCCACCCTGGCGGCGGCATCAATGACGTACTCCGGCTTTTCCTGGGCGAAGAAGTCCGCCACCGCCTGTTGGTTCAGCAAATCCAGCTCACCGTGGGTTCTCAGCACCAGGTTATGATACCCCTGGGCACGGAGCCGCCGGACAAAGGCGCTGCCCACCAGGCCGGTGTGGCCCGCCACATAGATTTTCGCATTCTTGTCCATACTGCCTCATTTCCGATAGGGTTCCAGGAACTTACCGATGCAGTCAATCAGATAGTCCAGCTGCTCCCGATTCAGCCCGTGATGGCAGCCCACATAGAAACCGTTGTGGTCAATGTAAGCCGCGTTGGGATACTGGGGCTCCAAATCTCCGAACAGCTTCTGATAGATGGGCTGGTTCAGCAGGGGGAGCATGGGCCTTGTTTCGATGTTGCACTTTTCCAGGTACAGCACAAAATCCTTCTGTCGGATTCCAGTGCCCTCCCGGATGACAATGGGGAACATCATATAGGTATGCTCAATGTTTTCCGGGTGCCGGGGCAGCTGAATCAGTTCTTCATACGGTTCAAGTCCCTGAATCAGATAGTTGGCGTTTTCATGGCGCTTGCCCATGATCTCGTCCTTCCGTTCCAGTTGGGCCAGGCCGAGAGCACCTTCGATTTCCCCCACCCGGTAGCTGTAGCCAATCCGCTCGAAGCAGAACCGGCGATCCAAATCCGTCTGCATCCGCTTGGGGCAGACGGTTTTTCCATCAGAGGCAATGCACCGTTCACAGGTGCAGGCTCTGCCATGGGCCACCAGGGAACGGAGGATTTCCATAAAGTGCCGGTCACTGGTGCACACCACGCCCCCCACGCCGGTGGTAATGGTGTGGGCCACATAGGTGCTGAAACAGGTAATGTCCCCGAAGCTGCCCACGCTGACGCCGTTCACCTTGGCAAAATGAGCCTCCGCGCAGTCCTCAATCACCCGCAGACCGTGCTTTTTTGCAATGGCCATGATGGCATTCATATTACATGGCATGCCGAAGGTGTGCACCGGGATGATGCACTTTGTGTGCTCTGATATCCGCCGCTCCAAATCAGCAGGGTCCATGTTATAGGTTTCCTTCTCCACGTCCACGAAGGTCACCTTCAAACCGGCGTGGAGGCAGGCATTGGAGGTGGCGATGAAGGTGATGGCAGGCACCAGAACCTCGGTGTCTTCATCCCAGCCGTCTACCTCCTTCAGGGTTTCCAGGGCCAGATGGAGGGCGGAGGTGCCGCTGTTGCACATGACGCCGTATTTCTGGCCATGGGCTCTGGCAAATTCCCGCTCAAACTGGTTGACATACTTCCCCTGGGACAGCCGCTCATTGTCCAGAGCGTCCATCACATATCTTTTTTCAATATCCGTTACCGATGCGTAACCCACGCCGATCTTATCCATTGTGCTTTCCTCTCACTTATTCAATCACGCCCTTTTCCAGGGCTTCAATCTTATACAAATTCACTTGCTCTTCCAGTCGTTCCCTAGCCACCTGGTTCATGTCGTGCTCCACCATGATCCTCACCAGCTCCTGGAAGCTGGTTTTGGTGGGGTTCCAGCCCAGCTCCTGCTTGGCCTTGGCAGGGTCGCCCCAGAGGTTGACCACGTCCGTGGGACGGTAGAACACCGGGGAGACCTCAATCAGCACCTTGCCGGTAGCCTTGTCGATTCCCTTTTCCGCTTCCCCTTCCCCAACGAATTCCAGCTCAATGCCCACATATCGGAAGGCAAGGGTGCAGAATTCCCGGACGCTGTGCTGCTCCCCGGTGGCGATCACATAGTCCTCCGGCTTCTCCTGCTGGAGCATCAGCCACATGCATTCCACATAGTCCTTGGCGTAGCCCCAGTCCCGCAGAGCGGAGAGATTGCCGAGAATCAGCTTATCCTGCTTGCCCTGCTTGATTCTCGCAGCCGCCAGGGTGATTTTTCTGGTGACGAAGGTCTCTCCCCGCCGCTCAGACTCATGATTGAAGAGAATGCCGGAGCAGCAGAACATGTTGTAGGCCTCCCGGTATTCCTTGACGATCCAGTAGCCGTACTGCTTTGCCACCGCATAGGGGCTGAAGGGATGGAAGGGGGTCTTCTCGTTCTGGGGAACCTCCTCCACCTTGCCATAGAGTTCAGAGGTGGATGCCTGATACATTCTGCATGTTTTTTCAATTCCCGCGATCCGTATCGCCTCAAGAACCCGCAGCACGCCGGTGGCAACCACATCAGCCGTATACTCGGGAACGTCAAAGGAAACCTGGACATGGGACTGCGCCGCCAGGTTATACACCTCGTCAGGCTTCACCTCGGTCATGACCTTAATCAAGGATACCGCGTCCGCCAAGTCTCCATACACCAGATGGAACCGGGGCAGCCCTTCCAAGTGGGCGATCCGCTCCCGAAAATCCACGGAGGATCTTCTGATCATTCCGTAGACCTCATACCCTTTTTCCAACAAAAATTCCGCCAAAAACGACCCATCCTGGCCGGTTACGCCGGTGATCAACGCTTTTTTCCCCATTGTGATTCCTCTTTCTGTTTGATTTCCTGAACCGACGGAGAAGCATTCCCGCCGGATAAGCGCACTTCTGAGAATACGATGATATCAGTATACTCTAAATTGCCCCATTTTTCAATACCAATGGAAGAACAAAAAGGACATCCGCCGAATTTCTGCGGCGAATGTCCCCTTTTCCTATATCAGCACTCCATTACAATGGTCAATTTCATGCTGAATGATCTGAGCCGTCCACCCGATAAAGGTTTTGAGCCTGACCGAAAAATCCAGCGTCTGATACTGCACCTTGATTTTTTGAAACCGTCTTGCCTTTCGGGGCCCGCCCAGCAAGGACACGCAGCCCTCCATGGCCTCATATTCCCCGGTACCCTTCACAATCACCGGGTTCAGCATCACCATGTATGTCCCATCATTGTCAAAGGCGATGATGTTTTTGTACACACCGATCATATTCGCCGCCATGCCCACGCAGGTTTCCCGGTGGGCTTTCAGGGTATCCAGCAAATCCCGGGCAGCCTCCAAATCCTCCTTGGTGGCCTGCTGGGATTTCCGGGCCAGGAGGATGGGGTCATGAACCAGTTCCTTTACCATGGCAATGCTCCTTTTGTATTTTATCCAAAATCGCCCGGTCTGCCGGGCAGAAATCAAACCGGCCTGCTTCTTCTGGAAGGATCCAACGTATGTCGTTGTGCTCCAGCTTTTGGGGCATTCCCTGGGTGATGGAGGCGTTAAAAACCGTCAGATGGATGGTGATATCAGGATAGCAGTGCACCGTCTGCATCCATTCCGCGCCAACGCAGAGAACAACCCCCAATTCCTCCTGACATTCCCGGATCAGTGCCTGCTGCTTTGTCTCCCCCGGCTCCACCTTGCCGCCCACAAATTCCCATTGCAGCCCCCGGGCCTTCTGGGCGGGACGCTGGCAGATCAGGAAACGGTCTTCCTGCCAGATGAGGGCAGCCACCACTTCAACTTGCTTCTCCATCTTACAGCTCCTGATAAATTGCCCTGGGGCCGCCGATGTATTTGGGCCGGGTACGGGCGCAAAGGACGATGGCCTGGCCGATTTGCTTCACACTGGTGCGCACCGGCACGGCCACCCGGCGAAGGTGCATCCCAATCAAGGTGCCGCCAATGTCCATGCCCGCATCCGCCGCGATTTGCTCCACCGCCACCGGGTCAGAAAAGGCATTCCAGGCGGTGACCGCGAAGGAGCCTCCCGCCTTTGGCTGGGGCACCACATTGACAATCTCATAGCCCCGCTTTTCTGCGGCAGAACGTTCCAGAATCAGCGCCCGGTTCAGGTGCTCACAGCACTGAACGGCCAGATCAATCCCCCGCTGCTGCAAAATCGGATAGATTCCCTGAAAAGCAGCCTGGGCAGCCTCCATGGAGGAACCCTTTCCGATGCGCTGTCCCACCATCTCACTGGAGGAACAGCCGATGACAAACAGGGAGCCGGGCTTCAAGTTGGCCTGCTCCAGCAGTTCAGTAACCACCGCGCGGGCCTGACTGGTAATCTCTTCGTACATAACAATCTTGCCTTTCTTTTGATGAATAAACAACCCCATGCTGCAAAAGATAACAAAAAAGGAGCGATGAACATGGACGAAAACTATCTTGCAAAAAACACGCTGGATCAAATTCCCCAGGCCGGGCCCAACGCCAAGCGCATTGTGGGTCTCGTAAAGCAGGGCGGCAAAATCACGGGCTATCAGCTTTCGGATGAGTCCTTTGTCTCCAAGCCGGAGGCCGTCTCCCTGGCAAAGCGTGGACAGATTGCCGGTGTTGGCATTGCCCACCGGGGAGAGACAGAATACCTGAAAGCCATCCCCAACGGAGATGAAAATGACAATTTGGGAAATCTCCCCTCGGTTTCTCCGAAGGAGTAAATGCCCCCAGCCGCTGGTTTCAATGAAACCGGCGGATTTTTTATGCATTTGACGCACGATAATTTGCAAAAAAATCGTCGCAAAAGCGGTGCCATTTTTCTTCATATTCGCTATGGCTGATGCGCTCCATATCCTTGGGAGAATGGATATTCCGCCTTTTTGCCTCTGCTGCAAACCCATAGATATAGTCATCGGAGGTATCCACCACCGCACGGACAGATTCCCAGCCCTTCAGAACCGCAAGATACAATCGCGTGTGTCCGTCCAGGGAAATGAACCGCCCCTCAAAGGGCAGCACCTGGATGATGATGTCATTGGGTTCCCGAATAAAGCTGCTGACTGCCGCCAATTTCTCCTCATCCACGTAGAACTGGGATGGCTGAATCTGTTCCAGGGAAACAGAGAACGGTTGTGTTTTGGGATATTCCTTTACGATTCCTCCATGACCATCCAAAAAGCGTGTGATGTGGGGCGTGTAGAATCGGAATTCTTCAATCACCTCTGGATACATTTCCCGATTCTCTCCACGGACAATCGCTTCAAAATCAGAGATGATTTCCACCTCATAGGGGGCTTCCTCCACCAAAAAACACCCATGCTGCAGCAGAACCTTTTGGGAAAATCGGTCATCCTTATAAGAATTAACGCGTGTGATGTTCATAAACGACGCCCCCGCTTTTTGATTCCTGGTTTCATTATACCACGCCGAATCCACCCTTGCAAATATTCTTTCCAAAAAACATTAAGTGCTTATCTGCTTTGCTCAGCAACGCGGCAAATTGTTGTTTGTAGGGATGCTATCGTAGGGCGGGGTCATGACCCCGCCGACCAGGTTGCGCATTTTGCCCTGGCACG
>CAMCKD010000001.1 GCA_945875335.1 uncultured Clostridia bacterium | reverse complement strand
CGTTTCGGCGGGGTCATGACCCCGCCCTACGAAACATCCCTATAAACAACAATTTACCACTCTGCTGCGTCAAACCGATCAGAACAAAAGAAAATTTCCTCTTTACAAATCGAGAATTGTCTGCTATAATGAACCCACTGTTTTGAATATGGCCCGGTGGTGCAGTCGGTTAGCACGCCAGCCTGTCACGCTGGAGGTCGACGGTTCGAGTCCGTTCCGGGTCGCCAAAAAAATGTATCTGCGAGAGTGCGGTGTTCATAAGACAGTTAACAGACACAGTAGTTTGCACTGCTGTGTCTGTTCTTGTATTTTATCCTGTTATGTGATAATATGGAACCAAATAGACCTACAAATCGGAATTTATGGAGGAGAATATGAAAGTAGATGTCATTAAGAAATATTTTCAGTCTTGGTTAGATAACGATGTTGAGATTGTAAAACAGACTTTTTCTGAAAATGCCTTGTATAGTGAATGTTATGGACCTGAATATCATGGCTTATCTCAAATTGTAACATGGTTTGAAGATTGGAATAATAAAGGACAAGTATTGGAATGGACAATCAAACGAATATTCGAGCAAAACCAAACGTTAATTGTTGAATGGTACTTCAGATGTATTTATGATGGTAAGATAGATGGCTTTGATGGTGTTACAATAGCAGATTTTGATAAGGATATGAGAATATTAAAACTATGTGAATTTCAGTCGAAGGCAGAACACTACTATCCATATGAATGAATCATGATCTAAATTCCAGTTTTTCGGACAAAAACAAAGGCGCACTTCTATACGGGGTAACCCCGTATATGCGCTCTGTGAGACTGAACACCCCGGGCACATGAATGTCCGGGGCGTCGTGCGTCACTGTGTTCTGAATAAGGGACTGCATCCCTTGCGCTGCTTTGCGGCTATCCTTTTGCATGTTTAACTGTCTTACTAACAACGCCCGAAGCAGGTGCGTTTTTTGCAATTCTTTAGCGATTTGCCATAAAAGCTTCAATTTCGTCGGGCTCTTTGATGATGGCGGCGGAGAGCACCCGGCAGCCGTCCTCGGTGATGAGCAGGTCGTCCTCAATGCGGATGCCGATTTCCCATTCGTCGATGTAGAGCCCCGGCTCGTCGGTGATGATGCTGCCCGGAGCCAGCTTCACGCCCTCCACGGTGACATCATGCACATCCAGACCCAAATGGTGGGATACCCCGTGCATGTAGTATTTTCCAATGTCCTCTTCCTTGTCGATCAGCCCCAGCTCCATGCAGCCCTGGGTGAGTACCTTTTTGCAGATTTCGTTCAGCTCTTTCGTGGTCATTCCCGGTTTTGCCTGGGCGGCGACTTCCTTGTTGGCTTTCAGAACGATTTCATACACCTTTCTCTGGCGCTCACTGAATTTTCCGCTGACGGGATAGGTTCTGGTGATGTCGGAGCAATAGCCCTGATATCGAACGCCCAGGTCCAGCAGCAGAAGCGTTCCGTCCTGGCAGGTGTCCCGGTTGGTTTCGTAGTGGAGCATGCAGCCGTTTTTGCCGCTGCCTGCGATGGTGGGGAAGCTGGGGCCCTCCGCGCCCAGATAGTGCACCATGTGCTCAAAATTGGCCTGGGCCTGGTATTCCTTCATCCCCGGCTCTAAGGTCGTCAGAACCCGCTGGAGGGCTTTGTCCGTGATGTCAATGGCATGCTCCGTCAGCGCCACCTCGTCCTCATCCTTCTGCATCCGCAGCTTTGCCGCCATGGGCCAGAGATTGCGCACCGTGATGCCGGGATGCTCCGCCGCAAACTGCTGGGCCTTGGCAAGATTGTAGTCCGGCAGATCGGATTGCTGGTGGCGGTAGCAGTCGAAATAGCAGGTGGAGAGGGTGGAGCTGCCCAGCAGATAGTCCAGCTGAGCCTGGAAGCTGGCGGTAAAGCGCACATCGTCAATACCACTGATGCTTTTGGCTTCCTCCACGGTGACCATTTTTCCCGTCCACCGTTCGGCATTGGGGTCGGATTTTTCAATGTAGAGCATACTCTGGTTTCCGTTTTCGGATTTGCGCAGCACCAGAATCATGTTCTCCCGCCGCAAGCCCGTCAGGTAATAAAAATGCTTGTTGGCTTCAAAATGATGATAAGCATCGGCACTGATGTGTATCGGTGTGCCGGAGTAGAGAATGAGAAGAGAATTCTCTGCCATCTGATTCAAAATGGATTGTCTTCTTGCTTCAAAGTTCATGGGAATGCTCCTTTTTTCGTTGATGGGGTTATTATAGCACAGCTTGCCCGGAATGGAAAGAGCGGAATGACGAAAAAGACAGAGCTGCAAACCCGCAGGGGGTCTACAGCTCTGTTTGGCACATCCGAGAGGATTTGAACCTCCGACCTACCGCTTAGGAGGCGGTCGCTCTATCCAACTGAGCTACGGATGCATTTGCCTGACTATTTTAACGAAAAGTGACTCCAATGTCAAGTGATTCGTTAAATAACGGCGATAAAATCGTCCTTCACCTCGGCGAAGCTGTCATCCACAAAGCCAAAATCCTTCTCCTTGTAGTTCCACAGGGCGTGGCCCACCTGGAATTTTGCGAAGGCGGTGTGGATATCCTTCAGCCAGCGGATTTTGGAGGGGTTGTCCGCCAGGTCGATGACGCCGTACTCTCCGCAGTACAGCGGTGCGTCGTTTTTCTCCGCAGCTTCCAGGGCGGCCTTGAAGATGATCTCAAAAAAGTCGGGGCCCATGCCGGTGACCTCGGGCAGGAACACCGGGCTGCCATCGCCCAGAACCCGCTGGGTCTCGGCGCGGTAAACCTCCAGGGGCTGGGGGTAGGTGATGCGGTAGTCGCTGGGGAACTGCTCCATCCAGTAGGCACCCTGGTGGGTGAAGATCATGGGCTCATAGCAGTGGAAATTGTAGACGATCCGATCGTCATAGGGCTTTTCCAGCAGCGCTACGCTCATCACGCTGTTGTAGCAAACGCCGCCCACCACGATCCAGGCTTTGGGGGCGATGGCGCGGATGGTCTGGATGTATTTGCGCACCAGGGCATTCCAGGCGTCGCTGACCTCCCAGAGCACTACCTCGTTCAGCGGCTCAAAGGCCACCTGGTCGGGGTAGTCCTTGAATTCTGCGGCGATGCGCTTCCACAGCTTCAAAAACCGTTCCTGCAGCGCCTCGTCATAGAAGAACCGGCTCCGGTCCATGTCCTTTTTCAGGGGGTCGAAGGAGTAGCCGTAGCATTCGTGCAGGTCGATGAGCATGTTCAGCTTGTGGGCCTGGCACCAGCGGAAGCAGTTTCGCAGATAGTCGAAGCCGGTTTCCAGTGCGTTGCCCGCTTCATCCTCCAGCACGTTGTAGTCTACCGGCACCCGGACATGGTCGAAGCCCAGGCTTGCAATGTAGGCAATGTCCTGTTCTGTGATAAACGTGCGGAAGTGATCATGGTCATACTTGGCAAACTGGGAAATCCAGCCGCCCAGGTTGACGCCCTTTTGGAATCCTGCAAAGCATCTCATATTGTGTCCTCCTTATTTGTTTGTGGATATCGGTTGATCGGTACAGGATGGGCTGTGGGAAGAACCCATGCCCAGGAAATCTTGAAGCAGGTCGGCAAGCCCCCGGGGATTGTCCAGGTTGACCTGGTGACCGGAATCTGGAATGAAGTGAAGCTCGCTGCCCGGGATACCCTTGGAAAGACTCAGGGCGGCTTTTTTGTTGGGCTTGTCGTCTTCGCCGCAGAGCACCAGGGTAGGGCAGCAGATGCCGCTCAGACGGGCGGTGAGATCTACCTGGCCGGTGGTTTTGCACAGGCGGATAAAATCCTCCTTGCTGTATCCCAGGGCTTGAAAGCTTTCGTCCTTCATAAAGCGGAACACCAGATTTTGAAGGGCCAGCAGGAGCTTTGGACTGCGGTACTGAGCCCCGATGAGCACAAGAGAATGAAGCTTATCCGGGTGATCGGCGGCATATTGCAGCGCCAGCACCCCGCCCAAGGACAGACCGCAGAGGCAAAACGTTCCGGGGATTATGCTGCAATACGCTTCCAATCCGGCGTAGAGATTCTGGAAGCTGGCCTGTTTGCCTCCAAGCAGCTGGGAAAGCTCCGGGAAGCGGCAGTCACCATCCTTTGGAAGAAGGGAAATGGTTTTTTCCCAGCTGGCACCGGTTTGCCCCAGGCCGTGGAGAAAGACAGTGATCAAAATGGCAGCATCCTCTCTTGCTGCATGAATTGCAGAACCGTTTGATAATTTACTTCCACAGAGTCTGCACCGTCCAGCAGCAGCAGCGGGCAGGGCAGAAGCCTTTGCCATTGGTTGTGCTTTCTTTTGCTGCGAATTTCCAGGCCGCCGGTGTCGTAGCTTTTTGCCCACTCCATGAAAGCGCAGTGGGCTTCGTACATGTCCCCGCCGGGCTCGATCCGGGAGCCGAAATTGCGCCGCTCCCGCCGGCGAATCCGTTCCAGTCGGAGTCCGGGCTCCATCTCTATCCGAATGGCCAGAGTGAACCGGGGAATCAGCACATCCCCCCAGTCCGTCAGGGAGCCGGAAACAACCACATTTTCGTGTTCCGTCATATGCTGCTCCATCAATTGGATGCGTTCCTGAATAGGGCGCTTGGTTGTGAATTTCGGGTTGGTGGGAAGCCAGAAATAGTCGTCGGTGTCCATGAGAAAATAGCCCAATTCCCGGCAGATTTCCTGGCCCAGGGTGGTGGTGCCGGAGCCGGAGGGCCCGAAAATATGAATCACATTTCCCATCAATCGTCCCCCTTGCTGAAATCGTTGGTACGATTATACCATTCGCCGTGGTATTTGTCCAGACCAATTCCTTGTCCCTCAAATGGAGGCGGGATTCTTTTCCATTCTGTAAACAAAAGCTGGAAACGCTTTACTTTGGCGTGGAATTTTGGTATACTTTTTGCATTCAGAAAAGGAAGTGTTCTTATGGATCCCAAGAAAGAAATGTACGCAAAACGAGGAGCCCAGCTTGTCAAAAATCTGCAGAAGCGGCACTTTGAGGCATACTACTGTGATGACCGTTCCGCAGCACTGGAAAAGGCCCTGGAGTTGATTCCCGATGGAGTGACCATTGGCTGGGGCGGCGCCATGTCCGCGCAGCAGATCGGGCTGATGGAGGCATTGAAGGAGCGAAATGTCACTTTGCTTGACCGGGATAAGGCCGCAAGCCAGCAGGAGCGGGCGGGCCTGATGAAGCAGTGCCTGACGGCGGATGTGTTCCTCACCGGGGCCAACGCTCTGAGCCTGGACGGCCAGATGGTGAACATCGACGGCAACGGAAACCGGGTGGCGGCCATTGTCTACGGCCCGGATTCGGTAATCGTCGTAGCGGGCATGAACAAGGTCTGCGACACCCTGGAAGGGGCGGTTCAGCGGGCCCGCACCCTGGCTGCTCCCGCAAATTCCCAACGCTTTGAAATCGCAACCCCCTGCAAGCAGACCGGCTCCTGCCACGATTGCCTCAGCCCGGACTGCATCTGCAATCAGCTTCTGATCACCCGCCATTGCCGCCCGGCAGGAAGAATCAAGTTCATCCTTGTGGGCGAGGAGCTGGGCCTGTAAAGAAAAAACCCTGCCGGAGTCCGGCAGGGTCGATTGCGTTACTTGGAGATCGTGACTTCGGTGGCCTGGTTGGGGGTACCCTGGAAGAATTTCAGAGCATTGTCCACGGTGGTGGCGGCGATGTTGTCCAGTGCCTCCTTGGTCAGGAATGCCTGGTGGGAGGATACGATCACATTGGGCATGGCGATCAGCCGCACCAGCTTGTCGTCCTGCACCACATGGCCGGAGTAGTCCTCGTAGAAAAAGTCCCCCTCTTCCTCGTAGACGTCCAGACAGGCGGCGCCCACCTTCTTTTCCTTGATGCCCTGAATCAGATCCTCGGTGTTGATCAGCGCACCCCGGGAGGTGTTGATGATGGTCACGCCTTTTTTCATCCTGGCGATGGAATCGGCGTTGATCAGGTGCCGGGTTTCCTCCGTCAGGGGGCAGTGGAGGGAAATGATGTCAGACCGTTCAAACAGGTCATTCAGGGTGGTGTAGGTCAGGCCGCTGTCCGGGCTGGGGAATTTGTCGTAGGCCAGTACCTGCATGCCGAAGCCCTTGCAGATGTCGGCGAACACCCGGCCAATTTTGCCGGTGCCCACAATGCCCACGGTTTTGCCGTACAGGTCAAAGCCCACAAAGCCCTGGAGGCTGAAATTAAAGTCCCGGGTGCGGATATAGGCCTTGTGGGTGCGGCGGTTGATGGTGAGCAGCAGGGCCATGGCGTGCTCCGCCACAGCATGGGGGGAGTAGGCGGGAACCCGGAACACCCGGATTTTCCCCTGGCAGGCGGCCATGTCCACATTGTTGAAGCCCGCGCAGCGCAGGACGATCAGCCGGATGCCATAGCTGTAAAGCTTGTTGACAACTGCCGCATTTACGGTGTCGTTGACAAACACGCACACGGCATCAAACCCGGAGGCCAGGGAAACCGTGTCCTCGTTCAGCCGGGTCTCGAAATATTTGATTTCCAGCCCCGTATCCTTGGCGCAGGCGTCAAAGCCGGGCATGTCGTAGGTTTTGGCGTCAAAGAATGCAAGTTTCATGGAACCAACTCCTTGTAAATTTATCGATATAATTATACTGATATAATACGGATTTGTCAAGAGGGATTTTATCCGTTTGAGGTGATATTATGCTTGCTAAGCTGAAAGCCATATTAAATCAATACCGGGCCGAGATCGTCTATCTGATCTTCGGCGTCCTTACCACGCTGGTCAATTACCTGGTTTACTACCCCTGTTTCCATTATTTGCAGTCTGCGGTGGTGAGCAATACCATTGCCTGGGTGGCTGCGGTGGTCTTTGCCTATCTGACCAACAAGCCCTTTGTGTTTGGCAGCCATGATTGGTCCATGGCGACGGTAGGGCCGGAGCTGATGAAATTTGCCCTCACCAGAGTGGCCTCCGGGGCCATGGAGACGGGGATGCTGTATCTGGCCGTGGATGTGCTGGGTTGGAGCAGTGGTTGGTGCAAAATCGTGGCCAGCGTGTTTGTGGTGATTGTGAACTATATCGGAAGCAAGCTGCTGGTGTTCCGAAAGAAGGAGGACTGAGCCATGGCCTTTGTGGAATTTGAAAATGTGGGCAAGACCTACCAGATGGGCGAGGTGAAGATCAACGCCCTTCATGATGCCACCTTCCAGATCGAAAAAGGAGAGCTGGTGGTCATCGTGGGCCCCTCCGGCGCAGGCAAGACCACCCTGCTGAACATCCTGGGCGGAATGGATACCCTGTCCACCGGCAAGGTGCTGCTGGACGGGAAGGACATTTCCGCCATGGATCGGAAGGAGCTGACGTTGTACCGCCGGATGGACGTGGGCTTTGTGTTCCAGTTCTATAATCTCATCGGCAATCTGAATGCCCTGGAAAATGTGGAGCTGGCCAACCAGATCTGCAAAAAGCCCCTGCCTGCGGCCCAGGTTTTGAAGGACGTTGGTTTGGAGGAAAGAATGAAGAATTTCCCCAGCCAGCTCTCCGGCGGCGAGCAGCAGCGGGTGGCCATCGCAAGAGCCTTGGCGAAGAACCCCAAGCTGCTGCTGTGCGACGAGCCCACCGGGGCTCTGGACTACCAGACCGGCAAAGCCATCCTAAAGCTTTTGCAGGATACCGGCCGCCGCACCGGCATGACCGTGGTGATCATCACCCACAACAGCGCCCTGACCGCCATGGCTGACCGGGTCATTCGGGTGAAAAACGGCACGGTATGCAGCATTGAAAGAAACGATCACCCCCTGGATATTGCGGAGATTGAATGGTAATGAAGCGGAATATGATGCGCAGGAATCTGCGCCGCTCGATTTTCAAATCCCTGGGGCGCTACATTGCCATTGCGGTGATTATTGCCCTGGGCACTGCTATCTTTGTGGGCCTGCGCTCTACAAAGATGGACATGGTGGCCACGGGACAGGTCTACACCGATGAACAGAATATGTTTGACCTGCGCCTGCTCAGCTCCTATGGCTGGGATAAGGATCAGTTGGCGGCGATCTCTCAGCTGGGCGGGCTGGAGGATGCCGAGGGCCTGTTTCACTCCGACCTGATTGTGGAGAACGACAAGGGAGAGGACGCGGCGGTCTATCGGTTCTACACCATCCCGGAGCGCATCAACAAGCTGGTGCTGCTGGAAGGACGGATGCCGGAGACTGCGGGGGAGTGCCTGGCCGATGGATTCCGAAATTCCAAATCCATTCTGGGCAAAACCGTCACCATCTCCCCGGATAATGAGGATACCGCCCTGGACCAGTTGACGGTGGACACCTTCACCGTGGTGGGACTGGTGAGTACCCCCTTGTATATGGACACCAACCGGGGCAACACCTCCGTGGGCAGCGGCAGCATCACCAACTACTATTTTGTCCCCGAGGAAGCCTTCGACGTCAGCTACTACACGGAAATCCATGCTGTGCTTCCCGGGGACTATGCCATTTATTCCCAGGAATACAATGATGCCCTGTCCCAAGCGGCGGAGGAATTGAAGCCGCTGCTGGAGCCCTATGCCCAGGAGCGCCTGATTTCCGCCCGGAAGCAGGCGGAGCGGGCCATTTTGGATGGGCAGGAGGAATACGACCAGGGCGTTCTGGATTATCAGCGGGAGAAGGCCGATGCCCTTCAAAAGCTGGAGGATGCCCGCCGGGAGCTGCTGGATGGAGAACAGGAGCTTGCCGATGGAGAGGCAGAGCTGAAGGAATCGGAGCAGAAAATCGCCGATGGCTGGAGAGAGCTGGAGGCCAACAAGGAAAAGCTGGAGCAGTCCCAGCAGCTTCTCAAATCCTCTGAGTCCGGCGGTCAGGGTGCTCTGTCCGGTGCCAGCTCCCAGCTCACCGCCAAGCAGGCGGAGCTGGACGCCAAGCAGGCAGAGCTGGATGCCTATCTGGTGCAGATTAACACTGGTCTCACAGAAATCAAGTCCGGCATCACCCAAATCCGGGCAGGCATGGCGCAGCTGGATGCATTGATTCGCCCCTTGGAGGCCATGCTGAGAATTGCCGAGATCAACGAGGAAACCGCCCAGCGTACCCTGGAAAACCTGGAAAAGCTTGGCATGCCCGAGTCCCATCTGGAAGAGGCACGGAAAATCCTGGAAAAAGCCCAGGCGGACAAGGGAGAATACGAGGCCAAGCTCTCAGAGCTCTATGCCCAGCGGGAGGAACTGAACGCCAAGCTGAATGAGGTGACCGCTAAGCAGGTAGAGCTGGAAAATCAGAAGCAGGAGCTGCTGGATGGCAAGGAGCAGATTCGGGCCGGACGCCAGCAGATCAAGGAGGGCTTTGAGGAAATCTCCAACCAGCGCACCTCCATGAACAATCAGCTGATTTCCGCCCGCCAGCAGCTTTTGGAGGGACAGAAGCAGATTCAGGCCTATGAGAAGGAATTGAAGTCCGGGGAAAAGGAACTGGAACAGGGAAAGCAGACCCTGGAAGAAAACCGCCAGAAAATCGCCGACGGCTGGGTAGACTTGGAAGAAGCACAGCAGGAGGCGGATGAAAAATTCGCCGAAGCGGAGGCGGAGCTGGCCGACGCAAAGCGGAAGCTGGCCGATGCCCGTGAGGCGGTGCTGGACATCACCGATACCCAGGTGTATGTGCTGGATCGGAACACCAACCTTGGCTACGCGGATTTGGACAGCAACTCGGATATCGTGGCCGGTGTGGCCCGGGTGTTCCCGGCCTTCTTCCTGCTGGTGGCAGCTCTGGTGTGCATCACCACCATGACCCGCATGGTGGAGGAGGAGCGTACCCAAATCGGCACCCTGAAGGCACTGGGCTACAGCAACCGGGCCATCATCTCCAAGTACCTGAAATACTCCGGCAGCAGCGCCATTGTTGGCTGTGTCCTGGGGGTAGGGCTGGGCAGTGTGGTGTTTCCCATGGTGCTGTGGCAGGCCTATAAAATCGTACTCTTCCTCACGCCCATGATTCAGCTGCGCTTCGATTGGCAGATGGCGCTGGGAGTAACGGCGCTGTACACCTCCGCCATGATGCTGGTCAGCTGGTATTGCTGCCGCCGCTGCCTGCGGGAGGTGCCCGCGGAGCTGATTCGCCCGAAAGCACCTGCGGCGGGGAAGGCCCTGCTCATCGAGAAGCTGCCTCTGTGGAGGCACATCAGCTTCCTGAACAAGGTGGCCATTCGCAACATTTTCCGCTACCGCCAGCGGCTGGTGATGATGCTGCTGGGCATCGGCGGCTGTACCGCGCTTCTGATGACGGGCTTCGGCATCCGGGACTCCATCTCCAAAATTGTGGATGTGCAGTTCCGGGATGTGACCCGGTATGACTTGGAGGTCTATTTCCGCAGCGGGCAGACAGAGCAGGAGCAGCGCTCCTTCCGGGAGGGCATGGAAAACTATGCCGATGAAATTCTGTTCTTCCACCAGGTCAGCGGCGAAATCGACAGCGGTGACCAGACCCGGGACATTTACATCATCGCAGCAGGAGAGCAGATCACGGACTTCATCGACTTCCACACAGGAGAAGAATCCATCCCCATGCCCGGTACCAATGAGGTGCTGCTTTCCGCCGGTATCGCGGATATTCTGAAACTCCAGGTGGGTGACCAGGTGGAGCTTCGGAACCCGGATATGGAAAGTCTTTCCCTGACGGTATCCGGCATTTATGAAAACCATGTGTATAATTATGCGATCGTCACGCCGGAAACCATCCGCACCCAGTGGGACCGGGAGCCGGAGCTGCAAATGGCCTTTATATCCGTCAAGGAGGGCCGTAATCCCAACGTGGCCGGCGGCGCTGCCAATGGGCTGGAAGGCGTGGCCAACGTGGTGGTGAGCCAGCAGATGGCGAAATCCGTAAATGAGATGATGTCCGCCCTGGATTTGGTGGTGGTGGTCGTTGTGTTCTGCGCCGGTGTGCTGGCGGTGATCGTGCTGTATAATCTGACCAACATCAATATCAACGAGCGCATCCGGGAAATCGCCACCATCAAGGTGCTGGGCTTCAACGCAGGGGAGACCGCCATGTATGTGTTCAAGGAGAATCTGGTGCTCAGCCTCTTCGGCACGGTGTTTGGCATCCCCTTGGGCAAGCTGCTGCTGGAATTTGTAATGAGCCAGATTAAAATCGATTTGATTTGGATCAAGCCCCTGCTCAGCACCCCGTCCCTGCTGACCTCCGTGGCCCTCACCCTCTTCTCCGCCCTGGCGGTGGATTTCCTCTTCTATTTCCGCCTGGATAAAATCAACATGGCCGAGGCCTTAAAGAGCGTGGAGTAATTCCACCATCGCTTTTCAGCTGGCTTATCAACTGTTATCATGCCGCTAAATTGTTGTTTGACGTACACGCCACTGTAGGGGAGGCTCTTAGCCTCCCGCCAGGTTTGTCAACTGAGTGTTAGGTTGAATGGTACAAATGTGGTAAACTGGTACGAATTCGCCCATCCTGGTTGGTAACTGGAAGCCTGTACTGCGCGGGAGGCTACGAGCCTCCCCTACAGTGGCGCTCAATGATTCAAACAACAATTTTCCGAATTGCCAACTCAGCGAACACTGCCTTTTGGCGGAGGCATCGTTCCTGATCTAACCAGGCGCAAAAAAATCCCGCTCCATTTTCAGGTTTTGCTTGACTTTATTTGTGGAAACGGCTATAATATCCGGGTAAGTGAATCCGGGCTTGTAGCGCAGCTGGGAGCGCACCACATTCGCATTGTGGGGGTCGGGAGTTCGAATCTCCTCAAGTCCACCAAAAAACACCCTGATTTCTTTGGAAATCAGGGTGTTTTTCTAACTTTTAGATGCATTAAAAATTGCTAGTTTTGATGTGTGGGTACCGAATGGGTACCAGGTTAAAAATTCCGTGAAAACACGATTCCAGTATGTACTCAAGAGAATTGATTTATGGTTTCTTTTTCAATGCGTTCGCTAAGATTCCGGCTGATTCCTTATCCGCAGATTCAAGGGCATGGGCGTAGATGTTCATAGTTGTGGATGTTTGAGCGTGTCCCATCCTGCTCGATACTGTCCTAATATCCATATTGTTAGAAATCAAGAGTGTAGCAGACGTATGTCTCAGCCCGTGGAGGGGAATAACTGGAAGCTTTTCCTCGTGGCTCTCATTGTATCTTAATATGGCATCGTGAAATGCTGAATAAGGGGTGTAATAGTTTATCTGCTTTCCGTTTTTCTGGATAAAGACCCAATCATCGCCTTGCCAATAATCCATCAGACTGGCTTTGTATTCTTCTCTTTCATCATACATAGCTTTTAGTCTATCCGTGAGGAAGTGGGGGATAGATATTTTCCGGTGTGATGTCTTGGATTTGGGAGCTTTTATCCCTTGCTTCTTATTGATGATAGTTGTAGATGAATTAACTGAGATTAAATCATTGTCAAAATCAATATCAGACCATTTTAATGCTACAAGTTCACCTTTTCTCATTCCTGTATAGATAGCTAAAATAATGAAGACTTTGATTTGTTCTTTCATTTCTCTTTTGCTTTTATACTCAGGAACCTCATACGGTTTACCCGTATCATCAATCCGCTTAGATGCTTTGACAGTGATATAGTATGGTTCCTCGATAAATTCTATAAATGAGATGGCTTGTTCTGGTGTGAAATATTTAATCCTATCAGCCGATTCTTCTGCGTTATATCTTATTTTTTCACAGGGATTGTTTGGAATGATTTCCCAATCAACCGCAGTTCCTAATACAGAAGATAGAACACCACGAGTTTTTGCAATTGTGTTTTTGGAATATCCTCCTTTTTTCCCATCAATTCGGCAACCATCTTTTGAAAGTGATAAGAAAAACGAGTTTAACATATGGGGCTTGAGTTCCGTAAGTTTTAGATGTCCTAATTTCGGGAGGATTCTGTTAAATTCATCGTTATAGCTTTGTAGAGTGCTTGCTTCAATGTGTTCCTTGGCATAATCTGATTTCCATGTTTCAATAAACTCTTTCAGAGTGATATTTCTACCATCCATTATGAGTTTATTTTTAACTTTCATCTCAAATTCCCTAGCAAAGTCTTGTACTGCCCTATCCTTCTTTTTTTCAGAGAGAGTAGGGTCTGGGGTGAAAGTTGTTTTTTGATATATCTTTTTTCCATATATATCCCTCCCCATAGATACAGTAATTCTGTATGAATTCCCTCTCTTCTCAATGGAAGCCATTTTTAATTCCTCGCAATCAATGAAAATATATTGACAAAAACCATCTGGATAAGTATAATCATAACCATGATAAAAAATTAAGGGGGATTTCTTGTGAGAGATTTAGATACTATCAAACGTACTGTTGAACGTGCATCAATGGAGGGACTGAATATTACTGAACACGCTCTGCGAATATGGATAAAACAAGGAGTTATTCCTGTTAGAAAAGCTGGCAATACTTCCCTCGTGTATTTCCCAAATCTACGAAAATTCCTGACTTGTGCAGATGGAGATCAGGATAATGTTCCGGTCCGTCCAGATACTTTCAATCGGACACGGAATATTTAGAAAGGATATTGTCTACAGCTTTTCTCTCATCTTCTGTAGCTTTGTTGTAACAGTCAACGAGCATAGAATCATCTGAAGATAATCTGGATGTCTTTGGTTTATAACCAACAAGCCATTCCAGGCTCACGTTGAAGAACTGAGCAAACTTGATGATGTATTGGAGTTCTGGCTTTCTTACTCCATTGAGGTATCTGCTAAGAGACACATCAGTAACTCCAATAGCACTTGCCACGATATTGTGTTCATATCCACGACTTTTGATGAGATAAGCCATGTTATATCTCAGGGTATTATAGGTTTCCATTTCAAATAATTCTCTGCTTGCCATAGAAAATTCTCCTTTCATTCATGCAATTTCATTATAAGGGAAAAACCTTTGAAATGCAATATTGACATTTTTGCAATAGCTGAAAAAATATTGACAAAAAAGCAAATATGTGTTATAATCGGATGTGCGATGGGAGCCATTTGGCATGAGTTGTTTCATGTAAATTGTCCTTTCCTTTATTTTTCTTTTTGACTTAACCAGATGGTTTTTACAACGCCGATATTATAGCTGGAAGAGTGGTGAAATTGAATGGCAAGTGATACAAGAATCGTGATAGATAATCTGTACAAAGATGCAAGAAAAAGAGCTGCAAAATGGCAGGATGCGCTATCTTCCCAGGCTGGAGCTGCTGAGAAGCTGAACATTGATGAATCAACCCTTGGGAGAATCGAGCGAGGAACAGTAAAGGTGATGAATCTTGACTTGCTCCTTCAGATGGCAGAACTTTACAATGCTCCTGAACTGTTAAACAATTACTGCGCCAATGAATGTCCGTTGTGCAGAAAAGAAACCATAGCTGATTCTGCCGGAACTGTGGACGAAGCAATAGTGAAGGTTCTTTATTCCATGAAGCAGGAGAAATGTGCAGAGATTACATCAAAACTCCTGGATATTGGGGAAGACAATATGATTGATGATTCTGAGGTAGAGGAACTCATGGAAGTATGTAATTATCTGGACAAGATTTCAAAAGCAGCAAGTGAGTTGAAGATTTTGGCAGAAAGAGCAATACGCAGCAAGGGAAGGAGAATGTGAGATTATGGAGAATGAATTGATTGTCATAAGGCAGCTCCCGATTATCGAGGAACAGCTGAGAACTGTACAGAAGAATATCCAGGATATGGTTGATGAAGCACTTGCCATGGAGTGCAACGAGGACACCGTAAAGGCCGTGAAAAAAGTCCGAGCTGAACTTAACAGTCGGTATAGGGAATTGGAGGCCAGGAGGAAAGAAGTTAAGGCTAAAATTGAAGCTCCTTACAAGGAGTTTGAGGCCATATACAAATCCTGTGCCGGAGATTTGTTTGAGGATGCAGATAAGCAGCTTTCTGAGAAAATTAAAGCTGTCGAGGGAGAACTGAAGCGAAAAAAAACCGATGCAGTACGTTCTTTCTTTGAAGAGTACCGAGACAGCATTGGAGTTTCAGCTGACATTGCAACCTTTGAAAACTTTGGGATAAAGGTGAATATGTCCACCACAGAGAAGTCTGCAAAAGCTGAATGTCGGAATTATCTTGACCGGATAATGAAAGAGCTTGAACTGATTTCTACTCTTTCATATGCCGATGAAATTCTTGTTGAATACACTAAGACGATGGATGTTTACAAAGCAATCCAGACTGTGACAGATAGACATTCCGAACTTGAACGTATGAGGCAAGCGAGAGAAAACTTTTGCCAAGAGAAAGTTCAGAATGAGCGTCACGACATGGAAGTTCAGCAAATTGTCAAGGAGGAAGAAGAAAACCAAGAGCAGTATTTATCTGCTCCTGTGGTGAAAGCTCCGTTGCAGCAGGAAAAACTGTATGAAGTGTCTTTTACTGTGCGTGGCACATTGGAAGAATTGAAAGCATTGAAGCAATTTATGAATGATGGAGGTTATCATTATGAGCAGAACAAACGAAATGACACAAGCGCAGCCTAAGCAGCAAGTCCAGCAGAAGCCGAAGTTTTCCGTGGCAATTACTACTGATGGGTATCAGAAGCTGGTAAGAAATACGCTGGGAGACCCCGAACGTGCCAAGCGTTTCATTGCATCCATTACATCTGCTGTTGCCGTAAATCCGGCTCTGCAGGAATGTGATGCCGGAACCATTCTTGCAGGAGCTTTGCTCGGTGAATCTTTGGGCCTGTCTCCCTCTCCCCAGTTGGGACAATACTACCTTGTCCCCTTTAAGCAGAAGGAGAAGAAAGACAGAATGGGGAAACTCATCTGTCCCGAAATGACAAAGGCAACTTTTGTACTTGGGTATAAAGGCTACCTCCAGATGGCTTTGAAGAGCGGTTCTTACTCTGATATTGATGTCCTTGAAATCCGTGAAGGAGAATACCAAGGACGGGATAAGATGACCGGAAAGCACTTGTTCTCGTTCATCGAAGATGATGATGTTCGTGAAACGCTTCCTGTTATTGGGTATATGGCGTATTTTGAGTACTTGAACGGATTCAAAAAGACTTTGTATTGGTCGAAGAAAAAGATGCTTTCCCATGCAGACCAGTATTCTCCGGCTTTTTCTGCATCTGCTTATAACAAGATTCAGAACCACGAGATTCCCGATTCTGAGATGTGGAAATATAGCTCGTTCTGGTACAAGGACTTTGATGGGATGGCAAAGAAAACGATGCTCCGGCAGCTTATCTCCAAATGGGGAATTATGAGTACCGAGCTGATTCGTGCAATGGATTCTGATGGCTCGATGTCCGAAATTGCCAATGGAGATATTGTCACGACACCTGAGGCAGACATCCCCGTTGAAGCACCAGAGAATATCTTCCAGGATGCACAGGCAGCGGGGAATGAGGTCGAAGTAATTGACATCGATGCTGTATGATTGATTATCATGTAATATCAACAGGTTCAAAGGGAAATGCCGTGTTAATTCACGGCATAGTCCTGATTGACTGCGGGGTTCCTTACAAGAAAATTGAGCCATTTTTACATCAAATTAAGCTGATTTTACTCACGCACATTCACGGCGACCATTTCAAAGAGACTACAATACGGCGTATAGCCGCAGAGAGACCATCTATTCGGTTTTCTTGTGGCAAGTGGTTAGTGGATAGCCTTATCAAATCTGGAGTTCCTGAACGGCAAATAGACGTTCTGGAGATGGATTACCAATATGACTATGGCATCGTAACTGTCATTCCGGTTAGGCTTACACATGATGTACCAAATTGTGGCTATAAACTGCATTTTGGTGATGGGAAGGTATTTTATGCGACAGACACCAATAATCTGAATGGAATCGTTGCCAAAAACTATGATTTGTATCTGGTGGAATCCAATTATACGGATGAAGAGATACAGTCTCGAATTGATTCAAAAAAAGAAAATGGGCAATATGCGTATGAGTATAATGTCCTGAGAAATCATTTGAGCAAAGCAAAATGTGATGATTTCATTTATAGAAACATCGGGCCAAATGGTATGTATGTTTACCTTCACGAACATGAAGAGTAGGATGTAATGTTATTCGTCCATGATGGCAAGTTGTCTGTAGATAAAGAACAGAAAATATGAATGAATACTGCAAGTTACACAGAAATAATTGTTATATAAACATGAATGAATATGAGGTAAGAAAAAACATATGAAAAAACATGAGAAGAAAGAGTGTCCTTTTTGCGGAGGGCGGGCAGCGTTATATGTCTCTGCGAACAGATCAAGGGGAAATGCATGGGGTTCATTTGTCTATGTGCAATGCACAGTATGTAAGGCAAAAACTCAATCAGTTTATACTGATACTGAATATGAAGATTATCAGTTCGATGATGAGGCTGCATATATTGCTGTAAATAAATGGAATACAAGGAAATAGGAGCATAATATGGCAGATAAAAGAATGTTTACTATGAAGATATGTGATAGTGACTCTTTTCTGGATATGCCGCTGTCAACACAAGCATTATATTTTCATCTCAATATGAGGGCAGATGATGATGGGTTTGTTGGAAATCCCAAAAGAATTGCACGATTGATTGGTGCCAGTGAGGATGAAATAAAGTTATTGCTTGCAAAGAGATTCATTATAGGATTTGACAATGGAGTTATCGTAATCAAGCATTGGAGGATGCACAATACTCTTAAATCTGACAGGTATCACCCTACGGTATATCAAGATGAATTTGCACAACTATGCATCAAAGAAAATAAGTCGTATACTGATACTTACAACCATTCTGTATCTCCAGACACAAAAGGAATTGGGGATGGAAACAATATGGAAACACCTTGGAACCAAAATGGAAACTCAGGTTTAGGTTTAGGATTAGGTTTAGATTCAGGCCTAGATTCAGATTCAGGCTTAGACTCAGATTCATATGTAGTTGAAGAAGCAGTTTTAGAAAAAGATCAAGAAAAAGTAAAAGAAGAGAATGAGCCTCAGAAGGAAAAGAGGAAAGCAGAAAACACAAAGAGAAGATTTGAAATCGAAAGCGTAGTCGAACAATGGAATTCTTTATCAGTATATGGAATATCTCAAGTTAGGAGTATAAATCCAAAATCTTCACGATACAAACGACTAAAAGCTTTATTGGAAAATCCGAAAATTGGATTTGATGTTGTAATAGAAGGAATTCGCATCGTGGAGCATTCTCCGTGGTTAAAAGGAGAGAATCCGAGTGGTTGGCATGTTCCGTTTGATTGGTTTATCCATCCTGATAATTTTCCGAAGGTAATTGAAGGGAATTACCTCAAGAAAGAAAAGAAAGGAAGATTGAATGATTTGGATGACATCATGTGAGGTGGTTGAATGAATGGATTCGACAGTGTGATTGCTTCGATTGCAGCAAAAACAAAACCTTCAGAAACAGAATATCGTGACGAAGATGGTACATACCGTTGTTTGAAATGCAATGCCAAAACACGGACAATCATTAAGCTTTCTGACAAAGAGATAGAAGTCCATTGTGCTTGCAAGTGCGATGAACAAAAGTCTCAGGAATTCAAGGACAGAGAGAAAGCTGAATTGATTGACAGGAAGAAACGGGTCTGTTTTCCTCAAAGAGCTATGAGGGAATGGAACTTTGAGAATGACGATAGGGCAAATCCAAGATTCTCAGATGCTATGGCTAGATATGCTGACCAGTTCGGGGACTTTTTGAAAGAATCAAAAGGAATCCTTATGTATGGGCCTGTAGGAACCGGAAAGAGTTTCTACGCTGCTTGTATTGCCAACCGGATTATTGAGAATGGATATTCAGCATATATGAGCAATTTTTCAACTCTGGTGAATTCCATTCAAGCTCCTGGAGTAGACAAGAATGAATTTATCAGCAGCCTAAATCGTTATGATTTGTTGATAATTGATGACCTCGGGACAGAGCGGACAAGTGAGTATATGCAGGAGATTGTTTTTGATATTATCGACAAGCGATGCACATCTGGTCTGCCAATGATTATCACGACTAACCTTACATCAGAGGATTTTAAGAATCCTGATAGCATTATGATGGAGAGAATTTGTGATAGAATCCTCGAAAGATGCTTCCCAGTTGAAATTAAATGCGGAAGCAGAAGAAGGAACGAAGCAAAAAAGAGTTATATGGACGTTAAGTTGAGACTAGGATTGTAGGTGAGAATTTGCAAGTTAGGTTTTCGATTCCAGGAGAGCCGAAAGGAAAAGGCCGACCTCGATTCATGCGAAATGGGCATACATATACACCACAAGCGACCGTCGAATATGAGAACTGGGTACGTCTATCATATCGTACTAACACAGAGAATTATTTCTTTCCAAACCATATCGCTTTATCTGTAAGAATGGATGCGTATTTCGGAATCCCAAAATCAACATCAAAGAAAAATCGGAAGATGATGGAGACTGGGGAACTCAGACCAGTTATAAAAAGGGACTGTGATAACATTGCAAAAATCATCCTGGATGCCTTAAATAAGATAGCATACCATGATGATGCCCAAGTGGTAGAATTGATGGTCTGCAAATGGTATGATGAGCAGCCCAGAGTTGATGTCTTGATTAAGGAGCTGACAATGATGAAAAGGTTTGAAAATAATGAAAAGTCCGATTGATGTCATAAGCGGACGTATTGTTGGCTATGATGAGAAATCATCTGAGTTACTAATACGAGCTAGGTATGAAGATGTCTTCACGATGTGCAAAAGAGATTACAAGTTTTGCAAAGTCGAATTGATAGACAACCGAAGAATATCTGATGGACAAAGAAAGTCGTGTTACAAATTTATCAGAGAGATTGCCTCATACACAGGGGAAGGGACTACAAGGACGAAGGAAATTCTGAAGAAGAATTTTGCTTCTGAGGAATTACTCAAGCCTGACTTTACGTTTTCTCTTTCGGATTGCACGATGAGTTTGGCGTGTGCCTTTCAAAAATATCTAGTTAGGTTTATTCTGGATTATGAAATCCCATGTTCTTTCAATGTGATTGATTTCATAGATGACATATACGATTACGTTTATGCCTGTGCAGTCAGAAAGAAATGCTGCGTATGTGGACTAAGCGCTGAGGGGCATCATTGGGATAGGATAGGAATCAGGCACAAACGGAAGTTGGTAGATCAGGCTGGAATGAGGATGGAGCCTCTTTGCAGGAAGCATCATATGGAATGTCATGATATGATTCAGGAGGATTTTGATGAAAAATACAAGATAGCACCTATCTACATCGATGACGCAATCAAACAAACATATGGATATAATGGAACAAGGGGAAGGTTTGAAGGATATGATGAACGAGAGCCTGACCTGAATGAAATCTGAAATATAAAATTGGAGGATAATTATGCTGAATAACATTACAATTATGGGAAGGCTTACAAGAGACCCCGAGCTGAGAAGGACACCGAGCGGTGTAGCTGTCACAAGTTTTTCTCTCGCTGTTGATCGTGATTACGTTCCTGAAGGGCAGGAAAGGGGAACTGACTTCATTGATTGTGTTGCGTGGAGAAACACCGCTGAATTCATCGAGAAGTATTTCTCCAAAGGGAGTATGGCGGTAGTATACGGGAGACTCCAGGTACGGAACTATACTGACAAGGATGGGAATAAGCGCAGAGCCAGTGAGATAAATGTTGAGCGCATTTATTTTGGAGACTCCAAAAGGAAAGAGGAATCCGTTAAGGATGAGCCTTCCGAATATGATGCTTATGGACAGAGTAATGAGATGGAAGACTATGGGAGCATTGTTGGAGAAGATAAAGACTTCCCGTTCTGAAAAATATCTCAGAGCATATTGACAAAAGGCGAAAGATGGAGTATAATTCATCTGTCCGAAGGGGATGCGGCATAGAACCGCTATTTTAATTCCAGATGAATTAACCAGATGGTTATTCATAACCGACATGAAGTGCGAATGTCGGGGTACAACTTCATACGTCACCTTAATCGCTAGACAGAATGGAAAGACATTCCCGTGGCTGGCGGAAACCAGCTACCAGCCCCAAGGCGGAACAATGCAGCAATGCAGGGCGAGGAGCCGCTGATGTGAATAGCGCTGATGGGCTGCGCCTTTTTCAAACGTTAGAGAAAAAACGTGAGTTTGCAAGTTTGACTTAAAACTGAGTTGTGTTTGTGCTTGACTTTAAGGCATGACCGCCCGCTGGGAGCGAAATCCCGGCCCAGTATCAGGCCCCCATGGAGCTAGCCCATGATGTACCATCCAACCGGAGGGGAATACGGGGATGGGGCAACCGCTCGTTTACGGAACTCGAAGCAGAGGCAGAAGCGGCAGCTTGACAGCCGGGAGAGACTGGCCCACGCTTATTGGATAATGGAGGGTTGTCCGAGCGGCTTATGGATGCGGTCTTGAAAACCGTTGATGGATTAAACCATCCGTGGGTTCAAATCCCACACCCTCCTCCATATATAGCGGAGTAGAGCAGATGGAAGCTTGTCAGCCCCATAAGCTGAATGTCGTAGGTTCGAGTCCTACCTCCGCACCCATGCAGCTTGGTATGCTGTGGAAGCCAAATCCAGAAATGCCAGACGATTTGATGCTGCATCATCAAAGAGCCAGAGGTTTCTCCAGAAATCACCTCCTACTAATTTCCTTCCGTTCAATGTTGTTTTTCATGGGAATCTGGCACCGGATATATAAAGAAACGGATACGACCAATGCAGTGGCGTAGGGCTGAAAAGTTCCGTGTTGGGTATCTGCTGGAATCGTCTTATACGTCTGAGGCGTGGATAAGGAGAGGCAACGCAGAATGTTGTGTCTAGGCGTTGAGTAAGACATATGGATTATTCCAGCAGATTCCAATGTGAAAGCGTGAATAGTTGAGATTGAATCGATAAGTGGTGAAAATATGCTGGTAAAATTTAAGGGATTTCTGATACATGATGAGAAATCTGATATAGAAATCGGGGATAAATTTGATGCAACATTAAAGGCTATTTATTTCAGAGGAAAGCCTACACTATTCTTGAAACTGAGTTCAGGAAAAGAACTGAGATATACTTCGATAGCAAGATTGCTCCGAGAATGGGAATTTGGCAGTCATTGAATAAATATTGACAATAAATAAAAGCGTGGTATACTTGTTCCATACGATGATGCGTGTGGAATGGATGCTACGCTTTTTTACTTTGTGTAAAAAAGATTTTAAGAAGGAGGAAAACATGGGATTATCCAGGGAAATTTTAGGGAATATAATGACAAAAAAGAATATCGGGATGAGAGAATTGGCATCTATCGTTGGATGGACTTATTTCAAGGTATATGGAAGGATGAACAATTCTGAAATCAAATCCGATGAGTTTATTTTCCTGATGAATGCTGTTGGGTATTCAGTATCGATATTAAACCCAGATGGGGTTCAGTCTGTTATCTCTGATTGTGGAACAGAAGAAGATTCTTTCTGTGGTGCGACCAGAAATACGATAGAGAGCATTATCAAGGCAGGGAACTACAAAAAGATTGATATAGCAAGAGCCGCTAAAATGACACTTAACCACTTCATGCACAAAATAGAGAGAGATTCTTTCAGGCTGGAAGAATTTATTGAAATACTGACAACCTACAATTTCAAATTGGTGGTTACGAATCAGAAAACTGGCGAAGTTGAATATATCTCTGACAATTGGGAAAGTGAAAAAAACAGTCTCGATAGAGCAGAAACCGCTGATATTATCCGCAGCTCATTAAAGTCTGTTGGAGTGACCCAGACTGCGGTTGCAGATTATTTTGGAATCACCTTGAGCCAGCTCAACCAGAAAATCAGGAAGAATACAATGCTGGCAGATGACTTTTTCGACATGATGGTATTTGCCGGGATGGAAATATCTATCACGAAACAAGGAGAACAGATTATCGACATTACCAAGCTGTTCAAGCGGAATGAATATGGAAGCAATGAAATTGTGATAGCTCTCATGGAGAGAGAGGAATTGACAAAGGCATCTCTTTGCAAGAAAGTAGGATGGGACACAAACCAGCTCAATCAAAGATTGACAAAGAGAAGTATTCGGGCAGGAGATTTCCTGGGACTGATTGGTATATTAGGGTATGAGTTTGAATACAAGTCAGCAAACTAATATCTGTTATGAAGAGCAAGAAGAATCCCCCTTGTATTGAGGAATCCTCAATGCAAGGGGGGATTTTTATAGGCCGTTTACATTTCCATTGCCATATTTTGATTCTTCTGAACGTATAGCTTCTTCCTTGAGACAGTCACTTGCTTGCTGAAGGAGTTCATCTCCATCCCTCCAGGCATAGATGATTCTGACTTTCTCGCTGGATTTCCAGGAGCTGTTACTTTCATCCTGAACACACAATACCAAAAGCGTATTATTTGCTCCAGACCAATATGTATACTTGGTTATGCCTCCGAAGATATTACTGTCATATGAAGTAGAATCAGGTTCTCCATAGACAGAAGAGAGTTTTTGCAATAGGTCTTTGCTCATGGATTCGGTATTGACTGGTTCAAATTCATACATAGCTCCATATAGGGCCGTATCTTCCTCTTTCTTTGTCAATTTTCCATTTTTAGGAGTATACGCAAAATATAGTTCTACTTTCGACGTTTCATATCCAGCGACAGAAATCGAGCTTGCAATGCTCGAAGCAGAAATGTTGATGTCGGTGTATTCAAAAGTGATTCCTTTTCCTGTGATAATTTGGTCAATTGAATAAGTCTTAAAGATTTCTCCGCTGAAGGGAGCAAAGGCTATCTCAGGGATAGCAGATGTGGCATCTGGATAGCTTGTTCCCCAAGGGATGTTTCTGAATGTAATTTCTGGTTTTGGTTGTTTGTTCCCCTCTGGCATGATGTCGTAATCAGGGTTAATATCAAGGATTGCAGCTCCGACATCTTCATCATATCCGATATATTGACCATAGAACCTAACATTTGAACCTTCTGTAGGAAGAGTAATATTGCTCTCTGTTGGTTCTGAGAAAATAGCATATCCGAGATCGTTTTGTATTGTAACAAACGTTCCGTCCTTGTTTTCAATGTCGGATGTTACTTTGATTGATTTACAGGTATCTTCCCAGGTTCCAACAGAAGTCACGACGCCATCCACATAGAATATCATGCCTGATAGGGTGGAATCTTTTTCGGCAGAATGATATGATTCAGACTGAAGACTGGTAATATTCTGTAATGGGAGGTCAAGAAAGTTCTCAGCAGGATATGGAGTAAGGGGTGGAATAGAAGAATTAGTTGGTGTGGCTGTCCAAAGAACCTTAATAAAATCCTGATAATAATTAACTTGACTGGATTTTGATTGTAAAAAAACAAGAATAACGGAATTAGAAGAATTTTCAGGGATTAAGAATGTATATATCGTGTAGAATTCTTCCAAGAGCCCTTTTTCTGGGAAGACTAAATACAAATCAATTCCATTTATTGTCATATTATAGGAAGAATATGAAATCTTATTATCATCTGATGCTTTATATCCCGACTGGATATAAATATCAATATAGAGTTCTGGATTTTGCGCTATGACAGAATTTTCTTCAAAAAAGGCTAATTGAAAAGCCTTATTTATAAGATTATCTGCAAAAAAAGCACTTTTATCAGGTTGAGAGTCAAATGAAAATTTCTTGTAGTAGTCTGGGAGTTCAAAATTGATGCCGCTATAGGAAAATGAAGAGTTCGTTTCAGGATTGAATCCATTTATGTCATTTGCATTGAAAGAGAAAAATGATTCCGAGAAAACTGAAGTCTGAGAAAGCGATAATAGAATTGTCACTAATGAAATGAATGAAGCAATAATCCTTTTGAATTGACGAGAAGATACCGTAAAGAATCCTCCGGCATTTCGATATGGCGTGAATGTATCTCCAAATTGTTTCTCTGGTTTTCCCATTATAATGACCTCCTGCGATAATAATAAATGGATGATTAGACAACACATATCCATTCTAAAAACAATTATAGCACATTATGGTTTTATCGTCCATATATAATATACATGAATCCATATTGACAAAATTGTACATATAGCTAATTGAAGCATCTGAACAGATAAAGTATAATGTATTCGTGAGGTTGAGATGAAATCCTGAGCTGAACAGATGCAACTCAAATGAGACAAATGCAGAAAAACGGTGGCAACCGGAAAGACGGATAGATTGAATGATGGAGGAATGAAAATGAATACTGAGAGTTATGTAGAAATTGAAAGCATGAGGATTTATGAGTTGTCTGCTTTAGCTGATGCGATACTCGATAAGATTGAGAGCATCCATGCCAAAACTGATAGCTTGGATGATTTGGGCGTAGCGATTGGATTATCCTGTCTGCTTTCGGAACTGCTGAAGGAAGAAACGAAGAAAGCTGCATAATAGATAGAGGGAGGACGTACCTCCCTCTTGTTATATAGTGAGATATTGACAAATATTCAAATATGTGGTATAATAGCGACGTTCAGGAAAGAGCCTGAATAATTTGTGATGAATAATTAACCAGACGGTAAAGGACGTGATTGAATGGCTGTATGTTTTGGACGATATGGAGAAGAGAAAAAGGTCGAATATGAGGGATGCGTTATTGATTTGAGAGAACACAATGGGGCCTGGGATTCTGACTGGTATGCAATCGTATGGGATGCTGAATGTGGAGAAGTGCGTGAAGTCATGTATGATACCACGAGGTTCGGTGGAACAGATAGTTGGGCTACGATTGATGCAACAGAAGAAACAATGAGAGCTGTTTATCGATACTACAAAGGTATCTCCCGAAAAGATTTTGATGGGCGTTATAATGAGGCTCAGGCAAAAAAGATTCGGATGGGGGATTCTGTGAAAGTAGTCAGGGGACGAAAGGTTCCAAAGGGTACTACAGGAAAAATTGGGTGGATTGGAAAGAATTATAACTATTATTCAGGACAGTACGAGGAGAGAGTAGGAATCGAAGCGAATGGTGAAAAGGTGTTTGTACCAGCAAATTATGTAGAAGTAATTGACTGGGAACAGAGGATGCTCACCGGGAATGCTCGGAAGAAAGAAATTAGGCGGATTACAATAAGCCGGATTCCAGGTAGATATAGAAATATTTTTTGAGAAATAGAAGGAGATGAAAACTTTATGGAAACATATATCTGGAAAATTGATTACGCAAACCGGAGAGGTGAGTGTGTATTTACAGCAAAAGGAATATTGAAGGCAAAAAGCAAGGAGGAAGCGCTTGATATTCTGTGGGACAATAAAGGAAACCAGTATGCTTACAATCCAAAGGTCGAGTTGATTGATGATGACGTTAATTTCATTGAAATCTTATAGAGATGGAGCTGGATGAATGACAAGCACTGATTATTGGCAGGTAAAACGGGATGGAGTTGTGATAGCACATGGGCCTAAAGATACATTCCCATCAGCAGAAGAGAGGAAAGCCATCCGAAGCGGAGGACATAAAATCTATGTAGATGGGAGAATATATAAGGAGTAACAAGCAGGAAAGTGATATGAAAATAATTGTACAAATTGAAGCTCCCATAGAGGAAGCACAGGCGGTAAAAGAGCTGCTTGCTATGAAGTTGGAGGGAGCTGGAAAAGTCCGTATTGTTGAAATAATCGATGATGGATTTGGAAAACAGATGCAAATTGGGAAGTAACGTAAGTAGGATATGAACATAATATTGGGGAAATGTCAACATAGACAGAACCAACCTTATCCCATAGGGTCGGAACTGGTATGTTGACATTTTTATAATTACATATTATAATTAACCAGTTGGATATTACTATCATTCGAGAGGTGAGTTGTCATGGAGCAAGAATGTCAAGAAAAAACTGTGTATGACCCTGGAATGATAAAGGAATGGCTGGTAGAGTACAGGGAGCGATGGGGAGACATTGAGACGCAGGATGAAATGCTCCATAGATTAAACGAAGCCATGGTATCAACAAGTGCCAAAGAAATGACAGGGATGCCTCGTTCTGGGGATGTGTCATCTGATAAAATGGCATTGATGTTAGATCAGAAAGATAGAATACTAAATAGACTTGACACCTTAAAAGAGCTGCATAATAAACAAAGAGAAATTATTGAAATGACCATTAGGCAAATAAGGAGTTCAGATGAACGTTCGGTTATTTCGTTGAGATATTTATCGTATCCTCTGTTGAGTTGGAATGACGTTTGTAAGTCCATGTTTGACAGCAAAGAAGATTATGAGGACAGATTTGAGTCTTATTTAAGGAGAACAACCAAGGCACATGGAAGAGCAGTAAAAAAGATGGCCACAATCCTGAATAGTGAAAAATAATAATTAGCCCGGATGAGTTTATCAGTTCATCCGGGCTTGTTCTATATTATAATATATTGACAAAATCATAAATATATGGTATAATGTCTCCCGTAAGGACAGAGCAAAAGACGGATGATGATTGAAGGGGGAATTGAATAATGATGACAGTGTTGAGAGTTCATCCAGGAAAGAAACCTGAAGTAGTTGTAATTGAGGAAGGCCTGAAGTCTTTACAGCATGAAGTGGATGGATATATTGAAGTGATTTATCCGTTTACTGACCCGGTAGCAGTTGTTTTGAATGAAGAGGGTAAGATTCAGGGACTCCCTTATAACAGAGCATTGCGGGATGAAGATGGGGTATCATATGACATCATTGCTGGTAATTTCCTGATTGTAGGTATTGGAGAAGATAATATCTGCTCTTTGCCTCAGGAATACATTGCCAAGTATATGAAGAAGTATGAGCATCCAGAGGGTTTTGTAAGATTGGGAAACAGCATTCTGGTAGTTGAATTGGATGGATAATTGATAGCAAGGGCAACCGTCCTTGCAGAATTATTGGATTAGACTTAACCAGATGGAATATTCGGGAGGATGATTGAATGATGATGCCAATTAGAAGCTATGAAGAAGCAACCACAGCATATTTCTTAATTCGGATGTGTGAGAAAGCTGGGGTATGCAAAGACCATGTGATAGAACTAAAACGTGCTGTCCGTGTGTTTATGAATAAAGAGAAAAGCAAGGATAGAACCATTGTTCGGGACATGGAGGATTACGTTATTGTGAAAATCCTTCTTCCTGACTACCTGGAGACGTATGAGGAAGCAGAAAAGTATTTCATGGAACATGAGTTTATGAGAGAACCTTGCAGTCCGTATGATTGCACAGGGAAATGGTTCACCAGGTCTTATGAGCTGTTTTTCGTAAATGGAAGATGGATTTGTTATCATGGGATTGCCTGTGATTGTTAAATTGAAGGGGATGTAAAGAATGGAACCGAAGAAAGCAGAAACATTAGCCAGGAATTTTTATGAAAACTTCCAGCTAATAGACATTCCTGATGATGTCCACGAACGAATTGAATATCTTATCATGTATTGCACCGCTTTGACTGATAAAGAAAGGCTCCTCATGCAGAAACGGTATTTAGATGCCTTGAGCAGAAATAGGATTGCGGCAGAATTTGGAGAAACGCTTGAGAAAGTCAGGGGTATTGAGGCCAGGGCTTTCAAAAAAATGAGGCATCCAATGTGGAAGAGCATTCAGATATTGAAAGATGGATGGAGGGAATAAGATGCTTGCCAGAGAAGCTACGAATACGGATATCGAAGAAATGAAGGGGAGACTGAGAAAGAAACGGGAAGATAGCATTATAGAGAAGTCGATGGAGGATGCTATCAGGATTATCAGAAAGCGTCCTCATGAAACCGTCTCAATAGAAGAAGAGAAAGACATCGAAGACAACACAGTTGATACTTCTGAATGTTCTGTAGCTTCGGTTTATCTGCTTGTGATGTATGCCGGAGCTTTGATGTGGAATATCACAAAAATTCCAGTATTTCTCGTGGCTGCTGCATTATTCGGATATAAATTTTACATGAGCCTTGGAAAAATGAGAAAGCGAGACAAACCTAGAAAGGATGGTTATATTTGAAATATGGAAGAAAATAAGAAGAAATATCATAAACAAATTACAGATGTCAATGACAACTTGAGATTTCCGCTATGGAAGAAGGGCCTCAATGATAGAGAGATAGCAGAGGAACTTGGGTTGACACCGAATTGCATCAGCCAGTGGAGAAGAACCAGAGGACTGAAAGCGAATAGGAAGGATAATTTGATTGGCCCTGTTGGTAGAATCGGGAATAGGGAGAAAGCTGATATTAGATTTTACCATGACTTACAATTGGAAGAGATACCAGAAGATTCCGCAGAAACAGTAAAGTTTGTTTTGACCGAGAAAGAATACCGGAATGAAAGAACAAAGAAGATTATGCTGCTTCGATATGTCGATGGGAAGTCTCTTGAAGAAGTTGGAGCCGCTGTACATCTTAGTAAGCAGCGGATTCAGGTGATTGTCATGGATGAAATTACAAGAATCAAAAGATGCGACAAGAAAACCCGAATGATTATAGAACATGGTCTTTCAAGATACAAGGAAGCGATGGCGCTTTATGAGCGGGAACGAGCCAAGGAAGTGATGGGATTGTATCGGGAGATTCGTGAGGAAAAGAGAAAGATACATAAATAGATATTGACAAACAGATAAATATGTGGTATAATACATAGCGTGAGGAGGGAAACTCACCGGGTATCGTGTGGATGCTCGAAATATTTTTGGTTAGGACTTAACCAAATGGATAAGTGAATGGAGGCTCACGATTATGAAGTGCGAATGCTGTGGTTATGAATTTGATAGAGGCTTTGAATTTGATGGACGGTATTTCTGCTTTGATTGCGTTGAAGATGACGCAACCGGAATGATTGAGGAGCTTCTGGGCGGTGAGCTGTGTGATTCCGAACCTGATGAAGAGGGTGGAGTTGCTGATGCAATCCGGGTTGATGGAAAAGTCTATGTCATTGATGAGATTGAGCCGATTGAGTTCCTGAAGCAAAATGGGCTTGAGGTTGTTTATGACGAAGAGGATGACGGAAGCGATAGATACTACGAAGAGTACCGTGAAAGCAGACTGCTTGCGTAAGGAGTGGATGGAATGATGGTTGCGTGCATGGAATGGAATAGTTCAGGGGCTAGGTTTATTGGTTACCAGAGAATGGATGAGGTTATGGCTAACCTCAGAAAGCTGGAGACTGAGGCCAGAAAACTGATGAAAGAGACTGGATGCGAACACGTTGTATACGGACGGAAGATTTATGATGAATCTGGTTCGGTGAAGGAAGTTCGATACTACATGGTTCCGATGGATGATGAACGATTTGAGGAAGTATCGAGGCTCCGTAATTCGATGGTATTTGCAGTTCACAAGCTTTAATGGGAGGGGAAACATGACATACCAGAAAATTCTTTATTATACTGCCAACCGCATTCCGCTGTCTCTTAAAGACCTTTGCGGGTTTGACCACTCCGTTGTGGACCTTGAAGATGCGATTGAAGACGCTAAGGACGTAGATGATTTGCTTGTCAAGCTGACCAATATGAGATTGCTCCGCAGGGTTTTGTTTGACAAGGAGAACGAGAGTCGAATCCGGCTGAAGTGCTTGGATTGTATCGGAAATGTCAGTTATTTGGAAATTAGAAAGTGAGGAATCGCTATGGGATTGGATATGGAAATTATTCGGGTCAGAAAAGGCAATTATGACAGCAATGTTGTTTATGACCGTTCAAATGTGAATGGGATTATCCTTGGAGTTGATTTTGAGAGTTACGAAGATACAAAACAGCTTGCTCCTTATGCGTCTCCCCTGAAGGTCCGCAGTAGTGAAATTGACTTCGCAAAAATTTCAAAAGATTATGGATTTGGGGAAGATGTTCACATAGGCGATTTTAGTCTTGACAGCGTGGAAGTAATCGATGACGCTTCAGGGAAGAGGGTGACGATTTCAAATGATGAAGTCAGAGAAAAGTATACAGTGGAGACATTCGAAGATCGTTTTGTATGTGCTGCCGAGACTGTAAGGAGCTGGAGAAAAAGATACGACATTCAGAATTTCTTCCATGAAAACCTGGGATGCCACGTTGAAAACACTGGAATGTACATGATTTCTGAAGAGTTGTTGGAAGAATTTAACGAAGCATTTCCTGAATTTGCACTCGTAGACGAAGAGGGAAGCGGATTGTTCTATTGGGAATGGTATTAACCTTCCTGATTGAATATAAAAAACATTGAATAGAAAGGAAAATGAATTATGGCAACGAAGAATGTGGAGACTATTGAGATTAAGCCTATCAACATCGTTAAGACGAAAATCAGGATTGTGGGGGATACGCCTCTTATTATGCACGCATGGAGCGAAAAGGCGAAGAGGGAAATTCTGGACAAGCAGATGAAGAAGACGAAGACGACTTCCAGGGAAGCAAAGAACCCTGTCGAAGATTTCATCCGTTCTATGTACTGGCTCACTCCGATGCCCACCCAGATGAATGAGGCTGGATTTGAGAAGGCCATCGAGGAAGGGGCAAGGTTTGGTTTTCCTGTCACCGCAATTAAACAGGCTGCGATTAGTGCAGCATACAGAATGGGATGGTCGAAGGACAAGATGTCCTTGCGGGGCGTGTTCTTCATTGATGGGGACGAAAACCAGATGGTTGAGGTTCACAGTGATACCCCGATTATGCGGGAGGACATGGTGAAGGTCGGCATGGGAACTGCTGACATCCGTTTCCGGGGAGAGTTCCGCAACTGGTACGCAGACCTGACCATTTCCTATAATGCCAATGGTCAGTACAGCATTGAGCAGATTGTAAATATCATCAATGCTGGTGGCTATGTGTGTGGCCTTGGCGAGTGGAGACCTGAAAAGGATGGACAGAATGGAATGTTTCATGTAGAAGCTGCCTGATAATATGAACCTTCCACAAGAAGGTTCATAAAAGGGCTTTGCTTTCTCAAGTATATGGCAGGAATGGCATGGCGGGCTAAGGTGCGTCAGGGCATGGCGTGGTGTGTTTGGGCAGGTAAGGTGTGGATGGGCGAGTTCCGGTAAGGTAGTGTATGTCAAGGCGGGGTTTGGCAGGCTAGGCAAGGGAGGCTAGTCGTGGCCTGGTTCGGCATGGTCTGGTTTGGTCAGGCAGGCGTGGTAAGCTTAGGTGAGTCAGGATGCTGTAGGGCATGGCCTGGTGTGGCAGGAGGGGTGCGTTCAGGTAAGGTTTGGATTGTTGGGGCTAGGTGTGGCAGGTATGGCGTGGCTGGGTCGGGAAAGGTGCTGTTGGTTGGGGTTTGGTATGTTTGGGTTTGGCAGGAATGGCAAGGCTTGTTTAGGTGCGTTTTGGTAAGTTGCGGTAAGGCGGGGTAAGGAAAGTCTTGAGAAATTCAGATTATATGAGAAGGAGAAATCAAAATGATTTATGAGTGGAGAACTGGAAGCCGGGTTAATGCAGATGCCCAGATTGCTGGTGAGATGTGTGCAAGGCTGGAACAGGAAGGAAGATTAACGGCACAAGTTCTGCTGGACGAAAACCGTCCGGCTGAAGCACCGCTGCATGGATGCTTCGAGTGGAATGACACTGAAGCTGCTGAGAATTGGAGAGTCCATCAGGCAAGAAATATTATCAACAGCCTGGTTGTAAAGGTGGAGAATAAGGAACCTGTTCGAGCATATTTCAAGGTGGAGGCGCAGGAACGGAACTATTTCTCCATTGATACCATCATCCGAAGCGAGGATAGCTCCAAAAAGTTGATGGATAGCGTTCTCTCTGAGTTGAGAAGCATTCGGAAAAAGTATGATTCCATTACTAAATTCAAGGAAGTATGGGATGCGATTGATGCAATTGGAGAGAGCGCATAAATAAAGGAGAATTTGCATGAACATGAGAGAGAAATTCATTGAGATATATAAGAAACATATCTTGCGGGCTGGTGCAGAGGAACTTCTGGAATTTCTTATAAATTCAGATTTCTTTACTGCTCCTGCAAGCAGCAAGTTCCATCTAGCTGTCCCTGGTGGTTTGTGCCAGCACAGTGTAAATGTTTATGAACAGCTCCGGGATCAGTTTCTGCATTATATTGAAAAAAGATATGGAATCACAACTCTTACACCTGAGCAAGAACAAACGATTGCGATTTGTGGACTGCTCCATGACATCTGCAAAGTCAATTACTACACCCCAGTGAAAAAGAGCAGAAAGACAGGGAAAATGCTCCCGAACGGAAAGCCTGAGTGGGAGGACTACATGGGCTATGACGTTGAGGACAAACTTCCCTATGGTCATGGAGAGAAGAGCGTGTACATCATTTCTGGTTTCATGAAGCTCACAAGGGAAGAGGCATTTGCAATCCGATACCATATGGGGCCTTGGCAACAAGATGAAGCCAATAATGCAAGCAAAGCTTTTGAGCTTTACCCGCTGGCACTTTTTACTCACTTTGCAGATATGCTTGCATCGAAAATTGATGAGAAGGAGGATTGAATTATGACACGGAAAGCATGGTTGTCCATTGCAATCGTGGTATCGGTTCTATGTGCCGTATGCTACTCCATTTTCTTCATGTTTCCCTATGAAGAGCTTTTTGCTCTAATTGGGTGAGCTTATGAATGACAGAATGAGTCAAACAAACTGTCCGAACTGTGGTGCTCCGATACAAGGAGAAAAATGCGAATACTGCGGTACAATTTTCTATGATTTATCGCTTATTGACATTTCTTCTCCTTGTTTCATAAAGCTGAAGTTCAACGGTTTGGTTTTCCTTTCAAAAATGTATGTGGCAGACTTGTCTTTTACGCCACATGAGACAGGAATTATAAGGAGAAACATAAAAGGAGAAATAATACAAGAGGTAAACAACAATATGGTACTTGACATGAAGCTTATTTCAATTAACGGATATGAGGTTGTCGATGATGGAAACCTGGATAGACAAAAACGGAACAATCTATGCTTCTGAAGATGATAGGAAGAATCAATACAGAAGCGGGGACTATTATTTCCTTAATCGAAGAAGGCAAGTTGATATAGGTCCTTGTGGTATTTCTAGGAATCCGTTTAGACCATCACCAAATCCTGGTGTAAGTGAATTGGCCCGTATTTATTGCAGTTCTCCGTCTGAATGTTGCGAAAAATGTCCAGCCAATCCAAAAAACAAGTAGATTCGGAGGTCAATATGAGGCGTGAAACTAGAACTAAACAAGTAATTGAGGAAGTGTTCGTTTCAGACGATGGTGAAGTGTTCAATAAGATTGAAGACTGTGTGATTTATGAAAATGAACGCCTATATGAAAAATGCAAGAAAGAAATCGGACAATTGCCTCACTTTTCTGTGTATTCCAGTGATATAGATGAAGACTATTCTGTATGCTTTTATCTTGTTTTCAGCATCGAGGAGCTAAACAAAGTAAAGCATGGAACTTTCACAGTCTATGATGCAAGCGGGTGGGAATTTGAACTCGATAAATTTCCGTGTTGGATTCGTGTAGTGGTGAATGATTATGGATATGGGTATATTACAACCCTGGACGATGAAATCCAAGCAGCAAATAATTACATCGATGAAATCACGAGACGTAGAATTGAAATAGAGGAAGGACTGAAATCGTGTTCAAAGTAAAAGAAATTGAAACCGGGAATGAGTACACCGTCTATGGAATAAATGGGCTGTTCTTCCTCATGTATGGAGGAATCGATGAAAAGGGAAATGCGAAATGGGTATGGGGAGAGATGAAGAATTACTTTCCGGTTCCAAATTGTGCAAATGGAAATTTGACGTAAGGAGAAAAGAAAATGGCGAAATTTATTGAGGTTCATAAAGGTGGAACTCCCATTTTAATCAATCTGGATAAGGTGGAGGCTGTATGTGGAAATGATGAGAAAAGAACAGTACTTAGAATTCATGGAAACAATCAGCATATCGATGAAACATATGATGAAGTCAGGCTGATGATAGGTTCTGCACAAGGTGGGATTCCTCTTGACCTTGGGGATTCATACTGATGGAACGAGTTCTTAAAAGGTTTAATGAAGTACAAGAATTCTTAGACAATCCTAAGGAGGAAAAATGAACAGAGAAGAAGCAATTCGTATTCTCGACCCGGAGACAACAGGGGAAGCACTGGCGGAAATCGAATACTATGGCGGGTTCAGAGGTAAGATGGCTGCTGTTCAGGCTGTTTCGGATGCATGCGTGCTGGCAGTCGCCGCCCTCAGGGAGCAGGAGCAGCGGCGGTGGATTCCGGTGACTAGACGTCTCCCTAAAAATTACATTCCAGTATTGGTTTACATTTCTAGTGCAAAACCGCTCCCTATGGTGCATGAGGCACATATAGGAAGTGATGGGGAATGGCATTCTCCCGCTGTTTACGGCTTGCAAAACGAAAATGTTACCCACTGGATGCCGCTGCCGGAACCGCCGGAGGAGGCGTAACAATGGATGTTAGGGAAAAGTTGGCGCCATTAGACACACGGGGTTTGCTTTTCAAGCGGAAAGGAAACTATGGGAGCATTTAAGGATTTGACCGGAATGAGGTTTAACAGATTAACTGTTATAGAACAAGCTGGCAGAGACAAATACAAGAAAATTCTGTGGAAATGTCTGTGCGATTGCGGTTCTTATACAATAACGCATGGTCGTGATCTTGTGAGTGGGAAAACAAAGACTTGTGGATGCTTAAATCTTGAAGTGAAAAGGCAAAAAGCCAAATACGGCGGTCTTTCAACCGACAACAGAAGAATATACTCAATCTGGAAAGGTATGATTGCAAGATGCTATAACCCAGATATAGATTGCTATGGGGACTATGGAGGTCGTGGTATTTCTGTTTGCGAAGAATGGAAAAGCAGAGAAAATGGTTTTATAAATTTTTTGGAATGGGCATTGGCAAATGGGTATGAAGATACTCTTACAATTGACAGGATAAACAACAATGGTGACTATGAACCGTCAAATTGCAGATGGACAAACTGGAAAACGCAGGCATCAAACAGAAGGAGGCCTGCAAAGGTAAAAAATCAATATGGCGTATGGTATTATAGGCCGCTTCCTGAACCGCCGAAAGGAGAATGATTGTGGCTATCAAATACGATAATTGCAAAGGTTGCCACAGCAGATGCGTACACGCTGGAAAGGACAGGGAATTTATCTGCATTAACGGTGTATCTTGTAAAATCACCAAAGAAAAGCCAAATACCAACGCACAGAAAATTCGCTCCATGAGCGATGAGGAACTTTCCGTGTTTCTGTGCGAAGAATTCGACTGTGGATCAGAGTCGTGTCCAGGAATCAAACTCTGTAAACCGAACGAAGGAAAAGCAAACGGGCTTTTGAAGTGGCTACAGGAGCCAGCGGAAGGAGAATGACAATGCCAAGATACATCGATTTGAGCCATAAAACGAAGGAAGTACAGCTGGCTGCGCACACAATCGGCCTTGACAATAAGCGGCCATACCAGCGCCATGGGAAGTTTTTCTACAGGCCGTATCGGAATTATTTCACGACCCATGGGAAAGGTGTTTATTTCTCCGTATGGCAGGGCCTGTGCGATAAAGGATACGCAAAATGCCGCAATGGGTATAACCCTGGAAACATCATATTCTGGCTCACCCGGGCCGGGCTTGACTGGCTGGGGCAGGAATTGGGAATCACAATTTACGACGAGGAGGACTGACAATGAAGCCTTTGTATGTTCCGAAGGGAAAAGCGAAAGAATATGGCGATTATGCCGTGAATATCTACACCGGCTGCCCGCACCGATGCTATTACTGCTTCGCACCGTCTGTGCTGCACCGGGACAGGGAGGAATTTCACAGCCATGTGGAGCCGAGGCCAGGGATTGTGGAAGCGCTGAAACGGCAGCTGGAGCGGGAGGGCGTGACCGGGAAGCTGATCCACCTGTGCTTCACCTGTGACCCATACCCGACAGGATACGACACATCCGTCACCCGGGAGGTCATCAAGGCAATCAAGGAAAGCGGAAACCATGTACAGATTCTTACCAAGGGAGACGGAATCCGGGACTTTGATCTGCTGGATGGGAACGATTGGTACGGGATTACATACGATGGGATGCCGCACGGGGTTTATGAGCCGTCTGACCGGGTCATTGTCCTTGCTGACGCGAAATATGCTGGCTTGAAAACATGGGTGTCTTGCGAGCCTGTAATTTATGCTGGTGCCGTGCTGGAATTCCTGGAGAACTGCCACGACATCATCGATAAAATCAAAATTGGGAAGCTGAATTACCATCCGTCTACGATCAACTGGAAAGACTTCGGGCATGAAGCGGAGCAGCTTTGCCAGAAGCTGGGCATGGATTATTACATCAAAGAATCATTGAGAAAGGAAATGGAGAAATGACATGAAAGCGGTTCTTATCAGTATACATCCTCAATGGTGTGAACGTATTGCATTATGCGATAAAACGTTGGAGGTCAGAAAGACCAGCCCGAAGCTGGAGTCTCCTTTTCGGTGCTATATTTACCAGACAAAGAAAAAGTGGCCATATAAGCTGCTTTCTAAACTTCCATCTTTTGCATGGGTGGAAACGGTCATTTTTGGACATGGGAAGGTTATCGGAGAGTTCATATGTGATGTGATTGTTCCAATTTCAGTGAAGTATTCCGATGTAAACTCCCATGTTGCATTGAGGGAGTTTCCTTTGACTTGTCTAACAGACAAGCAGATTATCGACTATTTGGGAAATGGTGTGACTGGCTATGGATGGCACATCTCTAATCTGAAAATCTATGAAAAGCCTCTCAGATTGGATAATTTTTTTCACGCCTGTGATAAGCCGTCTGAAGCGAATTGTTCAGTATGTGAAGAAACAGGCAAGGATAGATGCAAGCAGCTGAGACATCCGCCTCAGAGCTGGTGCTATGTGATGGAGGTAAACTGCAATGGTTGAACAGAAAGTCCTGAATGAACTATTCGTAGCTTTCCCGGATGCGATTCTGAACAGAAATCTTGAATTTGTTGCTGACCCACATAGAAGGGTCAATTCCTACTTCCGGCTTGATAACTGCGAAACCAGAGAGGATGTAGTGGCAAAGCTGCTGGAATGGCTTTCCCGTGATGCTTTCAAAAGCCAGCATTTTGATGCAGTGTGGAGGAATGCTCAGGTACATAAGTACCACCTTGAAGGTATCAACCAGTTTTGCGGCACAGCATTTACCCCGTTGGATATGGAGATGATCTACACAAAACTCGGAAACTGTATCAGACATCAGAAAACGCTCGAATTCATCCGCAGTGGTTACGATATGGATGTACTACGAAATAAGGAGGAAGCAAAATGCTGAAACCGGGAGATAAGGTTGTAATGAACGACCACTACCATGTAAGCGAGGAAAACCGTGGGAAGGTATGGACGGTACGGTCTGAGCCATGGGACTGTTGCGGCACCATGATTGTCAAACTAGAGGGAAAATCTGGAGGATATGCCGTCGATGGCCTGGACCTTGTGGAGGTCTGATAATAAAGGTTATTGATATTTATTCAATTAACTGATGAAAGGGGAAAATGGATGTATCCGCAAAGGAAGATTAAGTGTGAAATATACCGGGATTCAATGCAGAATTACAAGAGATATGCGATTCCTCCGGCACAGCTGATTATTGCCGATGTTCCATATAATGTCGGGACAAACTTTTATGGCAGCAATCCTATGTGGTACAACGGTGGGGATAACAAGAATGGGGAAAGCAAGCTTGCAAAAAAAGCAGCGTTTCATTCTGATTTCAATTTCAACCTTTATGAGTATTTCCATTTCTGCTCCAGGATGCTGAAAAAGGATGATACAAAGCCGGTGGGTCGTGGAAGGAGCAGTAATAGCCCTTGCATGATTGTATTCTGCTCCTTTGAACAGATGCCAACATTGATTGATGCTGGAAAGAAACAGGGATTTGTGAATTACATACCTTTGGTTTTTGTTAAGAACTATTCTCCCCAGGTTCTAAAAGCCAATATGCGTATTGTTGGAGCTACCGAATATGCCCTGGTAATGTATCGTGACAGACTTCCGAAGTTCAGAAATGGGCTTCAGGTTGATGAAAACGGAAAGAACATCCGGGGAACTGGGCATATGGTATTCAACTGGTTCGAGTGGAAGCGTGACCCAAAAGAGATTCCCAAAATCCATCCGGCGCAAAAACCTGTCAATCTACTGGAGCAGTTGATAGAAATTTTTACAGACCCTGGGGACGTAGTGATTGACCCATGCTGCGGTTCTGGTACTACTCTCCGGGCAGCTCACAATCTAGGACGTTCTTCCTTTGGGTTTGAGATTGACCGTACATTTTACGAACGAGCGAAAAATGAGATGCTGGATTTCAGTAATGAGCAGCAATGTATGATGGGAGAGTCGTTATGGAAGACAACAAAATAGTAAGTCCATTAAAGGCAATTAAGGCTTATTGCTACAGATGTAGTGGAGATAGCCATGCCGAAGTTAAGAGATGCACAGGGGAAGATTGCCCACTGTATATGTTCAGATTGGGGAAGAATCCCTACAGGAAAAAGAAGGTTCTTACGGAAGAACAGAGGAATAAAGCAGCTGAACGGTTTGCCAAAGCAAGAGAAAAAAAGCAAGCCCAAAAAAGTGAGCTGGAATAAGAAGTGATGCAGGGAGATACATATGAAAGATTTACATTACCTGGACAATTATCGAGTTCCGATTTACGGAAGTATGGGAGATGGAGGAAATGGAGCGTTCAAGGTATTCGTCAATGGGAAATCCTTTTTTGTTATTGCCTCAAATGGAGGCGGTTGGGAGCATGTAAGTGTTTCTCCTGGAAACATCAATCGGAAAAAATGCCCGACATGGGATGAGATGTGCGCTATCAAAGATATGTTTTTTGATGAAGAGGAAACCGTAGTCCAGTATCATCCTCCCAAGAGTGATTATGTCAACAACCATCCATATTGTTTGCACCTTTGGAGGCCAGTAGGAAAAGAAATAAACAGACCTCCTGCTATCTTTGTTGGGGTGAATCCTGATAAAAAGGATTCCGCAGAGCAATTGAGGTCGTACCTTGTGGATAAGAAAAGTCTGCCACAAAGTGTGGGAATGTATGAGTAGTAGACCTGATATAACAAAGTATCTTTCAGAACTTCTTGAAAGATACATAGACCCTCACAATGACCCTCGGATCTACTGGGCGAAAGAAGTCACGTTTGATTATGCTTCAGGCCATTCCGTGCGTGTGGACTATATGCTGTATAAGCCAGTCAATAACTCCATTTCTGGAATTGAAAAAGGAGACTTCTATTGCTATGAAGTCAAATCAAGTGTTTCGGATTTTGAGTCAAAGAATGGTCACAACATGATTGGAGACCTGAACTACTATGTAATGCTGAAAGACGTTTTTCAGGTTGTGCATGAAGCAATTCCATATAACGTTGGCGTGATTTGCCCTGAAAATGACCAATTGAGGGTTATAAAAAAGGCACATCGTAAAGACAGAACTCGTCCGGTAAGTGAAATGCTGCTTATGATGTGGCGTTCTTCTCGGAGAGAGTTAGTAAAGAGAAGAAGACAGGAACAATCAGGAGAAGTAAACAATGAGGAATAGAGTACCAAGCTGCCGGAGCTGTGAGTTTTACTCCAGAAGAGCTATAAATGGATGGCACGCACCCCATGACTGGTGCAATCATCCGATATGGACGCTATACAGATATACCGGAAGAAAATGGATTCCATCAAAGGAGAGAGGCAATACTTCTCCATCTTGGTGTCCGAACAGGAAAAGAGAGAAAGAGGATGAATGAATTTATTTACATGGACGATAAGCCGGAGGAACGAATATGTGGGGGAACAAGACGCTTTGAAATGGCTTGAGAATAGAACCAGGAAGCTATGCGGTGATTGCCCGAAGTGTTTTGACTTCACCTGTAGCGGTGCGGAATCAGATAGATGCGCTGCATATCGCATAGCGTTCTCGGCCATTGATTCGCAAATCAAAAACATGAAAGGTTAGGTAGTTTTTATGAACGAATTTGAATTTGATAAAGAATATGCAGACAGGATAGCAAACGTAGTGCAAATGTATCCAATGAGCCTATCTGACTGTGCCGATATCTTGGAGACGGTTGCGCCGTTATGTGCGATGTGGACACCCGAAGGATTCCTGAAAAGAATTCATGGTGTATTCCGAAATAATCAAGATAATATCAGCAGAACCTATGCAATATCTCAAATTGATTTGGCTTTAGAGGAAGCATGTAATGAGGACGAGAGAGAACAGATTAAAAGGTTTAGGGAATTTCTAACAGTTCTACCTGCTATAAATGCAGGATAATCTTTCGATGGGAGAATTAAAAAATGGATGAATTGAGACCGTGCCCTTTTTGCGGTGGTGAAGCAATGCTAATAAATGCACCTTATGATGGCATTGTGTATATTCAATGTAATTCTTGTCCGGCCATGCTTGGGAGAAGGAGGAAAATCGTGTCATCGATGCTTGGTAAAGAATATTTCGAGAAAGAGGAAGATGTAATCAAAGCGTGGAATAGGAGGCATGAAGATGCCAAAAGTTAAATGTCCACTCAGAAAAAGAGGGAAACCGTCACATGAGTGGAATGACGGAGTGAAAGACCGTATCTATTGCATGGGGTGGGTAGATTTAATGACGGATGATATGCTTCCTGAATGCCTTGTCTGTCCTGACCATGTATCACACGCTCAGGAAGATTTGAACGATTTCTATAAGGAACAAGAGTGATAAAGATGGCAATAAGCAATAAGAGAGTAGTTGAGGCCGCAAAGATAGTAGCTGACTATTGCAAAGAACAGAAATCCTGCCAAAACTGCATCTTTAGATTATATGGATGCGAAAACTGGCATTGCCCTATCGGTGCATTTGATTTGCAAGATGTTTTGCGTAACATCGAAGCGAAGAAGAAAAATCATGGCTACTTGTAAGGATGGTTGAGTATGAATGAGTTAAAACCGTATCAAGCATATTCTCACAGGATACATGGAGCCTGCTGCGACCATCCTGATTTGTATGGTGTATGGTGTTCCATGAAAGCAAGATGTGAAAATCAAAACAGACCAAAATTTAAGGATTATGGTAACCGTGGAATTGAAGTCTGCGAAGAATGGCATAATTCATGGAACTTTGTTCAGTGGGCCGTATCCCACGGGTATAGAAAAGGACTTCAATTAGACAGGGTCGATAATGACAAAGGATATTCACCTGATAACTGCCGCTTTGTTACGCCAAAGGAAAACAGCAGAAATAAAAGAAATACAAAGTACCTGACTGTAAATGGTGAAAAGAAATGCGTTGCTGAATGGTGCGAAACGATTAGTGTAAGCCCATACACCGTATATTACTGGATTAGGACAAGAGGAGCAAAGTATGCAGAAAAGCGACTTGCAGAAATTGCGTGAATGCCCGTTCTGCGGTGGTGAAGCAGAACTTATGCAGACGAAGTGTTTATCAAACGGATGTGTTCTGTATCATGTATTTCATTATGATTTGAAATGTCGTACTAATGGCATTCGGACAGAAAACATGGCAACACAGGAAGAAGCAATCGAAGCATGGAATAGGAGGGCTGATGATGGAAAATGAAAAAATCGAAATTGGAAACACCGTTGTTTGCTATTGTAGCGGAGTTCGTGGAATTGTGGTTAAACAGTATTTTCCAACAGCTTGTGAACAGCAGACAATGATTATATGTCCAGATGGAAGATTGTATCACGCTCCTACAAGATGGTTTCGGAGGTGTAATTGATGGCAGAGAAGCGGCTTATTGATGCAAATGATGTTTATTCGTTGTTCGACAAAAGCGGATTCGCAAGACTTCATGTTGCAGATATCGATACAATACCGAGAGTGGATGCCGTGGAAGTAGTTCGTTGTCGGGAGTGCAAATCATATGACGAGGAATGCGGATATTGTGAATCAATGGGGTTTACTTGCAAATTCGACGATTTCTGTAGCTATGGAGAAAAGAGAATCAATGGTAAAGCTGATTGATTATGATGAAGTAAGAAGGTTGTTTAATGAACAGTACAAAAAGACAGCAAAGCTTATCCATAATGGGCAAGGGCATCTTGACAACCTGGCAGAAGGGTTTTTGGAAGCAGATAGAGTTATTCAGAGGATTCCAGAGGTTGATGCTGTTAGAGTAGTCAGATGTCGAGATTGTAAGTTCTGGGATTCGGAAACTGGTTTCTGCGAAAAACATTCCAGATTCTATCATAACAAATTGGAATGGGATATGTTCAACGACGATGATTTCTGCTCACAGGGAGAAAAATAAGTTGTATGTAACATAATTCCACAAATTTTTGAGCTTTTTGTGACATTTTTCAACGAAGAAAGGAGAAATATGAGGCTGATTGATGTAGAGCCGTTGAAAAAAGCAATGTGCTACAAGTGCAATGATGAATATTCCGATGAACCGTGTGAACCAAGTGACTGCGTATTCTGTAACGCTATCAACGATGCTCCAACCGTGGACGCAGTTTATGTTGTGCGATGTAAAGATTGCACTTTCTGGACTTATGAGGGAGTTGGTTCTTCCACATTAAAGCGGTTTGGCAGATGTGCGAAATGGTATCCATTTGGTAATGAACAGCATAATTGCCATCCTGATGACTTCTGTTCTTATGGAGAGGTAAAAACCGATGGCTGAATACATTGATAGAAAAGCATTGCGAGACGCACTTTATGATGCTGACGCTATCACAATGACTGGCATTAAAATCTTGAATCAGTTTCCAGCCGCTGATGTTGTGCCGGTGGTGCATGGGAAGTGGGGTAATTATGAGCCGATTTTATACGGTTATAGATGTTCGTGCTGTAAAAATACGCACAGAACTTGCACAGCATACTGCCCCAACTGCGGCGCACGGATGGATTTGGAGGAACCAAATGACTGATCGTGAAAAACTAATTGGTTTAACATCTTCATATTTTTCTGGATACCGTGTTATAGATATGGTTGACTATCTAATTGATAACGGTGTTACAGTGCAAAAACACGGGCAATGGATTATAGACGGCGTTTATGTTGTTTGTTCCATTTGTAGTAGACTGACACTTTCACCTATTGTAAAACAACTCCCAACTTTTACATACTGCCCCAACTGCGGAGCGAGGATGGATATGGAGGAATGACAGATGGCTGAGTACGTAGAGCGTGAATTGTTCTACGGTGATTTTGAGAAGTGCAATGACAATAATCCCAAATGGACTCCAGGAAGAGTAAAGACACTAATTGCACGGCAGCCTGCCGCCGATGTTGCTCCGGTTAGGCATGGAAAGTGGAAATTCGAGGATGATACCAAAATGATTTGGACAACGAAAGCGATCTGTTCAGCTTGTGGATGTGTCGTGGCACATAATGTAGATTTATCCATGGAGTATGGAAAAAGAAATCATTTGGAACAATACAAATACTGTCCCAACTGTGGAGCCGTTATGGATTTGGAGGAATAGCGCATGGCAGAGTACATAGAGCGAGATAGCGCTGCTGCATTTGCGTATAATTGCGGAGCCGTATATGTATCAAATAGATTAAGTGATAAAAACGCATTTCCAGCTGCTGATGTCGCACCTGTGAAGCATGGTAGGTATAAAACCTCAGATTGGCTGGATGAATGGTATGACTATTATTTCATCTGCATGGAGTGCGGGAGCCGATTCATGATAATTGACGAGCACAGAGATTTGATTTCACCAAATTGCTGTCCAGTATGTATGGCAAGATTGGATGGTGAGAAATAATATGTCAACTTCATGGGCTTGTACAATTCATCTAACATACACGATAACCCTGAGCTCTTGTAAGTATAGAAGAAAGGTGGAACAAATGCGTAAAAGACTGATGGATATTATTTCTAGGGCTGACTTTGAACCAGTAAAAGGTGTAAGAGTAACTATTGGGTCAAGGTTCACAGAACTTTTCATAGGGGGGATAGCAGACCGCCTTATTAAGGATGGTGTTGTAATCCCTGTTCGGTGTGAGGATTGTATAAACTATAAAGAAGTGCTTGGGATTGATTCTGGAAAACCTTGTGGATACGGAAGATGTAAAAATCCTTGTGCAATGGTTGGAATTGTCTATAATGACGATTTCTGCTCCTACGGGGTAAGAAAGGAAAATGGTGGGAATGGCTGAGTGGAAAGTGTGGGAGGATGACACTCCGCAATGCACGCACTGCGGGATGTGGATGCCATTTGCTAGATACCGCCGTGGGCAGGGTACCAACGCAAGAAGTATTACAGACTTTTGCCCATATTGCGGAAAGAAAATGACCGCAATGCCTATGTGTAAAAGTTGCACCTACGGAAATGGAGAATGGAAAGATGATGGGATATGCTTTGCTTGCAGAGAGCAAGTTTGGATTCCGGGAAGGCCACATAGACAGGCGGGTATGGAACACTAACGTAGTATAGGATTACTAACAGGAGGATTTGTAATGAAAACGAAAATCATTAAAGTAAAAGGTACATGGGATGAAGTTCTGGATGATTGCAGGGCTACAGTAGGAAAGTCAGAGCTTCAGAAGCAGCCATCTACAGAGTGGAAGAAAAAGATTCTGATTTCGGAACATAGTCCGATTCGGGACATTTCCATCAAGTGGAAATGGGAAAACATTAAAAGCTGGATTGCGACACATTGGTCAAGGCACAAGTTTGAGTGCTTTATAAAGACCCAGAGGACTGACAGAACTGGAGTAAACAGAGATAAGCTCCCGCAGGATGCTCCTGTTACGTTCACAGGTGATGCAAATTGCCAGTCTCTTATTGATGTCATGCGGAAGAGGCTTTGCTTCCAGGCGTCGGCTGAAACCAGAATGTATGCGGAAGATCTGAAAATGACCATTCGCACCATAGAACCTGAGCTTGCGGATGTTCTTGTCCCGAATTGCATCTACAGAGGATTCTGCCCGGAGCTGACTCCTTGCGGATTCTTTGAGAATTATGTGAAAAATCTCAGTAAAGAAGAAATGATTAGTTGGGCCGAGAGATATGGTCAATACAATTCTCAATTCTATGCAAAAAGGAGTGAATCAGAGTGAAATATGAACAGTGCATAACGGTATGCTCTGACTGTGAAAAGACTTACACGGGAGGTCCGAAATCATTCTATTGCCCTGCTTGCAGACGGAAGAGATTGAGTGAAGCTGCAAGAGGTCGTGGACTGAATAAGTTGGGATATGAGGCTTACTCAAAAAAGGTAGCTGAAAAGAGGAAACAAAATGGATGATTTGAGGAATTACACTATGGACAACAGCGAAGCAATCAGAAGAATTGCTACCCACATGAGAGTGCATAAAATGGGAGAATATCCGCATGAGTTTATAAAGATTGCATTGGATAAAGCAATTGAAGCATTAAACAATGAAATCCGAGAACAATGGATTCCTGTTTCCATGAAAAAGCCGAAACCCTTTATCTCCGTCTTGACATATATGCCTGGAGAAGAGCCGCTTCCGACTGTCAGAGAAGGATATATGGCTGATGATGGAACATGGGTTGCAGGATTGTTTAAGAGAGAAAAAGGAGAGGTAACACATTGGAAAGAAATGCCGTTACCGCCTAAGGAGGAATCATAATGATAGCGATTATTTGCAAAATCCTGTATTGGATCTATTTCTGTATTACTGTAGCTTATGTTCTGTACATTCTGGTGAGATTGTTCAGAATGATTGTAAAAGCGGTTTATTACAAATTCCTGGCTGCAAGTTCCTGGAAGATTGGTAATAAGACGAATGGTGAAGAAGGTCCAAAAGAAGAGAAATACACTGGATGGTAATGAACAATAGAAAGAAGGAATATTTGTGAGCAAGAAAACACTTAGGTGTCATCCAAAAAATGGATTTGGGACTTCATATGGGAAGGAAAGAAAAAGCGAACTACACTTTATCAGAAAAAATGCTTTACATCAGGTGAAGAAACATACTGATTACAGCTATTTGTTTGGAGGAGCTGATACTGGATGCTTGTTATCAGCTGTAGCTGCCAAAAGGAAGTAAAAATATCGCTAGATATGGATAGAACATAAGGAGCAACAATGATAGATGGACTTGAAAATCCCAGATGTGGGAGCCAAAGAAAAGAACTGATTGCTCCCTGTTTGGGATGCAAGAAAAGGAATCCTGGATGCCATGACAGTTGTGAGATGTATCTAGGGTTCAAAGAAAGGATTGCGAAGAAAAACAAATATCTGAACAATTCCCAATGGGATGTGTATGATAGGCAAAGACCGTTTAAGAAGTCGAGATAATTTCACGGTAAGGAGACGAATGAAATGGTTAAAAAGAAAGATAGGGTTATGTATAGACTCACCATCACAGATACCCAGTTGCAAATCATCAAAATGGCTTTAGAGGAATATTTCAGGGTTGGTATGAATCAATGGATAGACATAGCAGATAGGCTTGCAATGAAAAATGTCGATTTATCTCCTGAAAATCCGAACCATAGAGAGATATTCGATGAGATGATAAATAGACGTGATACTGTCAAAGAAAAGTTTGAAGAGATTGGAAGAATACTTTGGCCTTATTGGAATTGCAGCCGTGATGATGATGAGAATATTGCGTGTGATATTTGGCAGGTTATAAAGCATCAGCAATGGTTAGATGATGAAAAACGCTTGGAATGGTCTGTAGATGGAAATAAACCTTTCATTGTCAGTTCTGAGCCATTAGCAAAATGCGAGAAGATTTCAGACTAGGAGATAAGCGATGGGCAGAGATGAGAGAAGAAAAAATAAGGACAAGACAAAGCCCAAAACATATGTTATGACTGAGGAACAGATTGAGTTCATTAAGAAAGTGGCCGCTGAAGAAGCCATAAAAAATGAGCTTGATAAGAGGATTGCCTCAATAAAAGCAGAAGCCACGGAGAACGTGATGGCACTTATGCTTTCTGTTCCTATTGTAATACTCCGAGACAAATTTGCCTTTGGAAGAATAAGAATCGATAGATTTTTAGGGTATGCTACCACCTGGATTAAGGCTATAAATGATGATGGTTCCACTCTTAAAGAACTCATCCAGCTTGCATATGATGAAGCCGGGTATGAGGTAGAAGGATTCCAATATGATAAGCGGGAGAGTAAAGATGGCTGAGAAGGACAAGATTTGCGATTCATATTGTTACAGATGCGCTCATTATAGCAGCTATTCAAAATGCTGTGACTATGTATTCAATGAAGACAAATTAAGGGGATGTGACCCAGGGACTGGATGTGATAAAAAGGTATCGAGAAGTGAGTATCTGAAAAGGGAAAAGGAAAAGAAACCGATTACTATCAAGACACCAAGGGAAAGAAAGCCTCAGAAGAATACGAGGGAAAAAGGATTCCTCTCATTTGAAGAGAATGAAAGGCGTTTCAGAATGTATCGAGACGGATTCAGCGATGCGCAGATAGCCAGAGTATGTGATGTGGATAAAACGACAATCACAAAGTGGAGAAAGGTCAGAAAGCTGCCAAGAAATCATGATGATTATAATCAGGTCATCACACATAATAATTTGGGAAATACATAGAGTGGTGCTTGAATGGAGAAAAAATAGAAATGAATAGAGTACATTGGATAGGCCCCGTTAGTTCGAGAAGAGCTGACGGGGCTTATACTTTATAATGACATATTGACAAAAAAGTAAATATGTGGTATAATGTGTTCGTCGGAGGAAAGGAATCTGACAAAAGTAATAGGCTGCAATTAACCAATAGGTTATTTGAAGGGATGGAATGTATGATTCTATCTGGACACGATGTATCTGGGATGTCGTATTTTGAGATTCAAGAAGTATTTGAGAAAGATGAGCGGGCGCTTTGCGAAGATGTTAGTCCACACGATTGTGATTGTGGGAAATGTCCAACGCAAGAGATATGTCAATGGTTGTGTGAGAATATATGATGGATAAATGGAGGTAATGATATGGCTAGTATTTACGACAACATCACAAATGCAAAAGACCTTCTGGAACACGTTTCCATCCACGGTTTGAGCACAAAGCAGGAAGATATTTGCAGAGTGCAAGATATTTTCGGGCATAGTAGTGTTGGAAGGCTTGTTGAACTCGCAAATGATAATGGTAAAGATGATGAAGGGTCAACTGGAAAAAAGGGAACACAGAACACGTTTTACATGGTTCTTTTCCAGGTTTGGAATTGGGAAGATGCAATCCGTTTCTATAATTGCCATACAAATCCTGAAATTCCGAGAATAAAGGAACAGGAAAATAAGCTGAAGGATGAAATGCGTGAGCATTCCGACACTAAGAAAGCTCTGAAAGAGCAGTTGAAGAAGACAGAAGAGCAGCACCAGATTGCTTTGGCTGAACGGAGAAGGGCCAATGATGCAGAGTCTGAAAAGCTCAAAATGGAGGCAGAACTTCACGATAGGGATATGAAGATTATGGAATTGAAAGCACAATTGTATGATTTCATGATGGATGGAAAAATGAGACAGGCCTGATATAAATAACGACATATTGACAAATATATAATAATGTGGTATAATATCAACGTGGTCGGATGGCCAAGAAAAGAATAGGTTCGTTAATTTTTTTGCTCCTGGAATAACCAGACGGATAATTGAATGGAGGATGTTTATGAAATTCTTTAGTGATTGCAGCACCTTGGATGAATTGAAGAAGAAGTACCGGAAGCTTGCGATGGAGAATCATCCCGATAGAGGCGGCGATGAAGACACCATGAAGAAGATTAACGATGAATATGACCGCACTTTCCCCATCTTGAAGATGGCATACAATAAGGTTGCGTCTGAGCCTACCCACGAGACTGCTGAGAGCACACGAAATGAGTTTTACACGCAGAATGGATGGAAAGGCAAGAATTACAATCTGTATTTGACAACGAAGGAGATTACGGCAAAGATTCGTGAGTATGTGAAGAAAGCATATCCAGATTGCAAGTTCTCTGTTTCCTTCAGTTCTTATTCTGGCGGAAGCACCATTAGCGTGGCTCTTGTTTCCGGCCCGTATGAGGCTCTTCTGAATGGAGCAAAGCGCATTCAGATAAATACCTATTATGTTGAGAGGGAAGATCGTGCTACTGAGTGGGCAAAGGCCGTAATGATGGATGTAAACGACTTCATTAAGAGTTACCGCTTCAGTGATTGCGATGGAATGATTGACTATTTTGATGTCAACTTCTGGTACGACCTCGAAATTGGAAAGTGGAATAAGCCCTATACCGTGAACAATAAGGTGAAAAAGATTTCTGGTGAGACTTCCTCCAGTGTGGTTGTTCCTGTTGAAGGTTCTGGGCGTGTAATGATTGTCCACAACGAGGAGAAGAATGGCATTGAGTTGTATTTTAAGGAAAAACCTGATGCCACAGTGATTAACAAGCTGAAGGAGAATGGCTTCCGGTGGCATAACACCAAGAAATGTTGGTATAGCAAGAGAAGTGAAAGGGTTGAGCAGCTGGCAAATGCGCTGGCTGCGTAACCAAATTTAGATGGATAAATGAGGATTGAGTAGGAGGAAGTTCTATGACAAGATTCATGATGGAACTCAGCGGAAAGCTCGGTGCGTATTGGAAGGCTAATGCTGAGAAGGAGTTGGAAAAAGTGAGAAATGACCTCGAAGCAGGTCTGGTTACCATTGATGACAAAGGCGTTGCCAGGAATTGCATTGGTAGAGTAGTGATGTCTGATATGCTGGAAAAAATTGCTCTTGTTACAGATAACGTCGATGTCGAAGCAACTGCCACTGCACGGGATTTGGAAGTAGAAAAAGAGCTTATGGAATACCGAAATAATAAACTCCCCTATAGTGCCGAAGATGTGGCTGAAATGAGAGCGGCTTTTGGAGCTGGAGAAACTGTGGTCGATGTTGTTACTGGCAAAAAAATCCGGTTGTGATGATGATGGAGGTCTGAGTGTGATTGATATAAAAGCACTGATTTTTCAGGCTATGGTTGATACTGGTCGGTTGTCCAAGACAGATCGGATTGAGATAGTCGAATATATTCATTTCAATGAGTACGCAAGAGTCGGAATTACGGCCTTTCATGCTCGTAAGGAAAAACCATTTCAGTATTGGAATCTTTGTGTTGATACTGTTAACAAATATGTTGCATGGGAAACGACGACACATTATGATATTTAGAGAAGAGTAATTCAGCATTTGATTAGAAGCTGCCGAACAAGATGGAGGATGGGAAATAGCCTGTCACTTTATATGTGTCACACAAAGGGGGCAATCACTCCTGCAGAATAAGAGGAAAACAGCATGATTTTACATTTTAATGCAACAGGAGAACTCAGGAAGGAACTGGTTAAAGCCATCGAGAACAGCCTAGGCATCAAAGCTAAGTACCTTGGAATGCCTAGTGCTGCCTACCAGATTGGAGAATACATGGTAACCAGAGATGGTGCCTTGACCTGGGGTGACATGGTTGATGCTGACCCTGATGCCTTAGAGCAGACCAGCAGCATGATTGATGGCTGCGTGATGGCTGGATTTGAGCCGGAAGAGTGGGATTTTTTCAGAGAGCAGGAAACCGAAGAGCTAGAAGTGAGATTACTTCAGGAATAAATGCTGAAATATTGACAAAATAACAATATTGTGTTATAATACAACTGTCGGGATTGAAGCCCCGATTGTTTTGAGAGTGAAACTTAACCAGATGGATTATTGAATGGGAGGACTTTCTATGAAATTGCATGAAATTGAAAGGGTATATACTGATATTGTGAATGGTTACTTAGCGGATGGTTATGCGGTTAACTTCAATACAATGGGTGGCTCCCAGGGCGAAATTTGCAAGATTGATTTGCGAAAAGGGACTGAAATAATCCGTGTTTTGACTGAACACAAGATGATTGACTGGGATTGGGAAATTGTGATTACAGTTGGTAAAGCGAAAAATGTTTTGTCAAACAGCTTGCGTGAAATTATCTGGAATGATGACATTGAAATTATTAAAAGAATTGAGTTCTACGAATTGGGAGTCAAGGAAAATGGGGAAAGATACTTTGGCTCAAAGAGTGAGGCAGAAGAAAGCCGCAAAAAAAGAATGAGCAGAATGACCAGCCGATATATTTGCAAGGATATGGAATCCGAAGAAGTGAAGAAAGCGGCATGGAAGGTTTTGAAGAAGCAAAAGGGAATGAAAAATATTCCATATTCTTCCGTTGTTAAAGTGTTCATTGTTGAAGCAAAAGACTCAAAAGAAGTAAATGTTCAAGTAAAGAAGAATGGAAGGGCTTATAATGAGAGCCTTTATGTGGCGCGTGATGCAGAAAAGTAATTGTCTGTCCTGGAAAGACCATGAGGAAAAAATAAAGGGAGGAAAAAATGATGATGAACAAAACTGATTTCTATATGTCTTTGACCAATGAGCAGCAGAGAGAGGGCTGGATTAAGTTCAATATCCCGAACCCGGAGAATGGGATGAGAGGGATAAATGGAGAAGGCGTATGGGGTTGGCTCTCGCCAGAAGATAAAGAAAAGTGGGCTGATGATAAATTCACTGGAAAAATCAGTGCGATTCTATTGAATGACCCGTTGAATTTTGCCGGACAACTTATGATTGGAAGCGAGGTTGTCATCCAGTGCCATGGTGAGAACAGACCTACTCTGGACGTGGAGTGGGCAAAGGAAAACTTGATGTTTCCTGAAGAAGGGGAAGAGAGAAACTATCGTGTCTTTTTCAATGGTGGGAAAAGCGCAGAGGTAAGAAGCTCTTCGATTTATAATGCTATCCGAGCAGTGCTAAAAGACACCTATGAGAATGGTGAACCTTTTGCGTTGGAAGGTGTGGAAACTCTCGAAGACTGAGCTTCATAGAATGTGATATGTGGGAGAAAATCTATATGGACAAATATAATATGCAGCAGCAAGCGCTTCACAGTAGATTCAAGATAAAAACCCACCAAGAACTGTTTGATAACTACCTTGAGGTCGTGATTTCTCCTGAAGGTGTAGTAGAGTATGCAGTTCCATCCCACCAGGGAAAGCTGATTTCTGTGCTGATGGAAAAGAATAACTGGAGCCGTGCTGATGTGGACAATGCTGTTCCAAAACAGTTTTATTGCGATATGATGGAATGGCTTACACAAGAAACCGGGTACATCGCTGTATGGAATAATATGTCCTATGGAATACCGAATAAAGCGCAAACAAAAATGCTCCAGCGTCTTACTGCTGCTGGGCTGTATTTTGGTCCATGTTTTCCGCAGAAGAGAAACTGGTTTTGTGTTGTCACAACCGTAAATAGTTCTGGGGTGGTTAGTGCGGATATAACAGATACAGTATTTCAAGATAAGCCGCCTCTGAATGTTAGTCTTTCAAAAGGAGATAAGGATATATTTGCAGAATGGTTCCCATCTCTTACAGCGGCTGTAGTGGCTGTAGAGAAAGCAATGAAAGATTAGCTGCTTCAGTAGGATCTAGAAAACCATATTCCTGCAATCAAGTGGCTTATCTAGTTTATAGGTTTGTCGGCTTGAAAGATGGGGGGGTGTTTATATGGATATAGCTGAAAAGATTGCAGATTACATGGTGGAAACCGGAATAAATAATACAAGCTCCGGTAACTACTTTTTCCGGTATGATGGAATCAACCAAGATTTTGGATGTTATCTTCCGAAGGATTACAGACTACTTGATAAAATAGTTAACAAAGTGTATGAGAAATATGGAGTTGCAATATGCGACCTCTATTATAGCGATAATCCTAATGATGGATTTGATTTCACCTTTTACCTGGAGTATTGCCCTAATGCAGAAGATGATAACGATAATATGTAGTTGGAGATGGAACTGTTGAAAGAAGTTAAATTTGGAATGGTTTGGCAAGTATACGGAATGCAAACAATTATACTTCCAGATGATATTGATTCTAATGACTTGAACGCTGTAAAAAAATACATAGAATCGATTTGGGATGATATTCCACTTCCCGACGGAGACTATGTACCTGAAAGTGATAAGCTCGATGAAGAAATGATTTATATAAAAGGGTGAAGAAAATAAAAAGAGGGGACATTGTAAATGGAAATAGCAATGAAAAAACTAATCGATGTTGCTGAGAATTTGGGATGGAAGGTTGATTTAAGCGAACAGGAAGATAGACATGGAAATAATCAAAAAATTGCTGAATTAGAAAAATACTCCCCAGCAGGAGAAGATTTTATCCTGACTGTTTTCTATGAAGATGCAGCTGACTTTGTTCATAAAGTGTGGGAGCAATACGAAGATTTTGACGTTGATGAACACGTTGAAATGTGGATATTGGCAAGGCAGAGAGTAAAAGGAGTTCCTAAGGCGTCCGTTTTAGTAAAAGATGCAGAAGAAATAGAAAAAATGATTGAGGAGCTATATGATGCACTGAATAAAAAGTATCAATTTATGAAATCAATAATGGAATAAGGAGGTTCATAATATGAACAGAGAAAGGTTCGATAAATTGCTGGATGAGTTGGATGGGAATTCACTCGAAACCTTAAAACAGAAAAATGCGAAATATGCTTCACCAGATGATTGTTTACATAACTTTGATGCCGGAGCTGAGATAATGGGTGGAACATCGGCACAATGCGCATGGGGATATATGACAAAACATTTGGTTGCACTTCGGGATAAGGTTCAGAGGAATAACTTCTCTGACAGAGAGGATTTGCTGGAGAAATGCCAGGATATAATCAATTATGTGAGGTTTATTTGGCTAATTGCCAATGATGAAAGATAGAGAATTAAGATTAAAGTATAGATGAAATGGAAAGGTATAATGACAAAAGAAGAACTTAAAGAAGGATTCCACCAGGGATTTTCGTTGGATGATATGCTAACACTTATTCCTGGTCAGGACTGTATGATATTCAAAGCAGATAAGTTCCGAACAGATGATGAAGTCATATACATCCCGGATATGTGTCTCAATGAAATAACCGCATATCGGACACCAGACCCAGAGGAGTATGACTACATATTGTCCAATTGTTATACTGGGCGGGATTTCATAGATGAGGCGGGAGGTAACGAAGCTCTTGCCTATCGGTTGTTCTGTTACTGTGACTGGCAGCATCCGTCATCTGCTATAAACGAAGTGGATTGTGGAGAGGAAGAATAAAAACAATGATGACACGGTGCAGTGAAAAGGGTATTGACAAAGCTCCTGTAGTATTTATAGCTTAAAATTAAAAAATTTTTTTGAAATGGTTCCATAAAGTTCCTATAAGTTCCATAAAGTTCCTTGTAGTTCCTACGGTGAATGTGGTAGTGTGTAGCATAGCAAAAAAGAGGATGAGGAAGGGAAAAGTTGCTATTCCCGAATATGTCATTTTCATACCAGAGCGCTGAAATAACGGCGCTCTGGTTTTATTTTGGAGGTAAAAATGGATATCGTAATGCAAAGCATTGACAGCATTATCCCGTATGAGAAGAATCCAAGAAAGAATAAGAAAGCAATCGATTATGTCAAGAATAGTATCAAAGAGTTTGGATTCAAGAATCCTATCATTGTGGACAAGGACAATGTGATTGTTGCCGGACATACACGATTTGAGGCAGCCAAAAAGCTGAAGATGACAGAGGTTCCGACAATTGTGGCTAGTGACCTATCAGATGAACAGATAAAGGCATTCCGACTGGCTGATAATAAGACAGCCGAGTTCTCCAGCTGGGATTTAGGGCTGTTGGATGGAGAGCTGTTTGATATTCAGGGCATTGACATGGAATTATTTGGATTTTCTTTTGATGATGATAAGAATGCTTTGTCAGATACATACAGCCTGAAGGTGAAGATACCCCAGTATGAGCCAACAGGGAATGAAGTTGAGCTTTCTGAGTTGGTAGATACATCCAAGTCTGAGGTTTTGATTGAAGAAATTGAGGAAGCTGACATACCTGATGATGTGAAAGAGTTTCTGAAGCTGGGTGCTATGAGACATAATGTATTCAATTATAGGAACATCGCAGAGTATTATGCCAATGCCAGCAAAGAGGTACAGGAGCTATTTGAAAAGTCAGCACTGGTTATAATTGACATTGATGATGCGATTGCGAATGGTTATTGCACGCTATTCGATGAAATTACCAAGCTGAGAGAGTCAGAATAATGGATTTGGGGCAATAAATATGGATGACAGATATATTGATGGAAAATACCATGAAAGCGTGAAACCGTATGAAGGAAAAGAAAAGAGATTTGCGGTTTTTATTTTGTCCCATGGCAGAGCGAATGACCTCAAAACTGCGGTTATGCTTGAGAAGTATAACTATCATGGAGATTGGTATGTTGTGATTGATGATGAGGACAGCCAGGAGCCAATCTATAGAGAGAAATTTGGAAGAAGAGTATTGCAGTTTAACAAAAAAGAAATAGCAGACAGAACAGACACTGGGGATATGGACACTGATAGAAGAGTTGGTGTATTCGCCAGAAACAAAATTCAAGAGTTCGCAAATGAATTAGGATACAAATATCACCTCCAGTTGGATGACGACTTCACAGCCATCTCATATCGGTATCAGGAGGGCCAGAGGGTAAGGCATGCGAATTGCACAAACCTGGATAAATTGTTTTCAGTATTGTGTGATTATATGGATGCAGCTCCTATAACCTGGTTGTCTCTATCTTTGAGTTCTTATTATTTAGGGGGCGTGAAGTCAAAGAATTGGGAGAAGAAACTGATTCCCAAAACAATGGGGTCATTTCTTATGCGTAGAGACCATCCTGTCTGGTTCAGGATGCGAATGAATGATGATATAACCACTACCATTTTGAATTGGCACAGAGGTAACATTTGTTTTTCCGTGATGGATTTACAAGTACAGACTCCTGAAACCCAATCGGCAAAAGGTGGGATGACAGATATATACCAGGACAATGGTACATACCGAAAGTCATTTTACTCCGTACTATGCTGCCCTAGTTTCGTGAAGGTTGGAAAGCAGGGAATTACGAACTATCGTATTCACCATGAAATAGAGTGGAATAATTGCACTCCGAAGATTCTTAACCAAAGGTGGAAAAAGACATGAAGTTTGACTATCTGATAGTCGGAGCTGGATTAAGTGGAGCTGTATGTGCCAACCTTCTCACAAGTCGGGGAAGTAAATGCTGTGTGATTGACAGAAGGTTATCCGTTGGAGGCAATCTGAGGTGTGAAAAGATTCATGGGATTGATGTGCATTTGTATGGAGCGCATATATTTAGAACGAGCAATCCTCAGGTTTGGGAGTATGTAAATAGATTCACTTCCTTTAATAAATTCGTGAACAGTCCTGTTGCGAATTATCGAGGAGAAATGTACAACCTCCCGTTTAACATGAATACATTCAACCAGCTTTGGGGTGCAACGACACCTGAAGAAGCAAAGAGGTTCATAGAGGAAACTCGGGTCAAGAATGAACACCCACAGAATCTTGAAGAGCATGTATTAAATCTCGTTGGAAGAGAGATTTATGAGAAGCTGATAAAGGGATATACGGAAAAGCAATGGGGGAAGAGCTGCAAAGAGCTTCCCCCAGATATTATGCGTAGAATCCCTCTGAGATTTACCTATGATAACAACTATTTCAATGACAGATGGCAGGGCATTCCCGAAATTGGGTACAATGCGCTGATTGAAAAGCTGCTTGAAAATAGCTATGTTCTTACTGGCATTGATTATACCAAGAATAGATCTATCTCAAAGTCAGCAAAGAGAGTGATCTATACTGGTCCATTGGATGAGTATTATGGATATGAATTTGGAGAACTTGAATATCGTGGGTTGGAATTTGAATTGGAAAGCCATGACTGTGAGAACGTTCAGGGAGTAGCAGTTGTGAATTACACGGATAAGGATGTTCCCTATACAAGAACGATTGAACACAAGCATTTTGTGTTTGATACAACGTCTCCGAAGAGTGTTATTTCCAAGGAATATCCAGTCAAATGGAAGAGAGGAATGGAGCCTTTCTACCCGGTTAATGATAGAGTGAATAATGAAAAATACCAGAAATATCGGGACAAAGCCGATAAAGAAGGTCTTATTTGTTGTGGGAGAATGGCAGAGTACAAATATACAGATATGTCTGAAACCATTGAGAATGCTATGAAGTGTGTAGATAGAATTACAAGAAATGATTCATCAGCGTCATGCTCATCATCTTATGCTTATCCACGATGAATAGAGGTGAATGGCAATAGCCTAAAATATGAGTGAAAAAGAGAAAAAAACAGAGAAAAGTGGGAAAAGAACTGGACATGAGAACCTGATACCTCTTAGCAGCAGAACTAAGGAAGAACAACGGCGTATTGCGAGAGAGGGAGGCATCGCTTCAGGAGAAGCGAGAAGGAAGAAAAAGGAGCTTCGAGAGCTTACAAAAGACTTCCTTCAGCAAGAGGCAATAGGAGAGGTAAAGGCAAATCTCAAAAGGATGGGATTTGACCAAGAGGATATGACGAACCTTGCGGCAATTCTGGGAGCGCTCTTTATGAAGGTATTAAAGAGTGGTGATTTGAATGCTGCGAGGACAATTATTGAGTGGTCAGGCATGAGCCCGATACAGCAGATTGAGGAAAATGCAGCCATGCAAAAGCTTCAGATGATAATGGGTGCTGAGAATGATGATGAAGAAGATGATGATGTTGTTTTTTACATTCCAGATAATCATAGAGATGGAGTCATTGCGATTCCAGAATCTGAGTTGAATGTATAAGCAACATTTTGAAAGCGAGGTGGTCTTATGCCAAAGAGAGAAATATGGCCACAGCCTGGTCCTCAGATGCAGTTCTTGACGACTGAGGCTGACATTGCAATCTTTGGTGGTTAGGATCAGCTGGTTCTGGTAAAACATTTTCTTTGCTGATGGACCCCATGAGACACAAGAATGTAAAAGGGTTTACCTGTACGATTTTCCGTCATAATTACAACCAGATATTTCAGGCTGGTGGCTTGTGGGATTCATCAGTTGATTTATATTCATCCTGCAAAAGAGCGACTGCGAGTATTGCAAATGGTCAATGGACGTTTCGGAATAAGAAGAATGAAATAACGTCAAAAATCACATTCAAGCATATAGAAAGAGACCAGGAGGTTCAGAATTATCAAGGCGGTCAGATTTGTGCCATATTTTGGGATGAGTTGTGCCATTTTTCTGAGTATCAGTTTTTCTATATGCTTTCCCGTAACCGCTCCACCTGTGGAATAAAACCTTATATCAGAGCAACTTGCAACCCGGATGCTGATAGCTGGGTTGCAAAATTTATTGAATGGTGGATTAACCAAGACACCGGATATCCGATTCCAGAGAGAAGCGGGATTATCCGATGGATGATGCGAAGAAATGGAGTAATAACCTGGGGTGATACACAGGAAGAGTTGTGGGAAAAGTTTGGGCTGGTAACACCGGAGGAAAGAGCAGAACCAAAATCTGTTACGTTTATTCCTTCGTCTATATATGACAACAAAGAATTGCTGGCGAAAGACCCGGGCTATTTGGCAAACCTGAAAGCACTACCTGAAATTGAAAGAGAAAGACTTCTTTCTGGTAACTGGAAGATAAAGGCATCTGCCGGATTGTTCTTCAAGAGAACTCAACTTGGGAATATCCTGGAGATTCTACCTGATGACATAACGTATTTTTGCAGGTGTTGGGATTTGGCGGCATCTGAGAAGGATGAAAAAGGCGACCCTGCATATACAGCTGGAGTCTTAATGGGAAGAAGAAAAAATGGCAGATATGTTGTAATAGATGTCATTAACAGACAGATGTCAGCACAGGATGTTAGAAATACGATTAAGCTAACAGCTCAAGCGGATAGAGCAAAATACAAAAGAGTAAGAATCAGGATTCCTCAAGACCCTGGGCAAGCTGGAAAAGAGCAAGCGCAGTCATATATAAAGATGCTCGCAGGGTTTGATATTACCGCTGTGAGAGAATCAGGAAGTAAACAATCAAGAGCTGAACCGATGGCAGCACAGTGGCAGGCAGGGAATTTTGATTTGCTGTTTGGGAAATGGAATGAAGAATATCTATACCAGTTAGAGAATTTCCCGGATTGGAAGTTCAAGGACATGGTTGATGCTTCTGCAAATGCATTTGATGAAATAGCAATAAAGACAACATTCAACCCTGCTTACTTGATTTGATGATGTGGAGGGCTGTTCAGAGATGACAGAGCAGAATAAAGAAAGGCTATCCCGGATAAAGCACTATGAGAGAATTATAGAGCGAGAGACCGGGAAAACTGTTAAGTCATACCGTTCAGATGGATATGTGAATATGATGAATAGGTATGGAACACAGAAAGATTCTTCTGAGCAGTACATTTTTGCTCAAGAGCCAATAGTTGATGATTCTGAGCTAACCATCAATTATGAAGGGAATGGAATCTTTGCAAAAATAATTGATACACCTGCAGAGGAAGCTATCAAGCACGGGTTTGAGTTGAAGGGTGTAACGGATGAGAAAATCATTAAATTTTATACAGAGGCGCTTGATGAACTAGACTGGGAAGAGACTGCCATGACTGCGTTGAAGTGGTCGAGACTATTTGGCGGGTCAATAGCGGTTATGCTCATCAATGATGGGAGAGGGCTGGAAGAGCCTGTCAATTGGAGAGCAATTCGTTCCATTGATGATATTAGGGTTTATGATAGGTCTGTTATTCAGCCGGATTATCAATCCATGTTTACATATGACCCTAAAAATCCGTTTGGAAGCAGAGCGAGTAGACTTGGAACACCTGAGTTCTATGACATCAATAGCAGATTCGGAAGTTTTCGAGTCCATGATAGCAGATGCCTTGTATTCACAAATGGAGTTCTCCCGGAGAATTGCTCCAATAGTAACTATCTGATGTGGGGAATGCCTGAGTATGTAAGAATTAACCGGGCTATCAAAAATGCTGAGATAGCGCATGGGACAGCTCCGAAAATGCTGGATAGATCTGTTCAGGCTGTATATAGAATGAAGGGTCTTTCTGAATTGATGATGACAGAAGAAGGAGAAGATTTAGCGCTCAGAAGGCTCCAGGTCATTGATATGGCAAGGGGGCTGTTGAATAGCATTGCCATTGATTCTGAAGGAGAGGACTATGATTTCAGGTCGTTTTCATATGCTGGCGTAAAGGATGTCATAGATACAACGTGTAATTTCTTGTCTGCGGTGACTTCTATTCCGCAGACTGTTCTTTTTGGCCGTTCACCTGCTGGAATGAATGCTACCGGGCAGGGAGATATGGAGAATTACTACAATTATGTAGAGAGAATCCAAAAGAGAGTGGTCAGAAAGAATTTGAGGTATCTTTTATCTATCATCTTCCAGGCTGGAAAGCATACTGGAGAGATTGATAAGGTTCCGAAGATTGACATAGAGTTTTCTCCGCTTTGGTCTATGACTGAGACAGAGAAGGTAGCTCTTGCACAGCAGAAAGCGCAAGTTCAGTTGACCAATGCACAAACAGCACAGACTTATGTGAGCATGGGCGCATTGGATTCCACTGAGGTAAGGGATAAGCTTGCTTCTGAGGATGAATTTACAATTGATACGATAATTGATGCTTCTGACATTGAAAACGATTATGTCAAGGCAATGATGGAGATTGAGCAAAAGCAAAATCAGCCTCAGATGGGTATGCCTGGAATGGAGGCTGGAAATCCGGCAGAAATGCCAGGGATGGGTGGTAATGAAAATCCCCAGACAATGCCTGAAGGAAATGCGCCTGATGCAGCTCCAACAGCCACAAAACTTCCCCAGGATATGAGTCCGGCAGAACAAGAAACCACTAAGACCGATGCAGAATCAAGAGGTTCTGTTGGCGTTCTCGTGGAGAAGGATGGGAAAATCCTGGTAGGGATTAGAAAGAATGATACAGGAAGAGGATTGATTTGTGGACCTGGTGGGCATATAGAGCCTGGAGAGGATGCGCTTACTGCGGCAATTCGGGAAACACAGGAAGAATTCGGGATTACACCTACCAATATTATTGAGATTGGTAAAGGTCCATGGGAACCTGAGAGCGGATTGCAGCCTGTCATTTTCTTGTGTACAGAGTATGAGGGAGAACTTCTTACAGATGACGAAGAAATGAGCAGCCCTGTTTTCCTGGATTTGGAAACCATAGAGAAGCTGAAGCCGTCACTATTCCAGCCGTTTGCCGATAGCGTGAATATCCTCAGGCTTCTTCTTGATAAGGAAGAGAAAGAACAGAATCAGGGTGAATCGCAACATATTGACAAAATTGGAATTTGTGATATAATATCCTTGAGAGATTTCATAAGAGGCTTGGATGCTGAATCCAACTTTGATGCTTCAAAAAAGAGGAAAAAGCAATCAAATACTGGAGGAAGCGGAAAGACTTCAGATGGGGATGTTTCGTGGATTACCACAAAAAATGGAGTTCACATCCCGATAGATGAGGAAGGGAAAGCGCAGGAGGGTTCTCCGCTTGCAGGAAAAGACTTCTCCGACGCAAAAACTGAGCAGAGGGACATACCGTTTTCTAACGAAGTTGGGACGATAGAAAAACCGTCTGCTAGAGGAACAAATGTAAGCTGCAAGGAGTTTGAGAATGAAGAGCTCTTGAGTAGGCATTGGGAACATCCTGAAAAAGGGCATGGATGGCAGTTCCCGGATTACAAGAATGCGATGGAGTACCAGAAAGGCGCAGAGGAATTTCTGAAGCAGCCTTGCGGTGGTGACATAGACGGTTATCTCTCGTATTGTATAAATCCAGATGGTACAAAGGAACCAGAAGTCTGTAGATTCAACAGGAAAACTGGAGAGTATGCAAAAGGAATTCCGGGGAAAAGAATTAAGACTTACTTTATTGCAAAATATGACAAAGGAAAAGACTTTGATATAGAAAAGGCGATAAAGTATTTTGAGAAATGCAAATCTGAGGAGGCGCTTGTGGATGGCCGGAATAATTGATAATTGGGATTTCAAATGCCCGGTATGTGGAAAGCATGAGTTTAAGGAATACGATTCTTATAATGAGTGTCCTGTTTGTGGATGGATGGATAGTGCATATCAGGTCCGACATCCCGATGAAACAGGTTTCAACCCCATAAGCCTTAATGAAGCGAGAGAAAGCTATAAGGCAACTGGGGATGCCTATGCTTTTTATAGTGTTCAAGACAATTCATCGGATGATAACAGTAGTGAGAAATAATTTCGTAGCAAAATGATAACTATAAAGGAGAGTTGACTGATATAGGCAACTCTCCTTTATCTTTGATTGAGGTGGAACATGAATAATGTTTACAATAACACAATAGAAGTACTCGGAATGACCCAAGAGGAATTTGACAGCATCGTCTTCCGGGACGAAGAAACCGAGCGCAAGGTTGTTGAGTGCCTTGATTTCTGTTTTGCGAATGTAAAGAAATTGGAGAATATGGCTTGTATATTGCTCCAGTATATTGCCCAAAGGCATATGGAGTTGAAGCTGAATAGCGATCCTTCAGATAAATGCGGAGATATTGACAAATCTGAAAAATATGGTATAATAGATGCGTCGGGTGATGACACTCGTGATGATGCCAATAATGCAGTTGCTTATGCCATTGCAAAGAATAAAGGTATCGACACGGAAGGAATGTCACCGAAAGAAGTATGGAAGGCAATTAACGAAAAAGGCGGTGTGCCGAACAAGAGCGGGAAAGCAGAAAAGCCTGCCCCGAAGGAAAAAGAAGCAAAACGTGGGAATGAAAAGGCTCCTAGAAAGATTGTGTCTGCTACGGCAGCGGAGAAAGACCATATAATCGGGGAGCGGTTTTCTAAGGAAGCACAGAAGAAGTATGATGAGATTCGGGGAAAAGAAAAGCAGATTACCCAGGACTGTGTATCTCTTGCAGAAGCAACCGGAATGGAAATGTCTGGACTGGAATTCTCCGTAAAAACAGGAAGTTCCGTTGCAGATAAAATTGAAAGAAAACGTAAGGATGAACGAGAACACGGACTGAATTCTTCAGATGAGGAAATTGTAGCTGATATGTGGGATTTGGTCAGATACACAGGAATGGCCAAGCATGAAGAACTTGCGGATAAAACACAGGATGTGATGAAAAAATTCTCAGAAATGGGATATGTAGTAGTTGAATGTGATAACAAGTACATGAAAAAAGGAGCTACTTACAAAGGCATTCATTTGGCTATAAAGTCTCCAGAAGGACAGATGTTTGAATTCCAGATTCATTCCCCAGAAAGTTTGAGGATTAAGAATATTAACCACAAATTGTATGAAGAATCTCGGAATGTTAATACATCACCTGAACGGCAAGCGTATCTTGAGAGAGAAATGAGCAAGAACACCGAGAGTCTTGCGATGCCTAAAAACATTGAAAAATTGAAGTCTTTCAAAAAGGGTCGGTGATAGAGAATGGATTATACCTATCTGATGGATTCTATCTCAAAAGTGATTATTAGATACCATGAAGGAGATAGCAATAGTATTCAAGCTTATAATATCCGTGAAAAGCGGTGGAAAGAAGATACAAACAAACTATTTCTCGGATTATATTATGGCTTTGATGATTCTGAAGAAATTACAGCAGAGGAAGCAGAAGCATTGGCAAAGTTTTTTGAAGAAGGAAAAGACTTCAGACGAGGAACTAACTGGCGAAAGCTTCTCAACTTATAAGAAAGTAAGGTGTCGGTATGGAAACGAAGAAGAACCCCCGATTTGAGGATGATGCAATTAACCCTCTTGCGATGCCGGATATAAAGAAAATCCCTTGCCGGGATTGTAAATTCCGTGAAGCGGATCGTGCGAATGGCATGATTAAGGGAGCAACGCTTGGTCAGTGCAAAAAGTATTTCACAAAGCCGAGCGAGGTTATCTGGGATGGAGCTGATTGCGAAAAATGGGAGAGCGAAGAAGATATTTCAGATGATGAGTAATGATGCGTGAAGGGATGATGTGAATGATTGGAACTGTTGTAGGTGATGTGGTAGGCTCTATTTATGAATTCGATAATATTCGGACAAAGGTATTTCCGCTATTCTCAGAAATGTGTGAAGCAACGGATGACTCCATTATGGCAATTGCTGTTGCTGATGCTATAATGGAGTCAGAAGATAAAGGGATTCCATTTCAGGTTATCCTTTGCGATAAGTTTCGGCAATATGGAGCTAGGTATCCATTTCCCATGGGAGGATATGGCGGGAATTTTGCGATGTGGCTCAACAACAAAAACCGTGGGCCGTATGGAAGTTGCGGAAATGGGTCTGCAATGAGAGTTGCTGCATGCGGATTTGCAGCGAAGACAGTAGAAGAAGCACGAAACCTTGCGTATATGTCTGCTTATGTAACGCATAACCATCCAGATGGAATCGCTGGAGCACAGGCAGTAGCAGAAGCAATTTTCGTTGCTCAATGTGGAGGAAGAAAACAGGATATTGAAGCTGCCGTAAAACGGTATTATCCTGAAATTCCCGATAGTATTGAATACCTTCAGAGAACATATAGCTGGGGAAGTGTGTGCTCGAACACAGTGCCCGAAGCTGTTGCATGTTTTCTGCTATCTGAAAGTTTTGAGGATTCCATTCGCAATGCAATTTCGATTGGCGGGGATAGTGATACAATTGGGGCTATTACTGGTGGAATTGCAGAAGCATACTACGGTGTGCCCAGATGGATTGAGAGTGAAGCAAAGAAAAGAACTCCTCCAGAGTTGGTAAGCGTCTTGGAGCGATTTGAGAAGAGATTTCAAGGTAAATAAAGGACAATAAAACGACAGAAACGTCATCTTGCGAAAGCCTGATGGCGTTTTTTGCGTTCCACATATTAACCAGATGGTAATTTCGAGGCGGGAGTTGGAAAAATGGAGAAGAAAATATCAGTAATTGATGATATTCGCCTAAGATATGAGAATCGAAATAAGGAAAGACTGGATGCAGAAGGTGAGCGGGAAGAACGTCGTAATGAGAAGAAAAATCACGGCAACACCAAGCTCCCCTATGGAATTGCGAAAGGAAAAGGAATAGACACCACAGGGCTTTCTCCAAAAGAAGTATGGGAAAAACTGATTGGGGAAGGGGTATCTCCGAAGAAGGAGTATGAGAAATTAAGCAAAGCAAGTTCTGGAAAAGTAAGCAGTAAAGTAAAGCCTGGAAGTTCAACTATGAGTTCAAAGGAAGCGGCGAATTCTATCAGTAGCTTTCCGACTGGAACAAAAATATCTGGCGGAAATATCAAGATGGAAAAGTTGGCCGATAACAAATGGACTGGAGAGCTGTATGGTGCTCCGTTTGACGATGTGGATGATTCATTTATGAAAACGGTCGTTAAAGGCTCTATTCATTCTGAATTTGGTATAACAGTTCCAGAGGCTCCAATAACAGAGGAAAAAGGTAAAAAGGAATCTGAAATACTCATTATGAAAAGCTCAGATTTAAGTGCAATGGACCTTAAAAATATGGGAATCGGAAGCAAGATAGAAGATGAAGATTGCACGTATGAAAAGGTTGGAACAAATAGCTGGAATGTAACATCAAAGACAGGAGAGAAGTACACAGGAATCTGGGATATATATGTACATAGTCTTCTCGATTCTGATGTTAAAGTTCAGAGCAAAGGTAGTTTCAAAGTTCAGAGTAAAGGTAGTAAGGAAATAGAACCCGATGTTTCCAAACAAAAGAAAGAATCTACCCCCAAAACCAGCAGTGTTGAGACTGACAAAGAAGTGGCAGAATTAAGGAGCCAGTTCAGAAAAGCAAAGATATACGGTTCTCCTCAGGAAGCTGATGATGACCTCCGTGATAATGTTGGCGCTGTATGGAGTGAGTTGTCATATGAGCAAAAGGGGAGAATAGCAGCATATACCGGAAGTTCATATAAAGGGATAAATAAATCTTTATGTGGTCAGCACGATTCTTTCATGCACTATGAAGAGAACATCAACGAAATGACGAATATGATAGACAAAACCGCACTTTCTGAGGACACGATTCTTTATCGTGGAGTAGGATATGGCGGTTTTTCTAGTATGTTCAAATTAGATGAAGATAGTTTGGATAGTTTGGATGTCGAAAGTCTGGTTGGACTTATTGGAAGAAATGATGGCTTTAGCTCCTGTGGAACCGTAAAAGGGAAAGGATTCACCCATAAGCCGGTTCAGATGAGAATCCTCTGCCCGAAGGGGACAAAGGCTGCGTATGCAGAGCCTTGGTCCGTGTGTGGTAAAGGTGATGGAAAAGAATGGGATGGCAAATCAAAGCAAAGTTACTTTTCTGATGAGGATGAAACAATTCTCCAGCGAGGAACTTCTTTCAAAATAATAAAAGCAGAGAAGATAGACGATGGATTTTATTTGGACGTAGCAGTAACAGGACAAAATGCGATTCCAATTGCTGACTTGAAGAAAATGTATGGCTGGTAAGAAAAAACAAATAAGGGGGAGACAATGTATTATGGAGAAGAACAAAGTATATATACGAACCGATGATGGAAATACAAAGCTCCCCTATGGTTTAGCAATGGGGCTAGGCCTCAATGTGGAAGGTTTGTCTCCCAAAGAGGTTTGGGAAGTATTAAAAGAATATGACGTATATCCATATGAGGCATTTAGTTCATTGGAAAGTGGGGAAAGTGGGAGCCAGATAACAGAAAAGGTGAAAGAAAGATCAGGTTCAAAAGATATTTCTTACCCAATGAAAGCAATCATTCAGAGTAGTATGATGAAGCCGAAGGAAGATGGCTCCTATGAATTCAGTGGATATAACCTTTCTGTAGATGATTTGTATAAGCTAGAGGAAGGAACAGTTATATCTGGAATTGACAAATATGGTGATAGTTTCAAATACACCAAAACAGCCATTCCTGGTAAGTTATTGGATGAGAACGGAGAAAAAGTTGCTGCATATGATGCTGGAGCTGTAATACAGGGAGCCAAAGGGAAGGTCAATGCAAGATTTGTAGAGCATTCTAAGGAAGAAGTAAAAGATAAAACAAAAGGCAAAAACGCAGCTACCAATGATGAAATCATGGTACAGGTTGAAGAACGAATGGGGCAATTTGAGGGTGCCAGAAAATATTCCAACGCACGAGAAGCTGATGAAGCACTTCGGGAAGAGTGTGGAGACACCTGGAAAAGTTTGCCCAAAGGTCAGAAAAATAGCCTGTATGAATATACTGGGATTGCATATGAAGATATAAATAACTCGCTTGTAGGAAAGAATAATGTATTTAGTTCGCAGGAAGAAAACATCCAAAACATGACTGATGCCATACACAAGTCTGAACTCAGTCGAGACACGGTTCTATATCGTGGAGTGGGTAATGGCGGATTTGCTTCCATGTTTGGACTGACAAAAGATGATGTGTCCATGATGGATGCAGAAGATCTTGTTGGGCTTACTGGTACAAATGAGGGGTTCAGTTCTTGTGGTTCATCTTCTGGGACAGGTTTTACAAGCAGTCCAGTACAAATGCGTGTGTTATGTCCTAAGGGGACAAAGGCGATATACGCAGAGCCTTGGTCTGAAAATGGGAATGGAAGTGGCATTGATTGGGATGGTGAAGAAATGCAAAGCAGTTTCTCAAATGAAGATGAAACCATCTTGCAAAGAGGGACGCAGTTCCAAATCATTCGGGCAAGGCGTGATGCAATGAAGATTTACATCGATGTTGCTGTAACATCCCAAAAACCGAAGGATTTGAAAGAATTGAAACGGCAATACGGGTGGTAATTAAGGAGATATTGACAATATGAAAATATTGTGATATAATTTACAAGGGAAACTGTGAGAAAAGAAACTGATAGACATAAGGAGATGGGTGTAATATGACGAGCTATGACCTTGCTTATGAAATTGCTAAACGAGCACACGCATACCAGAAGGATAAAGCAGGGAAGCCATACATCATACATCCCCTGACCGTTTCCAAAAATGTGAGTTCTGATGAAGCAAAGATTGTGGCGTTACTTCATGATGTTGCTGAGGACAGTAATATTACCGTTCCGTCTCTTCGGGTACTGTTTGGAGATGAGATAGGAGATGCACTCGAATGTTTGACCCATGCAATGGGAGAATCCTATGAGGCGTATGTGCGAAGAGTTGCAACCAATGAAATTGCCAGGGAAGTAAAGATTGCTGACCTAAAACACAATATGGATCTGAGCAGACTTCCTGTGGTGACGGATTGGGATAGGATGAGGGTAGAGAAATACAAGAAAGCGTTGGATTTTCTGGCGTCGTTTTAATTACATATTATGTGAGAGCAGCTTCGAGAAATGAGGCTGCTCTTTTGATATGCAGAGGGATTTGTTATGGAAACGAAAGAAAAGATAAAGGTATATATAAAAATCGTGGACGGAAAAACGGTTTGTTTATGTTCGTTCCGTAACAAAAAATGCAAGCACAACTGTGATGTTGATCTGGTTGAGCGGGATAAGTTCTATGGGTGGAAGGACACCTTTAGACGAGATAAATATGGGAAGTCGAAATAAGTTAGGAGTAAGCATATATGAAGTATCAAGATGAAATTATTACGCTGAGGGAGCATATCGAGGAAACCGGGAAAACTATCTCTCAATTATGTGGGGATTATATAGCATATGATGAATCCGGCATGAGAGAAACATTGACAGATGCCCTGCTGGATGAAATTCATAAACAAGGAGTTCTCTCTGCGTCATTGTTATATATGCTTGCTGAAAACATGAAACAGGATGAGTAGAGGATGTGAATATGAAAAACAGCAAGTATGTTGTTTCAAAATACACGCCGACATATCCCAATAGTGCAGAACGAGAATATGAGCGCATAGCCTCCTTGTATATGAAAGAGTTTAATAGGATCGTAAAAGAAAATTTGCCGGAAGTAAAAAGGATATGCGAGGATTCATATAATACAGATTCAAGATTTGATGCAAAGAACAACCTTATTGACAAATTATGTAAGAAAATATTGAATGATGCCGTGAAGAGGATAGCAAATTCTGTCTTTGAGACAATGGTTTCTGGAATTGCAAATAAAGTCCAGAAGCATTCGCTTCAGCAATGGACGAAAGTAATGAAAAAGACGATTGGCGTTACTCCAGATAAAGAGCATTACAATAAGGAGTTCTATGAGAAAATCATAAATGACTGGATAGAACAAAACAAGAAAATGGCAAGCGATATTGTGGAGTCCTCGGTCGATAGAATGAAGAGTACGATACAATATGGGATAAAAAGGGGAGAATCACCAGCTCAAATTGCCAAAGAGATGCAGTCGGTAATGAAGCAGACTATATCTCATGCAAAGCAAGCCAGTAAAGACCAGGTTGCACGACTGAACACAACGATAGAAAAGGCTCATTGTCAAGATTACGGTGCCAATGACTATATGTGGATGACAAAGAATGACAGCATTGTCAGAGAGTGCCATAAGTCTTTTCATGGGAAGATTTTTTCCTGGAATGACCCTCCTGAAATATGGCATATTGGTCCAGGGAAAGTCAAAATTATGGATGGAAGAAGATGTCATCCTGGTGAAGATTATCGGTGTAGATGTATTGCAATTCCAGTCTTTAATTTCCGAAAGGAGTAACGAGATATGCTTGAATTAGAATCAGTGAATGAGATACGGGAGAGGCATAAAAAAAGAATGGATGGAAATACCACGATTCCATATGGAATTGCAAAAGGTGAGGGAATAGATACGAAGGGGCTTTCTCCAAAAGAAGTATGGAAAATTCTCAAAAAAATGGGGTATTCTCCAAAGGCAGCCTATAAAGCTCTCACGGAAGGAAAAACAGGTAAACAGATTGCAAAAGCATCCCTAATTCGTAAAAATGACAGGGGAAATATTAAAAAGGGGGGATAAGAATGATAAATGTAAAAATGATTGTATCGGCAGGAAATCAGTTATCAAAGACATTGGAAACAATATCTGCTGCTGCTTGTGCAATTGATAATGGATGTACCTCTGAAGTGTATGAAACCATTTTGCTTGATTGTATCACTCATGCACAGATGCTCACTCTGGAAATGACAAAACTGATTTCTGATGGAGCTGAGATGAATGGGGATAGCGTATTTGGACCTGGGGAGTTAGACTCAAAACTGGAAGAAGAAATAGAGAACCCCATAAGAGAGGAAGATGAATAATGCCGCTTGAATTGAAAAGGGTACTACGTCTGGACAGCTTACCGCTGAACCAGACTTTTTTTACGCCCGAAGGATATTTGATAGACAGGCCAATTGTTACGTCAACCGGAATATTTGAGTATCACAATGAAGATGGAAGTGTTCGGAGAGAGTTGAGGCTTCCTGAGGAAGTATTCTCCCCGAAAAGCCTTGCATCATATAAGGGGCGTCCTGTGATTGTAACTCACGATGCTGGATTGATTAACAAAAACAATGTATCTGAAAATACGATAGGCACAATTCTCAGCGAAGGGTATCGAAGTGGAGATGATGTGCGTTGTGAAATTGTTATCCATGACACGGATGAAATGAAGCGTTGTGGGTACAAGGAACTTTCTTTGGGTTATAACCTCGATTTGGAGGAAACTCCTGGGGAGTGGAATGGGCAGCATTATGATGCAATCCAAAGAAATATTGTTGTGAATCATCTTGCTTTGGTTCAAGAGGCCAGAGCAGGTGACCAAGCACGGTTGAATATTGACAGCCGTGATAAATATTTGCCGAAAGGAGTTAAGTTGATGGCAAAAACCAAGAAGACTTCCAGAGCCGATAGCGTTCTCAGCCCTGAGGAGTTTAACCAGGCAATCGAAGAGTATAAGGCTCGTCGAGCTGAACGTGTAAAAGCAAAAAAGGACGCTGAAGAGGAAAAGAACCTCCCGATGGAAGAGGGTACTCCTGTTCAGAATCCCGACCAGAATCCCGTTGAGGAATCTGAAATTCCTGCAAAGGAAGTCGAGAAGGATGCTGATGACGAGGAAATGACTGGGGAGACTGTACCTGAAAAGGCTCAGTCAGTTCCCGCTCAGACCTCACAGGAAGCGGCAGCTGTGACTTCTTCTAGCGAGGAAAGCGAAGACAAGAAGGTGATTGCTCAGATGGATGAAGATATGAGCAAGCTCTTCGACATCATTGACACGCTGCTTGCAGAGCGTGAATTCAACAGCCAGAAGCCCCAGGAAGGCGCTCAGACTGCTGGAGATGAGTGTGATGACCCCATTAACAAGCTGGATAAACTGAAGGCTGATGCTTGCGGTACTTCCAAAAAATGCGATGCAGATGATGAGGTAATGATGTCCGGTGAGGAAGAGGACACCGAAATGATTCCTGGTGAGCAGACTGAGGGTGAAACTCCTGAGGATATGGAAGAGGATGAGAGCGATGTTCCTGAGAAGGAAGAGCTGAAAATGAATACTGATTCTGTTGACAAGCTCATTCGTGAGAGAATCCAGATCGGTGTTGTGGGTGAAAAGCTCAATCTTGATGGTATTGATGCAATGCCTGTCCGAAAAGCGAAGAAAGCCATTATTAAGGCTATCCGTCCTGGTGTCCGCCTGGATGGTAAGTCTGATGCTTATATCAATGCCATGTTTGAGATGGCGTGTGCCGAAGCCAAAACCTATAAGAGCGTTGAGTATCAAAAGCGTCAGATGTTCAATAAGGATAAGCGCATGGATTCCGCTCAGGATAAGGATTCTTCCGAGAACGCCCGCCAGCGTATGATTTCAAGAATGAACAAGAATAAGGAGGATTAACAATGAGTGTTCAGACTACTTACAATTTTTCTACTACTATTGGTGAAGCAGGTGGAATCATCGACCTGGCTCCCTATGTGATTGATTCCTTCACCAATGAAAATGAATCCGGCATGGCATTCGGCATCGGTGTTATCACTGGTGCAAAGCCCGGTAAGACTGTAAAGGTTCCTGATTCTGGAGCCGTTGCAGGCAAGTTCGAGGGTGTTGTGACCAATCGCCGTACTACTGAGTACGACCTGGACGGTAAGGTTGTCATCAAGAAGAATGCAACCGTTGGTGTTATGCGGTATGGCCGCATTTATGTCCGGGTTGCGGATTCCGCTACTCCGGCATATGGCGATGCTGTCTATATGTTGAAGAGCGGCGAACAGGCTGGTTATTTCACCAATGAAGCATCTGAAAATGTTGCAATCAAGGGTCGGTTCCTTGGCTCTATGGATGCAACCAACCACATTGCGGCTGTTGAGCTGTTCAACGTTGCAAACTAAGTAAAGGAGGACATAGAATATGCCTAAAACTACTCATACCCATTACGATGCTGCTGAAGCCCGTGCGCTTCGCAACAGCTCCATTCCTGGTGCCATTATGGAATCAGCTGGTTCTCGGTTTGATTCTGTTGATTCCGCATCTGTGTTTTTTGCCCGGGAGCTGGACCATGTAAAGCAGAAGAGCTATGATGTCCAGTACCCCGAACTGACTGCCCTGAATCTCTTCCCCATTTCCAATGAGGCGGATGAAGGTGCTGAGACTATCACCTACTACACTTATGACAAGTCTGGTCTGGCGAAAATCATCGACAATTACAGCACTGACCTGCCCCGTGCCGATGTGACTGGAAAGCCCAGCACCGCCCAGATTCGGTCTATTGGTGATAGCTACGGCTACTCCGTTCAGGAAATGAGAGCTTCTCGGCTGACTGGTAAGTCTCTGGATTCCCGGAAGGGTGAAGCTGCCCGTTACCAGATTGACAACACCACCAACAAGCTTGCTTGGGCTGGTGATGAGAACCATGGTATTCTGGGCGTTTTGTCTGTTGGACAGAATATCCCCCTGTATACCCTGCCCAATGCTGCCGCAAAAACTTCTACCAAGTGGGTGGATAAGACTCCTGATGAAATCCTGGCTGATGTAAACGGCATGGCAGCTCAGGTTTCCCGTACCACCAAGCACGTCGAACGGCCTGATACCCTTTGCGTCCCTGCGGATGTCTATATGGATTTGGCTACTCGCAGACTGGGTGAGACTGGAGAGACTGTCCTGAGCTTCCTGCTGGCGAAGTCTCCCTATATCAAGAATGTCGTTCCCGCCGCCGAGCTGGACAATGATTCTACCGATACCAACCCCTATGCAGCCCAGAACAAGGGCGTGGCGTTCCTGTTTAAGAATGACCCCTTGAAGTTGACCCTGGAGATTCCCATGCCCTTCAAGCAGCATCAGCTCCAGGTACGGAATCTGGAGACTGTTATTCCCTGCGAGGCTCGTGTGGCTGGCATGATTGTGTATTACCCCATGAGCTGCCTGATTGCAGTCGGAGTTTCCTGATTTTTTTGCCATCTAATTAACCAGATGGAATAAGATGAGAGGGGCGGGGGTTCCGCCCCTCCATGAAACAATTGTCTATATGATTTTGGAGGTTTTATATATATGAAAATCATCAACGTTTCTGCAAAGGTTATTGGCATTCTCGGAAAAGATATGATGCCGGACTCTTCATTGGATGTTAATGAGGATATTATCAAGAATGAGAGTGTGAAAGCGCTCATTGATATGGGGCTGTTGAGGCTCGAAAACTCCATAGAAGAGAGAGCTGCCTTGAAGGAAGAACTCAAAAAAGAGATTCTTGCTGAGATGAGTGAGGATAAGGCATCCGAAGAAAAGCCTAAAACAAGAGGAAGAAAGCCGAAGGCGGTAGAGGGTGAAAAAGAAGAGAGCAATGCTGAGGATTCTGCGGAAACGTAAATCGTGTAGGCAAGAAACGTGAGGAAGCAATATGGATGAGATGCAGAATTCAGAAGGAATTGTACACAATCCTGAAATCGTAAAAATCGTCCGTCAGCTTGGACACGGTGAGTTTAATACTGTGAGTGATGAGGATATAGCTTTCTGGGATGATTTTGTTACTCCATTAGTGAGCAAGAAACAGTTCGGAAAGCTTTATACTCATGCAAAAGCGCTGCTGATATGCCATAAAATGTCACTTAATGGATATGGTGACACAGGAATGGGAGAACTCGGAAAAGTAAAAAACAGCTATACAGCATCGAGTGTATCAGATGGAGGAACATCAATTAGTTTTGCAAGTGTGGGTGCTGGAAATACATCACCAAATGCGGAGTATGCAATGACAGTATATGGAACTCAGTTCTTGCAGATTCAGCGTATGTGTATTATACCAATTCACATTTCTGGGGAGAGATGACCATGCCACTTCTGGATTCTTTATATTGCCAGACAATTACATTGTTCAATAGAGTATCGAGAAGAGGGGAGCCTACCATGTGGATTCCGACAGTGATTAAAGGAGTCCATTTAGTAGCACGGAAATCATCATCCTGGTCAAATAATGGTGGAAAAAGCGTAAATGATGTTACTCTTCATATCCGATTCCAGAATGATGGGGATAAGATACTTGTGAAATGTGGTAAGGAAGGACAGACCTACAAACAGTGGTGTGAGCCTCGTGCATGGAAAAAACTGGACGGAGCGGAAGGATTCATCACCTTTTCCCATGGAAATAACGACAATTTTGATTTCTTTATTGAAGGGGAATTTACTGAGTTTCCTTACCCAATATCGGATGAAAACTTTGGGTTTTCTGGATTCTATGCTTATATGCTTGAGAACTATGACAATGTATTTGCTATAAAAGCAGCCAATAAATTCACAGTGATTCCTCATTTTGAGATACTTGCGGGGTGAGATAGATGGGATTGATTCAACCATCATTTAAGGATTTTACTTTCAAATCAGAGCATTTGTCGGCAAAAATCAGGTTTTCTGTTTTTGGAGGACGATGTAAAAAAGCTCAGATATGGCTTGACAAAGAAATAATGAATGATATGCGCCCCAAAATCCCATATCGCACCGGAGTATTCCGAAAAAAGATAGAGGCGGCGAATAGAGTGTTTGCCGGGACAGGTCGAGTTGTTACTGCTGCACCACCTCAGGGAAAGTGGTTGTATGGTGGCGTAACAGATTCAGGAAAGGCAATCAAATATACCAATCCTCAGTCTGTACCTAGATGGGGCCAGGTAACCATCAATGAAAATATCGATAAATACAAAACTGGGGTAAAAGAATACATAAAGGGGAAGCGGAAATGAGTGAAGGAAAAGAACTGCGAATTGATGTAGACGGATATGATGATGTCACGCAGGCATTGAGAGACCTTTTTGATTCGTACCCCGGTCTTGGTCCTGGAGAATACTTCAGTTTTTCGGAAGCACCTGAATGTGGAGGTAGGTCGATCTTTACATCGGGTGGAGCAACGATTTATTCTGAAACTGAGAGCATTACGGGGCATATCACCCAGATGTGCCAATATCCAATGACAGTGGTATTCCGAATTGCTGGATTATCTGAAAACAAGAAAGCCAAGGCAAAAGAATGGCTTGATAATTTTGGCAGGTGGTTAGAACGGCAAGAGGTTATCATTGAGGGAGAAAAGCACAAACTGAAGGAATATCCTCAGCTCCATGGAAACAGAAAATTCTGGTCTATATCCAGAACAACACCTGCGATTCTGGGAGTTATCAATGATGATAAGACAGAAGAGTGGGTTATGGACATAAATGCAAAATATCGAAATGAATTCGATACATTTTGACTGGTGAAAGGAGAAAATAATGGTCGAAAGAAAGTTTTTAGCGCATTACATTGATGCTTCTTTTGGCGGTTCAGTTGAGGATTATCAGAGAATTGGTAAAGACCTTGAAGAGTACAACGAAAATCTGAATCCCCAGGTAGATGCAAAAAGGAATATCCTTGGCGAAAACACCGTGAAAGTTTATGGCTATCAGCCTCAGTCTGAGGTATCTCCGTACTTTATCGACTACGATGATACGCTGTCCGAAAAGCTGATGGACATTATTAACAACAGGAAAACCGGCGATGATCTGAAGACCACGATGGTCGATGTTTTGCTGAAGCCCGGTGCGACAAGTGATGTAGCTCCCACTGTTGTGTGGGCATATAGGGAAGATTGCGTTGTCGTTCCTGGCTCTTCTGGTGGTAATACTGTAGGAGTTCAGGCACCGTTCACCATCTATAAGACCGGAAACAGGACAAAAGGCACGTTCGACATCAAAACTAAGAAATTCACGGTTGAGCAATAACAATCAGCTGTTGAAGAGTACAATGGTTTGCAACCGTCATTTTTGACGGTTGCACATATAAATGTTTTTGGAGGTTAAATAAATATGGAACAACTGACTCTTGATGTAGGCATCAAGGAGTACAACATCAATGGGACTGCCGTGCTGCGGTTCAATCCTGCTGACCCGAACCTTTATGCAAGGTACATTGCTTCAATTGATAAGATTGATGCCGTTGAGAAGGAAATGCAGAAGAAAGCACAGGCTATTGATGAAAATTCCCCTACATTTGTGAAAGAATCCTGCAATCTGATGGCAGAAGCAGATGCAAAAGTAAAGGAAGTTCTTTCCGAAACTTTTGGCAATGGAAATGATTTTGACAAGATTTTTGATGGAGTGAACGTTATGGCAGTTGCCATAAACGGCGAACGTGTAATTGCTAACTTTATGAATCTTGTCGGGCCGCTTCTTGAGTCAGGTGTTACAAGTTTCGTTGATAAACAGGTCGAGGAGAAGAAGCTTAATCGCCAGCAAAGACGGGCGATGGCAAAATGATTGACCTGTGGACTCTGCCTACAACTGCTGTTATAGGTGGGGAGGAATACCAACTTAGCACAGACTTCCGTGATATGCTGGAAATCATCCAAGTATTGACGAGTGACAATTCTCCCATTCAGATAAGATGGGAGATTGCCGCTCGTCTTTTTTACGATAAGGATATTCCATTTCAGTATCGTACAGAAGCGATACAATTCCTGATTGACTTTATGAATTATGGAGAAAGCCAGGAATCGAAGAAGAGTGGGAAACTAATTGATTGGATGTATGATGCAACAACGATAATCGGTGATGTAAACAAGGTTGCTGGATTCGATGTGCGTTCTGTACCATACATCCATTGGTGGACATTCCTGTCCTATTTTAATGGAATAGGGGAAGGCCCTCTATCAACACTTGTCTCGATTAGATCAAAGATTCAAAAGGGAAAGAAACTTGAGAAATGGGAGCAGGAATACTACAACGAACATAAGGCTCAAGTTGACTTTAAGTCATCTGAGGATGAGAAAATCGTACAAGACTATTTTGATAAGTGGCTATAGAAAGGAGGCCGGATAATGGGAGACAATATCCTTAAGCTCACAACAGCAATCGATTTGAAAGGAATGGAAAAAGGATTCGATGCTATAAAAAAAGGCACCGTGAGCACCGCAAAAGCAGTGAATAAAATCCTTAACACCATATCCGGTACAATTAAAAAGCTTGTTTCGATTTACTTGTTAAAAAATGTGTTCGATAAGTTAAAGAATTATCTCGATTCAAGCATAAGGAAAAACAGAGAGTTTGCTGCATCGATGAAGAACCTTAGAGGTTCTATGGCTGCGGCATTTCAACCAATTTATGAAACGATAGCTCCTGGACTGATATATCTAGTTCAAGTATTAAACTATGCTGTTCAAGCGGTTGGCCGTTTCATAGCTGCGATTTCTGGAAAATCATACGCTCAAATGCTGAAAAATGCACAAGCTCTGAGCAAGCAAAAGGATGCCCTGGATGGAGTCGGTGGAGCTGCGGCAGATGCCCAACGGCAGCTTATGGGTTTCGATGAAATCAATAAGCTTAGTGACCCTGGTCCTGGCACAGGAATGTCATTCACTGAACTGGATTTAGGAAGCTTAGGCGGTGCAATTGATGATTTTGCAAAAAGACTGAGAGATTTGATTCTTAGCGGTCAGTTCCAACAGGCAGGAGAATTAGTCGCTGGAATGGCGAACCAAATCATTTCCTCTCTTGATTTGGAACAGATTGCATCAAAAACCGCTGGATGGATTAACAACCTGACAGAGTTTGCAAATGCTCTTGGTTATGGAATAAACTGGGATGAGCTTGGTAAAAAGTTCGCAGATGGAGGCAGTACGTTCCTTGGAACGTTGAACGGGTACGATTTAGGAAAAACCATCGCTCTGAAATTTGCAATCGCTATAAAGGTCGTTGCCGGATTCATAAAGAATCTGAAATGGCAAACGGTTGGGCAGACTCTTGGTGATGCACTCCTTGGGTTTGCGCAAGGACTTGGTTCAACAATATCAGAGAATCTTGACACAGAGTTCTGGGAAAAATTGAATACTAATATTAAAGAAGGATTCCCTGCTTTCTCACAAAAATTCTGCAAAGCACTGAAGGTAGCCATAGACACAATAATCGAGCAAGCCCCAGAGGTGATAGGGACTATCGGAACGATAGGGGAAGAAATAGTAAAAATGTTTTCCGAAGCCCTATCTGCAATGAATGAGGAAGTTGTGATAGGGAAGCTTGACCAATTCGATGACAATGGCTTCCAGCTTAACAAGGTGGGAACCAGGTGGGAAAAGCTTGGTCATTCCATAGCAGAAGGGATTCAGAAAATCGATTGGGTGACGATACTGAAAGAGGGAGCAAAAGGACTAGGAGATTTCACTATAGGTATGGCAGAGATGCTTGCTACTGCGATAAATGATATTCCTTGGGCTGAAATCGGTAAAGCTATTGTTGAAGGCATTGCCTCTATTAAATGGAGTGAGGTTATTGAGAGTGCAGGAAATCTGATTCTCGCAATAGGAAATGGCTTGATTGAGCTAATCCTTGGATGTATTGATGCTGTTCTTGGAACAGATATGTCTGGTACATATAGAGAATGGGTTGAGGACACCGCTTCCAGAATTGCAAATGATTTGAGGGGCACCGGAGAAACCGTAACACTCCAGAGCCAAGATGGAAAGCAGGTAGAAGGAGTAGCATCTGATGACTTCCAAAGAATTGCAGATGCAAGAGGAGCTGCAGTACAAACAGCTGAGGATGGAGCTAGATATATAGAAGGAACTGGAAACATTATTTACAAAGAGCTTACAGGAACAAACGAAAAGATTATCGAGGCAATTCAACTCTGGGAAGAATCTGATTTTGATGCTTTCAACGAAAAAGTAAAAGAACTTATTGATAATGGATTGACACTTGAGCAATTGCAACAAGGGTTTGATTCATATTACGGTGCTTACGTTGAAATTGGTAGAGAACACCCTAATGCAAAGATTATTCTTGAAGACATAGAAACTAGCTTTGGGGAACTTACTACTGCAACAAGCGGAGCTACAGAAGAAGTGTCTGGACTTGGAACGCAGGTTGAAAGTACAACATCGACAGCTGGTTCGCAAATTGCTGGCTTCAGTCAAAATGCTGTAAATAATCTTGACTCGGTAACAGATGCTACTTATAGACTCCATGCTGCTATGGGCTGGCTTGGTGGAGTGCAAATAGGACCAATGGGAAACTCAATACGTTCTGGTAGCAATCCGTTTTACAGTCCATTCTATGAAAACCTTTTCCATGGCGCAGATGGAGCCGTCATTCCTCCAAACAGGGAATTCCTTGCTGTATTTGGAGACCAGAGAAGCGGAAATAACATCGAAACACCTGAAGCTCTTATGAGGCAAATTGTAAGAGAAGAGACTGGAAATGGAAACTCTCGTAGATTGGAGACTCTTATGGAAGAGTTGATTTCTATTGTTTCTGGAATAAACATTGGAGATGAAGTGATAGGAAGAGCCAATGCCAGATATAATAGGCGGCATGGACGTTCAATTGGAGGCTAAAAGATGTTTTCAATTGTAGAGATAGACGGATATGACATCACACCATTCATTGCAGAGGAAGGAATCAAATATGAGTTAAATGACATAGATGCTCCATCATCTGGAAGAACAATGGATGGGAAAATGCACAGGGCACGAGTGACACAGAAGGTGAAAATAGGATTTTCATTTGTGCCTGTCGTTAGTGAGGTCGTAGAGCATATATTGAAATCAATCAACAATCAAACTTGCATGGTACGTTACATAGACCCAATATTAGGGGTGCGCACATGTGAAATGTACAGTGGTACAAAAACAATAGCGATAAGAAGAATCAACATTGACGGAAACATAATGTGGACAGGACTAACATTTAACCTGATTGAGGTGTAGATATGGATGAGTTTGCTGGAAATGACGGATACTCTTTCCGTATCGTGGTTGAAGATGAATATGAGTTCTATGAAAAAGACTTATTTTCTTTGAAAACACGGAATCAATTGATGGAAGAAGGCACTATAATCGGGAATACAGCATGTGGAGAGATAGATATAGAAATGAATGAGCCGGATATAGTATTCCCAAAAATGGCTAAGATAATACCTGAAATAAAGGGTGAAGATGGCGTGTGGAAAAAGAAGGGTGTCTATTATATAGACACACGAAAACTTGTCATCGGAGAACCAAAAAACAAACTAATAATATATGGTTTTGATGGGATGTTAAAGACCTCCATTGAAATTGACTTTACAGGAATTGAATTCCCCGCTGATGCTGCTGCTGTTGTAACAAGGATAGCAAATGTCAGCGGGGTATTTATTGAAGATGGTACATTAACAAAGCTTGATAAAAGCTTGAAAATACCGAAACCAGAGTATATGACTGGACGGGAGATATTAAGTGCTATCGGGTCAATGAATGGTGGTAATTTTTGTATGAATGATGAAGGGAAACTGAGGTTCATTGCGCTAACTGATGTATTAGAGCAAAAGGCATACATTCTATCCGAAAACCGAAGTCCAATTGTCATAGGAGGGGTGAGGTTGCTTGTCTAACCATATTGTAGATTATGCGGCAAAAGATATTCAAATTGGTCAGACATCCCATAGATATTCAAAAGTTGTTGTAACAGGTGATGATGGAACAGAATACTGTGCTGGCAATGAGGGCGGAGCCGTTTTAAGAACAAAAAATCCATGGGCATCACAAGAGATTGCTGATAATTTACTTGAGAAGTTTAGCGGACTTATATACCATTCATATGATGCTTCTGGTGCTTTTATTGCGCCAGAAGCGCAGCTTGGAGATTCGATTGAAATCGGTGGGATTAAGAGTGGTATATTTCGGAGAGAAATAATCTTCGACCCATTGATGGTATCCAACATTTCTGCGCCAGAAATGGAGGAATTGGAACATGAATATGAATATATTCCGAAAATACAACGTGAACTAAATCGAAGTATAGGCGGAGCATACGGCTCGTTGAATGTAGCAAAGAAAGAGCTAATTGCAGAAGTTGATAACGTAAAAAGCGGACTTTATACCATTGCATCAAAAGATGATATAGAAAAGTGGAAATACGCCCAAACAACATTATTTGCTCAAATTGATGATGAAGTAAGCAAGTTGTCATCTGATTTGGTTTTGGAAGTGGAGAAAACAGCGGAACTAGAACGTTCACTTGCTCAATTATCGGCAAAGGCTGGAGAATCTGAGAGTTCGTTGCTGTTGCTCACAGAAAAAACAAATAACATGGAAAAGTCGATAGCATCGCTAACAGCTAGGACAGGAACAGCAGAAAGCAATTTAACGCTTGTTTCGGAAAAAACGGATACGCTAGAAAAAGCGAGTGCTAATTTATCGGCCACTGTTGATGGGCATACAAGCAGTATTGGTGTGATTGCTCAAAAGGTAGATGGTCATACATCAACATTAGCAACTATCCAGGCAGACGTTATTAAGCTTCAGGGCCGGGTTGACGTGACCGGTATTCTTTCTGTTAATAATGGTGCAATTACATCCTCTAGCCCTATCTACGCTCCGAATCAGACGATTTCTGGCGGAGACATAAAAGCGCAAGACCTTTATGCGTCACGTAATTTTTATTATCGTGACGTATTGTACGAACCAAAGCAAATCACCTCAACCTCCAGCGCTGTCCTTGCGCTGGGGATTGCCTAGCCTTTCCCTGCCTGCTTCGGCGGGCAGGGGAGGGTAGAGTAAAACCGGGGTGCGTATCCGGGGACCACATTTTATACGACCGGGTGCGAAAAATATCATGTCAAACTGTCTGGGATTGCCGACAGAGATCGGCCACCTAAGGAGCTATCTGGCTACAACGTGGGTATGAGATAAGACCGGGCGTGAATGCGGCGAAAGCAGAAAAAACAGATAGAAGTGCCCTATGCTGAAAAAAAGGCTTTGTATGCGAGTGCAAAGTGCTAAGGGGCCGTACGAATGGGGAATCAGCAGCGAAGCCTACAAGGCAGCGTTCAACGAGTAGACGGCATGGACTTCGTGGTCAAGTTTTGGGGTACTCTACTCCCCTCATAAATATCGGGATAACCGAGGGTACAAAGGACATTGAATCATTTACGGACAGCCAATTTCGGAAGGCCACCGCCGAGGAAATCACCGACGAGGAAACCGAGGGATATATTCTGGCCCTGCGGGCGGATTCTGAGGGCAGCAAAGTTTTCAAAGTGCTCAATACATCTGCCTATATCTCGCAAAAGGCATATCTGGCGGATGCAGAAGACGGCGATACCGATATTATCTATGTAAAAAAAGGGCTTTATTCCGCAGAACGTGTAACACCCAGCGGGGCATATACCGAAAGCGATGTAACTGGCGGCAAAAAATATACTTTTTCTGTGGAATCATCCACTGGTTATGCGAAATCAACTTGTACCACATCTGGAATACCTGACTGTGGAAGCGGCAGTGCTAAATTCGTAATCACACCGAATGGAGCAAACTCGATAAAAGTAGTGGCTTACAATAGCGATGGCGGTGTCGCGTCCACGCAGTATTGGAGTGGATATGCATCAAGCGCTACGATCAGCTATGTTGTATCAACGCCTCCATCTGGAGGCGGCGGAGGAAGTGTTACTGTCTTAAAGTCAACTGCTCCGACCTACTCAGGGAAAAAACTGGTTCCGGCAGTGCTCCAAAAGGAAACAACAACCGAAAAAAGATATGCCCACTGGCGCTACATCCCCAGCGAGTGTAGCGAGAAGGAAAAGACGTTTTTGGTGCAGCAGGGCAGTACAGCAACACAAAACTTTGCTTTTGGAGATATAGATACCTAGAGGAAAAAACACATAAGTATAAAGACCCCACCTGGAAGATGATGACTTTCCAGGTGGGGAAACAATATCTTTCGATAAACAAAAAGGAGGTAAATAATTTGGAAACATTAGTAGAAGGTCTGAAAACTGTTATAAATGCCTTGGAATGTGTGGAGGTGAAGTCCACATATAGCAATGTAAAGATACTCTATAACAGCATGAACATCATCAATAATGTGATTCAGGCTTTGGTTCATGAAATAAATAAGCAGAATGATGAAATGAAAAAGCTGAGAGAGGAAAAAGAGAAGGAGGCAGTATAATGGCAACTGACTCAACGATAGAAGAACTGCCAGAGGCAATAGAATTATTCGATAATGACATGTTGCCAGTGAGCCAAGACAAAGTTGCAAAACATCTTAAGTTATCAGTTTTAGCAACAAAATTGATGAACATGATTACAACTGCACAGGCAGCTATATATAAGGCTGTTAGCGATTATTTGGATTCCCATCCTGTATCAGCACTTTCTGCTGGAAACTCTGATAAAAATATGGTTCCAACATCAAACGGAGATGGGACATGGAGCTGGAAAGACCAAATTGGGGTGAGTGGAAGTGTTCCTGATGGTGTTGTTTTAGCAGAAGAATATGAATCAGATGATGAATTATTCATTGAAGATTTGATGTTGGACAAACTATCATTTTCAGATTCGGATGAACTGCAAGCTGTTCTCAAATTTGGGGATGTGGTGCTTGGAAAGGTAAATGTAAGGACGAACCTTGGAAATCTTCGGTTAGATATAGATGGGGAATATTTGTATTTGTATAACGGAAATGTCTTGCTTTCTTCTGTGGCTATTCCTAGTGGAGGGAGTGGAGAGTCAATCCTGTGTACAGGAGTTTCTATAGATGCAGAATTGTTGAGTATGGATGTTGGAACAACACAAATGCTTAGTGCAACAGTAACACCCATCAACACGACCCAAAGCTTAAACTGGTATACAGAGAATGAGAATGTCGCTGTCGTGATTAACGGCCTTATTACAGCCGTTGCTGACGGAACCACTCGTATAATTGCTGCGTGTGGTAATTTTTCGGATTTTATTACAGTCACGGTAACTGACCCGACTGTATGCAAAAGCATAACCATTATTAGCCCGGATGTTGCATATGGGACAATTGGAAGAAAATTGCAATACACAGCAAATATCATGCCAGCAACAGCTACGCAACCTGTTGTATGGTCTTCACTGGATACATCGGTTGCCACAATTGACCAAAATGGTTTAGTTACTGTAGTGGGTGCAGGAGTAATAAAGATTTCGGCTACTTGTGGTGCTGCTACAGCAGAAGATTCTTCTATCTCTGCTATTGATTCCAGAATATATGGTATTTCCATCCGGTCTGGGTTTGCACTAAACATATCGGCATCTACATGGACGGTATATTCGCAAGGAACAAGAGGATATGCCTATTACAATGGTGATACTGCGACGCCCATACCAATTGAGGCATTGCATAAATATGTCGTCTATTTGGATGAAGATATTTCTGTAGCTCTCACAAACGGTGAAGAAAGTGTCAAAGTAAGAATTATGGAGTTCACCAGTGAAAAAGGTAGAATAAATGGAACTGACTGGATTGATATATATAATTCACCGTATGAGTTCACAGCAAATGAAAATGCAAGTGGTTTGTCAATGAATGTATTGGTTAATGCATCATCAGCAGAACAATCCATGAGTTCGTATAAAACTTGGGTTGCTGAACATCTTATAATTGAGGAGGTATACTAGTGGGATACCGATTGATGACAAAAGAAGGGAAACTGATTACACGGGTTTTATCTCATCCAGCTACTGATGAACAGGTTTTTTCTCAACTGAAAAAAGTAATCAATGATGGTGAGTTGGATACCTCTCAAATCTTGGAAAGTTCCAAAGAGTTCGCGGATATAAAGTCTCACGTTTACGGCGACGAGGAAATTGGGCCTGTGTCTATTAGTTGGTCTATTGGCGTTGTTGATAATAACACAGGAAATCCTACTGGGGATAGCCAATCAATGAGGTTGGTATCAAATAAGATATATGCAGAACAAGACATCAAGATTACATTTCTGAATACAGCAAAATATAAATATGCCCGGTATAATTATGATAAAGATGGAAACTATATCGGTTGCGATAGTGAATGGAAGTCTGTGTCAACAATCAGTATCCAGCGTGGAACATACATGATACTAAAAGTCCGAGAAAACAATTATGCCAAATGGACACAAGAGTTAATCAATGCGTTTAATGAAACAGTAAAAGCCGAGTATGTACCACTTGTGTCTCTTGAGAAGAGACAGACTCAAATGGAAGAAGAATTATCTCAAATAAATAGCAAAACATCACAGATTGAGCGAAACAGTATAAGAATTGATGCAATTGAGTCTGCTGTAGATGAGTTATCCCAAGCAAAAGCAAACATAATTGTTAACTATAATACTGATTTCTTCGGTGATTTGGAGTACGGCGAAATCAGCTATGAAACAGGATTTGATACATCGTTAAGCACTTCAAGTTACGGAAGGTCTGTAGGCTATCGTTATATATCTGGGACTGATAACTACTTTGCTGTTTCGACTGCCAGCGGTGTACTTGTCGATTTTTTCCATTATACCAAAGATGGAGATTCTTATAGATTCGTAGGGAAATCTGGATGGGTGAGAGATGGGGATGTAGTAAAAGCTAAGCAAGGTTATTATTATAGGATTTCAGTATACAAAGAAGGTGGCGTAACCTTATCTGATACAACAATTACGCTGACAGCTGATATTGTCTCGCAAATAATAACTTCTGTGATAGAAACGAGCGGTAGCGGAAATAAGTTGAATGATGATTTGAGTAATGCTGATATATATGAGTATAATACAACAGCCGCAACCATCAATGACATCAAGAAGAAGTATCCGAACTCAGCTGTTATATGTTTTCCGACAGATTTACATCTTGGGCTTGGAAACACTCCAGATGCAGCGTATAAGAGTAATACTTATCTCCGCACGATGCTAACGAGATACAATAAGATTTGTGAACTATGCGATATTGATTTGACAGTGTTTGGTGGAGATTATCTTTGCAATAGCGCACAAACCGTAAAAACAGTTGCGATAAATACGTTATGTGGCCTAAAGATGATGATAGAACAGTTGGAACGTAATGTCCCGATAGCAATAGTACAAGGCAATCACGATGACAACTCAATGCACACGGATTACGTAAATGGATATGTGAATGACATTGAGAGATGGAATTCTTTACTGTCAGAGAGGTATAATGACATTGAACGAAATGTTGATTACCTTGAAAAAGGCTATGGGTATTTTGACATCAAAAACAGAAAAATAAGAGTTTTCATTCTGAATTCATGCGATGTTCCAACAACATTAGATGAAGAGAATAATACGTTACAATATCCTGCGATACAGATTTCTGGATTCCGAAATGAGCAACTAAATTTCGTTGCCGACCATCTTTATTTTAATGAGTCAGGCTGGCAGGTCCTGTTTATCTCTCACCACAATCCATCAAGATTTATGAAGTCTACATATGGCGGAAAAATGATGATGGATATAATTGAAGCATATGCGTCAAATAATAGTGGCACTATAACAAATACCACAAAGGACTTTGAAAGTAGTGTTACTTTTGATTACTCCGGGAATAAATCTAACAAAGTTATTGCTTACATATCGGGCCATACACATTACGATACAAGGAATGTTGTAAACGGTATTCAGTACATTAGTTTAGTTGCAACAAGCGGCGGGCTTGGCAACTACTATTACAGTTCTAGTAAACCTGGAAGATTTGTTAATTATATAGTTATCAATAGGACTACTTCGGAAATCACATTCATAAAAGATGGGACTGATGAAGAGTCTGAATATGACCATGATACAACCATCGATTTCGTAGGTGATTGGAAAGTCTCATATTGAACAAATATCCTCCTGTATGTACATGCAGGGGGATGATTCTTTATTCTGGCTGAGGAAATATTTGTTAGAAAAGAGACAATAACGGAGCAAGGAGAATGTAAAAAATGACACTTGATAAAATCATGGAGGCAGCATTGTCAAATTGGAAGATTCTGATTTTTGTTTTGCTGTCACTTATCGAAGTATCGAAAATCAAAATCAATCCCTGGTCGGCTTTGCTTGGCTGGATTGGAAATGCCCTTACCTTTGGATTAAAAAAGGACATCAATCTCCTGGATGGAAAAGTTGAGAAAATGAGAAAAGAACTCGACAGCATGAAACACGAGACAAAAGAGAGCGATGTAAAAAATGCTAGGGTACGGATTCTAAGATTTGCGGATGAAGTATATCGGGGGGACAAGCATAGCAAGGAATCGTTCGATAATGTCCTGGATGATATTACCTCCTATGAGATTTACTGCAAGGAGCACCCAAACTTCAGAAATGAAAAGACGGTCATTGCCACGCAACGAATTGAAGCAATATATAACAGGTGTATGGAAAACCACGAATTTTTGTAAAAAAGGAAAGGACGGAAAATTATGAAAGAACAACTGTTGGAAATCATTCCCCTGGTTATGAAGCTGGTGTTTTACGCCATTGGCTTGCTGCTGACCTATTACATTTTGCCTTGGGCAAAGCAGCAGATTTGGTATTCTGTCATTAAGAAGTTTGTCCAGGCTGCTGAGAAACAGGCTGAGGCAGGGAACATCGAGAAGCCTGGAAAGAAAAACTATGTTTTGTCTCTGATGAAAATGTTCCATATTCCTGTGAATGATATTACCTTAGCACTGATGGAATCCGCAGTGCAGGAGCTGGATATTCTGAAGGATGAAATGATGCAGTATCTGGTAGAAGATTCCACAGGAGAAGACGAAGAGTTTGATTTGGAGGAAATTCTGCATGAGTTTGGAGAAGGAAGTACACAAGAAGCGTGTCAAACGCCGTAAAGACCCCGTAAAGTTCTCAAAAATTATCATTGTGTCCGTTTTGGCGGCGGTGTTCGTTTTCACCGCCGCCATGACATTTGTATATGCAAAATTTGGTGGAGTTCCTGATACACTCATTGTTTCGTTTTTTACGTTTGCAGGAGGCGAGGCTGGTGTGTTGGGGCTGATAAAATGCACTGATACAAAGAAAGAGAAAAAAGAACCTGAAATAACAGAAGATATAGCTGCCGGATAAAGAGGGATGAAACATGGCTGTAAAAACATACCTGAAAGGAAAACCTGAGAAGCTAAGTGAGAATTTTGATTCTGACGAGTTCAGATGCGGCCTTGGAAGAGGATGCACTTGTACAACAATTCTGATTGATGAACTGCTTTGGCAATATCTCCAGAAGATTCGGAACCATTTCGGGAGAAAAGTCACAATCACCAGCGCCTATCGATGCGAAAGCTACAACCGAAGCGTGAACGGTGCAGTTGGCTCCTACCATACCCGTGGCATGGCTGCTGATATTGTTGTAGAGGGCATACCGCCGAAAGCGGTTGCTGCATATGCCGAGAGCATTGGAGTCCTTGGAATCGGCCTTTACGAAGGTACTGATGGAAACTTTGTTCACATCGACACACGGACATACAAGTCGTTCTGGTATGGTCATGCACAGCAGAGTCGGACAACCTTTGGTGGAGCTGCTGCCTGTGCTGGATATGGAAAGTCTGACACTTCATCCAGTTCTGCGCCAGTTAATGACCAAAAACCTGCTGAGACTGGAGTTGTCTACATTGTAAAGAGTGGTGATACTCTTGCTAAGATAGCTGCAAAGTACCAGGGACAGACGTACAAAACCATTGCAGATGCAAATGGAATTAAGTCTCCGTATATGATTTATCCCGGGCAAAGGCTCACAATTCCTGTGAAAGATGCAGCCGCATCATCGACTGGACAGACTTCACCATCTGAGTACGCAACTGCGGATTATTCCAGTTCCCCGGAATTTTTGTGGAAGTTTTTCATTGAGAAGATTGGAAATGCTTATGGCGTATCCGGTCTGCTTGCAAATCTGAACGCAGAAAGCAACCTGATTGCGGCGAATCTGGAAATGTCGAAAAGAACACGTCTCGGACATACCAGCAAGAGCTATACAGATGCAGTTGACAATGGAACATACAAGAACTTTGGCAGCGACTATGCCGGGTATGGCCTTGCCCAATGGACTGACAGCACCCGTAAGAAAAATCTGCTATCGTTTGCTCAGTCAAAGAAAGCATCTATTGGAAACAGGAAGATGCAAGCAGAGTTCTTGATGTCTGAATTGGAAACTCGATTCACAGCGGTGCTTCAAGCCCTGAAAACCGCTACCTCTGTTAGACAGGCATCTGATGTTGTTTTGCTCCGGTTTGAGTGTCCGGCAGATACCAGCGAGGCAGTCAGACAAAAAAGAGCATCCTTTGGGGATGGATATTATCAGAAATTCTCTAACAGAAATATTGAAGACATCAAGGAATTAGTCAACCAGCCTCCATATTTGAGGTCTGTGAAAGCTACCCTCTTGAATGTGAGAGAAGCACCTGGAACCAATAACCCCATTCTGAAGCAGCTCCAGAAAGGAACTGCCTGTACCGTTTTGGAAGAGAAAGATGGATGGGGACGGATTTCAGAAGGTGGATGGGTATGCCTTGATTATTTGGGATAACAATTTGATGTTAGTTCCGGCTCAATACCTCCAGCCGGAAAGTCATAGTGCCCTGGGCCATAAAGCAACAATGGTTCATTTGTAGGGCACTCTATTCTTGCCCCACCTGGACAATATGTCTGGGTGGGGCTTTTCTTTTATTCTTGATATACATAATTAGATATTGACAAAAATGAAAATATGTGGTATAATACCAGCGTGGTCAAGAGGGACCACAAAAAAATGTGCAGGACTTAACCAGATGGAAAAGCGAGGAAGATAACATGAAAGCTGCTAAGTATGTTGTGAATACTGACCATAAGGCTGGACATAACCATGAAGATGCGTATATCAGATTGACAAGCACCAAATTGCTGGATGCAATGGCTGAAACAGCCAATATCCTTGCTGGTGATGACAACCTTTATTGCACCACCATTTATCAGTTGGTTCCCGGAACCAAAGGAACCGAATACCGCCCGGTTGCCCGAAATTATGGGCATGGCGGGTTCTACGCAGCCGGAACCGGAAGTTGGGACACCAACCACCACCTGAACCGTGTGGACTGTAAGACATTTGAATGCTTTGAAGTTCATTTTGATTGGGTTCGTTAAACAGAGTAGCTACAGGGAAGGAGAAAGAACAATGGGAAAGAACGCAAATGTTATCAGCATCAACAAAGAAGAATGGATTCCAGCAATCCAAAAAGAAATCTCCCACTGGATAGAATTTTCAGAATCAGTTTTCTGCGAGAGCCCTTCCGATAAGCAGAATGCATTAGACAATGTAAACAGTTTGAAGCAATTTCTTGAGATGGTAGAATCCAATACCCTAACCCAGCAGCAGTTTGAAAAATACCTCTATGCCTACTTCCTGTTATAACAGGCCAACCAGAAAGGAGAATGAATTATGTATGTTATAAGAAATGCCTTCGGGATGAGCAGAGTGTTTTATGACCTTGAAACTGCATTGGAAGTATACGAAGAGGAATGTAATTTCTGCGAGTTTTGTGGGCTGTATGACTTTAATACAGGTGCTACTATTGCAGAATCGTTCTGATAAAAATGCTATGACTGAGAGGTAATAGTATGACTTACATTGTCAAGGAAATAAACATTTTCACGAACAGAACTGTTGGAGTTGCTGAGTTCAAAACAGAATCTGAAGCGATTGAATATGCTCAGACCATGAATGATATTATGAAAGCAACACCACTCATTTACAAGTACCAGAACTAAGCAACAATTCTGATTTAGAATGGAGGTAATAAGATGAAAACTTTTTACAAGGATTATGGTGTAACAGCTTCCATCACAGATAAAAAAGATGGGACAGCGCAACTTGTCATTCGGAATCAGTGGGGACAGAAGGTTAAAGACAGCAACCACAAGACAAGAGCAACGGCATATGCCGCATGGAGAAGATACTGCAACTGAGTAAATAAAGAAAAGGAAATTGAGAATGAATGTGAATGTGTATTTTTGGATGGTTGTTGTGATGGTTTTGGTTTTTGTTCCTGGTTTGGATTTGTTTGAAAAAAGCATGAATTGACTGGAGAGCCATTGATGAAAAAGTATAGTAAATGGTAAGGAGGACATTATGGGGAAAATCATTATTGATATTCAGGGAAATCCTGCAACGAAAGATTCCATCACCTTGCCTCATGGTTATGGATATTTTGCATATTGTTCTGGAAACAACCAATTCTTTAATCAGTTTATGAGGGAATTGTCTATCTGGTCTGGTGCAACAAAAAGCTATCAAACTACTGATGGATATTTCAGTGAATATGAACTGGATTGCCAGGATAAGAAGTTTTTCAAATCCAGCACATTCAGGAAAATTTGCCAGAGATGCAACATGGAACTGATTATCTGTGAGGATGATTCTACTCCGCTGCGTAGGTTCTTTGACAGCATCATCAAATAATGGGAGGAAAATATGAAACTGAGAACGGTTATTGAATCCCTAGAAGAAATGGGATTCTTTCGTAATAATCCGAATAAGTAGGAGGAAAGTATGAAGTTTGCAGCGAAAATATATGCCGGTGATATTTATGTCGGAAAAGTTTGTGCGAACTCTTTCCCGGCTCTGAAAAGGTTGGCAAGCGGAAAATGTAACAACTATTTTCAGGTGATTGATACAATGGCTGTCTACCGTGCCAACGATGAGGACACGGAAAAAGAAATCAGATTTACGAGGATAAACAGAAAAGCACCCAACAATACAATCGTGTGTGGATGCTGGCGGTAAGGAGGAAAATATATGGCATACATTAAGCATGATAATGGTTTTCAGGCGGGTGATATTGTACTTACGAGCCGCAAGGTGGACAGCTACGCCGGATATTTTGAAAAGGGAACATTGGTCTGCATTGTAAATATATCTGAAAGAGGATATGACCTGGAGGATGCACACGGGAACAGAATCACAGAAACAGGGTTTGACAGCGTGGAGAAGATTGAATATGAACGGAAAAACCATACATAAATCCAATCTTAAAACAGGAAGGCGCAGAGACAGAAAATGGAAACCTACGCCACGGAGTAAGATGGAACAAATCGGACTTCCAACCGGCCTTTTGGATAGAAAAGGGAATGAGATTAAATGCGGCGATAAGGTTCGTGTGAATCTCCGCTACACCTATGTTCCGATTCCTATTGTAGATGCCATGCTCACGAAGCATGGAGGAATTAACGAATCTGCCTCAGGTATCAAATTATGATAAAGTACCTGGATGAACTTCTGGAACAGCTAAATGCTTCCAGGGATAGCGTTGTGAAATTGAATAACATTCAATATCCACAGTACGACCCGTATGTAAATGGATGGGATGACTGCATTGATGTCTGTGAAAACTTAGTCGAGCTGATTAGACGTAAAATATCTAAACAGGAGGAAATGAAATGACAAAGCAAGAAGCAATCGGGTATTTGGAAGAAGAAATTCGGCTGTGTTTGATGGGACCCAAAATTAACGGATGTGCCATGACGGAAGAGTGGCAGCGGACTATCGATGTATGTGAGATTGCGATTTCCGCAATTCAGAAAACTATGGAAATGGGGGCGTAAATATGATGGTAAAATCTCAAGGCAAGTTCCGCAAGAAAAATGGTATCGTCCTATTACGAAGAGTGAATTGGTATTGGGACATTCGGATTTATTTACCTATTATCCTGATACTCGGGTTCTTGTTATATAATCATGGTGGAGCAAAAGAGGCACCTATGACCAATATCATGGAACACGAAGCTGCCATTGCAGAAACATATGGGTTTGAGGACACTGAGCCAGTTGAACCCAGTTATGATGAAAAGAACATCATTGCACTTGCCAGACTTGCAGATAGTGTAGGAGGGCATAGAAGTGATGATGTGAAAAAAATCATCATGTGGGTTGCAATCAACCGGACTGAGGACAACCGGAATGGCTACGGAAAATCTTTGATTGATGAAATCAATAGACCGAACCAATGGCAGGGATATAAAGAAGATGCGTATTATCTGGATTCTACATATCTGTTGGCTTGCCAGGTTTATGATGCGTGGAAATCTGGGTATTCCAGACCGATCTATCCTGATATGCTGTGGTTCGTGCTGAATAATGATGGATCTATCACCGTAAGGAATCAATTCAAGGAGGGGAAAAATCGGTCTGAAATGACGTTTGGGCAGGAGTAATTGGATATGAAATACAAGAAAGAATATAAACGAGTGATAAAAAGGTTTGCTATTGCTCCAATATCCATCTGCGGAGAACGAAGATGGTTAGAGTGGTGTTATATCGAGCAAGCAAGAGATTCTGCTGGTGTATGGTATGACAGAGAGTTTACAACTGCTCCATTCTTTGATAGGTACAGAGAATCGTCGGAATCTTTCAAAAACGTTCTGAGGAAGAAGTTTTTTGCTCTAAGAGATAATTACACCATGGGCAGAAAAGGGAACAATTAAGGGGAAAGTCTGGATGGATAGAGTTATAGTAAAGTCAAAGAATTTCGATGTCCGACAAATTGCATCCTCTGGTCAATGCTTCAGAATGAATCCGAATCCGTCAAAGCCTGATACATATACGCTGATAGCATACGGAAAGTATTTGGAGCTGATGCAGAAGCCAGGAAGTGATACAATAGAGATATTTGGAATCTCAGAAAGAGCGTTCGTTGAGAAATGGGCTGCATATTTTGATTTGGGAACAGACTATGGAAGTATAATTCAATCCATAGACTCCGAAGATATATATCTGGTATCTGCCGCACAGAAGGGGAGCGGAATCCGAATCTTGCATCAGGACTTATGGGAAACCATGGTATCTTTCATAATCTCCCAGCAGAACAATATTCCCAGAATTAAAAAAAGCATTGAAATGCTTTGCCGGAGTTGTGGAGAAAGAAAGATTTCTGAGAATGGTGTGGAGTATTGGACTTTCCCAACGCCGGAGGAACTGCTGGATGAAGATAAACTAAAATCTGCCAGGCTTGGGTATCGGGAGCGATATATTCTTTTGTTGGCAAAACAGGTAGTAGATGGAGAAATTGTCCTGAGTGATTTGAAAACAAAAGAGCAATTGCTCCAGATTTACGGAATCGGAGAAAAAGTTGCAAATTGCATCATGCTATTTGGCCTCCATGAACTGTCGTGTTTTCCTGTTGATGTTTGGATGAGGCGAATTATTCAGGAGCATTATCAGGACAATTTTCCAATAGGCAAATATCGAGAATATGCCGGGGTGATACAGCAGTATATGTTCAATGCTGCCATACATAGCCGAAGCAAAAAGATAAAAGGAAAGTAAATAAATGATAAGGTATTGACAAAATCGAAATATTGTGATATAATACCTACGTCCCCGGGAGATCGGGGAAAATGAATGGACGGAACTTAACCAGATGGATAATGTACAGGAGGAATGAATATGAGTGCAAATGTTGAAACGATGATGTATGTGCGTGAAACTCCCTGGCATGGACTTGGAACAAAAGTTCAGGAGGCTCCTAACAGTGCAGAGGCATTGAAGCTGGCTGGATTGGATTGGGAAGTCAAACAGAATGACATTCTCCTTGGTGATTATGGGAATGTTATTGAAGGCTTCAAGGCCAATGTGCGAAGCACTGATGGGGCGGTACTTGGAATTGTGAGTGACCGTTATAAGGTCGTTCAGAATGCAGAAGCGTTCTCCTTTACTGACAACCTCATTGGCGGTGATGTCCGCTATGAAACTGCTGGAAGTCTTTATGGAGGGAAAAAGGTCTGGATGCTTGCAAAGCTTCCGACTGAGACTGTTGTCGGGGATGAAGTTACTCCCTATATGTGCTTTACCAATGCACATGATGGAACTGGTTCCATTCAGGTTTGCATGACCCCCATCCGGGTTGTCTGCAACAACACTTTGAATCTTGCCTTGAATCAGGCAAAGAGAAAGTGGTCTACGAAGCACATTGGCAACATTGAGGGGAAGATGCACGAAGCTCAGATGTGCCTTGAATATGGGGCACAGTACATGGAAAGCCTCGCCATTGAAGCGGATAAGCTTGCAAATAAGCATATTTCCAATGACCAGATTCAGGAGATTCTTAATGAATTGTTCCCGGTGAAGGAAACTGATTCTGACCGTGTAAAGAACAATGTTCAGAAGATGAAGGACGAATTTATGATTTGCTACTACATGCCGGACATTGAGAAGTTCCGTAACACGGCATGGGGTGTTGTGAATGCAATGTCCGACATGGTTACTCACACGGCTCCCATCCGCAACACCAAGAATTATAAGGAAAACAATTGGGGCCGAATTATGGCTGGCAATGCGCTGATTGATAGCGTTGTAGCTAGTGTTTCTCGATAAAGTAAACAATCTGGAGGGAATGAGATTCCCTCCAGGAAAAAATAGGAGGAACTTCAATGGAAAAAATCTTCATGTCAATCAATGAAATTGCTGCAACAGGCACACTTTCCAGGGCAAAACTGCTTCAGATGCAGAAATGTGGTGAGCTTCCTTGCTTCTATTCTGGGAGAAAATGCCTGATCAATTTCCCTGCTTTGATGGAGATTCTTGATAAGCAGAGTCGAGCAGCCGTAAAGGGTGCATCTCTATAAACATGGCTGAAAAGCAGAAAGGAGTGGTAAAAATGGAAAACCTTAACAGCAATGATGTCTTCTGTGAAAAGAAGTGCAAGACCTGTGGGGAGACTTTTGAAATCAAAGTCGGAGAGAAGAAATTCTACGATGACCATGGATTTGAGCTGCCGAACCGTTGCAAAGCGTGTCGGGACAAGCGGAAAGCTAAATCTTCTGAGAAGAAGTCACAGGATAAGTAAAAAGAAAGCGAGGCTCGATTCGATATTCTGAACACAGAATATTGATGGTCTGGTACGATTCCAGAGGGAAGTAGATTTGCTTCCTAGCGCTTTGACTGAAAATACCAGACTACCTGCGACTGTCTAGCTAACAGTGGAGTGATAGGAGTAGCATAGGGTATGAGTAGGGGAATGGAAGACCTGCCTTAGTGGTCTAGCAAGGTAAATGCTGACCTTGCGTGGGTAAGATATTATGTGCATCCTCTCGTCAGGCTAGAGTCCTTCGGGATAAGCAATGAAGGTGTGAGCCACTCTGCGGCTTGCGATTCGCGGCTTCCACTGCTCCGTCGCTCCGCCTCCCAGGTTCATCGTGCGAGGTTAAGCTTGGCACCCATGCTCCAGTAGCTCAGTTGGTAGAGCATGTGATTTTTAATCACAGGGTCGGGAGTTCGATTCTCTTCTGGGGCACCATCCGATGTTGGATAGATTGATACGAGAATTTTGCTTGTTTTGGGTAGTATCAGTCGAACCCTGACTTAAAACAAGTCTACATGGGCCATTAGCTCAGTTGGTCAGAGCTTCCGGCTCATAACCGGATCGTTCAGGGTTCGAGTCCCTGATGGCCCACCATTGGTTACTGATAAGGTTAGACAGTATTTGCACGACAAGATAGTTGCAAATCAAAAATCTTTATCCAGTTGGTATAGCTGTCAATCATATTGGCCATATGGTTGAGAAAATGAAAAGTATGCCTACCAAGGTTGTCGGTAATGAGTACGCCAAAGAGCGGAGTTCGGGCTTACAGTGGGGTGATACTTAGTCCCCACAATAAGTAAGAAGAAATTGAAATGTATCTGTTTGAATGGAGGATATACTATGGCAAAGAATAATGACATGAATCAGAAACTCCGTGTTTGGTGGAATCCTCAGTTAGGTGCATCCAATACGATGCTTATTCCGGTAACCAGCGTCGAAGAAGGCAAGAAAATTCTGGATTTGCTTGCTGCATATGACTGCTTCCTGATGAACAATCATATCAGAGGTGACTATTGCAATACTGGCGGTCTGGAGATGTGGGATGAAAAATCCCAGGAGTGGAATGATTGGGAATGTGAAACGGACGACAACCACTATAGCAACGTTGATGAGTATTGTGAGGAAGTATCTCCCCAATCTGAACTGCTAAAAGATTTTTCGGAAGTTTTGTTCAGCCAGGTACGTTTCGAGTAAAGGGAAAAAGAGAATGAAAAAGAATATGATTTACATATCTGCCGGATATGGATTGGTTCAGATATTCTTGATTGCTCTGAAGGATTATTTGATAAATGTAATCAATCAGCATTTGGCAGCGGTTCAGATGCAGATTGATGGAATTCTGAAATACAATTCATATATTTCAGTGATAAATGGGGCGTTTTATGTTTTATCTTCAATTCTGCTCGCCTCGTCTATTATATTACTTTTTATCATAAGGAGAATGACAAATGAACAAATTCAGTAGAATCGTGAAGCTCATTGTTGTATTTGCGTTGATGGCCTTTTGCTTGTGCGCTTGCTCTCGCAGAGAGGTACATACCATCGAGGCCAATCAGACCGCATTTCTGATTCCCCTGAAGGGAAACACGGCGAACCAGGCATCCTTTGAATCTGAGGAACTTTTGAATGAAGCGAAGGTTGCAGCCAAACAGGTAAGTATTACATACACCCGTGAGAAGGTCGGTCCTATGGAACACCAGTGGATTGCCGATAATATGCTGATTATTGTTGACAGAACTCCGGTTACAAGAGAATGGGCAGACACAGCAAATATTGGTACATCCACCAATAATCAGGCTATTTATGCTGAATCCAAAGAGTCCATCGGATTTAGTGTTGGCATGAATTGCTCTGCACAGATTTACACTGAGCAAGATGCTGTAAAGTTTTTGTATTCTTATAACAACAAATCCTTGGCTGATATTATGGACAGTGAGATTCGTGCGAGGGTTGAATCTGATTTTGTGGAGATTTGCGCAAAGTATACGATGGCTGAAATTTTGACTGAGAAACAAGCCATTATGGATTATGTGAGAAATGATGTGACCTCTTATTTTGCTGACAGAGGCATTACCATCACGGTTCTTGGCATGAAAGACGGAATCCAGTATGATGACCCGTCTGTACAGAGTGCTATCAATGCTGCTTTTGTCGCAAATCGTGAATCTGAAGCCCAGGCCGTTAAGAATCAGACAAAGATTGATGCGGCAAAGGCTGATGCAGATGCAATGCTGATTAAAGCCAATGCAGAAGCTGAAGCAAATAAGGTTATGTCTGAGAGCATTACTGAGGAACTCTTGAAGAAGCAGATGTATGAAAAGTGGGATGGAAAGCTGCCGATTATCTCCGGTGGAGCTAGCACCCCGATTATCAATGTCGATGAAATCATGAAGTAATCCACCATATCAGTGCCACAGGAAACTGTGGCACACACACGCCGGTATAGCTCAGTTGGGAGAGCAGCGTCTTTGTAAGTCGAAGGTCGTCGGTTCGAGTCCGATTATCGGCTCCATATGCAGGTGTAGTTCAATGGCAGAACACCAGCCTTCCAAGCTGGTTGTGCGGGTTCGATTCCCGTCACCTGCTCCAATTGATAATTGAATGGGAGGAATATCAATGGTAAGCGTAACGAAGTTTTATTTGATTTACCAAGACCAACCTGACATGGATTATAAGACGTTGTGCTCAAGATTGTGGGAGATGCAGAACCAAGTTCGTCAAGCCAAAAATACGATTGCCAGTGAAATGTATCTCCACATCGTAAAAAAGGCTGAGGGTTATCCTGAACCTGATTTATATAGCATTGTGAAAAGTAAGCTCCCCTATAGCAATACCGGAAACATTTCTAGTTTACAGCAAAAAATAAGTAAGAAGCTGAAAACTGAATGGAAGGACATTTTGAGGGGAGACAGAAGCATCCCATCATTTGGAAAAGACCAGCCAATTCCGTTACATAATAAATCTATAGCGTTCAGCCAAGAAAATGGCAAATACTACATGACACTTTCTCTGTTTTCCAACGAAGGCGTAAAACAATATGGATTGGTGAATGGACGATGCACATTCGAGATTTTCCACAAGTGCGAATCCAGCATTGCGATTGTAGAGCGGTGCTTGTCTGGAGAATATAGGCATTGTGACAGCGAACTCCAGTATGACAGACGAAAAAGACAGTGGTGCATGGCGTTATCGTACAAATTCGAGAAGGACAAGCCAGAACTGAATCCAGATAGAGTGCTTGGCCTGGATTTGGGCGTTCTGGTTCCGATAGCTGCGGCAATCAATGATTCCAGAAAGGAATTTATGATTGGTAGCAATGAGATTGAGAGATTCAGAGCCAAAACAGAAGAGATGCGTAGACAAATTAAAATGTCTCGCCCGGTTGCTGGAGATGGTTCTGTTGGGCATGGGTATTATACTAGAATGGCTCCAGCAGAGAGAATCGGAAAGAGAATTGCAAATTTCAGAGACACCAAAAATCATGCGTGGTCTCGGTGGATTGTAGAAGTCGCCGTAAAAAATCAATGCGGTGTTATCCAAATGGAGGATTTGACTGGAATTTCAAATGCTGAAGACAAGAAGTTTTTGAGGACTTGGTCTTACTATGACCTACAGAACAAAATTGAATATAAGGCAAAAGCAAATGGTATAAAGGTGAGATATATCGAGCCTCAATATACATCTCAGAGATGTTTTTCTTGCGGTTATATTTCATCCAGAAACCTAGTTGAGGGTCACAAATTTGTTTGTGAGAAGTGTGGATATACAAGACACGCTGACATAAATGCAGCTCAAAATATTTGCATTCCAGGTATCGAAGATATGATTAAAAACAGTGCGAAGGTAAAGTGAACAGATAATCTCTGATAGGTTCGCACTCAAAAAGGGCGACTTGGCGTCCTCAGGCCGAGAAGTAATTTATTCTTGCATAAATAAACACTCGGTAAGGTTCAATCCACCCTCCGATATTCGGAGCCATTTACACTTTTTATGCCGTTGCAACCCACATGCATGTGTGAAATGGAAGTTAAAAAAGGACGTTCAAATGCCATTTCCGGCAGTTGCAACCCACATGCATGTGTGAAATGGAAGCTAATTCTTCCGCCAGTTCCCAAGCCCTTACATGTTGCAACCCACATGCATGTGTGAAATGGAAGCCGCTGGTGCTTAGTATCAGTTCCCCGCTCAGGCGTTGCAACCCACATACAGATGTGAAATGGAAGCAACCATAACATAGTATCTAAATGTGCCGCTCCTGTTGAAACCCACATACAGGTGCAAAATAGAAGCCAGAAATAAAACAATCAAAATGGATATTTACAAAAGGAGTAACATATGATATTATCCGATGGTGAGATTCGTCTTCTAATGTCTTTTCAGGACTTAGAGATACGAAATATTGATCCTAATCAAATTCAGCCAGCAAGTGTTGATATTACTTTGGGAAATTCTTTCACACGAGATATTTGTGATGACGGAACTCCGCTAGAGCTTGACCATCCGATTGATTATGAAACCATAATCACATCCAAATATGTCTTAGGGCCGCACGAGTTTGTTCTTGCAACCACGAGGGAGTATTTCAAGCTCCCCAAAAATCTGAGTGCCTTTGTAGAGGGTAGAAGCTCAATCGGCAGAACTGGATTGTGCGTCCAAAATGCCGGGTGGGTTGACCCTGGTTTTGAAGGTGAGATTACGTTGGAGCTTTTCAATTCCAGCAATCGTCCTATTGTCCTGAGAGAAGGGCAGAGACTTGGACAGCTTGTCTTTGCGAGGATGATGAAAAATGCTCTGAATCCGTACAATGGAAAATACCAAAAGCAAACAGGAGCTACTGGCTCAAAAATATATATGGATTGAGTCTGGATTATATAATATGGGTACCCGATGGGTACCCAAAAGAAAAAAAGCTGCGATAACATACAAGAAAATACTTGGAGGATTGTTCGATATAATACCAATTATTATATTAAAATCCAACAAATAAAGGGATAATATAAGTAAAACATAACATTCGCATTGTGGGGGTCGGGAGTTCGAATCTCCTCAAGTCCACCAAAGAAATCCCTTAGAGCTTCGAGGCTTTTCGGGATTTCTTTTTTTATAAAAAATGCCCAGCGGATACTTCCATCTTAGGATGGAGGAAATCCGCTGGGCTTCTTTATTTCGCTTTAGGTCGGGTCGTAGTTGACGATGATGCTGTGCTGGGTCAGGGCGGACACATCGGAGATGGCGTTGCCGTAGACATTGACCTGAACCAGGTTTGGGCAGTTGGCGAGGCTGTTTACGTCGGTCAGCTGGTTGTAGTCCATGGCGACATAGGTCAGATTCGGCATTCCGCCCAGAACGTTCAGACTGGTCACCTGGTTCCGGGCACCCTGAATCACCCGCAGAGCGCAGTTCTGGGGCCAGGAGGGCAGGTAGCTGACATTGTTATAGGAGAAGTCCAGGATTTCCAGATTGCTCATGGAGGCCAGGGCGGAGATATCGCTGACGGAGTTGTTGGTAAAGCTCAGCTCCTTCATCTGGATGCAGGCACCCAGAGGGGAGATATCGTAGAGCTGATTGTAATTCAGCGACAGCGTGGTCAGCAGCTGCAGTGTTGCGATGCCATTGACGCTGGAAATGGTGTTGTTGGAGGCATCCAGCCAGCTTAGCTTGCCGCAGAGCCCCAAAGGAATCAGGGAGCTGACGGAGTTAAAGGAGATGTTCAGCTTTTCCAGATCATACATGGAGGTCAGCGCTTCCAAAGAGGTGATGGCGTTGAGCTGCATGTAGAGCTCCCGCATGCCGGTCATCCCCATGAGGGGTTCCAGATTCCGAATGGTGTTGTTGCTGATGTCCAGGTAGGTCAGGCCGGTCACGTTTTCCAAATCCGCAATGGTGCTCAGGCCGCAGTTGGAAAGAACCAGCTTTTGCAGATTGGGCAGATTTTCCAGCACCCGCAGCTCCGAGGGGGAGAACCGGCAGCCGCTGAGATTTAGAGATCTCAGTTCGGTGAGGGAGGCCAGATCTGCCAAAGAGCCGTTGGGCAGATTCTGAATGGTCAGGCTTTCCAGGCGAGTCAGCTTGGAAAGGTCTTCCAGCGTCCAAACCTGGGCGGGGACGGTGAATTCGGTAATGGCCCAAAGGTCATTGGTGTAAAGGCTCTCGGTGCGGGTGATGCCCAAAGCGTCCCGGATGGCAAATTCCATATCCGCATCCATAAACACGGCAGGCTCCACCACGCCGCCCACGGTATAGGCCAGGACACTGACGGGGCTGACCAGACCGCTGTCATCCACGCTGATGCAGTAGAGCACGGTTTCGCCCAAGGGCAGCTTGATGGGCCCGGTGTAGGGCTCGCTGTCGATGGAGGGGTACTCTCCGTTGGTGGTGTAGTAAATGGTGCCGGAGGAGGAATAGAGCTCCACATTGATATAGGTGTTGTAGAAGCCGGGCTCCTGCATGGCGGTGGGGGCAGTGGGACGCTGGGCTTCCAGCTGGCTGCGAATGGTCTCATCCGGAATATTTGCCAGCAGCGCCACAGCATCCATCAGCTTGTCCTGCTCCACAAAGGTGCCGCACAGGGCGGTATACAATGCGGTGCTGGGGGAGGCGCTGATGGCCTGGGACAGGGAGACCTCCGCCTTGGTGTAGTTGCCGTCGGAACGGTACTGGCCCGCAAGCTCCAAGGCCACTTCCTCGTCGTTGCCGGAGTGGGCATAGGCCAGCTTATAGAACCAGGCCGAGAGGGAGGAATTCCCCCGGGCATCGTTGACCCGGGCTTCCTTCAACAGAATGTCTCTGGTAAAGGCCCGGTCATAATCAAACAGATACCAGAAAATACTGGCCACCACCAGCAGTGCCAGCAGAACAGGCACCACAAATCGCAGTAATTTACCCATAGAAAAAACTCCAATCATGGATTTACTGATGAAAGTATACAACAAGTAACGAAATATGTCAAGAGTTGCGAAAAATGTTACAAATTATGCGCAGCATCATGCATTCGCCTTGGTTTTACCTGCCTGTTTCATGCTCAGGCTGATGCGGTGGCGCTTTTCATCCACATTCAGCACCACCACCTTTACCACATCGCCCACCTTCACTGCCTCGCTGGGATGGCGGAGCCGACGATTGGCCACTTCGGAGATGTGCACCAGGCCGTCCTGATGAACGCCGATGTCCACAAAGACGCCAAAATCGATCACGTTCCTCACGGTGCCGGTGAGCTCCATGCCGGGCTTCAAGTCCTTCATTTCCAGCACATCCTTGCGCAGGATGGGGGCGGGCAGCTCATCCCGGGGGTCCCGGCCGGGCTTGGAAAGTTCCTTGGCAATGTCCAAAAGGGTAGGTTCTCCCACGCCGCAGGAGGATGCAGCTTTTGCGGGGCCGAATTCTTGCAGCTTTTCCGGCAGCTGCCCCCGGTCTGTGCAGTCCAGCAGCTTCAGCAGCGCTTTGGCGGCGGGATAGGACTCGGGATGGACGCCGGTGTTGTCCAGCACTTCCTTACTCTCAGGAATCCGCAGGAAGCCGGCGCTCTGCTCAAAGGCCTTGGGCCCCAGCTTGGGCACCTTTTTCAGCTGGCTGCGGCTGGTGAAGGGGCCGTTTTCCTCCCGGTATGCCACAATGTTCTTGGCGGTGGTGCTGTTCAGGCCGGAGACCTGCTCCAAAAGACTGCGGGAGGCGGTGTTCACATCCACACCCACAGCGTTGACGCAGTCCTCCACAACGGCGCCCAGGGCGGCATCCAGCTCCTTCTGGGGACAGTCGTGCTGATACTGGCCCACACCGATGGCCTTGGGGTCGATCTTCACCAGTTCTGCCAGAGGGTCCTGGAGGCGGCGGGCAATGGACACGGCGGAGCGCAGATTCACATCGTATTCCGGGAATTCCTCCGCCGCCAGGGGGGAGGCGGAATATACCGATGCTCCGGCTTCATTGACGATGGCATAGCTGGCCTCGGGGAAGGAGCGCAGCAGCTCCACTGCCATGGCCTCCGTCTCCCGGGAGGCAGTGCCGTTGCCGATGGCCAGGTGCTTTACCTGGTGCTTACGCATGAGGGCGGACAGGGTGGCAATGGCCTCCTGCTTTTTTCGTTCGCTGAAGGTGGGATAGACCACGCTGGTGTCCAGCACTTTGCCGGTGGCATCCACCACGGCCACCTTGCAGCCGTTGCGGTAGCCGGGGTCAAGGCCCATGGTGACGAAGCCCTTCACCGGCGGCTGCATCAGCAAAGGCTTCAGATTCAGGGCGAAATTGTGGATGGCACCCTGGCTGGCCCGGTCGGTGAGCTCGCTGCGTACCTCCCGCTGGATGGAGGGGAAGATCAGCCGGTCATAGGCATCCTCCGCCGCGGCACGGACGAAGGACGATACATTCAGCTGGGGCTTCAGCGCCGCCCGGCAGACCAGGGCAGCCCCTTCATTTCCGGGCAGTGTAATGGCGGGCTTTAGGATGCCCTCCTTTTCTCCCCGGTTGATGGCCAGAATCTGGTGATCCAGCAGACGGGAAATGGGCTGATTGAAATCGTAGTAAAGGGTATATACGCTCTCGGCCTCCGGGTCATCTGCCTTGCATACCAGGCTGCCCCGGCGCATTACCAGCTCCCGAAGATTCTTGCGGATGTCGGCGCTGTCGGAAAGGTCTTCCGCAATGATGTCGTTGGCTCCGGCCAGAGCATCCTCTATGGAATTGACGCCCAGCTCTTCGTTGATGTATTCCTGGGCAAGGCTCTGGGGGTCGGCACCGTCCTGGGCGAAGATGGCTTCAGCCAGGGGAGCCAGCCCCTTTTCTCTTGCCATGGAGCCCCGGGTGCGCCGCTTCTGCTTGTAGGGACGGTAGAGGTCCTCTACCTCGGTCATGGTCTGGGCCTGATCAATGGCGGCGGTTAATTCCTCCGTGAGCTTGCCTTGGTTTTCGATGGATTTTTTCACTTCCTCCCGCCGTGCTTCCAGATTCCGCAGATAGGTCAGGCGGGTTTCCAGATTCCGCAGGGTGGTGTCGTCCATGGTGCCATGCATTTCCTTCCGATACCGGGCAATGAAGGGAATGGTATTTCCCTCGTCCAGCAGCTGGATGACGTTTTCCACATATTCTTGCTTCTGTTTCAGTTCCTGAGACAGAATTTCGGCAATTGATTGCATATTCAGTCCTCCACGAAATATTCACGGGTTATTATACCACGTTTTTGAAAAAATGGAAGGGGAGTGTTGAAAAACCGGCCGAAAATGATATAATGTAAAAAAAGAGGAAAAGAGGGTTTTTATGGGAATTGTGGTGATCGGTGCGGTGTTTGTGGACATCAAGGGCTACCCGGAGTCCACCTTCATTCCCACTGGGCGGAACGTAGGCCGGGTGGAGCAGATTCATGGCGGCGTAGGCCGGAACGTGGCAGAGGACGTGGCCAACTGTGAGCTGCGCCCCACTTTCATCAGCCTGGTGGACGAGTCCGGCATCGGGGAGGATGTGATCCGTAAGCTGAAAAGCCACAAGGTCAACACCGATTACATCCGCAGAACCCCGGACGGCATTGGCACCTGGCTGGCGGTGTTTGGCAGCGACGGGGATGTGGCTGCATCCATCTCTCAGCGGCCCAACCTTCTGCCCATTGCGGACATTCTGGACAGCCAGGGAGACGAGATTTTCAGCCAGGCGGACAGCATCATCATCGAAATTGACATCGATAAGGAGATTGTCAAGCAGGTGTTCCGGCTGGCCCGGAAGCATGGAAAAAAGGTCTTCGCCGTGGTCTCCAACATGAGCATCGCCCTGGAGCGCCGGGATTTTCTGATGCATGTGGATTGTTTCGTATGCAATTTGCAGGAGGCGGGCATCCTGTTCTCGGAGGATTACACCGATAAGACCCCGGAGCAGATGGTGGAGATCATCTCCCGGAAGACCCAGGCGGCCCAGTTTCGCAGCCTGATCGTCACCATGGGGGGCCAGGGTGCGGTGTATGCTGACCGATTCGGTGACAAGGGACACTGTCCGGCAAGAAAGGTACATGTGCGGGATACCACCGGGGCAGGGGATGCCTTCTGCGCGGGAGCGGCCATCGGGCTGACCTATGGAAAAACCCTGGCCCAGGCCTGCGAGATTGGCGCACACCTGGCGGCCTCCGTCATTGTCACCTCGGAGAGCGTATGCCCCCGGTTCCTTCCCAGTGAATTGGGTCTGGATGTCCAGGTGGAGTAACGCGAAAAAAGCAAATCCCTCTTGCTGTTTCAACAGGAATATTTTATCGTTATGTTAACTGACGAGGGAGAGATGGATATGGAGCAACATCGTAAAGGGCCGGGCCGGGCGTGGCTGATTGTCTTGTCTGTATTGCTGCCCGTTGTTTTGCTGGCCGCAGCAGCCTATTTGCTGCTTTTTGGATACAATCAATTTGCGCTGGAGTTGGAGCTCAACGGAGGAGAGACTCTGACTCTGGAATTTGGAGAAGAATATCGAGAACCCGGCTGCCGGCTGGTGCTTCGAGGCACCCGATTCTGGCAGGAGGGGGTTGAACTGGATGCTGCGATTCAGGTATCCGGCCAGGTGGATTCCGGGCACCTTGGAAATTATGCGCTGAACTATCAGGCGGCGTATCTGGGCGTGGAAGCGGAAACAGTCCGCACCGTCCGGGTGGTGGATACCGTCAGCCCGGTGATTACCCTGGTGCCGGATGAGCCTGATTTACAGGCTGCCCCGGTGTATCAGGAGGCTGGTTTTTCCGCCTGCGACAATTACGACGGCGACCTGACCGCTCAGGTGGTGCGGACGGAGGAAGAGGGGAGAATCCTTTATTCCGTGACCGATTCCTCCGGCAATGCAGCCACTGCGGAGCGGGTCATTCCCATCTATGACCAATATCCCCCGGAGCTGACCCTGCTGGGCGGTGAGCGGACAGTGCTGCCCCTGGGGATGAAGTATTCCGACCCCGGCTGCACCGCCTATGACCGGAAGGATGGAGATTTGACGGCTCAGGTGACGGTGTCCATCGACCATCCCTTTGTCCGCTACCTGCCGGACAGCTACCAGCTCACCTACCGGGTGACAGACAGCGAGGGCCATGAGAGTGTTGCCACCCGCACACTGGTGACAGAGCCCGCCCCCCGGCCCAGGGTCATCTATCCCAAGGGCAAAACCATCTATCTGACCTTTGATGACGGCCCCGGCCCGGATACCGGCAGGCTCTTGGATGTGCTGAGCCGCTACAATGTGAAGGCTACCTTCTTCGTGGTGGACAACGGCTACCCGGATTTGCTGCGGCGGATGGTGAATGAGGGCCACAGCATCGGCATCCACACCCGCTCCCATCGGTATGGGGAAATCTATTCCGGGGCGGATGCCTATTTCGAGGACTTGTTTGCCATGCAGCAGGTGATTCAGGATGCCACCGGGGTGGAGACCTGGCTGCTCCGATTCCCGGGAGGCAGCTCCAACACCATCAGCCGGAAAAATCATGGCATCATGACCTACCTGACCCAGGCGGTGGAGGACTGCGGCTTTTCCTATTTCGACTGGAATGTGGACAGTGACGATGCCGGAAGCGCCAAAACCGCCAATCAGGTGTTCCAGAATGTGGTGGACGGCATCCGGGAGAATCCCTATTCGGTGGTGCTCCAGCATGATATTCACAGCTGCAGCGTGGACGCAGTGGAGCGCATTATCCGATGGGGGATGGACAATGGATATCAGTTCCTGCCCCTGCAAACCGACAGCCCCGTGATGCACCACGAGGTTCAAAACTAAGGAAGCTCTGATTAAATCGGCAAGAGCTGGTGGCGAGGGATTTTGGCTCAGCCGAAAGTTCTGAAATTGAGGGAATACTTTGTGTATTTCCCAATTTCAGAACTGCACGGATGGGGCAAAAGACCCGCCATCCAGCCGCAGACGATTTATTCAGAGATTCCCTAAGGAGGGAGTCCGTCATGGCAAAGGACATTGCGATCAAAACAAAACGGTTGATGCTGTCTCCCATGAATCTGGAGGCGCTGGAAAAAAAGGTGCTTCTGATGAAAGAGGGGGAGCTGCGCCAGGCCTATCAGGAAATGCTGGAGGGCTGCCGAAAGGAGCCGGAAAACTGGCTCTGGTATACCCCTTGGGTGATCAAACTGAAAGGGGAGGGCACCCCCATCGGCGACCTATGCTTCAAGGGCCCGCCGGTCAAAGGCACCGTGGAATGGGGCTATGGGCTGGAGGAACCCTACTGGGGCCAGGGCTACATGACCGAGGCCGCCCGGGTGATGCTGGACTGGGCTTTTTCTCAGAAGGATGTGTATGCTGTGGAGGCGGAAACCCTATCGGATAACGCCGCCTCCCAGCGTGTTTTATCCAAGCTGGATTTTAAGCCCACGGGAACAACAGGGCGGGAGGGCCCCCGGTTCCGCCGGGAAAAGCAGATTGCCCCAATGTCCATGGTGTACATGATGCTGGGCATGTGCTGCGGCATATCCGTTGGCATGTCAGCTGGGAATATGGCCTTGGGCATGGTCCTCGGCATGGCGGCAGGCTTTGCGCTGGGCACTGCGGTGGATTCCCATGAAAAGAAGTATCGCCAGCGGGTCCTGGCGGGGGAGACGGAAAATAAAACTGCTTGAAATGTTAACATATATGGGTTACAATATAGTACAACATAGAAAATCGGAGGAATTCCCATGGATTATGACGTGATCATTGTCGGCGCAGGCCCCGGCGGCATTTTTGCGGCCTACGAACTGAAAAAGCAAAGACCAGAGCTGAAGGTTGCCGTGTTTGAGGCGGGCTTCGCTCTGAACAAGCGCCGCTGTCCCATTGATGGGGAGAAGATTAAAAGCTGTATCGGCTGCAAAACCTGTTCCATCATGAGCGGCTTCGGCGGCGCGGGAGCCTTCTCTGATGGAAAATACAACATCACCAATGATTTTGGCGGCACCCTTTATGAGCACATCGGCCGCAAGCAGGCCATTGAGCTGATGCGCTATGTGGACGAAATCAACATGTCCCACGGCGGCGCAGGCACCAAGCTCTATTCCACCACCGGCACCGCTCTGAAGAAAAAGTGCATGCAGAACAAGCTGAAGCTGCTGGATGCCTCCGTTCGCCATCTGGGCACGGACATCAACCTGGTGGTGCTGGGTGCGCTTTACGACGAACTGAAGGATCAGGTGGACTTCCATTTTGAGTCCCCGGTATCCAGCATTGAGAAACTCCCGGATGGCTTTGCCGTTCTGGTGGGGGACAGGCGATACACCTGCCGCAGCTGCATTGCCTCTGTGGGCCGCAGCGGCAGCAAATGGATGGAGCAGGTCTGCCGGGATTTGCACATTGCTACCAGCTCCAACCGGGTGGATTTGGGCGTCCGGGTGGAGCTGCCCGCCGTGATCTTCTCCCACCTGACCGACGAGCTGTATGAGAGTAAAATCGTCTACCGTACGGAAAAATTTGAGGATAACGTCCGCACCTTCTGCATGAACCCCCACGGCATCGTGGTCAACGAGAACACCAACGGCATCATTACCGTCAACGGCCACAGCTATGAAGACCCGGCCCGGCAGACGGAGAACACCAATTTTGCCCTGCTGGTTGCCAAGCACTTCTCCCAGCCCTTCAAGGACAGCAATGGCTACGGCGAGAGCATCGCCCGGCTTTCCAATATGCTGGGCGGCGGCGTCATCGTCCAGCGCTTCGGTGACCTGGTGCGGGGCCGCAGAAGCACCGAGAAGCGGATTGAAGAGGGTCTGGTCACTCCTACCCTGGCAGCCACTCCCGGCGATTTGAGCCTGGTGCTGCCCAAGCGAATTTTGGACGGCATCATCGAAATGATCTATGCTCTGGATAAAATCGCCCCCGGCACTGCCAATGATGACACCCTGCTCTATGGCGTGGAAGTCAAGTTCTACAATATGGAGGTGGAGCTGGACGAGAATCTGGAAAGCTGCCACCCCGGGCTCTATGTCATCGGCGACGGCTCCGGCGTGACCCACTCCCTGTCCCATGCCTCCGCCAGTGGTGTCCACGTGGCAAGAAGAATCGCGCAGACCATCTGATAAAATAACAAACAGACCGCTGATGCTCACATTGCTGTGCGTCAGCGGTCTGAGTTGTGTCTCTGTGAATAAAACAATAAGACGGCCCGAAGGCCGCCGAACATTATTAGTCTATCATAATGCAGTTCTTCCGTCAACGGTTGACAGCGGAAATACCAGGATTTCTCCCAGTTGCATGAAAAGAAACCCATATTTTTATGAAGAATTGCGGCTTGAAAAAAGACTGCTCCGGCGCTAGAATATAGACAAGAGGTAAGAGAAAGAACCTTCACAAAACCCAATAAACTGGGCGATGCAGACGCACTTTGTTAGATGCAATCCTCCGATGAAATAAAAGGAAATCATATCAGCCAGAATATGAATTGAGAGCGGAGGCAATTCAGGGGAATGAAGAGCGTCACCAATTTGAAGAAAGAGAGGTTTAGAAGCTGATGTTAGATACGAAGAGCGAAAGATAGCCCTCGGTGCAGTTTTGGTGCATCGAGGGCTGTTTTTTTATTCGATTTCCGTCATCAGCAGGGAACCGTCCATGCCGCTTTGCATGATAGAGAAGGCTCTGGTCACGCCGCTGTCATCGGTATATCGGACACCAAAATTGGGAATGGTGCAGCCGAAAGCAAGCTGTACGATCAGAGGATTTCCAGGCTCGATGGAAGGAACGGTTTCCAGCACCGTCTGCTTAAAGCGGATGTTGTCCCCCTCTTCCAATTCTAGACGAAGCAGCTGTACCTCCGTCACCTGGCCTTCATAGGCGCACAGGACGATCTGGGTGCTGTATTTCTCGTCGGACACGATAACGCAGTTTTCAACATCCGAATAGGGATTCCACTGAGCCACCAGCAGGGAAGGGTGCTCCTCCTTCAGGTAAAAGGCGAAGGGAGTGAGGGAAATGGGCTGGGCATCTTCTTCCAGGATTTCACTCATGCGGGGAAAATCCAGGTCTATCCGCTGATTTTCTTCGTGGGGAACTTCAAAGGTGCCGTCGGTATTGTAATAGGTCACGATTTCGTTGTTCTCTTCCCAGGTGAAGTAAAAGTCCAGGCAGTTCAGCGATGTCCCTGTTTCGTCAAGCTGAAACAGCCCCAGGCAGGAGTAGGCAGCGCCGGAGGAACCCTGATTCAGCAGGGTGCCATCGGAAAGCAGATAGTATCGATTTCTGGCCCAGCCTTCTGCAAGCAGATGGGGGAGGCCCTGGATGCTGGTGAAGACAGAAAGAATCTGTTTTCCATAGCTTTGTTCTGATTCCTGGCTGTCCACTTGGGCGATGATCAGCTCCGAGGTGCCGTCCTTGTTCAGATCCTGAAAGGCGTAGCCCACCTTCCGGGGAGCGTCATCAGTGCCCATGCGGATCTCCTGAATGCCCATTTCTCCTGAGGCCAATACATGCTCCTCCGGGTTTTCGCAGGACAGCAGCTGGGCGGCGCTGGCCAGAACCGGGGCATACACCCGTTCCCAGTCCGTTTCTTCTGCCTGGGCAGGAGAAATAAGACAGACAACAAGGGCAGTGATGGCCAATAGTGCAGCAATTCGCTTCATGTTATCCCATCCTTTCACCAGTTTACAAAGTAGGCATCATATTCATGGTCGAAGGTGTAGCCTAGTTTTTCTGCCAGGGCCACCGACCAGAGATTTGCCCCATCCCAGCTGGGATACAGGTTTCGATCCATGCACTCCAGAATCAAACCTGCGGCAGCGGCAGCAGCAAGGCCACGGCGGCGAAAATCCTGTCGGGTGTCAATTTGTATCTCAATACCGCCCTGGTAGACAGAGTAGGAGGATGCCCCGCAGACCGGCACACCGTCCTTTTTCACCACCATGCCCAACCCCCGTCGGTGGAAATCCTCATAGGAATCAAATTGGGATACCCAGTCCCGACACCATTCGTTTTCCTGGCAGTAGCTGTAGGTATCCTCTCCCAACAGCTCCATGGTATAGCCCTTCGGGAGTTGGGCTTTGATCTTCTCTAAATGAGCCCGGTCAAATACCGTATCCTTTCGGATGGCGTACCGGGTTACCTTTTCTGCCTTTTCCCCATAGATTTCTTCCAGCAACGGCTCCCAGTCCTGGCTCCCCGGCACCATGATGACAAAATGACTCTCTGGGTTCGGTTTGAAACGCAGCAGCTCCTCCGAGGGAGTTCCGGCATAGAAGGAACAATCCCCCAGAAATGCCGCAGCAGCATCGCCGCAGACAAAGGCTTTCCCCATCACGCCCTGCAAACAAGAGGCGATCATGGTCTCATTCCAGCCGGAGAAAATCGATCTGGCTCTTTCCAATTGTTCGTTTTCAGCATTTTGGACTCCCATTTGAATACCGCTCCTTTCGGGCTTCCTTCTTACTATCATAACGTGGGAGATTCCCTTTGTCAATCTGGGGAGAAAATTTCAAGATTTTCTTAAAATAGTACTTGACTCTCACCTTATGTCATGGTGTACAATGACAAGCATCACGGGGGGATGAACATGAAAACAGTTAAACAAGTGAGTCAGGTGTCCGGTGTCAGTGTGCGCACGCTGCACCATTACGATGCCATTGGCCTGCTGAAGCCCACCCGGGTGACGGAGGCAGGCTATCGGCTCTATGACGAGGATGCTCTGGAACGGCTTCAAAGCATTTTGCTGTTCCGGGAGCTGCAATTCCCGCTGAAAGAGATTGGGCGGATTCTGGACACCCCCGGCTTTGACCGGCAGGCAGCCCTGAATGACCAAATCCACCTTCTGGAATTGCAGCGGGAGCACATCGACCGGCTCCTGTCCGCCGCCCGTGAAATGCAAGAAAACGGAGGAAAGATCATGAGCTTTTCAGTATTTGATAAGAAACAGCAGCTTGCCTTTGCAGAGGAAGCAAAGCAGCGCTGGGGCAGCACCGATGCCTATAGGGAGTCCCAGGAGAAAACCGCCGGAAAGAGCGACGAGCAGCTCCGGCAGGACGGCAGCGATTTGATGGCCTTTTTCGCAAAACTGGGTCAGCTGAAATCCGGCAATCCCCATGGTGAAGAGGCTCAGGCTGTGGTGGCGGAATTGCAGCAGTTCATCACGGAGCATTATTACAACTGCACCAAGCCCATCCTCTCCGGCCTGGGTCAGATGTATGTGGCGGATGAACGCTTCAAAGCCAACATCGACAACGCCGGGGAAGAAGGCACCGCGGAATTTGCCGCAAAGGCGATTGAATTCTATTGCGCCCATTAACAAAGAAGCTGTCATTGCGGGTTTTCTGCAATGACAGCTTTTCCTTAAAGCCATTGAATAAAGGCGGTTTTGTCGGCGCTGTTGTACCCGGCGCTGCGGTAGAAATTCAGGGTTTTCTCACTTTTGGAGCCGGTGAGCAGCATCAGCTTGTAGCAGCCCTGGGCTTGGGCGATTTGCTTTGCGTGGTTCAGGCATTCCGTGGCATACCCCTTTCCTCGGCAGGCGCTGTCCGTCACCACATTCTCGATGAAAGCGTAGGGCCTTACATTCCGGGTCAGGTTGGGGATGATGACGCAGACGCAGGAGGAGACGATTTTTCCCTCCACCTCCTTGACAATCAGATGGTGATTGGGGTCCCGGAGGATTTGCGCCCAGGTGGTTTGAAGATGCCGGCTGTCCTCCGGGATGTGGTCTTCATGCAGGTGGAGATACAGCTGGAGAATTTCCTGCAATTCATTTTCGTATGCTTCCCGAACCATGGCGGCTCCTTTCATACATCCCGGGAGGAATGAAAAATCTCCCAGCTTTGTTTTGACAAATTGCCGTCTTGCAGTGGCGGTCAATCAGGGAACTGGAATCACCTGATTCAGCACCGGGATGCGGAAGGGCTGGTTCAGCTCCTGGGCCCGCTGCTGGAATCGGCGGGGTGGGTCGTCCCAGGGATGGTTGGAGAGCACATAGGCACCCCAGTGGACGGGAACGGCCAATTTTGCTTCCAGCAGCTTGCAAGCCTGGACGGATTCCTCCGGGAACATATGGGTCGTATGCCACCGCTCCCCGTACTGTCCGCACTCGATGATTGCCAGGTCGGGGGCACCGTAGCGCTGCCGGATTTCCGAAAAATGATTGCCAAAGCCTCCATCCCCGGAGTCGAAAACCATGTGGGTGCCGTCTTTCAACACATAGGAGCCCCATAGCGTATTGTTCCAGTCCAGATAGTTCCGGGAGGAATTGTGCTGGGAGGGGGTGCAGATGACCTGCAAGCCGTCCACATTCGCTTCCTCATACCACTTTAGCTCCGTGATTTTGCTGGCCGCAATGCCAAACCGCCGCAGATTGTTTCCCACACCGGTGGGGGCGATGTATCGCATCACTTGACCATCCAGACAGAGAATGGTGCTTCTGTCCAGGTGGTCGTAATGGTTGTGGGTGATGAGCACCAGGTCGATTTTGGGCAGCTGGGCCGGGGTGATGATCTCTCCCGGAAAGCGTTTCGGGCCGATGAAGGGCACCGGGGAAGAATAGCGGTTGAAAATGGGATCAATCAGAATGTTTTTGCCGTTCATTCTGAGAAAAACCGAGCTGTGCCCCAGCCAGGCCATGGCAAGGCCGTCCCCCAAATCCCAAAAATCCGGCGTTTCCCGGGGCAGGGGCTGCCTGGGCTTTTTCGGGCCGGTGCCCCGACGATCCCGGTAGGGGTCAATAAAGCGGGGAGAGGGAGGATTCTGGTTGGAAAAACGATGGGCCATGAAGGTGCCTCCTGCTATTTGATGGGGACATGATAGCAGAAATCCATTGGAAAAGTGAAAAGAAAATGTTAAGATTTTTCGTCCGGCTGTTGCCCGTTGTGGGCCAGCCATTGGCATTCGGTGACGGCAAGATCAGTAAAGGTGGCCTTGAAGGAGGAATCCTCCGGGCTGCAGGCGTAGATGCCGAAGCGGATTTCGTCCTTTGCCTCCCACAGATGGCACACCCGCATCTGGGAAAAGGATACCCCATCCTGGGAGCATTCGATGCAGAAATCATCCTCCCGGCGGCTGAGGCGGTACCACATGGATTTGATATCCGCCGGAATGGCGGTGGTGGCCCAGTCGGAATAGCCGTGGTTGGTGACCACGCTGCCCAGATGCTGGAATTCCTCGTTTTCATATTCAATGGAGGCTTTCAGCCAGTTGTCGCTGTCAAGATACAATACCACGCCGCACTGGTCAAACCGATGCTTGCTTTCAAATTGGGTTTTCACCACGAAGGAAAAGAATTTCTCCCGGGTTTTCACCTGCAAAACCGGGGCGTTGTCATTGCGGAAATGATAGTAGGTGCGCTGCCAAAGGTCAGTATGGGGTGCGGTGATGATCTCAATGGTGTCTTCGCCCATATTGCAGCTTTTGGGCAGCCGGGTCCATTCCGGGCTCTTGAATGCAAACATGGTGGTTTCCTCTCTTTTTCCAGGATATAGAAAAACGGCCTTCTATAGACCGCTCAACATATTCATCATACCATATTGCCGATGCACAGTCAATCAAAAACTGCCGGAAACTTCTCATTTCTACCTGTTGCATGAAAGAATTGCAACATTTCTGTGGAATATTCCATCTTGCAAAAGAAGCAATTTCGGGTTATCATAAAAGCACAGAAAAGGAGTGAGTCCAATGATCATGTAAGCTCCCAAACCGAAGAAAGAGAGGTCAAATCGATGATGCTGGATAATAAAAGTGAATGACAGCCCTCGGTGTTCAGAAGAAACATCGAGGGCTGTTTTTTGCTTGCAATGAAGAGAGCGTTGTGTTATAATGTTATACAACGATGTTTTAGAACGGAGATGCATGACATGAACCCCCAACACAATGACTTGAAATTGGCCCCGATGGGCCCCGGGGATTTTGACCGGGTGTCCCAGTTCTATCGGGATGCCATTGCCCATACCCCGGAAATGGAGCGGTTCGGCCGGTGGATTTACGGCCTGCATCCCACGGATGAAATGATTCGCAATTACATCCACTCCGGTGCCATGTTCACCTGTGAAGAACAGGGAGAGATTCTCTGTGCCTTTGCCCTGACCCCCAGCCAGGGCAGCGACTATCACGATACCACCTGGGGGATGGAATTGGAGGATGATCAGGCGGCGGTGGTGCATTTGCTGTGCGTCAACCCCAAATACCAGCATCAGGGGGTGGGACGGCAGAGCATGACCCTTGCCATTGACTTGGCACGGCAGATGGGGAAACAGGCCCTCCGGCTGGATGCCCTGGCCTCCAACATTCCGGCTCACCGGCTGTATGAGTCCCTGGGCTTCCAACACCGGGGGACAGCCCGCTGGTTTGCAGACAACGTGGGCTGGACGGATTTCTATTTGTTTGAATTGATTTTAGAAGATTGAGCCATGGATGCACCTGCAACCCAAACCCTGCTCACTGCCGAAGGGGAAATACGCTGGCGGAAGCTGGCAGAACAGATCGACGCCCTTTACGATGTAGACAGAACCTGGAACAAAGGCTTTGGCGATTGGGTTTACGAATATAAATACCGCCGGGGCGGGAAAACCTTATGCACCTTCTATTTCAAGCAGAATGTGGTGAACCTGCTCGTTGTGCTGGGAAAGGCAGAGCGGGAAAAATTGGAAGCTCGGGCGGAGCAATTTTCCGATTCCCTTCGCCGTTTATATGACCAAACACCCTCCTACCACGACGGCAAATGGCTCTGGATTCCCATTGACGGCAATACCCGGGGAGAGGATATTCTGGAGCTGATGAAAATCAAAAGAAGACCCAACCGAAACGGATGCACAAATCAATAAAGAGATTCACAAAAGAGGTACGATATGGAGATTATTGATTTTTTCAGTTCGGACAATCAGGCCCACTGGCTGGAAGAAATCCAGAAAAGCGACTGGGGCGCGGGGCAGTTCCTTTATTCCCTCCTGCGGGATGGAAAGCTGCAGGAAATGGTGGGACAGACGGCCATTGTGCCCATGCTCATTGAGGAAGCCACCCAAAAGCTGGTGTCCTTCTGCACCTTAGCCCCTTTGGATGACATTCAGCCCACGGATTTAACCCCCTGGATCGGCTTTGTCTATACCTTCCCGGAATTCCGGGGGCACCATTATGCCGGAAAGCTTCTGGCCTATGTGGAAGGCCTGGCAGCGCAAAGAGGGGAGAAGGCCGTCTACATTTCCACAAATCATATCGGTCTGTATGAAAAGTACGGATATGAATTCTATACGATGCTCAAAGACATTGAGGGCGGGGATTCCAGAGTGTATCGGAAAGCACTGTAAATCAAAAAAACCTGCAGTCAGGGGCTTTTGACTATTTTTGCAAACCCCCTTGCCAGAAAGGGTTTTCTCTGCTATAATCAAAGCAACTGATATGGATTGGAGTTGAGAGGATGCGCAATACTTCTTGCTGATTGATGGGGCGATACAAGAATGCGGCTGAAACGAGCCGCCGGTTTCTTGTGCCCTGATGCAGGAAGGTGTGCACCGAATCAACTGGCATGGTGTTGCTGCGCCCTTGGGGGTGGCGGCTCTTTGTTGGCTGCGGGATGCTTTCCTGCGGCCATTTTTTGATTTCGGGAGGGCACCATGTCTTTGATTCAAGTTTCTAATTTGACCTTTGCCTATGATGGCAGCTATGAAAACATTTTTGAAAACGTCAGCTTTCAGCTGGATACCAACTGGCGTTTGGGCTTCACTGGCAGAAACGGACGGGGCAAGACCACCTTTCTGAATCTGCTGCTGGGAAAGTACGGCTATCAGGGGAGTATTTCTGCCTCAGTGCAGTTTTCTTACTTCCCCTATTCGGTGGCGGACAAGAGCATCCTGGCAATTGACGCCGTGGAGGCAATGCACCCGGACTATGAATTCTGGCGGGTGCAGCGGGAGATGGACAAGCTTCAGCTGGATGACGAGGTGCTGTACCGTCCCTATGGCACCCTGAGCAATGGGGAACAGACGAAGCTTCAGCTGGCGGTTCTGTTTTCCAAAGAGAACAACTTCCTGCTCATCGACGAGCCCACGAACCATCTGGACATCCGGGGCCGGGAGCTGGTGAGCCAATATCTCAGCGGTAAAAAGGGCTTTATCCTGGTATCCCATGACCGTAGCTTTCTGGATGGGTGCGTCGATCACATCCTGTCCATCAATAAGTTGGATATTCAAATCTGCAAGGGCAATTTCTCCACCTGGATGGAGAATAAGCAGCGGCAGGACGATTTTGAACGGGCGGAGAATGAAAAGCTGAAAAAGGAAATCTCCCGCCTGGAGGAAACAGCTCGGGAAAAGGCTCGCTGGTCGGATGCGGCGGAGGGACGAAAATTCGGTGTTGACCCATTAAAAGTGGACAAACCGAAAAATTACAGACCCTATCAGGGCGCGAAAGCTGCAAAAGCCATGGCCCGCTCCAAGGCCATCCAGCAGCGCCAGACTGCGGCCATCGAGGAAAAATCCAAGCTGCTGAAAAACATCGAGCGCAGCGACACATTGAAAATCTTTCAGACTCCTTTTCATACCAATCGTCTGGTGGAGCTGAAAGATGTGTCGATTCACTACGGTGAGAATGTGGTCTGTGAGAATATCAGCTTTACCATCCAGCGCGGAGACCGGATCGCGCTGCAGGGACCCAACGGCTGCGGCAAGAGCAGCATCCTAAAGCTGATTTGCGGCCAGGAAATTCCCTACACGGGAGATCTCTGGCGGGGAAATGGCTTAAAAATCTCCTATGTCAGCCAGGATACCTCCAGCCTCCGGGGCCGTCTGTCTGATTTTGCCCGGGACAGCGGCATTGACGAGAGCCTGTTCCTCGCCATGCTGGCAAAGCTGGATGTGCCAAGGGCGCAGATGGAAAAGGATATGTCCAGCCTCAGCGCCGGGCAGAAGAAAAAGGTGCTGCTGGCAAAATCCATCTGCGAACCGGCGCACCTGCACATCTGGGACGAGCCCATGAACTACATCGATGTCATCTCCCGGATGCAAATCGAGCAGTTGCTGCTGCAGTTCCAGCCCACCATCCTTTTTGTGGAGCATGACAAAGCATTTTGTGAAAACGTGGCAACGAGGCTCATGAAGCTGTAGGAATTTGTTGTGCTGATCTTTACACAACATTTCATCAAGGCTCCCCTTAAAATATGTCCGAATCCCTCCGACTCCAAGTAAAACAATATGCTTATCGGCTGTCAGCAAAAGCAGTATTTATTCAACCAAGCCACTGTAGGGGAGGCTCGTAGCCTCCCGCCAGGTAGGCAACCTGAGTGTTTGGTTGAATGGTGGAAGGTTGGACGATGGTACGAATTCGCCTAACCTGGGTAATCATTGAAGGCTTGTACCGCGCGGGAGGCTACGAGCCTCCCCTACAGTGGCTGGTGCGATAAAGAATCACTTAGCTGAGTTAAACCGATAAGCACTAAAAAAAACTACACCACCCGATGGGTGGTGCATGTTTTGGCAGAGGATGAGGGATTCGATTTCATAAAGGTGTCGCTGCGGTCCAGCCCGCAGCGAGCAACACTCCACAGGAGTGTTGCATTGAAATGGGTTCGAATCCCTCACAACTAATAAAAAATAACAGATACCTGATGGTATCTGTTATTTTTTGGCAGAGGATGAGGGATTCGAACCCCCGCAAACGGAGTCAGAGTCCGGTGTGCTACCGTTACACAAATCCTCTATATTTGGAACGGTCTTATTATATCCACATTTTCAGAATTGTCAAGGCCCAAAGACAATATATGTCAGTTTCCACAATTTTTTACGAATTGCAGCGATACTATTGAAAAAATACATCAAAATATGATATGATATCCGAAATTGGTGGGATTGTGACCACAGAGGCTTGGGCGCCTTTTGTAGTCATCCTGCCTTTCCAATTTGGGAGCATGATGTTTATGAGCGGATTTACTTTTTTGATGATCATCTTTTCGCTCTTCGGCTTTTTTGACCTTGTGCTGGCGGTAAAGAGCTTTCGGCGCGGCGGTGCCAAGGGAATCAGTCTGGGCTGTGGTTGCTTGGGTTCCTTTGTGGTGACGCTGAGCTATACTATCAGCCTTTTCGTGCAGGATTATTTTACCTATTCGGTGTTGTCCAGTATCTATTTTGGGGGCATCGATTTCACCCTGGTGTCAACGATGTTCTTCAACTGGTATTTCATCAATCCCTCCGGGGGGAAGCGTTTCGGAAAGCTGTATTGGCTGATTCTGGCCCTTGCGATTCTGGATGAACTGGTATTTATCGTCAACCCCTTCCGGGAGATTGCCATCAGCTATGTCTATCACCAGGCGGAAATCTCCTGCTACAGCTATGAAATGCACCTATTGTATCAAGTGCATCTGGTTCTGGATTATGCCATTGTCCTGCTGGTGTTGTATGAGCTGATCAAAAAGTGCGTTCATTCGCCCCGGATTTATGCCCGGCAGTATGTCTATACGGTGTATGCATTGCTTGCCGTTGTGGTCATCAATGCCGCTTATCTGTATGCCCCCAGGCTCTTTGGTGAGGAGAATGTGGACTATTCTCTGCTGGGCTACAGCGTGACGGCTCTGGCCTACTATTGGAACTGCTTCAATTATGCCTCCCATGGCCTGCTGAACCATTTTCATAGCTGGATTTTTGAGAACATCGATCAGGCGTTGGTGCTTTTTGACTTCGACGACAAGATGATTCTCCACAACCGCAAGGCGGAGGAAATACTTCCTGCGGGGCTGTTTTCCGGCAATAACGTCACCCTTCAGGAATTCCTTGACCGCTGCGGCATCCGGCGCAGCAAGGGAGTGCCCAGTCAGCGTTCCTCCTTCCAGTGTTTCATCGGTGGTCATCCGCTGCGCTGCGATTATTCGGTGCAGCTTGATAAGAAGCATCGCCGTCTTGGCTGCCTGTTCGTCTTCTCCTCGGTGACCACACAGTACGATTTGCTCACGGGCTTCCGTACCTGGTCGGATTTCAAGGAAAATGCGGATACACTTTATCCGATTGGTTCTGGAACCCAGGTGGTGGCAACCTGCGATATCAACAGCCTGGGAGACATCAACCAGAAATATGGCCGCACCGATGGTGACCGGGCCCTCCAGCTGCTGGCGGAGCAGGTACGCGCAGAGTTCCCTGATCGTACTGTATTCATCCGCTCCCGGGAGGCCTCCGTTACCGCCATCACCGACCAGCTGAATGTGACGGCAGTAGAGGCCATCATGGCAAGAATTCAGCAAAAGCTCAAGGACAATGACGATCTGGATTTCCCGATTCAGATTCAGAGCTCTGTCAGTGTGCGGGGAAACGAGAGTGTTGTGGATACCATCCGCCGCAACCTCCAATCCATGCGCACCAAAAAGCTGATGGACAGAACTTCCCTCCATTCCGAATTGCTCCGCTCTTTGCTGCAGGCGCTTACCCAGTGCGACCCGGATACCGGCGAGCATGTCCAGCGCACCCAGAAATCCGGCGAGGAGCTGGGCCGCCGCATCCATTTGACGGACCAGGAGCAGAGCAGCCTGGCCCTGCTTGCCATCATGCACGACATCGGTAAAATCGGCATTCCTCTGGAAATCCTCAACAAGCCCGGAAAGCTCAACGATTCCGAGTGGAAGATGATGAAGACCCATGTGGACAAGGGCTACCAGATTGCCAAGAGCTCCCAGGAGTTCAGCGGCATTGCGGATATGATTCTTTATCACCATGAGCGCTGGGATGGCCGGGGTTATCCCGAGGGTCTGCGGGGCGAGCAGATTCCGCTGCTGTCCAGGATCATTTCCGTGGTGGATGCCTACGACGCCATGACCAATGACCGGGCTTACCGAAAGGCACTGTCCGAGTCCGCCGCCCGTTCCGAGCTCCAGCGCTGCGCCGGAAGCCAGTTCGACCCCAACATCGTCCGGGAGTTTGTGCAGATGATGGAGGAAGATGACCGCAAGCGGGGCATCACCGTCTCCACCATGTCCCAGGAGGAAACCCGTTCGCCTGTAGCTCAGCCACCGGTTGGTCTGGCTACCCAGGTTCGATCTGCCAGCAGAAATATTCATGTGATGGCCTGCAGCATTTACATTATTGACGAAGCCTACCGCATTGTTCAAGCGGATGACAACTTCTATAAAATCACTGGTTACAGCAGAGAGGATTTGGCTCGAGGCGACTTGACGCTGTACTCCCTGATTTTCGAGGAAGACCAACAGGAATACAAGGATTACGTCCTCCCGCAAAATAGAAAGGGCGAGGACCTCTACCTGGAGCATCGCCTCCGCCGGAAGGATGGCAGTGCGATTTATGTCTATTGCTACGGGCATTCCTTCTATGATTCCTCAGTGGGAGAGAATCGGTCCCGGATTGTGATCGTTAACAGCGACGACCCCTTCGGCGAAAACCATTTGAGCTAAAAGATCCCCGTCCCAGTCAGGTGATTGGGACGGGGTTTTTCTGTCAGGCGGTGAGATGGCGGTGGATTTCCGCGGCGATTACCCGGTTGCCAAAGCTGTTGGGGTGAACGCCGTCCATGAAGTATTCGCTGTGGCCATCCGTCAGAGCGTAGAGGTCGATGCATTCCACCTGGTTTTCTGCGGCACAGTTCTTCACGATGGGCACGATTTCATCCCGAATGGTTTCATTCAGAATGTCAAAGGCAACCACGTCACTGCCGTCTGCGGGGCAGGCAAAGGGCGGGCACATGAGAATCAGCCGCTTGACGCCGGGGGCTGCTTTGATTTCCTTTACCCGCTGATCCAGTTGGGTCTCATATCGTTCCCGGTTCCAGTTGTAGGGTTTGGAATCGTTGGTGCCCAGCATCAGAATCGCAATTTCGGGATTCAGTGCCAGGGCGGCTTCGGGGTAGCCCTGCAAAGCCTTCTCTGCCATGTTCCAGTAGGGGCAGTCTCCTTCATTTTGCAGTGTTGCCCCAGAAATACCGTAGTTGAGCACCTGATAGGAGCCGCCCAGCAGCTTTTCCAGCTTTACCTCCCAGCTGTCGCTGGTTCTGGTTTTCACCACACCGGAACCGAAGGTGATGCTGTCCCCCAGCGCGACGATGATGGGTGCGTCGCTGTGGGGTTTTTCCTTTGATGGAGCGGCAAGCTCCCGGGCTTTTGCCACGGCGTAGGCAGCCGCCGTCAGCGCAACGGGAATACCGACTTTGATAATCGTTTTGATCAGGCTCATAATTGGCCTCCTTCTTTTTCTGTTTGTCACCAGTATACCCGAATTTCGTCCTAAATGCAAGTTCTCTGTCGGGATAAATTCTTCATAATAAGTGCATTTCGACTTGCCTCAGCACACAGACTAATTGTTGCTTAACATACACGCCATTCGTAGGGGCGGCTACCAGCCGCCCGCCAGGTTATGGAATTGAGTGTTTGGTTGAAAGGTTTAAATGCGGGAAACTGGTACGAATTCGCCCGACATTTCTTGCGATTTTCAGCTTGTACTGCGCGGGCGGCTGGTAGCCGCCCCTACGAATGGCGTGTGCAATAAACTACAATTTTACGGTATTCCGACCATAGCCGTCTGCTCCTGTTTCAAGTGTTGCAAAAAAAGGGAGGAAATGCTATACTGACCCAAAAAGATGGAGGTGCTGAATTATGGAGCGCTGTCCCTGGTGCCTGGGCACCGAAAAAATGACCCGCTATCACGATGAGGAATGGGGTATCCCGCTGCATGACGATCGAAAGCAGTTTGAATTTCTCATGCTGGAAGCCATGCAGTGCGGCCTGAGCTGGAATCTGATGATTGAAAAGCGGGAGATTTTCCGCGCCTGCTTCTCAGGATTCGACTATGATGCCGTCGCCGCCTATACGGAAGAGGATGTGCAGCGGATTCTCGACTATCCGGGCATGATTCGCTCTCCCCGGAAAATCCGTGCCATCATTCACAATGCCCGGTGCTTCCAGGCCATCCGGGCGGAGTTCGGCAGCTTCGATGCCTGGCTCTGGGCCTTTGCCGGGGACAAAACCATCCTCTACCAGGGCCATTCCCTGGGAAATATCCCCGCCGCCAACGCTCTAGCAGACCAAATCGCCAAGGAGCTGAAACGCCGGGGCTTCAAGTATCTGGGCAGCATCACCGTCTACTCCCATCTGCAGGCCTGCGGCATCATCAACGACCATCTGGAAAGCTGCTTCCGCTACAGAGATATTTTGGAAAACTTCCCTGTGCTGGAGCTGCCGCCGGATAAGGAGAGGTAAGAATATGCGTCTGCTGTTTACATTGGATACCGGAAACGACAACAAAGCCCTCTGCCAGCTGGTTCGCATCGACACATAGATGCTGTCGTTTTATCGTGACATCGCTGTTCTTATGTGATATACTGTTCTTATCTTTCTATTCGGAGGTGGCATCATGCCGGGATCCTATCCCAAAGTGAAAACCGCTGTGGTGGGCTGCGGTTCCATCAGCAGTATCTATATCCGCAATCTGAAATCCCTGTTTACCATCATTGACCTGGTGGCCCTTTGCAACCGCACCCGGGAAAAGGCAGAGGAAAAGGCGGCCCAGTTCGGCATTCCCAAGGTGATGACTTTGGAAGAAATTGCCGCTGACCCGGAAATCGAGCTGGTGGTGAATCTTACGCCCCCCGGCTCCCATTATGAAGTAACCAAAAGAATGCTGGAAGCCGGAAAGCATGTCTATTCCGAAAAGGTTTTTACCACGGATCTGTCCCAGGCCCGGGAGCTTGCTGATTTGGCAAAAAGCCGGGGGCTCTATCTGGGTGTGGCCCCGGATACGGTGCTGGGAGCAGGCATCCAAACCGCCAGACGCATCCTTGACACTGGCCTCATTGGGAATGTAAGCTCCGGCCTGGTCAGCGTCACCAGAAGTCACAATCTCATGTCCGAGCTGTTCCCCTTCCTGCAGGGCCAGTGCGGGTGCCTGCCTTACGATGTGGGCGTTTATTATGTGGGCGCTCTGATTGCTTTGCTGGGGCCGGTAAAATCCATCCGCGCGTTTGCAGCGCCTGCCCCGGTGCACGAAAAGCAGCTATTGTTTCTGGAGCACACCCCGGCTTCCTGGCAAATTCCCGGAAATAACCTGGTGTGCGCCGGACTGGAATTTAAATCCGGCGCTCTGGTGAGCATGCACTTCAACGGAAACACCGTGGGGGATGAGCAGAGCCGGTTTGAACTCTATGGCAGCCTGGGTATGATAAAGGTGGGGGACCCCAATGTGTTTAACGGCAGGGTAAAGCTGCTGCTTCCAGAGAGCCAGGAGGTGGAATTCCCCTTTACCCACGGCTACGACGGCACCAACACCCTGAGCGCACCTACCTCCTTTGACGGCAGCGGCCATCGGGGCATTGGCGTGGCGGAAATGGCCTACGCCCTGCGGCAGGGAAGACCCAACCGGCTGAACCAGGACTACGGCATCCACTGCCTGGAAATCCTCACCGGCATCGATGAAGCCGCCGCCACCGGGAGTACCTATGAAATGAAATCCACCTGCCATATCCGCCCCCTGACCCCCGGCCGATATTCCACCGTCTGGGGCAGTGCCCGGGCGGATGCCGAAAGCGCACTCATTGACTGATTTGGAGGAAAGAAGCATGTCCGATTATCAATTTGACACCAAATGCATTCAGTCCGGCTACCAGCCCGGCAATGCGGAGCCCCGTACCCTGCCTATCTACCAGAGCACGACTTATAAATACGACGATGCCGACGCTCTGGGACAGCTCTTTGACCTGAAAGCCGAGGGACATATGTATTCCCGGATTTCCAACCCCACCCTGGCTGCGGTGGAGGAAAAGCTGGCGGACTTGGAGGGCGGCGTGGGCGCCATGCTGGTTTCCTCCGGCCAGTCCGCAAATCTTCTGGCGGTGTTCAACATCTGCTCCGCCGGTCAGAACCTGATTGCTATGAACAACATCTACGGCGGTACCATCAATCTGCTCTCCGTCACCATGGCGAGAATGGGCATTGAGGTGCGTTATATCAGCGACAAAATGACCGATGAAGAGGTGGATGCTCTATTTGATGAAAACACCCGCCTGGTCTTTGGCGAGACCATTGCCAATCCGGCGCTGACGGTGTTCGATATCTCCCGGTATGCTTCCATTGCCCACCGGCACAATGTCCCTCTTGTAGTGGATAACACCTTTGCCACCCCCTGTCTCTGCCGCCCCTTCGAGCACGGCGCGGACATTGTGACCCACTCAACCAGCAAATATATGGACGGTCACGCCAATGTGCTGGGCGGCGCGATCATTGACGGCGGAACCTTCGATTGGGAAGCCTCCGGCAAATTCCCGGAGCTCACCACGCCGGACGAAAGCTACCACGGTGTGGTGTACACCAAGCAGTTTGGGAAAGCAGCCTACGTCACCAAGGCCCGGGTGCAGCTGCTGCGGGACTTTGGCTGCACAATGGCTCCTATTTCTGCATATCTTCTGAATCTGGGTCTGGAATCCATGGCCCTCCGGGTTCGCAAGCACAGCCAGAACGCTTTGGAGGTGGCAAAATTCCTGGAAGCCCAGCCCCAGGTGCTCTGGGTCAACTATCCCAAGCTGCCCTCCAGCCCCTACCATGCGCTGGCGGAGAAATATCTGCCCGACGGCGCTTCCGGCGTGGTCTCCTTCGGTGTGAAGGGGGGCAGGGAAGGGGCCATGAAGCTGATGAACAGCCTGCGCTTGGCACAGATCGTGGTGCATGTGGCAGATGCCCGCACCTGCGTGCTCCATCCCGCCAGCACCACCCACCGGCAGCTCACCGACCAGCAGCTGGCCGATTCCGGCATTGGCCCGGAGTTTATCCGCTTCTCCGTGGGCATCGAGGATGTCCGGGACATCATCGCAGACCTGCGGCAGGCCCTGGCCCAGCTTGGATAACGACACAAAGGAGAGCCTGCAATGCCCATCAGAATTCCCAATAACCTTCCCGCCAGAGGCATTCTGGAAGGGGAGAACATCTTTGTCATGACCGAATCCCGGGCAGAGTCCCAGCAGATTCGTCCCCTGCGGATCGGACTGCTGAACCTGATGCCCACCAAAATCACCACGGAAACCCAGCTTTCCCGACTTCTGGGCAATACGCCGCTGCAGGTGGAGCTGTTTTTGATTCAGGTTTCCTCCCACCAGCCGAAAAACACCCCTCAGGAGCATATGATCGCCTTCTACCGCAGCTTCGACGAAATCCAGGATGAGTACTTTGACGGCTTCATCATCACCGGCGCCCCGGTGGAGCAGCTTCCCTTCGAGGAGGTGGAATACTGGCCGGAGCTCTGCCACATCATGGAGTGGACAAAGACCCATGTCCACAGCACCCTGCACATCTGCTGGGGGGCCCAGGCAGCGCTGTACTATCATTTCGGTGTGGAGAAAATCCCCCTGAAGGAAAAGCTCTTCGGCGTGTTTTCTCATAAAGTGCTGTATAAAAATCCCATCCTGCTGCGGGGCTTCGATGATGAATTTTGGGTGCCCCATTCCCGTCATACCACCGTCCGATGGGAGGATGTGGCAGCCATCCCGGAAATTAAAATCCTGGCAGGTTCGGAGCAGGCAGGGCTCTACGCCATGTCTACCCAGTATGGTCACCAGCTGTTCATCACCGGCCATTCGGAGTATGATGCCGAGACCTTGAAGCTGGAATACCTCCGGGATAAAAATACCGGAAAGCCCATCCATGTGCCGGAAAACTATTTCCCAAATGACGATGACACCCAGCCTCCCATGGTTCGCTGGCGGGGACACGCCAATCTGCTGTTCTCCAATTGGCTCAACTACATCGTCTACCAGACGGTTCCCTACGATGTGATGGGAGTTGGGCGCGGCGAACGCACCGACGAAAAATGAGCATCCCATGGGAAAGGCAGCACGGATGCAACTTTTTGTGTCATATGCTACAAAAATTTGAGACAAAACCCTTTTCTCTTCCGTCTGTTTGCCTAGTTCTGCAAGTTTCAACAAAAAACTTGCAAAAAATGATTGCATTCTGAAAAAACATCTGATACAATTACCTCCGTAAATGCGCGGTGGGAGTACATTTGTGTGTCCTGCGTGTAAATCGGCTTCCTCCGCACAGTGAATCTATGGAGTACAAAGGAGTACGATATCCATGAGCTATGTTAATGAAGTGCTGGAACGTGTGAAGAAGCAGAACCCCGATCAGCCGGAATTCATCCAGGCAGTGACGGAGGTTCTGGAATCCCTGGCGGTGGTCATCGAGAAGAACGAGGATGCTTACCGCAAAAATGCCCTTTTGGAGCGGCTCACCACTCCCGAGCGGGCCATCATGTTCCGGGTTCCCTGGGTGGATGACAAGGGCCAGGTTCAGGTGAACAACGGCTACCGCATCCAGTTCAACAGTGCCATCGGCCCCTACAAGGGCGGATTGCGGTTCCACCCTTCCGTCAATCTGAGCATCCTGAAATTCCTGGGCTTTGAGCAGGTGTTCAAGAATTCCCTCACCGGCCTGCCCATCGGCGGCGGCAAGGGCGGCTCTGATTTTGACCCCAAGGGAAAATCCGACCGGGAGGTCATGGCTTTCTGCCAGAGCTTCATGACAGAGCTTTGCAAGTATATCGGTGCCGACACCGACGTGCCTGCCGGTGACATCGGCGTGGGCGGCCGGGAAATCGGCTACCTGTTCGGCCAGTATAAGCGCATCCGCGACCTGTACGAGGGTGTGCTCACCGGCAAGGGCCTGAGCTACGGCGGCTCCCTGGCCCGTACCCAGGCTACCGGCTATGGCCTGTTGTACCTGGCGGACGAAATGCTCCGCTGCAACGGAAAGAGCCTGGAAGGGAAGACTGTGGTGGTCTCCGGCGCGGGCAACGTTGCCACCTACGCCATCGAAAAGGCCTGGCAGCTGGGTGCCAAGCCCGTCACCTGCACCGATTCCAACGGCTGGATTTATGATCCCGATGGCATCGATGTGGCAACCCTGATTGAAGTGAAGCAGGTCAAGCGGGCCCGGCTGACGGAGTACGCCAAGGCCCGTCCCAACGCCGTCTACCATGAGGGCAAGGGCGTGTGGAGCACCAAGTGCGATGTAGCCTTCCCCTGCGCTACCCAGAACGAGCTGACCCTGGAGGATGCCAAGATGCTGGTTGCCAACGGCTGCTTTGCGGTGGCCGAGGGCGCTAACATGCCCACCACCCTGGATGCCACCAAGTACTTCCAGGATAACGGCGTGCTCTTCTGCCCCGGCAAGGCCTCCAACGCCGGCGGCGTGGCTACCTCCGCTTTGGAGATGAGCCAGAACTCCCAGCGCCTGAGCTGGACCTTTGAGGAAGTGGACGCCAAGCTGAGAGACATTATGGTGAACATCTTCCACAACATCGACGATGCCTCCAAGGCCTATGGCATGGAGGGCAACTATGTAGCCGGTGCCAACATCGCCGGTTTCCTGAAGGTTGCCGATGCCATGAACGCCCAGGGAATTGTGTAAAAAAGAATAAGAAAAGAGCGGGGCTCCCTGATTGCGGGCCTCGCTCTTTCGCTTACAATTTACACATTTCAGCATAGGTCAGTTATTCGCAAATTGTTGTTTGCGGGGCGATTTCCACCCAGCCACTGTAGGGGAGGCTCGTAGCCTCCCGCGCGGTACAAGCTCACGATACCAAAGCAGGTAGGGCGAATTCGTACAAACTCAATGCTTTTGAACTATAAAACTTTCAGTTTGTACCATTCATCCAAACACTCAGGTTACCAACCTGGCGGGAGGCTACGAGCCTCCCCTACAGTGGCGTGTTCGACAAACAACCATTTGTCGGAGTGCTGAGTCAAGCCGCTATGCACATTTTGCTAAATGGAAATCCACCAACACACCCCGAATCGATCAATTACCGTGGCGCAGCATTTGCTCCATAGAAGCTCATGGATAGTTTCAATCACCGCGCCGCCATCGCTTAGCACCTGAAAAGCGTGATATACTGCTTCCTCGGTCCTCATCTCAAATACGTTAAAGGTCATGGTTTCCCATTTGTATTGGTGGACAAGACTGACATCGCAGTGTTTTTTGGCTTCCGCTAACGACAAAAACCTTCTCCGTTTACAGATCGTTCGCAGTGGTCATAAGCAGTATTGTCTTCATTTCCAGCCCTCCGGCTGGGTTTTTGCGTTATTTGATGTCCTGTTTCTTCTTTGCGATGGAATTGGTATCCGTATCGTTGCGGAATACCACAAATTTGTCATACAGAAATTCAGTGACAAAATTGCAGACCATATTGATAAGGGTCACCACATACTCGTTCCAGCCAAGGCCCACCAGGGTTTTCTCTACCCAGGTGGAGACGGGGGTGAACACACAGTAAAAGAGCCCCACCAGCAGCATGGCCTTGGGGACATTCCCGGCGGATTGAAAGGTGTAACGCCGGTTGAAGGTGAAGTTCCACAGCACGGACAGCACCAAGGCAATCAGATAGCTGATGTGCTCGGGCAGGGAAGTGAGCTCGTTCAGCAGGGTAAAGGAAATGATTTGGATGATTCCCGCACTGATGGAAAACAGGGTGAATTTGATGGCCCGAAGGGTTTCTTTGTTCATGGAAATGCTCCTTTCTCACTTAACCCGGGGGAGGATGTTTTGCTCGATGGTCTGAACCAGCTGGGTAAGTTCCTCAATGGTGGTATCCCTGCACAGGCTGACCCGGAAGGTGCAGTCGATGATCTCAGGGCTGATTCCCATGGCGGTTAATACATGGCTTCGGTGTCCCTTTGCACAGGCGCTCCCGGCTGAGACGCAGATACCCGCATCCTGCAAAATATTGATGGAATTCTGGGTGGGCACTCCGGGAATGGAGACGGAGAGAATGTGGGGCGCTTCATGGGCCCCGTTGAGAACCACTCCGGGCAGAGCAGAGAGCTTTTCTACCAGGCAGGAAACCAGCTCCTTCTCCCGGGCAATATCCTCCCGGAAGGTTTTGCTGACCGCTTCGGCCGCTGCTGCAAAGCCGAAAATGGCGGGTGTGCCCTCGGTTCCGCTGCGGTAGCCTCCCTCCTGACCGCCCCCCAGCAGCAGGGGAGGAAAGGATTTGAGCCTTGGGGAGATGTACAGCGCCCCGGCCCCCTTTGGCCCGTGGATTTTGTGAGAGGACACGCTGATCAAATCCGCCCCCAGGGTTTTTGCCTGGAAGGGGATTTTCAAAAAGCCCTGTACGGCATCGGTGTGGAAAATGGCATCAGGGCACAGCTTGTGGGTCAGCTTTGCCATTTGAGAGATGGGCATCACAGAGCCCACTTCATTGTTCACCATCATGATGGAAACCAGAATGGTGTCCTTCCGCAGGGCATTCTTCAAATCCTCCGGGCTGATTCTGCCCATGCTGTCAGGCTTCAGATAGGTGATATCATACCCCTGAGCCTCCAAGTCCTTGGTGCAGTTCAAAATGGCGTGGTGCTCCATGGCGGTGGTGATGATGTGCTTGCCCCGCTTGCCCAGGCGCTTGACGGTGCCGAAAATGGCCCAGTTGTCCGCCTCGGTGCCCCCGGAGGTGAAGAACACCCGTTCCGGCTCAGCGCCCATGGCGGCGGCCAGCTGGTGCCGTGCGGTGCGCAGCTCCCGGGCGGTGTCGATGCCAAAATTGTAGAGGGCGCTGGGGTTTCCCCAGTTAACGGTCATTGCTTTTGTCATGGCCTCCACCGCCTGGATGCAGGGCTTGGTGGTGGCGGAATTGTCTAAATAGATCATCGGATGCCTCTTTTATTAATAATATTGTGCTGATCGGCTTTGTTCAGCTCAAACAGTAAATCATTGATTTGCCGCACATGCAAATGTATGTAGGGGAGCTGTTCAAATTCCATAGCTTACTCCCTGTACACGAAGTACACGATCTCATCGGGTAGATTCACAAGATACTCCTTCGCTTGAGAGGGATAAATGTTCAGATTGGGTATGTCTTCGAGGGGGAGCCAACACATATTCAGCGCAATTCGCTCGTTACCCAAATCGTCAGGTGCCTTGAAATTTCTATCAAGGGGAATCTGCGTTTCATCCTTCAAAGAAATCAGATAATACAAAGTGATCTGCTGACAAGGACGATTGCCCCAAGGAAAGAAATTTTCATTTACCATCGGCAATCTTTCAATCTTTATATCAGCACCAATTTCTTCCTTGAACTCTCGCACAAGGGTTTCATCGGTCGTTTCTCCAAAGGCGACATGACCGCCAATAAAAGCATATCCATCATCGCCCTCTACATTTTGCATAAGTACCTTTCCGTTATGTATCAATACACCGCCAACACGGTACGAAAAGATATAGTCGTCAGTTTTGAAAAGTATATCTGCCATAATATTTCCTCAATTTCTGCATGACCGCTCCGCACCCCACTGTGGTGGAAGATATTATCCTCCTGTAAGGTATCAGTAACCCATCGGCTGGATAAATGGTAAAATGCTGAAAGTTTGCACGTTCTTTGCCGGAACCTATCCGACTCTGTAGGCTGGTACTGCCGGCCTACATTTGATTCGGCGATAGTTGCGAAAAAATAAGGGTGAGTAAAACCGATAAGTACCTATTTTCCCACGCAGAACCGCTCGAAGATTCTGGCGGTGATGTCCTCCCGCACCGTGGCCCCGGTGACCTCCCCCATGGCCTCCATGGCTTCTTCAATGTCCGTGAGCACCGCGTCCGGGGTCTGCCCCAGCTGCAAGCCCCGCAGGCTTTCCAGCATGGCTTCATAGGCCCGGCGGCAGGCATCAAACTGTCGGGGATTGGTGAGAATGGAGCCGTCACAGGGCTGGTCTCCCGCGAACTGTTCATCCAGCACATCTGCCAGCTTGTCCAAACCGTCCTGATTGGTAAGGGATGTCTCTAAAATAATGCCAAAGGGCAGATCGCTGGGCTGGATCACCTGTCCCAAATCAATTTTGTTAATCAGGGCAATGGCGGGGGTATCCTGGCATAGGTCCATGATCTGCCGATCCTCTTTGGTCAGCGGCTGGGAGCCGTCGCAGACGAAAATGGTCAAATCGGCTTCTTCCACGGCTTTCTTGGAGCGTTCCACCCCCAGGGCCTCCACGGCATCATCGGTTTCCCGGATACCGGCGGTGTCAATGAGCCGCAGCCGGGTGGAACCCACCATCACCGATTCCTCCACAGTATCCCGGGTGGTGCCGGGGATGTCCGTGACGATGGCCCGTTCAAATCCTGCCAGGGCATTGAGCAGGCTGGATTTTCCTACATTGGGCTTTCCAACAATGGCGGTGGTGACACCCTGGCGGAGAATTCGTCCCTGCCCGTAGGTGTTCAGGATTTGAAACAGCTCCTTGGCAGCGGAGCGAAGGGTGGCGGCGTAATTTTGCAGCCCAAAGTCCTCAATGTCCTCGTCGGGATAGTCCAGCACCGCGTGGAAATGGCTGCACAGGTCGGTGAGGGCATCATAGATGGGAGCCAGCTTCCTTTGCAGCACGCCCCCCACCTGACCGGCGGCATTGGCAGCGGCGTCGGCGGTGTCCGCTTCAATCAGATCGATGACGGCCTCCGCCTGGGTCAAATCCAGCTTCCCGTTCAAAAAGGCCCGCTTGGTGAATTCCCCCCGCTGGGCCGGTCTGGCTCCTGCGTGGTACAGTGCATCCAGCCCTGCCGCCAGCACGGCAGGGGAGCCGTGGCAGTGGAATTCCACGGTATCCTCCCCAGTGTAGCTGTGGGGTGCCCGGCTGCACACGGCCATGCACTGGTCGATGACCCGTCCCTGATTATCGTGGAGGGAACCCATCACCAGCTTCCGGCTGGGCACCTGGGAAAGGGGCGCACCCAGGGGAGTAAAAACCTTCTCGGCGACGGCAATGCACCCGTCCCCGGACATTCTGATAATGCCAATGGCGCAGACCTGACGGCCTGTGGAAATGGCGGCAATGATACTGGACATGTTCTTACCTCAAATCGATTTCAAAAACCGGAAGGGATCACCACTGCTCGCCACAAAGTGCATCAGCATATAGGCGCACATGATGGACAGCTGTTCTTCCTTCAAAATCCGGCGGCATTCTTCCTTGTCCGCCAACACCACCTGAATTTCTTCGGTGGCCTCCTGGTGGCGGCTGGTGGGCGTTCCTTCACAGCTGCCAAACACGGTGCCGCAGCTTTCATCGGTCATACCCACGGTGGTAAAAAAGGGACGGCCATAGCTGCCGCAGGGGATGGGGTGCAGGGTCAGCCCGGTTTCCTCATAGAGCTCCCGGATGGCAGCCGCTTCCATATCCTCTCCCGGCTCCACCAATCCGGCGGGAAATTCATACACAAATCCTCCAATGGGATAGCGATACTGCCGCACCAGAACCACCTTGTCCTGATACAGCCCATAAATCACCACGCCATCCGGGGCGTTTTTGTGGGTCACTGCCTTCAAGGAGTCCGGGTTGGGGTTCCGGGAAACCATATAGTAGGGAGAGATGCTTCCGTCCCGGTGAACGGCCTCCATCTCATAGTAGCTTAAAAACCGGCTTCCCACTTTCTTCTCGATTTTTCCGACGCTGCTCATAGCTCTTCCTCCGGCTCAGGATAATATGTAACTATACCATTTTGTACAGGAAAAAGCAATCCTTTCCGAATAATCAAATGGAATTCCGGGGATAATGGAGGGGTAACCGGGCAAATCTCAATGTGGTTGGCTGCATCCAACCGCCGAAAGGAGCGGCCATGTCCCCATTTCTCACTGATTCCGATATCCGTGCCCTGTTTGGAAATGCCGGGGATTTTGTGGTTCGGCAGCTTTCCTGCCAGGGCTTTACCCTGTATGCCTATGCCATTGACGGCCTGACCTCCGGGGGTGATACCTCTGAGTATGTGTTCAAGCCTCTGGCGGAGCACCTGGCGGGGGATACTATTCAGCTGCTTTATGACAACGCCCTCCGGGGCGGGGTCTATAACAGCGTAGCGGTGCCCTGCAAGGATTTGGAGGATGCGGGCATGAAGCTGGTCAACGGCTTCTGTGTGGTGCTTTTCCCCGGGGCGGGGGCAATCGCCTTCGAGGTCAAAACCGGGGAGAAGCGGGGGCCATCTGCGCCAGAGGTGGAAAACACCGTCAAGGGGGCCAAGGACGGCCTGGTGGAAACCATCCGCACCAACACGAGCCTGATCCGCCGCCATCTGCGCACCCCGGCCCTGCGGCTGGATGAGACCAAAGTGGGCCGCCGAAGCCTGACCAATGTAACGGTTGCCTGGATTGAGGGTATCACCTCCCCGGAATTGGTGAAACGGATGAAAAAAAGGCTGGATTCCATCGATGTGGATGCCCTGATCACCCCCGGGGCGGTGGAGGAATACGTCACCGGCTCCCGGGCCACGGCCTTCCCGCTGCTGCAATACACCGAGCGGGCGGATACCTTTTGCCTGGGACTGCTGGATGGAAGGGTGGGCCTGTTGGTAGATGGGCTCCCTCTTGGGTATCTGGCCCCGGTGGATTTGGAATGCCTGATGGAGAGCACCGAGGATTTGAGCCGGGACTATGTTTCCGCCTCCTGTGTCCGGGTGCTGCGTTACGGTGCCTTGATGCTCAGCTTGCTGCTTCCGGGGTTTTACATTGCGCTGACGGTATTTCACCAGCAGATGATTCCGCTGCCCTTGCTGCGGGCCATGATTGAAAGCAAGAAGGACGTTCCCTTCCCGTCGGCCTTGGAGGTGCTGGGCCTGCTGATTGCCTTTGAGCTTTTGCAGGAGACGGGCATCCATCTTCCCCAGGCGGTGGGCCAGTCTGTTTCCACCGTGGGCGGAATTGTGGTGGGCACGGCGGCGGTGGAGGCGGGACTGATTTCCCCGGCAGCGTTGATCGTGGTGAGCATTGCGGGCATCTGCGGCTTTGTGCTGCCCAATCGGGATTTGGCGGAGGCGGTTCGGGTCTGGCGCTTCGGGCTGGGAATCTTGGGAGCGGCGGCAGGGCTTTTTGGCGTTACGCTGGGGCTCATTGGACTGGCCATCCATCTGGGTGGACTCAGCAGCCTGGATGTGCCCTATCTGTCTCCCTTCCAGACTTCTGAACACAATGGGATTCTCCGCAGAAGAATGCGGGAAAACCTCTTCCGCAAGGAGCGGATGCACCCCCAGGACAGGAGAAGACAGCGATGAAAAAATGGATATGGATGCTGCTGGCACTGCTTGTTTTCACCGCCTTGCCGTCACCGGGCACGGAATTGGGAGAGCTCCATCCTGTGTCCCTTCTGATGGTTTCCGCCCCCGAAAAAATCATCCGGCTTTCCACCGACACCCTGGATCATGGGGAAGGGGAGACCCTGGATGCAGCGCTTCAAAACCTGGAGGATACCACCCCGGGCCATCTCTTTCTGGATACGGTGGAAACCCTGATTCTGACGGAACAGACCCGCTACCTGCTTCCTCAGCTCAAAAGGCTGCTCCGTCCCGGTGCCATGGTTTGCATCGCAGAGGGAGAGCTGAATCTGGAAGCAGCGCCGGAATACCTGCACACCCACACCCCGGAAAACAGGCTGTCAGATACGGATGAATCCACCCCGCTGCAAAAGCTGACCTATTTGGAGGAGCGTTTTTTCCTTGAAAAATGACAAATCGGTAATGCCCTTTCAGATCATGGCCCTTGCTATCCCGGCAGCGGAGGCGGCAGTGGGTCAAAACTGGCTTCCCACCCTGGTGCTTTCCCTGGCCGCTTTTCTGCTTTGCTGCTGGCTCAGCGGACAGCAGGAGCCGGAATGGAAGTGGCTGCGTGCCTTGCGCTGTGCCGCCCTGGTGTTGCTGCTGTCTTCTCTTTTGAGCCACACCCACACCTGCTGGCCGGGAGACCAAGCGGCCTATGTGGTGCCGGGGGCGTTGCTGCTGCTTTCCATGTATGCAGTGTGGCGGGGCAGTGCCATGGGGGCTTCCAGTGTCCTTCGTTACGGCATGTATCTCGTGTTGGGCGTTCTGGCGGTGTTGGGAATTCCGCAGATCAAGTGGAGCCAGCTGCGCCCCACCGCCCAGCTGCCGGATATGGGCCTGGCCGTTATTTTGCTGCTGCCCCTGCTTGGGAAAAAGACCGGCACCTGGCAGTATTCTCCCATTGGGGCGATAGCGGTTGCGTCAGCCATCCTGACGGCGGGCAGCACCTCTCTTTACGAATATAGCCGGGGACTGTCCCTGGGCGGCATCACCGAGCATATGGAAAGCCTGGTCGCCTGTGCCATCACGGTGGCTAATTTCGCCCTGCTTTGCTTCCTGCTGGAGGCGGTCAACCAGAGGGAAGAAAAGGATTGGCAGGTGTGGCTTGTGGGATTGGCGGCTTTCCTACTGTATGCGGTAGGTTTTCAAATCCGCTCGGAAGCGCTGGCCTTTCTGCTGCTCCTTTTGTGGGCTGTCCCGCCGGTGCTCTGGAAAATGAAGAACTGGATTTCGCCCTGACCGAAATTCATGCTTGCCAACCGCCCGTGCCTGTGATACCATAGAGGAAAAACTGAGAGGAGCTTTTTCTATGGCGGTACGGCTGAATGAAGATCAGGAAATGGTGAAAACCATTCGGGAGGGCCTGAAGCGCACCGGCGGCTACTGCCCCTGCCGGCTGGAGCGGACGGAAGAGAACAAGTGTATGTGCAAGGAGTTCCGGGAGCAAATCGCTGACCCTGATTTCAAGGGCTTCTGCCATTGCATGCTCTACTATAAGGACTGAGCTGCCCATCGCAGATTTTTTCGGAGAATGCTGAAAAAACTGTTGACAAATCGACAGTTTGGTGGTATGATACGGGAGCGCTGAGGGAAACCTCGGAAGCGGATATGGGCGAGTGGTGGAATTGGTAGACTCGCTAGATTCAGGTTCTAGTGTTCACTGCGGACGTGCGGGTTCAAGTCCCGCCTCGCCCACCAGAAAACGGCAATCTTCGCAAGAAGGTTGCCGTTTTTTCCGCTTAACGTTCTGGCAGAATCCTGTCATTTTCCACAATTTTCTTCTGCGAAAATATGTGAGGCTGCGGGCTCGCAAATTTTGTTTTGTGCTTATCGGTTTGATTCATCAGAGCGGTAGATTGTTGTTTAATGCACCAGCTACTGTAGGGGAGGCTCTTAGCCTCCCGCCAGGTTTGTCAACTGAGTGTTAAGTTGAATGGTACAAATGTGGGAAACTGGTACGAATTCGCCCATCCTGGTTGTTAATTGAAAGCCTGTACTGCGCGGGAGGCTACGAGCCTCCCCTACAGTGGCTGGTGCAACAAACAACGATTTACCAGGTTGCTGACGAAAGCCGATATGCAAAATTTTTTTCAGTTGATTTCCTCGGAAGAGATGATATAATTTGAATCGAAAAATCACAAAGGAGAATCTTCGTGAAAATTCTGAATTACATATTCTCTCAAAAGAAGAGAATCTTCATGTCCCTGTTCGGCGTTCTCGTCAGCGGTGTCTGCGTCGGGTTTATGAAGGTAGCCGCCTTTGGCGTTGATCCCTTCCAGGTGCTGGTGGCTGGATTGGATCGGACAATTCCCATTCAGTTTGGCACGCTGTATGTGCTGATCAACGTGGTGCTGCTGCTGTTCAGCCTGTTTGCAGACCGCCATAACATTGGCCTTGCCACTTTTATCAATTTGTTCCTGCTTGGCTATGTGGTGGATTTTACCAGAAATACGCTGAGTTCTCTGTTTCCGGCTCCCGGTATGGTGCTTCGGGTTGCATTTATGATTTTTGGCATCGTGGCGCTGTGCATTGGCTCTGCGCTGTACATGACGGCGGATTTGGGCGTGTCCACCTATGATGCAGTGGCAATTGTCATGTCCAGAAAATGGAAGTGGGGCCAGTTTAAGTATGTGCGTATTTGCACGGATTTGGTCTGTGTGCTGCTGGGCGGTCTGCTGATCTATCTGGGCAGCGGCAGCTTTGGGGAAATTGTAGCCTCTATTGGCGTTGGCACCATCGTAACAGCATTTTTTATGGGCCCGCTGATTGAATTCTTCAATGAAAAAATCGCCCGTCCCATGCTGGGGCAGACGAAGGAATGAATTGTATCCTGTTCAAAAAAGGGAGAGCTGATTTTGAACAGGATATTTTCATAAAAATTTCATAGAATCTGAAAAGATTGTGCTTGACGATTTGGAATTTATGTGATATAGTTTAGCCATAAATAAGAATGATTCTTATTTAGGAGGACCCCCGATGGAAAACAGCGCAAAGCAATTTCGCAAACGAAATGCGATTCTTGCCTGTCTTCGCCAGTCTGAGGCCCATCCTTCCGCGGAGGAGCTCTATCACAGCCTCCAAAAGGAGCACTCGGATATCTCTCTTGCCTCGGTCTACCGCAACCTGAAGCTGTTTAAGGAAGAGGGGCTGATTGTCAGCCTGGGCACCGTGAACGGCGTGGAGCGGCTGGACGGCAGGCTGGATCCCCATGTGCACTTTGCATGCACCTGCTGTGGTGCTGTGATGGATGTCCCCGATGTGGAGGTTCCCAAAAGCGTGTCCTGCGCGGCAGCCCAGTCTCTGGAATGCCGGGTGGAGAGCACGCGGCTGGTGCTGACCGGCATCTGCAAAAACTGCTTGTAAAAAATCAAAAAATTCAGGAGGAAAAAATTATGAAAAAGTTTGTCTGCCCCGTCTGCGGCTATGTCTACGAAGCCGAGGAAATGCCCGCTGATTTCAAGTGCCCCGTCTGCAAGGTGGATGGCTCCAAGTTCAAGGTGATGGACACCACCAAGCTGGCTGCCGAGCATGAGCTGGGCATCTACAAGAAGACCGTTGCCGACAATCCCGACATCTCCGAAGAGGACAAGAAGTGGATCCTGGAGCAGCTGATGGCTAACTTCAACGGCGAGTGCGGCGAGGTTGGTATGTACCTGTGCATGGCTCGGGTTGCTCATCGCGAAGGCTATCCCGAGATCGGCCTGTACTGGGAGAAGGCTGCCTACGAAGAGGCTGAGCATGCCGCTAAGTTCGCGGAGCTGCTGGGCACCACTCTGGAGCCCAACATGACCGACTCCACCAAGAAGAACCTGGCATGGCGTGTGGACTGCGAGTTCGGCGCTACCCAGGGCAAGTTTGACCTGGCTCTGAAGGCCAAGAAGCTGGGCCTGGACGCCATCCACGACACCGTTCACGAGATGGCCAAGGACGAGGCCCGTCATGGCAAGGCTCTGCAGGGCCTGCTGGAGCGCTACTTTCGCTGAGCAGGAGAAGCCTGCGGAAGACCCTATGGCGCTGCGCAGCCTGACCTATGGTCTGTTTGTGATTACCGCCAGGGAGTCGGACAAAGATAACGGCCACATTGCCAACACCGCTTTCCAGGTCGGCGCCAATCCCACAAGGATTGCGATTTCCGTCCAGACAGGCAACCTGAACAAGGAGCTTATCGAGAAGAGCGGCAAGTTCAATGTCAGTGTGCTGACCGAGAGCGTTCCCTTCGAGTCCATTCGTCATTTTGGAATGCAGTCCGGCCGGGATGTGGACAAGTTCGCTGATTTTGGTGCTGTGGAGCGCAGCCACAACGGACTTTACTACCTGACGGAGAATGTGAACGCCATGTTCTCCTGCGAGGTCAAGGAAAAGTTCGATCTGGGCAGCCACATGCTGTTCATCGGCGAGGTCACCGAATCCAAGGTTCTGGGCGAAGGTGCCCCCTGCACCTACGCCTACTACCATAAAGCCATCCGGCCAAAGGTTTAGGCGAGCATCTGTAGAAGCCGGGATATTTTCGCGCACGGTCTTCAACGAGGAATAACGTTGAAAGATATTTTGAACCTGCCGGAAGGATATTTCGTGTGTTTTCCCTTCATAATTCGGTTCGTTTGATGTGAATTTAGCGGGGGAGCTTGGTGCTCCCCCAAGAAAAAACAAGGGAGGAAACTTAGATGAAGTACGTTTGCAACGTATGTGGTTGGGTCTATGACGAGGAGGAAACTGGCGTCAAATGGGAAGACCTGCCCGAGGATTTCGCCTGCGAGCTGTGCGGCGTGGGCAAGGATGATTTCAGCACCGAGGAGTAATCGCCATGAAGATTCGGATTAATAAGGATGTTGTGGAGTTCACTCCTGAGCATGCGGCGGAAGCTGCTGAGCTGGAAGCCCTGTGGGTCAAGATGGGCAACTGCGCCGGCGGAAGCAAGGCACTGTCTCCCATCGGCGTCTATGTTCCCAGCGAGAACAAGACCGCGGTATTCCATATCGACGGTCTGTCCGAGCAGGAGGCCAAGGAGATTCCCGTGATCCGGGCTCCCTACGACACGGATGTGTACTGCGTCACCTGCAACAAGACCCAGCATGTCAAGGCCGGTGAACCCATCCCCTTCTGCTGCGGCAGACTGATGGAAATTCTGGACTAAGAGAAGAAAAGAAAGAGGAAGCGGTGAAATTCCGCTTCCTCTTTTTTACGCTGTGTGCTCTGAGGCATCCATCATTGCAAGATATTTCTTGACGCTGACCAGCTTCACCACGCAGGTGAACACCTTCATGGCCAGCTCCAAATCGGAATTGGCAGGGAAGGAGGGGGCGATGCGGATGTTGCTGTCGTGGGGGTCTTTGCCGTAGGGGAAGGTGGCACCGGCACCGGTGAGGATCAGGCCCACCTTCTTGCATTTGGAGACGATTTCCTTGGCGCAGCCGTCCAGAGAATCGAAGGAGACGAAATAGCCGCCCTTGGGATTGGTCCAGCTGCCGATGCCCAGGCCGCCCAGCTCGGATTCCAGAGTGTTGCGGACGATTTCAAACTTGGGCCGCAGGATGTTGGCGTGGAGCCGCATATGCTCCACCATGCCGTGGATGTCCCCAAAGAAGCGCACATGGCGCAGCTGGTTCACCTTGTCGTGGCCGATGGTCTGCACCTTCATCTGGGCCCGGATGTCCACCAGGTTGTTCTCAGAAGCGGCCATGGCGGAGATGCCGGAGCCGGGGAAGCTGATCTTGGAGGTGGAGGCAAACTTGTAGGCCAGGTCGGGATTCCCAGCCCGCTTGCATTCCGCCAGAATCTCAATCAGGTGATCCTGGTCGTGGTCATACAGGTGGTGAATGGTGTAGGCGTTGTCCCAATAGATGCGGAAGTCCGTTGCAGCGGGTCTGAGCCTTGCAAACCGGCGGACGGTTTCGTCGGAATAAGATATGCCCTGGGGGTTGGAGTATTTGGGCACACACCAGATGCCCTTGATGGCGGGATCGGAGGAAACCAGCGCCTCCACCATGTCCATATCCGGGCCGGTGGGAAGCATGGGAACATTGATCATCTCAATTCCGAAATACTCGGTGATGGCGAAATGCCGGTCATAGCCGGGGACGGGACATAGGAATTTCACCTTTTCCAGCTTGCACCAGGGGGTGCTGCCCATGACACCGTGGAGCATGGAGCGGGCCACCGTATCAAACATCACATTCAGGCTGGAATTGCCGTAGATAATGATCTGATCGGGCCGAACCTCCATCATGTCGGCCATCAGCTCCTTGCACTCGTCGATGCCGTCCAGAACGCCGTAGTTCCGGCAGTCGGTGCCGTCCTCGCAGGTCAGGTCACTCTCGCTGTTCAGCACATCCATCATGCCCATGGAGAGGTTCAGCTGCTCCTGCCCCGGCTTGCCCCGGGCCATATTCAGTGTCAGTCTGCGATTCTGATACTCGTTGTATTCCACTTTCAGAGCATCCTTCAGTTCCAGCAGCTCCTGGCGGGTCAGTTCGGAATAAGGTTTCATAACTACCTCCGATTGATCGTTGATTTGCAAGTCTATCTTCCATATCTTGCATATTATCTATATCATACTCCGAAATGGCCAAAATATCAATGGTGAGTATCTACAGAATCCGAATGAGATGAGCGGGATTTATGCATATCCTGCACATTTCCGGGGCTGGAAAGGATATTCACACCGAGCGCTTTTCACGCTTGTTTCTCAGTTTCTAATCGTTGATTGTGACGCGGTGTTTTCCGAAGATGATTTTGATGTCGGAATTTCGCTCTGGATAGACTTTGATGACCGAAATACCGTCGCCGCTGTCGCAATTGACCTTGACCGCCTGGGCACTGCATTTGAGGCTGAATGTGTTTTCCTCCATAGTATGTCTCCTTCTCGCTGGAAAGATGTGTTTCGTGAATTCAAAAATGGTCTATTTATTCTTCCGTCAGAGGTAAATTGTTGTTTATCGTACTCGCCATTCGTAGGGGCGGCTACAGATGCCCGCAACGTTGGACATTTGAGCGGTTGGTTGAATGGTACCGGGCAACGGTTTAAGTGTAGGGGAGGCTCGTAGCCTCCCGCGCGGTACAGGGGTCTTATTTTAGAAATCTTGGGCGAATTCGTACCAATTTCCAACATATTACCATTCAACGAAACGCTCAGTAGCCAAAAGCTGGCGGGAGGCTACGAGCCTCCCCTACAGTGGCTGGGCAATTATTTTGGTCGGTACCATTCAGTCGAACACTCAGTTGTATTGCCTGGCGGGCGGCTGGTAGCCGCCCCTACGGATGGTTCGCCGCACAAACAACACTTTTTCTATACTGAGCGAAAATGATTTGTGCGGGGTGTTCGTTGCTGTCCAATATTAAAATGCCATAGTATTTATAATATGTCAAAAATCTGTTGACAATGGTATTGTTATATTTGACAGCAGGAGGATACTATGTTAGGTCAAAGAATCTGTGAATTGAGAACCGCTCTTGGTTGGAGCCAGGTTCAGCTTGCAACTCGGGTCGGTGCTGCATAGCAAACCGTCTCCAACTGGGAAAACGACAATATTCAGCCCTCCATTGAAATGCTGGTACGCTTGTCGAAGATTTTTGGCGTGACCACGGATTATCTTCTGGGGCTGGAGGATGTCCCGCGATTAGATGTAGAGGGCTTGCCTTCCAATGTTGTGGCCCATCTGGCGCTGCTGATAGAAGACTATCAGGATAACCGTTAAGAGAAAGAGAGGATACCCCCATATTTCTGCTTTTTATTGGTTAAAACATATATTTTGAAAATGACTGATTGACAAAGCTTTGTGAAAGATATATAATCATCTTGTAAATTTAACCAATGGAGGTTGGGATTATGAAAAAAATCTTAGCAATTGCGCTTTCCCTGGTTATGGTCTTTGGTCTGTTCGCCGTCCGCGGAGTGCAGGCTGAGGGCATGGATGATCTGATTGCCGCTGCCAAGGCAGAGGGCGAGCTGGTTGTCTACGGTTCCTGCGAAGAGGATTATCTGGCCGCCGCCTGTGAGCACTTTGAAGAGCTGTACGGCATCAAGGTGAAGTATCAGCGTCTGTCCACCGGCGAGGTGCAGAGCAAGATCGAAGAAGAGAATGGCACTCCCTCCGCTGACGTCTGGTTCGGCGGCACCACCGATCCCTACAACGTCTGCGCTGCTGAAGGCCTGCTGGAGCCCTACGAGGCTCAGAATGCTTCCCACCTGCTGGGCGATGCCTACAAGGACGCCGATGGTCAGTGGTACGGCATCTACAAGGGTATTCTGGGCTTCATCGTCAACATCGACGAGCTGAACCGCATGGGCCTGGAGGTTCCCCAGGATTGGGCTGACCTGCTGAAGGAAGAGTACAAGGACCTGATCTGGCTGTCCAACTACAACACCGCCGGTACCGCCAAGCTGGTCATCAACACCATGATCCAGAAGTACGGCCACGACGAAGGCATCCAGTACCTGGCTGACCTGGACAAGAACATCCATGTCTACACCAAGTCCGGCTCCGGCCCCTCCAAGAACGTGGGCACCGGCGAGTGCGTCATCGGCATCGGCTTCCTGCATGACGGCATCACCCAGATCGTGGACAATGGCTATGGCAACATCCAGCTGGTCATTCCCTCCACCGGCACCTCTTTTGAAATCGGTGCTACCGCCATCTTCAAGGGCGCTTCCCATCCCAACGCTGCCAAGCTGTGGATCGAGTACGCTCTGAGCCCCGAGTGCGTGGAGCTGGCCCAGGACAACGGCTCTTACCAGTTCCTGGTCATTGACAACGCCAAGCAGCCCGAGGTTGCCGAGGAGTTCGGCCTGGATCCCGAGAACGTCATGGACTATGACTTCGAGGATGCCAAGGCAAACATCAAGACCTACATCGGCGAAGTGATGGACGCTCTGGGCGGCGGCGACGACCGTTTCAAGACCGAGTAATTTTCCCAAGTAAAAAACCATAGGGGGATGGAGTCAGTCTCCATCCTCCTTTTTGTAGGTAATAAATTACTCCCCGAAAGGAGGAATTGCCCATGGCCAGCCGCCAGGGTGCAGCTTTGGATCGGAAAAAGCTGCTGGGTGACCCCATTATGGTCACCACCATTGTGGTTCTGATTGCATTTTTAACCCTGTTCATCCTCTATCCGTTGGCAATTTTGCTGGTGGACAGTGTCTACGGCCAGGAAACCGGCTTGACCCTGTCGGTATTCCAGCGCATTTTTGCCATGAAGAATTTCCGCACCGCCATCACCAATACCCTGAAGGTTGGCTTGACGGTTGGCATTCTATCCACGGTGGTGGGCCTGCTTTTCGCCTATGTGGAGGTCTATGTCAAGGTGCGCACCAAATTCATGGGCGGCCTGTTCCAGGTGGTTTCCATGCTGCCGGTGGTGTCGCCCCCCTTTGTGCTCTCCCTGTCCATGATTATGCTCTTCGGCAAGGCGGGCATCATCACCCGGTATCTGCTGCACATCTATGACAACAGTGTCTATGGCTTCGGCGGCATCACCGTGGTGCAGACCCTAACCTTCTTCCCGGTGTGCTACATGATGCTCAAGGGTCTTTTGAAAAACATCGACCCCAGCCTGGAAGAGGCGGCCCGGGACATGGGCGCTTCCCGGTTCAAGGTGTTCACCAGCGTCACCCTGCCCCTGATTCTGCCGGGCTTGGGCAATGCCTTCCTGGTGACCTTTATCGAGTCCATCGCCGATTTTGCCAACCCCATGATCATCGGCGGCTCCTATGACACCCTGGCCACCACCATCTACCTGCAAATCACCGGCGCGTACGACAAGCAGGGCGCTGCCGCCATGGCTGTGGTGCTGCTGAGCATTACGCTGGTCATGTATCTGGTGCAGAAGTATGTGCTGGAAAAGAAGACAGCGGCCACCCTCACCGGCAAGGCTTCCCGGGCCAGAATGCTCATTGAGGATCGGTCTGTCACCACGCCGCTGACGGTCCTGTGTTCTCTCATTGCGCTGTTCGTCATTATGATGTACATCTGTGTGCCCTTTGGTGCGCTGTTCAAGACCTGGGGATATGACTTCCACCTGACCACCAAGTGGTTTGTCCGGGTGTTTGAAAAGTACAAGGGTCTGAAAGCCTTCAAGGATTCCTTCGTCCTGTCCCTCATTGCGGCACCCATCACGGCGCTGCTGAGCATGATCATCTCCTATCTGGTGGTCAAACGGGATTTCAAGGCCAAGGGCTTCATCGAGTTCGTCTCCATGCTGGCTATGGCCGTTCCCGGCACGGTGCTGGGCATCGGCTATATCCGGGGCTTCGTCAAGGGTGTGTTCGGCACCGGATTCCTGGCGGGACTCTATGGCAGCGCGGCGATTCTCATTATCGTGTTTGTAATTCGGAGTCTGCCCACCGGCACGAGAAGCGGCATCTCCGCCCTGCGCCAGATCGACAAGAGCATTGAGGAATCCGCCTACGACATGGGCGCCAACAGCTTTAAGGTGTTCATGACCGTCACCTTGCCGCTCATTAAGGATTCCTTCCTCAGCGGTCTGGTCACCGCTTTTGTCCGCAGCATCACTGCCATTTCCGCCATCATCCTGCTGGTGACCCCGGAGTTTTTGCTCATCACCGTGCAGATCAACGAGTTCGCAGAAAAGGGCTCCTACGGCGTGGCCTGCGCCTTTGCAACCATCCTGATCGCGATTACCTACGGCAGCGTTCTGCTGATGAATCTCTTCATCAAGTTCTTCGGCACCAGCCGGAAGTTCAAGGAGGACAACTGATATGGCAAAAGAGAAAAAAGGTGTTCGCCTGGAACACATTTCCAAAATCTACAAAGACCCCAAAACCGGCAAGGATTTTTACGCTGTGAAGGATGCTGATCTGGAAATCACTCCCGGCTCCTTTGTAACCCTGCTGGGTCCCTCCGGCTGCGGCAAGACCACCACCCTACGGATGATTGCCGGCTTTGAAAGCCCGGACGAGGGCGAAATCTACCTGGGCGGCGAACCCATCAACGCCCTGACCCCCAACAAGCGGGATACGGCCATGGTGTTCCAGAGCTATGCTTTGCTGCCCCACTATAACATCTTCGATAACGTTGCTTATGGCCTGAAGCTTCGCAAGCTGGACAAGGCCACAATCAAAGAGAAGGTGACCAATATCCTGAAGCTGGTGGGCCTGGAGGGCATGGAGGCCCGGATGACCAACCAGCTCTCCGGCGGCCAGCAGCAGCGGGTGGCCCTGGCAAGAGCCCTGGTGCTGGAACCCGGTGTGCTGCTGTTTGACGAGCCCCTCAGCAACCTGGATGCCAAGCTTCGGGTGAGTATGCGCACGGAGATTCGCCGTATCCAGCAGGAGGCGGGCATCACCGCCATTTATGTCACCCATGACCAATCCGAGGCCATGGCTCTGTCCGACCAGATCATCATCATGGAAAAAGGCGTGGTGGCCCAGATCGGCACCCCCCAGGAAATCTATTATCACCCGGCCAGCGAGTTCGTGGCGGATTTCATCGGCGAGGCCAATTTCCTCCGGGGGACACTGACAGGGAAAACCGGGGATAGCGGCGTGGTAAACGTGGAGGGAAGCCCGGTGAATGTGGTGGGCGTCCAGGAAATTGAAGCGGGAAAGAACTGCACCCTGGTGCTCCGGCCAGAGTCCGCCCTGCTGGCGGACAAGGGGCAGCTGCCCTGCAAGGTCATCGTCTCCTGCTTCATGGGCTCCTATCAGAACTACCATGTGATGGTGGGCAGTACCCTGGTGAAGATCACGGACTTCAATCCCAAGAACAAGAAAATCTACCAGGTAGGGGATACCGCCTGGGTGGATTTTGAAAAGGAAAACGTCCACGTGCTGTAATGGCATTTTCCAGTTCCATTCGCCGACGGGGTAAATTGTTGTTTAATGCACCAGCTACTGTAGGGGAGGCTCTTAGTCTCCCGCCAGGTTTGTCAACTGAGTGTTAGGTTGAATGGTACAAATGTGGTAAACTGGTACGAATTCGCCCATCCTGGTTGTTAATTGAAAGCCTGTACTGCGCGGGAGGCTACGAGCCTCCCCTACAGTGGCTGGGCGGAAATTTGCCCGCATACAACAATTTGCCGCTGTTTTGTCAATGATGGATATGCCCCAAAGAACAATTGGAACGCTCATCTCCGGGCGTCCCTTTTTTATTGAATTTCCTCTTGTAAACGAAGAAAATCTATGGTAGAATCTTAAAGATATGTATTATTTTTGCGTTTAGGAGGCAGCCCCATGCGTTACGCTCCCACGTAGCGTTCTTCCAAAGCAAACCATGAAATAACATACTTTGGAGGAATTAAGAATGTCTGAACTCATTGAACAAATCAGCCGACGCCGCACCTTTGCCATTATTTCCCACCCCGACGCCGGTAAAACCACCTTAACCGAAAAATTCCTGCTCTACGGCGGCGCCATTGCCCAGGCCGGCGTGGTCAAGGGCAAGAAGAATGCCCGGGCCGCCACCTCTGACTGGATGGAGATCGAGAAGCAGCGCGGTATTTCCGTCACTTCTTCCGTGATGCAGTTCCAGTATGAGGGCTTCTGCATCAACATTCTGGATACCCCCGGCCACCAGGACTTCTCCGAGGATACCTACCGTACACTGATGGCAGCGGACTCCGCCGTCATGGTCATCGACGGCGCCAAGGGCGTGGAGCCCCAGACCCGGAAGCTCTTTAAGGTCTGCGCCATGCGGCATATTCCCATCTTTACCTTTGTGAACAAGATGGACCGGGAGGCCAAGGACCCCTTCGATCTGCTGGACGAATTGGAGCGGGAGCTGGGCATTGAGACCTACGCCATGAACTGGCCCATCGGCTCCGGCAAGGATTTCCAGGGTGTCTATGACCGGGAAAAGAGCCAGCTGCTGTTTTTCTCCGGCATTTCCGGCAAGAACAAGGCTGCAAAGCAGGAAATTGACCTCTATGATCCCCAGGTGGCCCAGCTGCTGGACAGCGAGGAGAAGCACCGCCAGCTCATTGACGATGTGGAGCTGCTCTCCGCCGGACGGGAGCTGGACATTGAGGAAGTGAAGCGGGGCCAGCTGAGCCCGGTGTTCTTCGGCTCGGCCCTGACCAATTTCGGCATTGAGCCCTTCCTGGAGTCCTTCCTGAAGCTGACCCCGCCCCCTCTGGCCCGGGTGGCGGACTGCGGAACCATCGACACCTTCAGCCCGGATTTCTCCGCCTTCGTCTTTAAGATTCAGGCCAACATGAACAAGGCCCACCGGGACCGGCTGGCCTTCATGCGCATCTGCTCCGGCAAATTCCAGCGGGACGCGGAATACTACCATGTCCAGGGCGGCCGGAAAATGCGCCTGTCCCAGCCCCAGCAGCTGATGGCGGCGGAGCGGGAAATCGTGGACGAGGCCTACGCCGGGGACGTGATCGGCGTATTCGACCCGGGCATTTTCGCCATCGGCGACACCATTACCGTTCCGGGGAAAAAATTCCAGTTCTCCGGCATTCCTACCTTTGCCCCGGAGCATTTCGCGAGAGTCTCCGCCAAGGACTCCATGAAGCGCAAGCAGTTTGTGAAGGGCACCGAGCAGATCGCCCAGGAGGGTGCCATTCAGATTTTTAAGGTGCCCAATTCCGGCATGGAAGAGGTCATCGTGGGCGTTGTTGGCACGCTGCAGTTTGATGTATTCCAGTATCGGATGAAGAGCGAATACGGCGTTGACCTCCGCATGGAGGGGCTGCCCTATGAGGAGATTCGGCTGATTGACAGCTACCCCGGCGACCTGAGCGACCTGAACCTGGGCAGTGATGCCGAGCTCTTGGAAGACTACCGGGGCAGAAGCCTGCTGGTCTTTTCCAGCTACTGGGCCATCGATTTCACCTGCCGCCGGAATCCCGGTCTGCAGGTGTCGGAAGTCGTGGTCTCGGAAGGATAAGCGACATGAGCGCCTGGAAGCATTTTTGCACCATCAATGCGCATCGGTGGCGGGTTATGCAGGGCTGCTTCCGAATCGGCCTGTACCGCCAGGGATTAACCCATGACCTTTCCAAATACGCCCCCACGGAGTTCTGCCAGGGAGCCCGGTATTACCAGGGAACCCGAAGCCCCAATGCCGCCGAGCGGGAGGACAAGGGCTACAGCGAGGCCTGGATGCACCACAAGGGCCGCAACCGCCATCATTACGAATACTGGACGGACATGAATCCCCAGACCCATCGCTATGAGCCGGTGATGATGCCCAGAAGGTATTTGGCTGAAATGGTGATGGATCGCCGGGCCGCCTGCATGACCTACCAAGGGAAGAACTATCACCCCGGCTCTGAACTGGAATACCTGGAAAAAAGCCGGGAGCGACTGCTGATGCACCCGGAAACCCTGCGCCAGCTGGAATACATCCTTTCCATGCTGAAAGACCGGGGAGAGGAAGAAACCTTCCGCTACCTGCGGGAAAGTGTGCTGCAAAACAAACCCTTCCCTTGGGAGGAATAATTTATCATGCCGCCGGAACCCCCGGCGGCTTTTCAACATGCAATATGATATATCACGCTGTTGTAGTAGATTATAACAATTAAAAACTGATCTTTGTGAGATATAAGATACAAGATATAAGATAATCGGGCAAAAGCAAACTGAAATATCGAAAGCACCCTGTAAAAAGCGTGCCGGGAGAGGGTTCTTAGGGGGAGGGCGGCTCTGAGGCGGGAGCAGCAGCATTCAGCGCCTCCCCCTAAGCCGACTTCTTTGGTTACTTTCTTGTTCGGCGACAAGAAAGTAACACTGCGCAGTCACGAACGACTATTGAGCGGTTTCAATCCATGCAACATTTTCAAACTCATGACCCCGCCTCTACGAAAGGTAAGTTTTAGGCTTAACGGCCTAGTAGGGGAAGATATCATCCTCCCGCGCGGTAGAAGCTCTTGATGATGGGCCAATCTCCAAAAAGTTTAAGATTGACTAAAGATTTTGAATCTGAATTGACAGGGGATGATGGCTGTGTTATCTTTTCGATAGATGGAAATACAGAAACTGGAAAGGGAGGAACTTATGATGAAAAAACGAACCATTGGAAAAGCGGCGGCGTTTCTTTGTGCTCTTGTGATGCTGTTTGCCGTACCATTTTGCGCTGCGGCGCAGGATTTGCCCAGGGAGACGGAAAGCGCCAATACCGTTCAGGTGTCCACGGTGGATGAATTCCTGGCCGCCATTGGGCCGGACGTGGAGATTGTGCTGGCCCCCGGTGAATACAATCTCACCCAGGCCAAGGGCTACGGGCGCACCGGCGGGCAGTATTACCATTGGGAATCCACCTTCGATGGCTATGAGCTGGTGATCACCGATGCCTCGGGTCTTACCATCAACGGTTTGGATGCTTCTTTGGTGACCATTTCCACGGAACCCCGCTATGCCAATGTGCTGCGCTTCGACTATGCTGCTAATCTCACGATTTCGAACATCACCCTGGGCCACACCAAGGAGCAGGGCAGCTGCATCGGCGGCGTGCTGCTTGTGGAGTCCGGCAGCAATGTGGAGATTCAGAACGCCCGGCTCTATGGCTGCGGTGTCCGGGGTATCGACCTGCGCAGCTGCCAGAATGTCCATGTGGACTGCACCGATGTTTATGAGTGCAGCATGGGCTGTGTGTACATCCAGGGGAGCACCAACATCCTCTTTGAAAACAGCAAATTTTACAATTGCGCCCTGGCTGACGGCGTGTTTGAGATTTTCAGCTCCAGTGACGTTGCGGTCATCAATTCCGAGGTCTATGGAAACTGGGGCGAGTTCTTCTACAGCAGCCTGGTTTACTCCGATTGCCCCGGTATTTATCTGGGCGGACTGGATGTCCACGACAACCAGTTCATCTACATGTTCCGAGGCGATGGCAGCCCGGTGACCGTGGAGAATTGCCGCTTCGACTATGCCGAACAGTGGGCGGAGAATGTGATGCCGGTGTCTCCTGATGGGCAGGAGCTCACTGCCGGAGAGCTGGCCTCCATGAAAATGCGCACCGTGACCTGGGAGCCTGCTGGCCGGCCGGAGGTGCCCGATGTGCAGGCCGGCGAGGATGGAAAAATCCATGTTACCAATGTGGATGAATTCCTGGCGGCCATCGCACCCAACACCACCATCTTCCTGGAGCCCGGGGAATACGACCTGTCCACTGCTGCCACCTATGCCGGACTGGGCGGGGATTACTACCACTGGGAGTCCGTTTTTGACGGCTATGAGCTGGTGATCCGGGGGGCAAGCAATCTGACCATTGAGGCTGCTGACCCACAGAATGTGTCCATCGTCACCCAGCCCCGCTACGCCAACGTGCTTCGATTTGAAAACCTGTCCAATGTGATTCTGCGGAACGTGACCGCAGGGCATACCCCGGAGGCTGGGGAATGCGCCGGCGGCGTGATCCAGCTGAGCTATGCCAACAATTCCATCATCGAGGGCTGCAGGCTCTTTGGCTGCGGCATCCTGGGTGTTCAGGCCATAAGCTGCAATAACCTCAGCGTCTATAACTGCGAGATCTACCAGTGCAGCAGCGGCGCTGCCTGGTTCTATGGCTGCAAGACTGTCCGCATGGATCACTGTAATATTCATGACATCGGCGGCAGGGCGCTCTACGCGGATTACTACTGCTCCGACGTTCTGGTGGACGGCAATCCCATTCCCGACGATTTTTAGCTGACAAAAAGGAGCCGAAAGGCTCCTTTTTTGCTGGCTGCAAAAAGTGTGGCATCTTTCAAATCTTTGTGTTACAATAGAGGGAAAAAGGAAGGGGACAGGGAATGGAGTATTCTGTTTCTATCTGTGACGACAATCAGGCTGATAGAGCCTATCTTTCCGGCCTGGTCAAAAAGTGGGCAGAGAGAACCGACAGGGTGGTGCGGCTTATGGAGTATCCCTCGGCGGAACAATTTCTTTTCCATTTTCCCGATGCCGGAACGGATTTGCTGCTGCTGGATATTGAAATGGGTGGTATGGACGGGGTAACTCTGGCAAAAAAGCTCCGGGTTCAGAATGATGCGCTGCAAATCGTATTCATCACCGGCTACTCCGACTACATTGCAGAGGGCTATGAGGTTTCAGCGCTGCACTATCTGATGAAGCCCGTGAAAGAGGAAAAGCTCTTTTCCGTGCTGAATCGGGCGGCGGAGAAGATTCAGAAGAATGAGCGGCTGCTGACCCTGGAATCTGCCGGGGAGCTGGTGCGGCTGCCCATCTACCGTATTCGCTATGCCGATGTCCAAGGCAATTATGTGACGGTTCATGCCCAGGAGGATCACACCGCCAAAATGACCCTGAGCCAGTTGGAAAAGCAGCTGGATGACCGATTCTATCGGGTGGGGCGGTCAGTCATCGTGAACCTGACCCAAATCGCCCGGGTGACCAGAACGGACATCATTTTGAATGACGGCACCTTGATCCCTCTTCCCAGAGGGGCATACGAAGGGGTCAATCGGGCCATCATCAGCCTGGGAGGGTGAACATGGGACTGCTATCCAAAAGAATCGACAAACAAATTGCCGCCTACCAGCGGGATCTGATTGAGACCCACTATGCCGAGGTGGATAATATGTACCGCCAGATTCGCATCTGGCGGCACGACTACCGCAACCACATCCAAACCATGAAGGCCTACGCGGCGGCAGGGGATTGGGCAGCCATCACCCGGTACTTGGATGAATTGGAAACCGATCTTGCCACGGTGGACACAGTGATCAAAACCGGCAACCCCATGACCGACGCCATATTGAATTCCAAGATATCCCTGGCCCATGCCAAGGGAATTGAGGTACATGCCGATGCCCATATCCCGGTGCGGCTGAACATCTCCGAAATTGACCTGTGCTGCATTTTAGGCAACCTCTTCGACAATGCCATCGATGCCAGCCTCAAGCTCCCCCAGCCCCAGCGGCTCATTCGGGTTTACATGGACATGAAGGGCACCCAGCTGTATATCTCCTTCACCAATTTCACCGCCGGGGGGAAGCTGCCCAAGGTAGGAAAACGGTTCCAAACCACCAAGGGCGACGGCCACGGCTTCGGCCTGGAGCGCATTGATGCCATCGTAGAGCGGTTGGACGGCTACCTCAGCCGCAACAGCGAGGACGGGGCCTTTACCACGGAAATTTTGCTGCCGCAGCAGGAAAAATAGGGAGCTTTTTGAAAATTACTTCCTTAAAAAGTTCCCTACAAGTCAAAAGCTTTTCCAGCATTTTTCCCGCATGAAATTCATTGTTTCCCCTTGATCCCGATCCTCATAATATGCCACCAGCAGCTTTTTGAATTCTGGGACATGGTTTTCCGGGATGACAATCAGGCCCTGCCCCTTGGAGATCATATAGTGATTGGCGAAGATCACAGAGGCACGTTTGTTCCCGTCATTGAAAATTTGAGTTTTCATGCAGTAAAGGCACAGTTCAATGGCGATGCTCACATCGTCTTTCTCCTGGTGCAAAATGGCTTCTATGTGTTCACGGACGATGGTTTCGATGGGCAGCGGTGGGATATAGCTGGTGCCGCCGATGGTCACGGGGACACCCCGAATCCGTCCGCCGTCCGAATAAAACCCCTCGTTGACCAGTTTCGCGATATGGCAGAGAATGTGGTAGTCCGTGCCATAGCTGATGACATCCTTGTCCAGAATGAACTCCCATGCGTGTTTCAGATTCAAAATTTTCTGCACGTCCGTGGCAGTCATCCCCGATACGATACCATTATCAATGATGTCCTGTGTCTGGGGGAAGGTGGTTGCCACCCCCTCCAAAACCGCCTGGTCGTAGATGTTCGCCTTCATGTTTGCCCGAGCGAAGTCCAGATTTTGCATGATTCTGGGGGAAAGCGCTGCTTCCGCAAAACCGAAATCAGCCAATGCTTTTTCCGCTTTCCGAATCTGCTTGCGAAGCTCACGGGCTTCTTTTGCATTGCGCAAAAGCAGCTGGTGCAGCTCCTCGGAGTATATCCCTACATAGGTTGATGTTTGGCGGCTTCCCACCCGGTTGCGAATGTATAGATATTTTTTTCCATCCCGTTCCTTGATCTCCGGGGTTCCATCATAGGGAATCAGGTTGAGTCGCGCCTGAAAATCTGCTTTTTGGTGCAGCAGTTCCTGAATTTCAGCATAGGTGCTCATGGTGAAATCATCCTCCGTAGGGAAAATATGATGCAATTATTCTATAATATTCTTCCCCATTTTTCAAGAGGAAGGATGCGGAACCTAAAATTGCAATTCATCCCCCAAATTGTGCGATTCGTCCCCGGAATGTGCCGGGGATGAAATTTTGTGATAGACTGTAGCCGTGAGGTGAAAAACATGAAACAAAAGGAGAAACCAAAGTATTCCATGGCCCGGTGCATCCAATATATGGTGTCCATGGCCTGGAAGCATCAGAAAAGCGTGCTGGTGCTGTGTGTCGCGCAGGCACTGCTGCAAGTTGGACAGAATTTGACCCAGCTTTTTGTGGCCCCTGTGATTCTATCCAAGGTGGAGCAAACCGCACCCATGGAAGAATTGCTGAGTTCCATCCTGATCTTCTCGGCTGCGCTGTACGTTCTGTGTTTTATCTTGAATTACTGGGATAATACCTGCCTGATTGGACGAGTCCATGTGCGGACATCTATTGTGAAGGAAATCATCCGCAAGTCCATCACCACCGCCTTCCCCAATACCGGCGACCCAAAAATGCTGAAGCTCCAAACGGGAGCCCATCAGGCCACCGGGGCAAATGACCGGGGAACGGAGAAGATTTGGAAAACCCTGACGTCTCTGCTGGTCAACCTGGGAAGCTTCGCTGTGTATCTGCTGCTTCTGACCAATCTGAACGGCTTTCTGATGCTGGTGGTTACCTTGACCTCTGTGGCGGGGTTCCTGGTCAACCGAAGTGTCAGCCAGTGGGAATATCTCCACAAGGATGAAAACCGGCAGTTCTGGAAGCAGACGGACTACATCGAAAAAAAGACCCGCTCCATTGAAACGGCCAAGGACATTCGGATTTTTGGCCTGGGTCAGTGGCTGAGCGAAATCTATGATGGTGTCCTCCGGCTGAAAAAGGCCTGGGTCCTCCGGCGGGAGAAGAAATACATTCTGGCGGGGACAGTGGACGTGCTGCTGGCGGTGCTGCGAAATGGCATTGCTTACGGCTATCTCATCCAAAAGGTTTTGAATGAGGGTCTCAGCGCCTCGGAGTTTCTGCTGTATTTCACCGCCGTCAGTGGCTTTACAGGTTGGGTCACGGGGATTCTGGGCGAATGCACCACCCTGCGTCAGGAGTGCCAGGAGATTGCCACGGTGCTGGAATACCTGGATTATCCCGAACCCTTCCGGTTCTCCGGCGGCAAGCCTCTGCCGGATATCACTGCCTGTGAGCTGAAATTGGAGGATGTGACCTTCCGCTATCCCGGTGCGGAGCAGCCCCTGTTTGAGCATTTCAATCTGACCATCCGTCCCGGCGAAAAGGTGGCGGTGGTGGGTCTGAACGGTGCAGGGAAAACCACTCTGGTCAAGCTCCTGTGCGGCTTTTACGACCCGGAGGAGGGAAGGGTGCTGCTGAACGGCGTGGACATCCGGGAATATAACCGACAGGACTATTACAATTTGCTCAGTGCCGTCTATCAGGACTACTCGGTGCTGGATGTAACAGTGGAAGAAAATGTGGCTCAGACCATGGAAGACATCGATGTTCAGCGAGTGATGGACTGCCTGGAAAAGGCTGGATTGAAGGACTTCATCTCCCAGCTTCCCCAGGGGCTCCAGACCCATGTGGGCCGGGATGTGTACCTGGATGGCGTCCTATTCTCCGGCGGCCAGACCCAGCGGCTGATGCTGGCCCGGGCCCTGTACAAGGATGGCCCCATCCTGGTGCTGGATGAACCCACCGCTGCCCTGGACCCCATCGCGGAAAGCGACATTTATCAGAAATACAACGAGATGACGGCAGGAAAGACCTCCCTGTTCATCTCCCACCGGCTGGCCTCCACCCGGTTCTGCGATCGGATTCTCTATCTGGAAGCGGGGAAAATCCTGGAGGAAGGCACCCATGAGCAGCTTTTGGGCCTTGGCGGTGCCTATGCCAAGCTTTTTGAAATTCAAAGCCGATACTATCAGGAGGGGAGGGATTTCCGTGGAGAAGAAGTTTTCTATGAAGCAGGTTCTGGCGCTGTATCTGCGCTGCGTGAAGGATGTTAACCAGTATGTCCCCGGGCGGATTCCGAGCATTGTGCTGTATGCTCTGGTTCGGGCCATCACCCCCTATGTGACCATCTGGTTCTCCGCCCAAATCATCAATGAATTGGCTGCCCAGCGCCGGCCGGAGGTGCTGTGGGAGTGGGTCATCTGGTCCGTTGCGGTGGGAGCGGTGCTTGGTCTGGCGGGGGTGGTAATGAACCGCTGGAAGGAGGCCACGGACTCCCTTCACAATGCAAGAAAGAATCGGATGTTCATGAAAAAATTCCTTTCCATGGACTATGCGGACGTGGACGACCAGCGTACCCGTGACCTCTACGCTCAAATTGCTCAGAATGAGAACTGGATGGGCTGGGGCATCAATGTAGCCATTGAAAACCTTGAAAACTTTGTCAATGGGCTGATTGGTGTGTTTGGCGCCATCGCTTTGACGCTAAGCCTTTTCACCTCCCGGGTGCCTGCCACGGCAGGGGAGTGGATGATGTTGAACAGTCCCTTGTTTATCCTGGCCCTGGTGGGGGTCATGGGTATGGTCACTTGGTTCAGCCTGTCCCGGAATCATGTGCTCAATCATGAAATTGCGGTCATGGCAGAGGGGGCCACCCTTGGAAATCGGAAGTACACCTATTTGTTTACCTTTTCTTCCGATGCAAAACGCCGCCTGGACATCCGAACCTATGGACAGGAACGACTGATGGAGAGCTTTACTTCGGATACCTTTTTCGAGCCTGGCGGGGCCTATGACCGGCTGACCAAAAGCGCCATCGGTATCTTAGCCTACGCAGCGGAGGCAGGCAGCGCGGTATTTACCGGGGTCGTGTATGTGTTCGCCTGCCTGAAAGCCTGGGCCGGTGCCTTTGGCGTGGGCAGTGTGACCCAGTATGTGGGGGCAGTGACCACATTGTCACAGAACATTTCGCTGCTGCTGGGCACCTTCGACCAGATGCGCAACAACGCCAAATTCCTGCAGGATACCTACGACCTGCTGGATATTCCCAATTCAATGTACCAGGGCAGCCTGACCACTGAGAAGCGCTCTGACCGGCAGTATGAGGTGGAGTTCCGCAATGTGTCCTTCAAGTACCCCGGGGCGGAGAATTGGTCACTGAAAAACGTGTCCATGAAATTCCGGGTGGGGGAGCGGCTGGCCATCGTGGGGGAAAACGGCAGCGGCAAGACCACGTTTATTAAGCTGCTGTGCCGTCTCTACGACCCCCAGGAAGGGGAAATCCTGCTCAACGGCATCGACATCCGCAAGTATAACTACCGGGACTATATGGCCATCTTCTCCGTGGTGTTCCAGGACTTCCAGCTGCTCAGCCAGCCCCTTGGTGCCAACGTGGCGGGCAGCAGCCACTATGACCGGGAGCGGGTCAGGAGGGCCTTGGTGGATGCAGGCTTTGGGCAGCGATTGGATGACATGGGGCTGGATACCTTCTTGTACCGGGATTTCGCCGAGGAAGGGGTGGAGGTCTCCGGCGGCGAGGCCCAGAAAATCGCCATCGCCCGGGCCCTCTATAAGGATGCTCCCTTCATCATCTTGGACGAGCCCACCGCGGCCCTGGACCCCATCGCCGAGGCGGAGATCTACAGCAAGTTTAACGATATCGCTGGGGACAAAACCGCCATTTACATCAGCCATCGGCTGTCCAGCTGCAAGTTCTGCGATGAAATTGTCGTGTTTCAGGATGGAAGCATCGTCCAGCAGGGCACCCACGAGGAATTGCTCCGGGACGAAAAGGGCCAATATTACAGGCTTTGGAATGCCCAAGCCCAATACTATCAAACAAAGGATTGATTTTCTCCCGCCGGAGGCCTTCTCTGGCGGGGGAATTTTTGTCAAATATTGGAGAAATAGCACCATTTCCGGGAACGGTTACATTTTGTGGTTGCGTCAGGGCCAGCTATGGTGTATAATTCACAATCGAATGAATATGTACTCTTACAGGGAGTTATTTTTCTATGACAACATATGATATTTCTCAATATCTTGTACCCGGCCGGCGGGCACATTTGATTGGCATTGGCGGTGTTTCCATGCGCCCTCTTGGGCTGGTGCTCAAGGGTATGGGCTTGGAGGTCTCCGGCTCCGATATGAGTGCCTCGCTTTCCACGGAGGAGCTGGAAAGCCAGGGCATCCATGTCGCCATCGGCCACCGGGCAGAGAACATCCAGGGGGCAGACTGCATCATCCGCACTGCCGCCGTCCACAATGACAACCCCGAAATTGCTGCCGCCCGCAGTGCCGGCATCCCGGTGTTCGAGCGGGCCCAGGCCTGGGGCGAGATCATGAAGTCCTATAAAAACGCCATCTGCATCTCCGGCACCCACGGCAAAACTACCACCACTTCCATGATGACCCACATTCTCATGGAGGCGAAGATGGATCCCACAGTGATGATCGGCGGCTATCTGCCCCTGCTCCATGCGGGCCATCGAGTGGGCCACGGAGACACCATCGTGCTGGAAAGCTGCGAATACTGCGATTCCTTCCTGAATTTCTTCCCCACGCTGGCAGTGGTTTTGAATGTGGAGGCCGACCATCTGGACTATTTCAAGGATTTGGCCGACATTCAGAAATCTTTCCACAAATTCGCCGAGATGGCCACCTTCGGCGTGGCTGCCAACGGCGACGATCCCCACACGGTAGAGGCTATGCAGGGCATCCAGCATGTCTCCTTTGGCCTGGGGGAGCAGAACCGGGTGCGGGCGGAGAACATCTCCCAGGACTGGCGGCACTTTGATGTGACCGTGGATGGTAACTTCTATTGCCATGTGGACATGGGGGTGATGGGCAGACACAATGCGCTGAATACCCTTGGCGCCGCCGCAGCAGCATGGATGCTGGGCATCGATGGGGAAGCGGTGACCCGGGGCGTTGCCTCCTTCCATGGCGCAGGACGGCGGATGGAGCAAAAAGGCACCTTCAATGGGGCGGAGGTGTACGATGATTACGCCCACCATCCCGACGAGCTGCGGGCCACGCTGGATACCGCCCGCTCCATGGGAAATCGCCGCTTAGTGGTGGCCTTCCAGCCCCACACCTATTCCAGAACCAAGGCTTTGTTTGAGGACTTTGTCCGGGAGCTTTCCAAGCCGGATGTTCTGGTGCTGGCGGAAATTTACGCCGCCCGGGAGCGAAACACCAGCGGCATCTCCTCCCTGGATTTGGCTGCCAGAATTCCCGGGGCGGTTTACTGCGAGACGCTGCCTGAGGTGACGGAGTACCTGCGCCAGCATGTGCAGCCCAACGATTTGGTGATTACCATCGGTGCCGGTGATATTTTCCGGGCCGGTGAAGCCCTTCTCAAGGATTGAAAAAGTGAGGCTATCATTGTGAAAAAACTGAGTGTATGCGTTCTGTTTGGCGGAGTCAGCCCGGAGCATGAGGTTTCTCTGCGCAGCGGCGAGTCCGTCCTGAATCACATTGACCACAGCAAGTACAATGTGTTCCCCGTGGGCATCACCAAGGACGGGGACTGGATTCACTATACCGGCAAGGATTATTCTCTGCTTCCCACCGGGGAGTGGAAGGACCATCCCGGCAACCGGCGGGCGGCCATTTCTCCCGTCCGGGGGCAGGGCCTTTTGAGCTTTGAGGGAGACTGCGTGGTGCGGGAGCGTATTGATGTGGTGTTCCCGGTGCTCCATGGAGAAAACGGAGAGGACGGCACCATCCAGGGCCTTTTGCAGCTGGCGGGCATTCCCTATGTGGGCCCCCATGTCTCTGCCTCCGCCGTTGCTATGGACAAAACCCTCACCAAGCTGGTGGCGGGTCAGGCGGGCATTCCCCAGGCTGACTGGCTTCTGGTGCGCCGGGGGGAGCTGGATTGTCATATGGACACGGTTGTGACGGAGCTGGAAAAGCGGTTTGCCTATCCGATGTTTGTCAAGCCTGCCGGAACTGGTTCCTCTGTGGGTGTTTCAAAGGCGGCCAATCAGGAGGAATTGAAACAGGGTCTGCTTTCTGCTGCCGTGTACGATGAAAAGGTGCTGGTGGAGGAATTCATCCGGGGCAAGGAGATTGAGGTTGCGGTGATGGGCAATGATTCTCCCGTGGCCTCGGTGTGCGGCGAGATCGATTCCGGCGCGGAGTTTTACGACTATGATGCCAAATACATCACCGACACCTCCGTGGCCTATATCCCCGCCCGGATCAGTGAGGAGGCAGCGGAGCAGGTGCGGGATATGGCTGTCCGGGTCTATCAGTCCGTGGGCTGCCAGGGCCTGAGCCGGGTGGACTTCTTCGTCAAGGAGGATGGACAGCCGGTGTTCAATGAGATCAACACCATTCCGGGCTTTACTTCCATTTCCATGTATCCCAAGCTTTTTGCCGCCAGCGGGATTCCCTATTCCCAGCTGATTGATGAGCTGATTCGTCTGGCCGTGGAGGATGAGGAATGAGCACCCCTGTGATTTTGACTATCCAGGGGCGTCAGAGCTATGTGGGCCAGGAGCCGGATGTGATCCGTCTGGATACCGAGGGCACCATGGAATACCGAAACGGGGGCTGGGACATCACCTATGAGGAAAGTGAACTCACCGGTCTGGCTGGCGTGACCACCACCTTCCGAGTGGAGCCGGAGAAGGTTACCCTGATTCGCACCGGCAAGCTGTCCAGCACCATGGTCTTTCAGGAGGGATATAACCATGATTCCCTCTACCGCATGGAGTTTGGAACCCTGATGATTTCCGTAAGGGCAACCCGGGTGTATTTCGATATTATCCCTGACGGCGGCACCATTGACCTGGTGTATAACATTGTGATTGAAAACACCGAAGCAGGTGTCATTGACTACCACCTGGATATTCGAGCCAAAAAGTGATTAAGAGCAGCCCGGAATGGGCTGCTCTTTTTGAGTCAGTTATGATGTATGCTTATGGTACATTCGCACCTGCTTCCCGGAATCCTCTTCTACCATGGTATGGAAGCTCCATCCGCAGCGCTCATAGAAGTTTTCGTGGGTGGTAATCAGGTAGGCGTCATGGATGCCCTTCTTTGCCAGCTCTCCGCAGACGTGGTTCAGCAGCAGCCGGGCCAGTCCCTGTTTGCGCCAGCCTTCCTCCACGTAGACAGCACAGACGTTGGGGGCCAAATCCGGCCGCTTGTGAAAGTCGTTTTCAATGACCCCAAGCCCGGCAATGATCTTCCCGTCCCTGTCCAGAATGGCATACCAGGCAGGCACCCCGCTCTGGCTGATTTTTGCTTCTGCCATGCTGTCCAGATAGGCTTTCACGGATACCCCCCATTTGCCGTGCTGCCACTGGGCGTAGCGCTCTGTCAGCTCTGGGTGGTCATTGAGATTGATGATGTCAGCTTCACAAAACATATTTTTCTCCTTCCAATGAATTAAGCCCGAATGCTGATTTCCGCGGAGGAAAGGCGGTCAATGGTTCCGTCCTCATAGCGCACGATCAGGCGGCAGTCTTTGTCCACATCCAGAGCATAGGCGTTACGAACCCCGCTGGGGGAGATGACCTGGATGGGCTGGCCAATGACCATGCTTCGCTCCCGGTAAGCAGCGGCGTATTCTGCTGGGTCATCCCCGTGGTAGATATCCAGGAAATGGTTCAGAAAAGAGGCAGCCAGCAGGTTTTTACCCTGGTTTTGCTGATTGCGGAGAATGGAATCCGCGATTTCCGCCAGCGCTGGGGGAAATCCTCCGGCGGGCGGGTATACATTGAACCCGATGCCCAGAACAGCGTAGTCCAGCCTGCCGCTTTCCAGGCTGATGGAGGCCTCTGTGAGAATCCCGCTGACCTTTTTGCCGTTCAGAAAAATGTCGTTGACCCATTTGATTTGAGCCTGTTTCCCGGACACGGCCTCAATCGCCCGACAGGCTGCCACAGCAGCCATGGTAGTGATTTTCACTGCCTGCGTCGGTTCCAGCGCCTGGGGCCGCAGCAGCAGGCTCAAGTAAATCCCGGTGTCCGGGGGAGAGTAGAATTCCCGGCCCAACCGGCCCCGGCCTTGGGTCTGCTGGTTTGCCAGAATGACGCTGCCCTCTGGTGCGCCGTTGGCTGCCCGCTCCCGCAGCAGGGCATTGGTGGAGGCGGCGCAGGGGATCAGTTCCAATTCCAGGCTTTCCCAGCGGGAGTCCAGCTGCTGCCGGATGCCCGAAACGCTGAGAATGTCTGTGTGTGCATCCAGACAGTATCCCCGGTTCTGCACGGCATCGATTTCATATCCGTCTGCGCGAAGCGTATTCACCGCCTTCCACACCGCCGTCCGGGAAACCGACAGCAGCCGGGCGATTTCCTCCCCGGAAAAATATTCTCCCTTGTGGCCTTCCAGCAGGGAGAGCAGTCGTTCCTTGGTTCCCATATTCAGTCCCTCCAATGCCTTTATTATGAGGGAAAAGCCGCCAATTGTCAACCGCAGTTTTTCCACTTATCCCTCTGTAATCCACAAAATGTTAACCATAATTATTTACCAGGTTGACAAATAGGCCGAGATGCAGTATTCTTACCCCAGATAAAACTTGGAGGCGATATTCATGAAACGCTCTGCTCTGTTCAATATGACCGCCTGTGCATTGATGGCGGCCTTGATGTGCGTCCTTTGCCCGGTGTCAATTCCCATTGGGCCCATTCCCATTTCTCTGTCCATTCTGGTGATTCTCATAACTGTGGTGATTCTTGGCACCTGGCGGGCCCTTGTCAGCTACACAGTGTATCTTCTGCTGGGTGCCGTAGGCATGCCGGTGTTCTCCGGCTTCCAGGGCGGACTTGCCAAGCTGGCTGGCCCCACCGGCGGCTATCTGGTTGGCTTCTTCTTCGTGATTGCTATTGGCGGCCTGTTTATGGAGCTGAGCCATCGGAATGTATGGATTACCATGCTGGGAATGGCGGTGGGCGTTGCTGCCGATTATGCCCTGGGTACAGCCTGGTTTGTGTTCCAGACGGAAAGCACCCTGTCCCATGCGTTGGAGGTGTGTGTGTATCCCTTCATTCTCTTTGATCTGGCAAAGATCGTGGTGGGAGTTCTGTTTGGTATGCTGGTTTGGAAGGCGCTGGCAAAGGCAAAGCTGCAATAAATACAGGGGCACCTCTAAAAACTGCCCTTTTGCGGTTTGGGCGGATCTTTTGTCCTACCAATGCGTTTTGAAAACGCCGCAATACACAAAGTATTTCGGTATTTTCAAAACTTTTGTTAGAACAAAATCTCTCGCCCAAACCATCAAAAAGCAGTTTTTAGAGGTCGCCACATATCATTCGGGGGCTGCTCACAAGACGCAGCCCCCGAATTTTTAGATTGTACCATTCCCATGTAAACCAAAGCTCACCGCGATGGCGTTGTCCACCATGGACATCTGCTGTTCATCCAATCGCCCCATGTGCTCCCGCAGACGGCGTTTGTCAATGGTTCGGATTTGTTCCAGCAGAATCACCGAATCCTTGCTCAGCCCCACGCTGCCTCCGGCGATGTTGATGTGGGTGGGGAGCTTGGCCTTGCCGGTCTGGCTGGTAATGGCCGCGGCAATCACGGTGGGGGAGTGGCGGTTCCCGGTGTCGTTTTGCACAATGAGAACGGGTCTGGTACCGCCCTGCTCGCTGCCGACCACAGGGGACAAATCCGCATAAAATATATCTCCCCGTTTGACTGTGCTGTCCATATGCATCACACTCCGTGCTTGAAGAATCGGGCGCGCCTCTGTTTCCCGGAAGCGCGGCTGTATCTTTATTCTCCCACGCACATTGCCTTTTTATACCGCGTCGCCCTCATAGAATTCTATGCCCATTCCCGCATAAATTCTATTGAATTGTGAAGTTTTTGACATCCAACGACAGGATTTTTCGTTCACGAAACAGAATCTCCGCTTTTATGGGCGCATTCTGTTTGTCCAGCCAGATGTCCAGATGGAGGGCATCGTCAGCATAGCTGTCATCAATGCTCAGCCGGGTGTATTCTCCCGCCGTCCCTGCCGAGGTAAGGCAGCCGCTCCGCAGGGTTTTCACCAGCAGCCAGGGGGCGCTGATGGGGGAGAGCTGGTTGTCGGCCAGCATTGGAAAATAAAGGGCTGTTTCCTCAAAGGTCAATGCCCCGTCCCTGCCGTCCAGCTTGCCGCTGATGAACGCAATGCTCTCTGGCTTTTTCACGGTGAACTCCACAGTTCCATTGCTGTCCGTCTGGCATTGGAGGGAAAAGGAGTGGGTCTTGTCCCCGTAGTCTGCGGTAATGTCCACATCAAACTGGCAGCCGGAGCTACCCAGCAGCTGGGTACGAAGCTTCAAGCCCTGCTCCAAAGCCCGGTTCTGCTGGGAGCAGCCGGTGAGAAGAATGACCGCAAGCAAAAATGCAGCGGCTTTTTTCATGAAAAATCCCCGCCCTATTTCATTAGTCGCGGAAGGACATCCAGCATGTCCGTCGGAAGCATCCCATATTGCCCCAGCCTGGCGGCGCATTCATCGCCTGCTTTCCCATGGAGCCAGCAACCGCAGGCGGCGGCCTCCAGGGGGGAGAGCTTCTGTCCCAGCAGACTCACGATCATGCCGGACAGCAGATCGCCGCTGCCGCCCACGGCCATGCCGGGATTGCCGGTGCAGTTTATGTATTCTTGCCTGCCGTCTGTGATGCAGCTGCGGTGCCCCTTGAGCACCAGAATACATCCCAAATCTCGGGCGGCATTCCGGGCAGCTGCCATCCGATCACCGCCAATGGAATATCCCAGCCGGGCAAATTCTCCGTCATGGGGGGTGAGAATCGTCACGCCGTCCCTTCCGCGCAGAATATCCTTATGCCCGGAAATCAGATTTATGCCATCGGCATCCAGCACCACCGGGCACCGGGCCTGGCTCAAAACCCACTCCACAATAGCCATTGTCCCCGGAGACTGCCCCAGCCCGCAGCCAATCAGCACCGCATCCATCTGGGGAAGTCTTTTTTCCAATTCCGGGATGGCCTCCTGGCTGAGCATCCCCTCCCTGTCAGGCAGGGGAAAGACAATGGCCTCGTTCAGCTTCACCGCTTCAATTTGGTAGATGCTCTCCGGCACTCCCAGAAATACCAATCCTGCCCCGGTGCGCAGCGCCCCCATGGCCGCAAGATAGGCCGCCCCGGTATAGCCCCGGCTGCCGCAGAGCAGGAGGATTTTTCCGAAATTTCCCTTGTGCGCGTTCTCGTCCCGGTTAGGCAGCAGGGTCAGAACAGCTTGATGGTTGAGTATCATGAAAAAGGCTCCAATTCTTTCAGCATTTCCAGGGTCTCAATAAAGCTTCCCTTGGGGCCGCTCCAGGGGTGGGCCGGGCAGGGAATCATCCAGTCGGTAACCAGCCAGCAGTTCAGCCCTGCCTGAGTTCCGGCGTACATGTCCTCGTTTTCGTCGTTGCCGATCATCAGACATTCCGCCGGGTTCATGCCCATTCGTTCACAGATGGAGGTATAGTATTGGGGATTGGGCTTGCAGAACCGCTCATACTCATAGGAGGTCACCAGGTCAAAATCCGAGGGCTTCAATCCCACCCAGCCCATCCGGGTTTGCTGCCCCACCATGGGGAACATGGGGTTGGTGGCCAGGATGACCTTCTCTGCCTTTTCTCTTGCGGCACGGATGGCCTCCACCGCCAGGGGGTTTTCTCCCGTGAACTGCTTTGCCTGCTGGAATTCGTTCCCGTAGAAGTCCAGACAGTCGGCGTTGATGACCTCCTTGTCCGTGCCGGTGAGACGGCAAAAAACCTGCCAGAACCGCTCTTCGTTGGTGGCACCTCCGTCATTTCCTACCATGGCAGAGACACCGGCCCACATGTTTTTCCCGAACTGTTTGGGGTCAAGACCATGTCCAGAGAGCTTGCGGAACAGCAGCTGAAAATAACCCTTGATGAATCTGTCCGTATCCATCGGCACCAGAGTGCCGTCCATGTCAAATAAAATTGCCTGGTATTTCATGATTTTGCTCCCTTCTTTCGTATTTTATTGGTGTTCTTTTCTCTCATTGTATTCCTCCCACAGGTCGTCGCTCATTTCATAGAAAATCCGGCGGGGATGGTATCGGTTGGCGGCGGTGGGGGTCAGCTCCAGAGTCAGCAGTATTTCGTCCCCTTCACTGCACCGACCCATGGAGAGGAACTCGTCATGCTCCACCCGCAGCCAGGGATCGCCCGTGACGGCTTCCCCACACCAGGGGCAGGAATATGTTCTGAGGCCCGGGTCGGCAAGCGCTGCTTTGGGACTTTCAAATACTTCCTTCCGCGGCAGCTCCGCAAAGGCCCGGGACACATACTCTCCGCCGTATTCCTCCAAATCCAGATGATTGCAGACCAGGGCGGTGTTCCGGGAATCGTTCAGGGCATCATGGGCGGTGTCTCCCTTTTCATTCAGCACCTTCAAGGCATCATCCAGGGACATCCGCCGGGAGAAGCGCATGATCTCCCTGCAAAAGATCCGCTGCAAATCATAGGTGTCCGGCAGATTGGAAACATCGATGCCATGAAGCAGCATGTTGTCCACCAAAATGGGCAAATCGGAGGTGCTCCAGGTCATAAAGCTGTATTCCTCGCCGCAGAAGTCCTGGAATTTTTCATAAGCCTCCGGGAAGGAAAGCCCCTGCTCCGCAAGAATCTGATCCCGGATTCCAGTCAGGGTGACGATTCGACGGTGAAGCTTTTGATAGTATTGGGGTTTGATGTACAGCCGCAGCTCGTCCACCTTTTGAAAGCTGTCATCGAGCTTCACGGCTCCTATTTCAATTATCTCTCCGGGGAGGCAAACCGGGTCGGTGAGAATCTCGCTGTCAGAACCGCATTGGTTCCATTCCAGATCAAAAATGATGTAATTCATGAAAAGGCCCTCTCTCTGTGTCCGTGTTTCTGCGTCCATTATATGCGGGTCTGTCTCGGATGTAAAGAAAAATCGAAAGGACTGCAAAGGGTCTTTGGAAGAAGGTTTTTGCATAGCGTGGGAGGGAGGCGGTGAATGGAATATGGATTACGCAGTGCAGTTCGGTGAAAAATCCGTGGGAAAGGCTCAGGTAACCCGGCAGGGACTATACTATCATGTGATCTGCCGATGCGACCTGTCCGGGGAGGTGATGTATCGGTTGGAGGTGTCCGGCGGCGGGAATCGGGTGAATCTTGGCATTCTGGTGCCCATGGAAAATGGTTTCGGATTGGATACCCATTTTCCTGTGAGTCGATTGGGCCAGGGGGAGCTGTCCTTCCGCCTGATGCCTCGCCACGATCCGCTGCAGGGAAGGGTATTCGTTCCCATCACCCCGGAGGAACCCTTTGCATATTTGACCAGATTGAAAGAAGCTTTTCTGGAAATCCAGGAGGGGAGGAAGGGTGCGAGTCTTCCAAGAGAAGGCAAAGAGGAGTGAGCTTTCTTAGGTTGACCCATTTGTGCTGCTGTGATAAAATGCAGATAAAAATTCAACGGAAGTAAAGGAGAGACAGCATGAACAAGCAGACCGCAATTCACATCCTGTGGGACTACCTGTGCCTGCATCAAACGCCTAAGAAATCAGACTGTATCGTCGGCTTCGGCTGCTACAATGAGGACGTTGCCCGCCGGGCAGCGCAGCTCTATCACCAGGGGCTTGCGCCTCTGATTCTCTTTACCGGCGGGCTGGGCCGAAACACCAGCTCCATGTGGACGGAAAGCGAGGCCAGCCGGTTTGCTCGGATTGCCATGGCAGAGGGAGTGCCGGAGAAGGACATTCTGACAGAGGAAAAATCAACCAATTCCGCTGAAAATCTGATATTCTCCCGCCGGATTTTGGCGGAACGGGGGTTGACCCATCCCAGGATCATCGGCGTGCAGAAGCCCTACATGGAGCGCCGCCTGTTTGCCGCGTTTCCTGTCTATTGGCCTGAGGCGGAGGTCACCGTCACCTCCTGGCAGCAGACCTATGAGCAATATTTGACAGGTCTGTCCCGCTGGGGCAGAACAGAGGAAGACACCATCCATATGATCGTGGGGGATTTTCAGCGGATTTCGGTCTATGCAGACCTGGGTTATCAGATACGTCAGCCAATCCCGGCGGAGGCAGCTCAGGCTTTTCAGCTGCTGGTTGCTTTGGGTTACACCAAGCAGCTGATCAAATAGAAAAGATTGTTGAAAATACAGAAAAATGTCGAACAATGACGAAGAATTCTGTGAATAATACTTGCAAATTGCCTGAGTAGTGTGCTATAATACATTTGTAAAAATATGGAATGAGGCTTCAAATGAAGAAATCCTCGGTTTATCCCGCCGAACCGGCACCGAAAGGGGAAGGAACATGAAATTGCTTCAAAGGTCATGCGTTATCCTGCTGACCGCCGCAATGCTGCTGACGCTGTGCAGCTGCTCCGAAAAAGTGAAACCGGAGAAGATTGATACAAAGACTTACAGCCGTGAGATTCGATTGGAAGGCTCCGGCTTGGAAATCATTCATGCCGACAAGACCACCCAGGAGGCAGAGGATGGCTCGCTGCTGAACAGTGACGACAGCCTTCGGGTTGATGCCGGCGGAGAGCTGATTTTGAATGTGGACGGAGACAAGCAGGTCTACGGCCAGGAGAATTCCTCTTTGCGTCTGGAAGCCTCCGGCACCCCCGAAAGCGGCAAGACCAGAATCTGCCTGGAAAACGGCTCTGTTCTGGTGGGACTGGACGAGCCCCTGTCCGAAGGGGAGCTCTTTGAGGTCCAGACCGACACCATTACCGTTTCCGTGCCCAACGGCATTGCCCGAGTGAGCAAAATCGGTGATGGTTCCTATGCGCTGATTGAGGTGTTTGAGGGCGAAGCGGAGGTCGTGATTCGCTGGACCGGCGCCAAAACCAAGGCTTCGGCCGGAGAGGCTGTGCTGGTAAACGAAAGCAAGAAGCCCTCCTATGTGCTTTCTGACGAAATCGACCAGGCGTTCTGGAAATCCAATCAGACAGAGGGTTTGCAGATCGGCAAGGACGGTGCCGGTTCTGCCACGCTGCCCATTCCCTACAGCAAGCTTCCTGCCCCGGTGCTGGAACAGCTGCTGGACTATGCAAAGGCTGGACGGGGGCTTTCCGTCTCTGAACAAACGCTTGCCAACCTGATCGAGACTGGTCATGACTATGTGGAAACTGTGGTATCCGATGCCACCTGCACGGAGGACGGACTGATTTCTCTGGAATGCGCCCTTTGCGGCGAAACAGGGGAGAAAACCATCCCGGCCACCGGCCACACGGAGGAAGAATTGCCTGCCGTGGAAGCCTCCTGCATCGAAGAGGGATTGACCGCCGGTGTGAAATGCTCTGTTTGCGATGAGATTCTGACCGCTCAGGAGGTCGTCCCCGCCTTGGGCCACCAGGAGGAAGAGGATGCGGCAGTGGATGCCACCTGCACCCAGGAGGGCAAAACTGCTGGTACCCATTGCAGCGTTTGCGGAGAAATTTTGACTGCTCAGGAGGTCATTCCTGCGCTTGGCCACCGGGAGGAAGAGGATGCCCCTGTGGAAGCCACCTGCACCCAGGAGGGCAAAACTGCCGGAGCCCATTGCAGTGTCTGCGGTGAAGTCCTGACTGCCCAGGAAACGGTTCCGGCTCTGGGTCATCGGATTGAGAAAAATGAGGACGTGCCTGCAACCTGTACCCAGGACGGCTTGATTGGCGAAGCACACTGCACCGTCTGTGGGGAAGCTGTTGAGCAGGAGAAGGTTGTTCCGGCTTTGGGCCATCAGATTGAAAAGCTGGCTGCTGTTGCCCCCACCTGTGAAAAGGAAGGGCTGACCGCCGGTGAGCGCTGCAAACTTTGCGGTGAAGTGATTACCGAGCAGGAAGTGATCCCCGCACTGGGTCACGACTGCAAAACCATCCCCGGCAGAGAGCCAACCTGCTCCCGCGCCGGCTTGACCGAGGGCCAGCGCTGCACCCGCTGCAATAAGCTGGTTCAGGCCCAGAAGGCCATCCCCAAGGTTTCCCATACAGAAAAGATCGTTCCCGGCGTGGCTCCCACCTGCACCGAGGAGGGATGCACGGAGTCTATCGAATGCGCCGTCTGCGGCTGTGTGCTGCGGGAGGCTGAGACCATTCCCATGCTGGAGCATACCCTGTGTACGGTTCCCGGCAGAGAGCCCACTTGTACCAAAGCCGGACTGACCGATGGTCAGCGCTGCACCATCTGCAATCAGATGGTAGAGCCGCAAAAGACCATTCCCAAGCTGGCGCATACGCCTCAGGAGATTCCCGGCAAGGAAGCTACCTGCGCTGCTTCCGGTTTGACGGCGGGCAGTGAGTGCGCCGTCTGCGGCAAGCTTCTGAAAGCCCAGGAGGAGATTCCTGCTTTGGAGCATACGCCGGAAATCATTCCCGGCAAAGCTGCTACCTGCTCCACGCTGGGTCAGACAGAAGGCTCCCGCTGCCAGGTGTGCAGAAAGATTTTGACCTGGCCCACCGTGACCCCCAAGCTGCCCCATACCCCCCAAACCGTACATGGCATCTATCCCATGTGCTTCCGGGAGGGCAGCACCGACGGCGTGGAGTGTGCTGTCTGCGGCTATGAAATCGAGCCCTGCGAAGTGATTCCGGCTCTGCCTCACACCCCCGGCAGATTGTCCCCTCTGGAGCCCACTTGCAGCAGTGTAGGCTATACCGAGGGTGTGGCCTGTCAGATCTGCGGAAAGGTGATGGTTCCTCAGGAAGTGATTCCCAAGCTGGCGCATACTCCCTCAGAAACCCCTGCTGAAAGGGTGTTTAATCCCGAAACTCCTGCGCTGGATGCCAATGGAAATCTTTTGGAGGATGCTGCCCACCATCCTTGGTGCAGTTCCATATCCCATGTCTGTTCCGTCTGCGGGGAGGTTTATAACGTAGAGTACTTTGCACACGTTCCCGGCGAGGAAATTATCCAAACGGTTGCTTCAACCGATGCCTGCCGGATAGCAACTGTCAGTTGCACCGCCTGCGGAAAGGTGATTCAGCGGCATATCATCAGCCATAACGTGACTTCCAGTGTTACGGAGCCCGATAGCGAGGGCGTTCAGTGGCGCATTACGTCCTGCTCTGTCTGCGGTCTGGAGCTGAAGCGGGAAAAGGCTGAGTAATTCATTTTCATAATTCATCATCACCGGGTAGCCTCATCAAGGAGACTGCCCGGTTTTTGAATACCATTTGCATTTTTTGGGGAGATATGCTATAATCCGTGGATGAAAGGAATATGGTGTATGATTAGAAAAGAAATGCCAATTTTGTCTTCCCCTGGGCTGAATGGGGTGGCTGATATTCTGAAAAAGGAGAATGCCCGTTATGTTTGAAGGTATCAGCAATGCCGTTTCGGCGTTTTTCTCCCAGCGTCTGGTTGGCATCCTGGTGGAATCCTTCCCCAAAATGCTGCTGCCCGGGCTGAAAATGACCATTCCTCTGACGGCCATCTCGTTCTCCATTGCCCTTGTCATTGCGGTGATTGCCGCTATGATTCAGGTGGCAAAAATCCCCGTGCTGCGGCAGTTGATTCGTTTCTACATTTGGGTAGTGCGGGGCACGCCGCTGCTGGTCCAGCTGTATGTTGTGTTCTACGGCCTTCCCAACCTGGGGATTGTTCTGGAACCATTCCCGACGGCGGTGCTGGTGTTTTCCATCAACGAGGGTGCCTACTGCGCGGAGACCATGCGGGCGGCCATCGAGTCCATCCCCAAAGGCCAGATGGAGGCAGGTGTGTGCGTGGGCATGAGCTGGCTGCAGACCATGTTCCATGTCATTCTGCCCCAGGCATTCCGCACTGCCTTCCCGCCTCTTTCCAACTCCCTCATTTCCATGCTGAAGGATACCTCTCTGGCCGCCAATATTACGGTGATGGAGATGTTCATGGTGACCCAGCGGATTGCCTCCCGGTATTATGAGCATCTGGCGCTTTATATCGAGGTGGCCCTGATTTATCTGCTGTTCTGCACCGTGCTGACCAAGGTTCAGGCTGTCTGCGAAAAGAAGCTTGCGTCCTATGGCTTTTAAGGAGGGCGGAGCATGCTGACCATTCATCAGGTAACCAAGCAATTTGACGGCAGCCAGGTTTTGAAGGGTGTGGATTTGACCGTCAACAAGGGGGACGTGATCGCCATCATCGGCCAGAGCGGCGGCGGAAAAACCACCCTGCTGCGCTGCATGAACTTCTTGGAGACCGCCGATTCCGGCACCATGGAGTTTGACGGCGAGACCTTTGACCTGGCGAAAATCTCCAAAAAGGATATTGAACGAATCCGCCGGAAAACCGCCTTCGTCTTCCAAAGCTACAATCTGTTCCGCAACAAAACCGCTCTTCAAAACGTGATGCTGGGTCTGACCGTGGCGCGGAAAATGCCCAAGGCCCAGGCAGAGCAGATTGCTCGCTCGGCGCTGGAAAAGGTGGGGCTGGCTGACAAAGCGGACAGCTATCCCAATGCCCTCTCCGGCGGGCAGCAGCAGCGGGTTGCCATCGCCCGCGCCCTGGCCACAGACCCGGAAATCATCTATTTTGACGAGCCCACTTCGGCCCTGGACCCGGAGCTCACCGGCGAGGTGCTCTGCGTCATGCGCTCCCTGGCGGAGGAGGGGATGACCATGCTGGTGGTCACCCATGAATTGGGCTTTGCCAGAAATGTATCCACAAAAGTAATCTTTATGGAGAACGGTTCCGTGGTGGAATCCGGCCCCTCCATGGAGTTCTTTACAAACCCAAAGGAGGAGCGCACCCGCGCCTTCCTGAACACCATCACGCAACATGAAAAGGAGTAATGCAACATGAAAAGAATGCTTTCTGCCCTGCTGGCGGTTCTGATGCTGGCATCCCTGCTGACCATCACCGTTTCCGCCGACCAGGATTTGCTGGCCAAAATCCAGGAGCGGGGCACCATCATCATCGGTTTGGAGGGCGACTGGGCTCCCTGGTCCTTTGTGGATGAAAATGACCAGCTGATGGGCTTTGATGTGGAAGTGGCCCGTGCCATCGCCGCCAAGCTGGGGGTGGAGGCTGAGATCATCCCTGGAGAGTGGGACGGCCTGTTTGCCGGTATGGATGCCGGTCGGTATGACATCGTGGTCAACGGCGTGGAAGTCACCCCCGAGCGCACCGAGAAGTATGACTTTGCCGACCCCTATGCCTACATCCGCACCGCTTTGATTGTCCGGGGCGACAACGAGACCATCAAGACCTTTGAGGATTTGAAGGGCAAGAAGACCGCCAATTCCATCGCCTCCACCTATATGAACCTGGCCGAGGATTACGGCGCCACCTGCTACGGCGTGGATACCCTGGACGAGACCCTGACCATGGTGCTCCAGGGCCGGGTGGACGCTACGTTGAACGCCATCGTCTCCTATACCGACTATATGGCCCAGCATCCTGATGCCAATTTGAAGGTGGTCGCCACCACCGAGGATGCCTCCAATGTGGCCATCCCCATGCGCAAGGGCGCCGAGACTGCCTCCCTGCTGGAAGCCATCAACAAGGCCATCGCCGAACTCCATGAAGAGGGCGTCATCTCCGAACTCTCTGTGAAGTATTTCGGTGAGGATATTTCCAAGTAATTCACAAGCTGCTGAAAACGGAATCCCAAATGCCCCGGACATTCATGCGTCCGGGGCATTTGAATGTACAGAGCATTACGCAGCAAGTCGACAAATTGTTGTTTATCACTTCGTAGGGCGGGGTCATGACCCCGCCGAAACGTAATGAGACGAAAGCACTTTCGTTGAATCGTGCCAGGGCAAAATGCGCAACCTGGTCGGCGGGGTCATGACCCCGCCCTACGAATGGTGCGATAAACAACAATTTACCGGGATGTTATAGGAAAACTGATAAGAATAACATATATAGAATTGTCCACCAGCAGTTCTATCCGTATTATATAGGTGTAAGGTCCTTACAGACAAAGGAGTGAATCGCTTGGAAGATACGCAAATTGTTGCCCTGTTCTTTTCCCGGTCAGAGGAAGCGATTTCCGAAACATCAAAGAAATACGGGAGCTATCTGAAAACCATCGCCTGTAATATTCTCCCCAGCTCTGAGGATGCGGAGGAAATCGTCAACGATGTATACTTAGCAGCCTGGGATTCCATTCCGCCGAAGTGTCCATCCATGCTGAAATACTACTTATCCCGCGTCGTTCGGAATCTTTGCTTCAAAAGGATAGAATATCTGACCGCTGAGAAGCGGGGCGGAAACGCGGATATCCTTCTATCCGAATTGGAGGAATGCATTCCTGATACCTGCCGGGGTATGGAAGAGATTTTAGAAGCAAGGGAACTGGGACAGCATCTGAACCGTTTCCTTGGCACATTGGATCCCAATGACCGAAAGCTGTTTTTATCCCGGTATTATTATGCCATGACGGCACCGCAGCTTGCTGAGAAATACGGGTGTTCCGTTCGACAGGTGAAGTATCGACTGGCAAAAATGCGAAAAGAACTGAAACACACACTTCAAAAGGGAGGTATGTGACAATGAAAGCAACTGACCTGAATCAGGCCTTCAATTACGTTGATCAAGCGTATCTGATGGAAGCGGATACTCCAGAAAAGGAGAACCAAACCATGAAAAACAAAAAAAGAACATTCTACATTTTCTTAGCAGCGGCATTGATCTGCCTGATGTCCATCACCGCTTATGCCGCAGAGCTGCTGAACATCCACTCCTATCAATCCAGCGGCTGTGATATCATTGAAAAATACGCTGATATCAACCGAACCCTTACCCGGATTGGACTGGAGGCGGAAATCCCGGAAGAATTTTCAAACGGCTTCCGTTTCCAAAGGGCAAAGGTGCAGGCGTACGACGCTTTGGATGAAAACGATGAGCAGCTGCTTACAATGCAGGAGCTGTATGTCTATTACAGAAACGAACAGGGCCAGGAGGTAACTTTGGTTGCGTGCGTCAATCTGGAAGGCCTTCCGAAGGATGAAAGAGCGCCTGCAAGCTCGAAAACAGTAGGAGAAGCAGAACTCGAATACTATCAGGATGTTTACAGGTTTGTGCCGGAGGACTACCAGCCCTCTGAGGCAGAAAAGGAATGGAGCAATCAGCCGGGCCACTATATTTCCTATGGCTCTGACGAGGTTCGGGAGCAGATTGCCTCCTTCCTGCGCTGGACGCAAAAGGATGTTTGTTACTCCATTATGGATTGGAATACGGTGGAGCCGGATGTCCTATTTGCCATGGCGGAGGAAATGATTCACTAACAGGAAAGCTGCCGTGTTCAGACGAATGCGGCAGCCTTTGCTGTACGCCATATAGAAACAAACGTAACACCAACGTGGACACTTTTCGACAAAAGAAGGTTCACATTCCCTTCATAATCTGTTCATTCTTCCAAATCTCTGCCGGGACTATTGCAAGGGACAAAAAGATGTGCTATCATTTGCCCATAGCCCCAGCAGGGGTGAAATAACTGAATAATGTGCGACAAGAAGCTTGCGGAAAACGGGGCAGGGAACTGCTCCACCGAAGGAGTGAAACTCTCAGGTTACAAGGACCGCATGTGGATCGCACTCTGGAGACATCCGGGAAAACCGGGGGCCGAAGGTGCAAGGGTGGCAAAGACGCCGAATCTCTCAGGCAAAAGGACAGAGCATTATTCCCAGTTCTATGGGGGTGGAGTATCCACACCCGGAACCGGGTATTGGTTCGTTTTTTGAGAGCATCCCCTTGCGGATGCTCTTTTTCTGTCTCCAAGATTTGCAAGGGGGAAACATTATGGAAAACATCATTCAAACCGTCACCAATGTGAACAACTCCGTCAATGACTTTGTCTGGGGTATGCCCATGCTGATTATGCTGGTGGGCACCGGCATCCTGATGACCATTCTGACCAAGGCTTTCCAGGTGACCAAGTTTGGCCACTGGGTAAAAAACACCATCGGCGGCATCTTCACCGACAAGAAGATCACTGCCCACACTGCAAAAGAGGATAAGTCCATCAGTCAGTTCCAGAGCCTGTGCACGGCCCTGGCAGCCACCATCGGCACCGGCAACATCTCCGGCGTGGCCGCTGCCATTGCCACCGGCGGCCCCGGCTCCATCTTCTGGATGTGGATCGTTGCCATCTTTGGCATGATGACCAACTATTCTGAAAATGTTCTTGGCATCTACTATCGTCGGAAGAACCAGGACGGCGAGTGGTGCGGCGGTGCCATGTACTATCTGAAGGACGGCCTGGGCAGCTATGCCGGCTATAAGCGCATTGGCTCTGTCCTGGCAGTGATGTTCAGCTGCTTCTGTGTGCTGGCCTCCTTCGGCATCGGCAACATGAGCCAGATCAATTCCATCGCCGTGAATATGAAGGCTTCTTTCAGCATTCCCATGTGGGTCACCGGCGTGGTGCTGATGATTGTTGCGGCTCTCGTGGTGGTTGGCGGCCTGAAGCGGATCGCCTCCGTCACCGAAAAGCTGGTTCCCTTTATGGCTGTAGTGTATATCCTTGGAGCCCTCATCATTGTGGCGATGAACGCCTCCAAAATTATTCCTGCTTTTGGCATCATCTTCAAGTGCGCCTTTACCGGCCGTGCTGCCATCGGCGGCGTGGTGGGCGCTACCGTCAAGGATGCCGTGACCTGGGGCATGAAGCGTGGCGTTTTCTCCAACGAGGCAGGCCTGGGCTCCTCCGTGATGGTGCACTCCAACTCCAATGTCAAGGAGCCTGTTATGCAGGGTATGTGGGGCATCTTTGAGGTCTTTACCGATACCATCATCGTATGCACGCTCACCGCCCTGGTGGTGCTCACCAGCGGCCTGGTGGATTTGAACACCGGCGCCATGCTCACCACCACGGAGAAGACTGCCATGGTCGCCGAGGCCTTTGAGCTCTCCTTCGGCCAGATCGGTTCCTGGTTCATCGCCATTGCGGTGCTGCTGTTCGCTTTCTCCACAGTGCTGGGTTGGAGCCACTACGGCACAAAGGCCTTTGAGTATCTCTTCGGCACCAAGGCCACCATTGGCTATAAGGTTGTTTTCGTTGTCTTCATCGTGGTTGGCGCCACCATGAGCCTGGATTTGGCCTGGGATCTGTCCGATACCTTCAATGGTCTGATGGCAATTCCCAACCTGATCGGTGTTCTCAGCCTGAGCAGTCTGGTTTACAAGATCACTGTGAACTACGTCGACCGTAAAATCCTGGGCAAGAAAGTGAAGCCCATGTATTCCGTGTTCCCCGAATACCAGAAGGAACAGGAAATGGAAGAAACAAAATAAGACTACAGCAAGCCATGGAATCTTCGTCAGGGGGTTCCATGGTTTTCTTTTTCATGCTTATCGGTTTGATTCAGCGTTGGGATACGCCACTGTAGGGGAGGATATCATCCTCCCGCCGGCTTTCGGTTTCTGAGTGTTCCGTTGAATCGTATAAATGTGGGAAATCGGTACGAATTCGCCTGACATTTCTGGAATTTTGACCTTGTACCGCGCGGGAGGATGATATCCTCTCCTACATTTGGTGCGGTGAAAACCGTAACAGCTTGGCGCCCGACTCAAAAAATTTGCCTTTGTTTCCCACAGTGTGGACTGACCAATGGGGTGATGGACAGATGTCTTGGGATGAAATGTATAATATACACTATAAACTAATAAAAATACGAAAATGACATGTATATATACATGCTTCTATTCAAAAAGGATTGTGAACATATCACAAAAGATTAGTGCATCTTTCGTAGAAATTATATAGTTCTACAAAATGTTTTCCAGAGATAAATCCTGCATAGGATTGTGCTTGACATTTTTTGGGAAAAGGGGTATGATTGCTCCATTACTGAATAATATTCACCGTGGAGGAATTACCATGAATAAGGATAACATCAAAAAAGTCGTACTTGCCTATTCCGGCGGCCTGGATACTTCCATCATTATCCCCTGGCTGAAGGAGAATTACAATAACTGTGAGGTCATTGCCGTCTCTGGCAATGTGGGTCAGGCCGACGAGCTGGAGGGCCTGGAGGAAAAGGCCATCAAGACCGGCGCCAGCAAGCTGTACATCCTGGACTTGACCGAGGAATATGCTTCCGACTTCATCATGCCCTGCCTGAAGGCCGGTGCCGTTTATGAAGAGTACCTGCTGGGCACCAGCCACGCCCGCCCCTGCATCGCCAAGGGCCTGGTGGACATTGCTCTGAAGGAGGGCGCGGATGCCATCTGCCACGGCTGCACCGGCAAGGGCAACGACCAGGTTCGGTTCGAGTTGGCCATCAAGCATTTTGCTCCCAACATGCCCATCATCGCCCCCTGGCGTGAGTGGAGCATCAAGTCCCGGGAAGAGGAGATCGAGTACGCCGAGGCCCACAACATCCCCCTGCGGATCAACCGGGAGACCAACTACTCGAAGGACAAGAACCTGTGGCACCTGAGCCATGAGGGCCTGGATTTGGAGGACACCGGCAACGAGCCCCAGTATGAGAAGCCTGGCTTCCTGGAAATGGGCGTCAGCCCCATCGATGCCCCCAATGTGCCCACCTATGTGACCATTGACTTTGAGCAGGGCATCCCTGTTGCCGTGGACGGCGAAAAGCTGACCCCCAAGGGCGTTATCCTCAAGCTCAACGAGCTGGGCGGCAAGAACGGCATTGGCCTGCTGGACATTGTGGAGAACCGGCTGGTGGGCATGAAGTGCCGTGGCGTGTATGAGACTCCGGGCGGCGCCATTCTCTATAAGGCTCATTCCGTGCTGGAGACCCTGTGCCTGGATAAGATGACCATGCACGAAAAGCAGAAAATCGCCATCACCTTCGCCGAGCTGGTTTACAACGGCCAGTGGTTCACCCCCCTGCGGGAGGCGCTGTCCGCCTTCGTGGACAAGACCCAGGAGAAGGTCACGGGCAAGGTTCGGCTGAAGCTGTACAAGGGCAATATGATCAACGCCGGCGTGTGGAGCCCCAACTCCCTGTATTCCGAGGAGATCGCCACCTTCGGCGAGAGCGACTACAACCAGAAGGACGCCGAGGGCTTCATCAATCTGTACGGTCTGCCCATCAAGGTTCAGGCCATGGTGGACGGCAAGAAATAAGGAGTGTGTTCTCGTGGCAAAAATGTGGGCCGGTCGGACCGACGGCGTAACCAGCAAGCTGGCGGATGATTTCAATTCCTCCATCCACTTTGACAGCCGGATGTACCGCCAGGATATCACAGGCTCCATGGCCCACGCGGCGATGCTTGGTGCCCAGGGCATCATCACCCAGCAGGAGGCGGATAAAATCATTGAGGGTCTGTCCGGCATCCTGGAGGATTTGGAGTCCGATAAGCTGGCCTTTGATATGGAATGTGAGGACATCCACATGTTTGTGGAGCAGGAGCTGACCAGCCGCATCGGCGACGTGGGCAAGAAGCTTCACACTGCCAGAAGCCGCAATGACCAGGTGGCTTTGGACTTTCGGATGTACCTGCGGGACGAAATCGATGAGATATTGGACCTTACCGAAGCCCTGATTCGTACGGTGACGGACAAGGCGGAAGCCTATGCCGATGCCATCATGCCCGGCTACACCCACCTGCAGCGGGCCCAGCCCATCACCTTTGGACATCATCTGATGGCATATTCCATGATGCTTCTGCGGGATGTGAGCCGGCTTCAGGATTGTCGGCTTCGGATGAATGTATCACCCATCGGCAGCTGTGCCTTGGCGGGTACTACCTATGAGACGGACCGGGAATTTGAGGCGAAAAAGCTTGGCTTTAACGGGGTTTGTATGAACAGCATCGACGGCGTCTCCGACCGGGATTTTGCCATCGAGCTGCTGTCTGCTCTGTCCATCCTGATGATGCACCTGTCCCGTTTTTCGGAGGAGGTCATCCTCTGGTGCAGCTGGGAGTTCAAATTCGTGGAGCTCTCCGACAGCTTCACCACCGGCTCATCCATTATGCCTCAGAAGAAGAACCCGGATATGGCCGAGTTGTGCCGGGGCAAGACCGGAAGGGTCTACGGCGACCTGATGGCCCTACTGACAGTGATGAAGGGCATCCCCCTGGCATATAACAAGGATATGCAGGAGGATAAGGAGGCAGTGTTCGATGCCTGCGACACGGTGAAAATGTGCTTGAAGGTGTTCACCGAAATGGTTGCCGGAATGAAGGCTCTGACGCAGAACATGCGCACCGCTGCCCAGAAGGGGTTCATCAACGCTACGGATTTGGCTGATTACCTGGTGCGGAAAGGGCTGCCCTTCCGCACGGCCTATAAGATTTCCGGCCAGATCGTGGCAGACTGCATTGCCAAGGGTCTGGTGCTGGAAACCTACACCATAGAGGATTATCAAAAGCATTCTCCTCTCATTGAAGAGGATGTATACAGCGCAGTGGACTTGTCCGTCTGCGTGGAAAAGCGAATCAGCCTGGGCGGCACCAGTGTGGCCTCTGTCCGGGAGCAGATCGCATATGTAAGAAAACTGTATCCAACCAAATGAAAGAAGGAAACTGACGATGAAAAAAGTAATTGCAATGCTGCTGGCAGTCCTGCTGGTAGCAGCTGCCCTCACTGCCTGCGGGAACACCAAGGGCTCTCCGCTGGCCAAGATTCAAAAGGCCGGAAAGCTGACCATTGCCACCAGCCCAGATTTTCCTCCCTTCGAGTCTCTGAACGGTGACGGCAAGGTAGAGGGCATCGAAATTGAGCTGCTGGAAATGATCTGCCAGGAGCTGGGCGTGGCGCTGGACATCCAGCAGATGGACTTCGACTCCGTCCTGCCCGGTGTTCAGGCCGGTAAGTTCGATATGGGCGTCTCCGGCATTTCCGTCACTGAGAAGCGGCAGAAGAATGTGCTGTTCACCGATCCCTACTGTCTGGCCGCCCAGGCCATCGTGGTGGTGGAGGGCAGCCCCATCACCTGCAAGGCCGATTTGGAGGGCAAGTCCGTCTCCGTCCAGACCGGCACCACCGCCGAGAGCTTCTGCAATGAGAATGGCTACAAGGTCTCTTCCTTCCAGGCCAATAACGATGCGGAATCCGCCGTTGTTCAGGGCAAGGTGGATGCCTGGGTCATCGATGACCTCACCGCCGCCGATATGGTCAAGGCCTACAACGCTGAAAACGATGTGAAGCTGGTGGTGCTGGACGAGCCCATGACCACCGAGCCCTACGCCCTGGCCATGGCTTTCGGCAGCGAAGACACCGTGAAGAAGGTCAACGAGATTCTGGACAAGCTGCTCTCCGACGGCACTGTGGCTGCCATCTTTGAGAAGTACGAGGCCCCCTTTACTTCCCCCAAGAACTGATTTTAACCGCCTTTCTGGGGTTGCCCTGCACTGTGGGGCAGCCCCTGCGGTGGTTTTATCCCACAGGGCAGGGGTTTCTCTCTTCCAGAAGGGGAGAAATCCGTGCCCTGCGAAAATACAAGAAAAGGAACAGAATTATGAACGCCTGGCTGGACAAACTCTACGAAACCTTTATTGAAACCAACTATTACACCATGATGCTGGAGGGCCTGAAAAACACCCTGATCATCACTCTGGGAGCCCTGGTGATCGGCGTGGTCATTGGCACCCTGATTGCGGTGACCAAGTATTTTGCCGAGGAAGCCTCTGCTCTGAAGCCGCTGGCGGTGTTGTGCGACATTTATGTGACGGTCATTCGCGGCGTACCAGTGGTGGTGCTTCTGCTGGTGTTCTATTTTATTATCCTCACCTCTGCCAACGGTGTTGCGGTAGCAATCCTCACCTTCGGAATCAACTCCGGCGCTTATATGGCGGAGCTGATCCGCAGCGGCATCAACGCGGTGGATGCCGGTCAAGCAGAGGCTTCCCGAAGTCTGGGACTGTCCCGGATTCAGACCATGCGCAAGGTTATTTTCCCCCAGGCCATCCGATACATCCTGCCCGCCATTGGCAACGAGCTGATTGCGTTATTGAAGGAGACCTCCGTTGCCGGTTATGTGGCGGTGGTGGATTTGACCCGGGCGGGCAATCTGGTAAGAAACAACACCTATGATGCGGTGAATCCGCTATTGATGGTGGCAGCCGTTTATTTGATTCTGGTGACAAGCATGACACAGCTTCTGTGGCGTTTTGAAAAGCGCATGGCCGCCAAAATCAATTCCAAGTAATGATTAGGAGGAACAACATGGAAAATCTGACCAACCGGAGCTTTTTGAAGCTGCTGGACTTCACCCCGGCGGAGATCGAATTCCTGCTTGACCTGGCAGCGGATTTGAAGGAGAAGAAGAAAAAGGGCATCCCCCACAAGCTCTGCGAGGGGAAAAATGTGGCCTTGATTTTTGAAAAAACCTCTACCCGTACCCGCTGTGCCTTTGAGGTGGCCGCCTACGATTTGGGCATGCACTGCACCTTCCTGGACCCCTCTGCCTCCCAGATCGGCAAGAAGGAGAGCATTGCCGACACCGCCCGGGTTCTGGGCCGGATGTACGATGGCATTGAATATCGCGGCTTCGGCCAGGAGATTGTAGAGAGCCTGGCAAAGTTCTCCGGCGTGCCGGTGTGGAACGGCCTGACCAATGAATACCATCCCACCCAGATTCTGGCTGATTTTCTCACCATTCGGGAGCATTTTGGCAGCTTAAAAGGGAAGAAGCTGGTGTACATGGGGGACGCTCGGTACAATATGGGCGACTCTCTGATGGTGGGCTGCGCGAAAATGGGCATGCACTTTGTTGCCTGTGCGCCGGAGAAATATTTCCCCAATTCCACGCTCATTAGCCTGTGCAATGCCGTGGCTGCCGAGACCGGGGCTACCCTGGAATTCATTACCGATCCCATGGAGGCGACCAGGAATGCGGATGTGATTTACACCGATGTCTGGGTTTCCATGGGCGAGCCGGACGAAATCTGGGCGGAGCGGATTCATGACCTGAGTCCCTACCGGGTGACCCAGGAGCTGATGGACAACGCCGGCCCCCAGTGCCGCTTCATGCACTGCCTGCCCGCCTTCCACGACCTGGGCACCACCATTGGCCGTCAAATTCAGCAGAAATTCGGCATTGACTGCATGGAGGTTACAGATCAGGTGTTCGAGGGCCCACAGTCCATCGTCTTTGATGAAGCCGAAAATCGGATGCACACCATCAAAGCTGTGATGGCCGCCACATTAGCTGAATAAATTTTTCCCGCCGCTGGTTTTTCAGCGGCGGGATTTTGAGTTATTTGGTCATTTTTTCCTGCTTGATTTTATGGTCGATGATGTGCCGGGAGGCCAATTCTCTGTGTATTTCCTCCAGGGTAATGCCCTGTTGGGTCATCAGCACCATCACATGGTAGGCAAGGTCGGCGATTTCATAGATGGTCTCGGCCCGATCCTCTGCTTTGGCGGCGATGATTACCTCGGTGCATTCCTCGCCCACCTTTTTCAGTATCTTGTCCAGTCCCTTTTGGAAAAGGTAGGTAGTGTAGGAGCCCTCAGGCAAATCCTTCTTCCGACCTTCCAAAAGGGAATAGAGACCTTCATAGGAAAACTCCTGCCGGTTTTGACTCTGGAACACTGGGTTGTGGAAGCAGCTGACCTCTCCCGTGTGACAGGCGGGGCCGTCGGGCTCTACCATCACCACCAGAGCATCGTTGTCGCAGTCAGCGGTGATGGAGACAATGTGCTGGTAGTTTCCGCTGGTTTCTCCCTTGAGCCACAGCTCCTGCCTGGAACGGCTCCAGAAGCAGGTGAGCTCCTTCTCCATGGAGATGGACAGACTCTCTCGGTTCATATAGGCCAGGGTCAGCACCTGCTTGGTGATGGCATCCACCACAATGGCGGGAATCAGCCCCTTTTCGTCAAATTTCAGCTCGTCGATATTCAGCATTCTTTTTATCTCCTTACAGATAAGTTTGCCTCCGCCATGGCCTGTTTCAGGTCGGGAATTTTCACTTCTCCAAAATGGAAGATGGAGGCGGCCAGCCCGGCATCAACCTTGGAATTGTGTTGGAACAGGGCGATAAAGTCCTGGATGGTTCCTGCACCGCCGGAGGCAATGACAGGCACGGAAACCGCGTCGCAGACCGCATCCAGCATTTCCAGATCAAAGCCGCCCTTTACGCCGTCGGTATCGATGGAGTTGACCACCACCTCACCGGCTCCGTTCTCCACGCAGCGGCGAATCCAGCGAATGGCTTCCATGCCGGTATCCTCCCGGCCTCCTTTGGCAAAGACATGGAATACCCCGTCCACCCGCTTCACGTCGGCGGAAAGCACCACGCATTGGCTGCCGTACCGCTTGGCGGCCTGGGCTACCAGGTCGGGATTCCGAATGGCCCCGGAATTGACGCTCACCTTGTCCGCCCCGCATTTCAGCACCCGGTCAAAATCCTCCAAGGAGTTGATGCCGCCGCCGACGGTGAGGGGAATGAACACCTTGCTGGCGGTCTGGGTTAAAATCTCGGTGAACAGGGAGCGGCCCTCGGCGGAGGCGGTGATGTCGTAGAAAACAAGTTCATCCGCTCCACAGCTGGAATAGAATTCCGCCAGCGCCACCGGGGAGGAGACATCCCGCAGCCCGTCAAAATTGACGCCCTTCACCACCCGGCCATTGCGGACATCCAGGCAGGGGATGATTCGTTTTGTAATCATGTTGCCACCTCAATTGCCCGGGCCAGGTCAATGGCGCCGGTGTAGTAAGCCTTGCCGATGATGGCCCCATAGAGCTTTGCCTTTGCCAGCTGCTCCACATCCTCCATGCTGGAAACACCGCCGGAGGCAATGAGCTGTATGGAGAATTGCTGCATAAGCTCCCGGTAGAGCTGGTGATTGGTTCCCTTCATAGCACCGTCCCGGGAGATATCGGTGCAGATGATGGTTTCCACGCCGATTTTCTGTAGGGTTTCGCAAAATGCAAAGGCGGTCAGTGCAGACTGCTCGGTCCAGCCCTTGATGGCCACATAGCCATCTTTGATATCCATGCCAACGGCGATTTTTTTCCCGTAGGCTGCCACAGCTTTCTCCAAAAATCCTGGTTCCGTGACAGCAGCGGTGCCCAGAATCACCCGCTCAATGCCGTTTCTTAAATAGCGGTCTATGGTTTCCATATTGCGGATTCCGCCGCCAACCTCACAGAAGAGGCCGCCCCGGCGTTTGATTTCCAGAACGGTTTCAAAATTGGGGGTGGTTCCGTTTTTAGCGCCTTCCAAATCCACAATATGCATATGGGTGGCGCCGCTTCTGGCAAAATCCTCTGCAATGGCACAGGGGTCGTCGCTGTAGACGGTCATCTGGGCATAGTCACCTTTGTATAGGCGGACGGCTTTGCCCTGGTATAAATCAATGGCGGGGTAGATCAGCATGGTGCATCCTCCAATTGGGCAAAGGCTTTCAGAATGTTCAGGCCTACGGTGCCGCTTTTCTCCGGGTGGAACTGGCAGCCAAATACGTTTTTGTTTTGTACTGCCGCAGTGAGATACTGACCGTATTCGGTATCGGCGATCACAAATTCATTGCATTGGGCGGCAAAATAGGAATGAACGAAGTAAACAAAGTCACCCTCCTGAATATAGCGGAACAGGGGACTGCTCTTTTGAAATCGCAATGCGTTCCAGCCGATGTGGGGAATTTTCAGCTCCGCAGGGATAAAGCCTGCCATGGGCACCACACTTCCGGGAATCAGGCCCAACCCCTGGTGCTCTCCGAATTCGTAGCTTTTTTCAAACAGCAGCTGCATCCCCAGGCAGATGCCCAGGATGGGTTTTCCTGCCGCGGCTTCCTCTTTGATGACCGTATCCAACCCGGTGCTTTGCAGCTTCCGGGCGGCATCCCCAAAGGCACCCACGCCCGGTAAAATGATTTTTCCGGCATTGCGGAGAACGGCTGCGTCCCCGGTAACGACGGCCTCCGCGCCAATGGCATCCAGGCTGCATTTCAGGGAAAAGAGGTTTCCCACCCCATAGTCAACAATGGCAATCATCACAGCACCCCTTTGGTGGAGGGAATTTCGTCGGCGTAAACCGGGTCAATCAGCACCGCCTTTTTCAAAGAGCGGGCGGCGGATTTGAAGGCCCCTTCGATGATGTGGTGGGAGTTGCCTCCGGCCAGCTCCTTGATGTGGAGGGTGCACTCGGCTTTGCGGACGAAGCCAAGCCAGAATTCCTCCACCAGCTCCGTGTCAAATTCGCCCACCTTCTGGGTGGGGATGGGTAAATCGAAGCCCAGGAAGCTCCTGCCGGATAAATCCACAGCGGTGAGAATCAGGGCTTCATCCATGGGGAGCATAGTGTCCCCGTAGCGGCAGATGCCCCGCTTGTCACCCAGAGCCTGGGAGAAGGCGGTGCCCAGGGCGATGCCAATGTCTTCCACGGTGTGATGGTAGTCCACCTGGGTGTCGCCCACACAGCGCACGGTCAAGTCAAACCGGCCATGACGGGAGAAGAGGGTGAGCATATGGTCTAAAAAGCCGCAGCCCGTGGCTATTTCACTTTTGCCGGAGCCGTCCAGGTTCAGGCAAATGGAAATTTGGGTCTCGGCGGTGTTCCGATTGATTTGGGATGTTCTCATGGGCCTCCTCCGGTTACTGTTCCTGCAGCAGTTCTTTGATGGCAGCTACCAGCGCCTCCATCTGTTCTCTGCTTCCAATGGTGATGCGGTTAAAATCCTTCAAACGGGGCGTTTCAAAGTGGCGCACCAGAATTCCCTTTGCTTTCAAATCCAAATACAGCGCCTGGCCGGAATAATTCGGAGCGGCGGCAAAGATGAAATTCGCCTTGGAGTCGATGACCCGAAAGCCCAGGCGCCGAAGCTGGTCTGTTGTCCAGGCTCGGGTTTCGGCAATGGCGGCGCAGTTTTTTTGAAAATAGGCGGTGTCCTTCAAGGCACCTACTCCGGCAGCCATGGTGGCGGAGTTGATGTTGTAGGGATTGGTGGAATACTTAATGGCATTCAGGTCGGCGATCAGCTCCTTGCAGCCGATGCCGAAGCCCAGCCGTGCCCCCGCCATGGAGCGGGATTTGGAAAAGGTCTGGGTGACGAGCAGATTGTCATACTTGTGAATCAGCGGCACCGCGCTCTCCCCGCCGAAATCCACATAGGCCTCGTCAATCACCACTACATTATCCGGGTTCGACGCCACGATCCGCTCAATATCTCTCAGGGAAATGGTCAATCCGGTGGGAGCATTGGGATTGGCAATGAAAATGGTCTTGTGAATGCCCACGTAATCCTCCACATGGATGGAAAAATCCTCTCCCAACGGAATGGCCTCATAGGGCACTCCGTTCAAATCCGCAAAGACGGGATAGAAGCCGTAGGTGATGTCCGGGAACACGGCGGGGTGGTTCCCATCGCAGAAGGCCATGAAGGCGAAATTCAGAATCTCGTCGCTGCCGTTGGTGAAAAGAATTTCGTCCTTTCCAACGCTGAACAACTCACTGGCCGCCCCCACCAGCTCCCGGCACTCCGGGTCGGAATAGAGTTGGAAATTTTCTGCTGCCTTCGCTGCCAGCTCCACCGCAAGAGGGGAGGGAGGGAAGGGGGATTCGTTGGTATTGAGCTTGATGTAGCGCATCTTTTTCGGCTGTTCTCCCGGCACATAGGGCACCAGAGAGGCGTATTTTTCACTGAAATAGCGGCTCATGCTTCTTCCTCCTGAGTCCTGATGAGAGCGCTTTTCGCGTGACCGGTAAGGCCCTCAGTTCGGGCGAAATAGGCCACATCCTCAGCAACACCCGCCAGCGCCTCCCGGGTGAAATAGGTGTACTGCATCTTCTTCACAAAATCATCCACGCTGAGAGGACTGGAAAATTTCGCGGTGCCGCTGGTGGGCAGGGTGTGGTTCGGCCCAGCCAGATAGTCCCCCAAGGCCTCGGGACAGTTGCGGCCCATAAAGACGGAACCGGCATGGCGTACCTTGGACAGGTAATCAAAGGGCTGCTCCACACAGAGCTCCAGGTGCTCCGGGGCAATTTCGTTGGCAATTTCAATGGCCTTGTTCAAATTGTCCGCCACGATGATTTTCCCGTTGTTGTCTATGGAGGCTCTCGCAATCTCCGCCCGTTCCAGCATGGGAATCTGGATTTCCAGCTCTGCCTGCACAGCCTTTGCCAGCTCCATGGAGTCGGTGACCAGCACGGCGCTGGCCAGCTTGTCGTGCTCCGCCTGGGAGAGCAGATCTGCAGCAACGTGGCGGGGGTTGGTTTTGCCGTCGGAAACAATGAGAATCTCGCTGGGGCCCGCGATCATGTCAATGGCAACCTTGCCGTAGACCTGCCGTTTTGCTTCCGCCACAAAGGCGTTGCCGGGGCCCACGATTTTATCAACCTTCGGAATGCTTTCGGTGCCATAGGCCAGAGCGGCAATGGCCTGGGCCCCGCCGACCTTGAAAATCTTATCCACCCCGGCAATCCGGGCGGCGGCCAGAATCGCGGGATTGATCTTTCCTTGTGCATTTGGCGGCGTGACCATCACCACTTCCTTCACCCCGGCGATTTTGGCGGGAAGGGCATCCATCAGCACAGTGGATGGGTACGCTGCCGTGCCACCGGGGACATAGAGTCCGGCCCGGTCGATGGGAATCACCTTTTGACCCATCACAATGCCGTCCTCGTCACTGAGGATGAAGCTGTTCCCCTTCTGCCGGCTGTGAAACTTGGAGATGTTGGCTGCGGCCCTTTGCAGCACCTGCTTGAGTTTCGAGTCAAAGGAGGATAGGGCCTCCTGGAATTCTTCCTCCGTCACCTGCAGACTGGAAAGCTCTGCCTTGTCAAATTTCCTGGTGTATTCCAATAGAGCGGCGTCCCCCCGGCAGCGTACCTCCTGAATAATGCTGCTTACAATTTCCGATACGTTGACGGTGGGTTCTGCCCGGGCAAAAATCTTCTGGTTTGATACTTCTCCATATTTCAAAATACGAATCATTTTGGTTCCTCCAACAGTGCGGCGGTGCATCGGACGATGTTGTCGATGACCGTGTTTTTGAATTTATAGCTGGCTTTGTTGGCAATCAATCGGGCGCTGATGGGTACCACATCCTCCAATACGGTCAGGTTGTTCTCCCGCAGAGTGGCCCCGGTTTCCACAATGTCCACAATCACATCGGAAAGCCCTAAAATGGGGGCCAGCTCAATGGAGCCGTTTAGGTGGATGATGTCAATATCCCGGCCCTTGGACAGATAGTAGCTTTGTACGATGTTCGAGAACTTGGTGGCCACCCGGAGAGTTCTGCCCGGGTCATCCCGGAAGTCTTTCTTCGCTGCCACAGCCATCTTGCATTTTCCGATGCCCAAATCCAGCAGCTCATAGATATCCGGCTGGTATTCCAGCAGAATGTCCTTTCCCGCCACGCCGATATCGGCAGCGCCCCGCTCCACATAGATGGCAACGTCCGAGGGCTTTACCCAGAAATAGCGGACCTGCGCGGCTTCGTTTTCAAAAATCAGCTTCCGGCTGGTTTCGTGGATGGAAGGGCAGGGGAAGCCCGCCTGCTCGAAAATTGCAAGCACCTTTTCTCCCAAACGTCCCTTGGGCAGGGCCACATTCAAAAGCTCCATTTATTCCGCCCCGCCTTTCTTCATGGTGACCAGCTGCCGGTATCGGATCCCCGGTGGAATTTGCCGCTGCAGCAGAATGCTTTCCCCGGAGCCGGTGAGCTGCTTTGCCCTGGCCTCAATTTCGGCAATGGTGCAGCCCTCGTCATAGACCAGCAGGGTATCCACATCGTATTCGGCCCGGGAAGGGGAGTATTGCTCCAAAATATCCAGGTAGACCGCAAAGCCAACGGCCCCGGATTGACGCTTCATGGTTCTCATCATGCTGTCATACTGTCCGCCGGAGAGCATGGCGGCGGGGACACCCTGGGCAAAGCCTTTGAACACAAAGCCGTTGTAATACTGGGGGTCACTGACGGCGCTGAAATCAATACGAATCAGTTCCTGGTATTTCCCGGCGTTCAAGGCATCCACGATCCGCAGGAACCGGGCCAGCTCCTCTTTGTCAGCGATCCCGGTCAGCAGCGCCTTCACCATGGGCAGCACCTCCTCCGGGGTGCCGTAGAGGGAGGCAAGACGGCGCAGCAGGTCAATATTCTCCTGACTGACGCCCAGCTCCTGGCAGATGCCTTGCAGCTCATGGAGGTTTTTTTCACCAATGCAGCGGATGATCTGCTTCTGTTCCTCCTGATGGATTCCCGCGTGGCGGATGGCGCTGGACAGAAGTCCAAGATGGGAAATCTCCAGAATGCAGCTTCTGCCGGTACAGGTCAGGCTTTCGGCGGCCAGCTTCAGAACCTCATAGATGCAGTATTCGTCAATCTCTCCGATGGCCTCCAGCCCCACCTGCATGATTTCCTTGAAGCAGCGGCTGCCCTTGGAGACCCGGTAGACGTTTTCGTTATAGTAGAGCTTGCGGATGCCCGGCTCGTCCCGGGTGTTCTTCACGATGGAGAGCGTCACATCCGGCTTCAATGCCATCAGCTTGCCGTCCATATCCGTAAAGGTGATGACGGAATCGGAAATGAGGAAGTCCTTGTTCCTGGCATACAGGTCGTATTCCTCAAATTTGTTCATTTTGTATCTGGAATATCCGTAGCGGCTGTACAGCGACCGCAGGGCAGAGATAACAGCTTCATTTGACAGATTAGTCATGGATGATTCTCCTTGCGCCTGGCCGCTCTGCAGTCAGGGAAGGGCAGAACGGCCATGTTCTTTCTGATTGATACTTTACCACGCTAAAGCGATAAAGTCAATCTTTTTTCGTGGGATCGAAAAAATCCATCGTCTTGACCAAGGATTGCATAAAAATGGAAGCTGATTTTGTACAGAAGGAGGAACTGAAACGATTACGGTTTCATTCTTTCGGGAAAACCCTTTCTTTTTGCAATTTTTTGCCTGGTTGACTTGGGGAAATAGTTTGATATAATGAGGAAAAATGAAGAAAAGAGATGGATGTTTCATGCAGCAGAAAAAAACCACTGCCAGAGACATGACCCAGGGCTCCATCGTAAAGCAGCTGATCCTGTTTTCCCTGCCGCTGATGCTGGGCAATGTCTTTCAGATGCTCTACAACACCGTAGACTCCGTGGTGGTGGGCAATTTTGTGGGCACCCAGGCTCTGGCCGCCGTGGGTTCCACCACCATGATCGTGAATATCATGGTATTCTTTTTCAACGGCTTCTCCACCGGCGCCAGCGTGGTCATAGCCCGGCGATTTGGCGCCCGGGACACTGAGCGTCTGCACACCGCCATCCAAACAACCATGGCCACAACCTTTGTGCTGGCGGTGTTCTTTACCGTGGTGGGTCTGATTGGCGTGAAGCCCATGCTCCGCTTTATGGCGACGCCGGAGGATGTATTCGACGAGGCTACGGTGTATCTGCGCATTTATATTGGAGGCTTTTCCGGCCTGGTGATTTACAATATGTGCAGCGGCATTCTCCGGGCGGTGGGGGACACCACGAGACCCCTGTATTTCCTGATTTTCACCAGCATCCTCAACATCATTCTGGACTTGCTCTTTGTGCTGGGACTCCATGCGGGCATCGCCGGTGTCGCCTATGCCACCATCATTTCCCAGTTTGTTTCTGCCGGATTGACATTGCTGCTGCTCACCCGTACCCGGGACATCTACCGGCTGGAATGGAGGGGCCTGCGCATCGACGGCCAGGTGCTGGGGGAGATCGTGAAGGTGGGCCTGCCCGCCGCCATCCAGAGCGTGATTACTTCCTTCTCCAATGTGTTTGTTCAGTCCTATATCAATGCCTTCGGGTCTGTCTGCATGGCCGGTTGGAGCGCCTATAACAAGCTGGATCAATTTGTCCTGCTGCCCATGCAGAGCCTTGCCATGGCGGCCACCACCTTCGTCAGCCAGAATATGGGCGCTGACCAGGAGAAGCGGGCGGGCCAGGGAACCGTGGCTACGGTGAGTCTGTCCGTTGGCATCACGGCGGTGATCATCCTGCTGGTGTGCATCTTTGCGGCTCCGGCCATTGCTCTGTTCACGCCCGATGAAGCGGTGATTGAATTCGGTGTGCTGTTTGTCCGAACCAATTTTGTTTTCCTCTTGTTCAACTGCGTCAACCATGTGCTGGCAGGAGCTCTCCGGGGAAGGGGAGATTCCACCGCGCCCATGGCGATCATGCTGCTGACCTTTGTGGGCCTGAGGCAGATTTATCTGTTTGTTGTGACCCATTTCGTGGCCAACACCCCCATGCTGGTGGGCTTTGGCTACCCCGTGGGCTGGATGGCCTGCTGCTTCATTGAGGTGACCTATTACTTTGTCAAATGGGGCAGAAAAAAGCCTGCCATGCTAAAAGAGTCCTGACGCAAAATACAACCCGTTTCCGGCAGATTTGCTCTGGGAAACGGGTTGTTTTCTCATGTATGAAATTCCTTTTCAACGCAGTATTGGAGCACAGAGCTGATCTGGGGGGAAATCCACTTGTCCCGGTGGTGCAGCAGCTGCTTCCAGATGCTGACTTGGATGCCCGGTACCTCCAGATAAACCAGCTTTCCTTCCTTCACTGCCTTTTCCGTCACAAAATCCGGCAGGAAGGAAACGCCCACGCCCTGCTGCACCAGCTCGCAGATCAGGTGGGGATTGCCAATTTCCAGCACGGGGATGATTTCCAAAGAGCGCTGGGCCAGCTGCTCATCCAGCAGCCGGCGGTAGCTCATGCCCTTTTCTGTGAGGATGAAGCGCTGGTGCACCAATTCCTCCGGCGGGATCTGACGCAGCTTTGCCAGGGGGGAGGAGGCGGCAGCCACAAAATGATGTGCTACCTCTTCCTCCCGGACGATGACGTACTCTGTGTTATAGATGTGGCTTTCCAGGGTGAGAATGGCATCCACCTCGTTGTGATCCAGCAGGCGGAACATTTCCTCCGTTCCGGCAGCCACGATTTTCAGATTGATGCCCGGGTGGGCCTGCAGAAACTGCTGGAAATTGTCCTCCAACAGGGAATTGCACAGAGAATCGGACATGGCTACCCGAATGCGGACGGAACGGGGACGGTCGGATTGAATGCTCTGCTTCAGCTCGTCGGTCATTTGCCGAATTTGATGGGCGTAGGCCAGCACCTCCCGGCCCTTGTCGGTGAGCACCACGGTGCGGTTGATGCGCTCGAACAGCGGGAAGCTCAGCTCTTCCTCCAACTGGCGAATCTGGAAGGAAATGGTGGACTGGGAGCAGCCCAAAGCCACACCGGCTTTGGTAAAGCTGCCCAGCTCCGCCACATGAATAAAGGTGGTCAGGTTTTTCAAATCCATGGTTTTTCTCTCCAAAAAGCTTCGGAAATGACTATTTCCGTTTACGGGTGTACAGCTTGGCCAGCCCGCCCTCGCTGGTTTCCCGGAAGCGGGTGCTCAGATTGATGCCGGTTTCGTGCATGGCCCGGCAGACCATGTCATAGCTGATGTTCCGGGAGCCGGTGAGGAAATAGCTCAAATTGCAGGCGTTCATGGCACGCATGGCGGCAACGGCGTTTCGCTCAATGCAGGGAATCTGCACCAGTCCGCAGATGGGGTCACAGGTCAGTCCCAGGTGATGCTCCATGGCTACCTCAGCGGCGTATTCCACCTGGTCAAGGTTTTGGTTGTACAGCTCTGCCAGGGCGGCGGCGGCCATGGAACAGGCAGTGCCGATTTCCGCCTGACAGCCGCATTCCGCGCCGGAGATGGAGGCGTTGCTCTTGGTCAGATTTCCGATGATTCCGGCAGTGGCCAGTCCCCGGCAAATCTGTTCATCGGTGAAGCCCTTGGTCACCTGGGCGTATTTCAGCACCGCAGGAACCACGCCGCAGGCACCGCAGGTGGGGGCGGTGACGATGGTGCCGTTGTCGGCGTTCTGCTCTGCCACCGCATAGGCAAAGGCGGCAATCTGCTGGAATTCCAGCAGGGCGGGAACCTCTTCCCTGGGGCGCTGCTCATACAGGAATTTGGCTTTCCGCTGGACGTTCAGCCCCCCAGGCAGCACCCCGGAGGCGGCCAGTCCCTCGTCGATGGAGTGCTTCATCACCTGCCATACTTCCATCAGAAAGTCCCAAATCTCCGGCCCCTCGTTCAGCTCCACATAGTCGCTGAGGGTGTGGATATAGCGCCACTTGCAGAAGTCCGCAATTTCGGCAAAGGAATGCTCGATATACACTTCCTCTTGGGCATCGTCCTTTCGTCCGGGAATGCGGATGTCGCCGCCGCCGATGGATTCCACCCGCAGGGAAGCGATTTCCGCACCATCCTTCATGGCCACCAAATCCATGGTATTGGGGTGGGCATCTGGAAGAATATCATCGGAGAAAATGATTTGCGTTGGCAGGGGAGCTAGGGTTTCCCGGATGACCCGATCAGTGCCATGGCCCACGCCGGTTTTGCTCAGGGAGCCGTAGAGCGTGACCCGGAACCCATCTGCCTGGGGATTCTCTTCCCGGAAGAGCTTTGCGGCCCGTTCCGGCCCCATGGTGTGGGAAGAGCTGGGACCCTTGCCGATTTTGTATATTTCTCGAATGGATTTCATGTTGTACCTCTGAAACTGTGTTATTTCTTTTCAAATCTGACCAGCGGATCGTTGCTGCCAAATCCAAACTGCACCAGAAAGCCCAGCAAGGCCAGAAGCCCCAGGGCAAGATAGTATTCCCGCTGCCCCGGTGTCAGGAAGGAAAGCTCTGCTTTGGAAAGCACCGGAAGCCTGGGCAGAAGATTGACAACCGCGTATGCGCCGAACACCGATGTCGCTACAGTGATTACCCAGCGTCCCAGGAAAAAGGCGACCACCGCCAGCACCACGCTGGGAATCAGTGCCGTTGAAATTGCCATTCCCCGCCGCACTGCCAGCAGATAGAAGCAGATGCAAAACGCCAGCTCCGGGGAGGACAGACGGTAGGTAAACACAAACAGCGCAGCGGCAAACAGGCCGGTGGCAATGGAGAAATTGATGTCCAGGATTCCATGGCTGTACAGGTAATTTCCTACCAGACAGCCGAACACCAGGCAAACCCCCGCGAACCAGAGCTTGCGCAGCTTGTAGCCCAAAAAGCAGCACAACAGACTCAGCACCGCAGAAAGATACAGCAGCAAAACTCCAAGATGGGGAATGTATTGCTCCAGCTCGTTCAGGTGCAAGGCATAGACGGCGTTGATTGCGAATTCCTGCATGGGAATACCCTCTTTCCTTGGTTTGCTACCATAGTATCACGGATGGCGGGAAAGCGCAAGAGATGGAATTGGCAGAAAAAGGGAATCAACAGTCGAATTCCAGGAATCAACCCTGTTTTTCTTGTGCGAAACCATTGTATCCCTCTTGACAGATGTGCTACAATAGATTGTAATATTCGAGAATACCCCAATTTTTGGGTTTGCAATCTGGGAGGAAAGAAAAATGGCCAACGACAAAAAGGTAGAGCAGATCACCGACATGGAGGTGGACTTCGCGCAGTGGTTCACCGACGTGTGCAAAAAGGCGCAGCTGATCGATTATTCATCCATCAAGGGCGTGTTTATCTATCGCCCCTATGGCTACGCCATCTGGGAGAATATGCAGAAGATTCTGGACGCTTCCTTCAAGAAGGTGGGCGTTGAAAATGTGTATATGCCCATGCTGATTCCCGAGAGCCTGCTGCAGAAGGAGAAGGATCATGTGGAGGGCTTTGCCCCGGAGTGTGCCTGGGTGACCATGGGCGGCAATGAGAAGCTGGAAGAGCGCTATTGCATCCGCCCCACCTCTGAGACGCTGTTCTGTGAGCATTTTGCCCAGGTGATTCAGTCCCACCGTGATTTGCCTCTGAAGTATAACCAGTGGTGCTCTGTGCTGCGCTGGGAAAAGACCAGCCGCCCCTTCCTGCGCCACCGGGAGTTCCTGTGGCAGGAAGGTCACACCATGCATTCCAGCGCCGAGGAGGCCCAGGAATTCACCAAGCAGATGCTGAACATCTATGCTGATTTCTGCGAGAATGTGCTGGCCATGCCTGTGACCCGGGGCCAGAAGACTGAAAAGGAGAAGTTCAACGGCGCGGAAGCCACCTACACCATCGAGTGCATGATGCATGACCGGAAGGCCCTGCAGGCAGGCACCTCCCACTATTTTGGCGACGGCTTCGCCAAGGCCTTTGACATTGCCTTTACGGACAAGAATAACCAGCGGGTCAACCCCTTCCAGACATCCTGGGGCGTGTCCACCCGGTTGATCGGCGGCATCATCATGACCCACGGCGATAACAACGGCCTGGTGCTGCCTCCCAAGGTCGCCCCCATCCAGATCGTCATCCTCCCTGTGGCCCAGCATAAGCCCGGTGTCCTGGAAGCGGCTGGCAAGCTGAAGGAACGTCTGGAAAAGGCCGGTTTCCGGGTGAAGCTGGATGATTCCGACAATTCCATGGGCTGGAAGTGCGCCGAATATGAAATGAAGGGTGTGCCTCTGCGCGTGGAGTGCGGCCCCCGGGATTTGGAGAAAAACCAGTGCGTTCTGGTGCGCCGTACCGACCGGGAAAAGACCGTGGTCAGCCTGGACGAGCTGGAAGCCGCTGCGGCGCAGCAGCTGGAGCTGGTGCACCAGGGCATGTTTGACCGGGCCAAGAAAAACCTGGAAGATCACATTTACGAAGCCCACAGCCTGGAAGAGGCCAAGCGCATCCAGGAGGCCAACGGCGGCTTTGTCAAGACCATGTGGTGCGGAGAGCTGGAGTGCGAGCTGAAAATGAAGGAAGTGGCCGGCATGTCCTCCCGCTGCATCCCCTTCAACCAGGAGCACCTGGGCGACACCTGCGCCTGCTGCGGCAAGCCTGCAACCAAGATGATCTACTGGGGCGTGGCTTATTAAGCGAAAATCAAAACACAGAGACGGGAAACCGCCTCTGTTTTTTTGTAAACCAAAAAGAAAAGCCTGAGAAACCCACAGGGGACTCTCAGGCTCAATATGCGGAAGATGGTTATTCCTCTTCCGTTTCCTCTTCCTGGCATTCTCCCTCTAACTTCACGGAAGGGGAGCCGGCGTTGTTGTTGCCGTTGTGGCTGCCGATGGTCACGGTTTTCTTGGGACTCAGCATCAGGCCCAGCAGCATGCCCACAGCGGTGCAGGCCACAGCGCCATAGACCAGCTCCCGGCTGGTGCGGGTGCAGCTTTTGTCCAGATCGGACAGACTGACCTGAATATTCTTCTTGATGGTTCTCCAAATTTCTCTCATAATAAAACCTCCTGTAATGACTTATCGGACAGATTTTGCGTATTCTGTCGGAGTGATTCCAAATTTTTCCTTGAACTGCCGGGAAAAATGGTGTACGGTGGAGTATTGCAGAGCCGCTGCGATCTGGGTGAAATTCAGGTTGTTCTCCCGAATCATCTGCTTGCTCTCCTGCAGCTTGATTCTGCGGATGTATTCACCGGGGGACAGCTGCAAATTTTTATGGAACAGCACTGTCAGATAGCTGGGACTCACTCCTACCTGGGCAGCCACCATGGGCACGGAAAGCTTTTCCCGAATGTGTGAAGCTACATACTGCTGGGCCTGCCGGATGATCTCATTCTCATTCTGCACCACGTTGGCATTTTTCACCTTGCTGCCGGTGGGCTGAACGGATTCCCGGAGCAGATACAAAATCAGCAAACTCAGCTGGGAGACGATGATGTCGGAGGAGAAGCTGTCAAAATGCTCCTGCTCCCGCAGCATGCTCTGCAGCAGATTCGCTACCTGCTGGGGTGCGGTGAATTTCCGATCCAGCAGGGGAGTCAGCTCCACTCCGGCTACGTCGAAGGAAATGGTCACAAACCGGGGGGCAATTCCAATGTCTGCATACTGCATATGCCACTGGTTGGGGCCGTAAATCACCAAATCCCCCTGCCGCAGCAGCAAGTCCTGCCCATCCACCACGGAGTGCAGCTCCCCCTGATCCACATAGGTCAGCTCCGGCATGGGGTGTGATTCTCCGGGGAAGAGGAAGCCCTGCTCCTTTTCCTGATAGAAGAAGGTAAAAATCCGATCAATGCGTACTTTTGGAGTCAGCTGGCTGTCCCGGTCAAGCCCCGTCCCCAAAGGCACAGGCGGAATGTGGCTGAATATCTGCACACTGGCTTCTCCTTGGAAGGTGCTCAGGGCGAAACGAACGTCACCGTTGAGCTGAACGGTTTTATCCAGGTAGTAGTGCAGATAGTGATTCTCCTGGTCGCAGATGGACAGGACGGCCATGCCGCCGACACTGGATATCCAGGTGCTCTCCACTGTTTGGTAGACCATCAGCCTGGAACTGGCAGGATGAATCACCAGAGCGGATTCTTTGGGATAGGGTTCGGAACTTTGGACCCGCTCAGGGTGAACAACGCCAAAATTCTTAAGCGCAATCTGATTCAGATTCTGGATCATAGCAGCAACCTCCCACACCCTTGTCTCGACCTACAACACCCTTCCCATTATAATTTGAAACCACAGAAAAGGCAATGCTTTTTTGAAGCAGATGCCCTTCCTTTTCCCAATGGCAGCCAACAAAAAATTGGGCGATTTCTTGTGCAGTATTACCATGCGGCACGTCCTGTAAAGAATCTGGTTTCCAGGCGAATGGAGTTTCTCGGATGAAAAGAATTGAAAATGATAATCTTAAAGTTGGTTTTGAAAAAAGCATTGCAGAAAATGAAATCCATCGGGGCAATTCGCAGCAAAAAAATTGAGATCAAACAGCGAAAGGGGACTGATGTGTTGATAGATTTGACAAAAACGGACGAACAACTGGAAAATTTTTGTTGACAACGACGGCTGACGATGTATAATAAGGGTGTGCAGAGGCAGAACCCGTCATTCAATAAATTGATAAATTTCTGACTTTGCACGAGAATTATATTGGAGGAGAACAAAGTATGATGAAAATGAAGAAGTTCATTGCAATGCTGCTGGTTCTGGTTATGACCCTGGCAGTATGCGGCGTGGCTGCTTATGCCGAGGGTGAAAAGGTCACCGTCACCATGATTGCCGCACAGTACGGCCCCAAGACCGGCGACTGGTGGGCTGACTTTGAAGCAAAGTTTGAGCAGTCCCATCCTGAGATCGACCTGGTGGTTGATGTTGTCTCCTGGAATGACATCTACACCGTCGTGAACACCCGCCTGTCCAACGGCAATGCGCCCGACCTGCTGAACATCGACACCTTCGCCGATTATCAGGCTGACGACCTGCTGCTGCCCGCACAGGATTTCGTCTCCCCCGAGACCTATGCCAAGATGTATCCCGCCTTCCTGGAGCAGTCCGTGGTTGACGGCGTTGTCTGGGCCGTTCCCGATCTGGCTTCCGCCCGTGCCATGTACTACAACAAGGACATCCTGGCTGCTGCCGGTGTGGAAGTCCCCACCACCTGGGATGAGCTGACTGCCGCCTGCGAGGCCATCAAGGCTTACAACCCCGACATCTACCCCTGGGGCATTGACATGACCACTGACGAAGGTCAGGCTGCCTTTGCTTACTACACCTGGGGCAACGGCGGCGGCTTTGTGGACGCCGAGGGCAACTGGGCTCTGAACTCCGAAGAGAACATCGCTGCTGTTGAGTATGAGATCGGCCTGGTCAAGGCTGGCCTGACCAACTCCGACCCCGCTACCAACACCCGTTATGACCTGCAGGATCTGTTCTGCGCCGGCAAGCTGGCTATGATGATCGCCCCCAACGCCCTGTCCGCTCAGGCTGGTGAGGCTGGCATCAACTATGGCTTCGCTGCCATCCCCAACAACACCGGTGTCTCCGTCTCCGCTGGCGTTATGGACCGCATTATGTGCTTCAACAACGACCAGACCGAGGAAGAAATGGCTGCCATTACCGCGGTCGTTGACGCTTTCTATGATGATGTGCCCTACTCCGAGTGGGTTCTGATGGAAGGCTTCCTGCCCGCTACCTCCGCCGGTGGTGAGGCCTGCGCCGCTGCCGATCCCGCCATGGGCGCCTGGATCGACATCGTTGGCTCCGCCAAGTTCTACCCCACTGCCAAGGCAGAGTGGGCAGACGTGAAGCAGGGTGTTATCAATGTGGAGCAGCGTGCTCTGCTGGGCGAGAACGTCGCCGACCTGCTCAACGAGCTGCAGGAAGAGATCGCTGGCTAATTCCATAGGCCGAAGCTGATTGCTAAATCCATAATGGCGGGCCGGACCCATGTGGCCTGGCCCGCCTCATTTTTCACTCAAAGTATATAGTAATGAGAAATCAGGCACCAGACATCAGAACCGTTCCCTCTGATGCCTGAGCGCTGATGCCTGGTTCCTGATTCCTGATTCGATATAAGGGGGTATCTGTGTGAAACCTAAAAAACATTCTCCTTTGCTAAACCGGACGGAGCCCTATCTGTGGATTCTTCCCAGTGTGCTGCTGATGTCCATTTTTATCATCGTGCCCATCGGATGCGTGTTTTATATGGCATTCAGCAAGATCAGCAAGGCGGGCATTGTAAAGGGCTTCAACGGCATTGAGAATTTCTCAAAGGTCCTGGGCAGCAAAGCCTTCAGCGTGGTGCTGAGCAATACGCTGGTTTGGACGGTGGTGGTGGTTGGCCTGTCCACCGTGCTGGGCTTTATCCTGGCGCTGCTGCTGAACAACAAGTTCAAGGGCAGAAAAATCGCCAGAGCCATCATCGTGTTCCCCTGGGCAACCACGCTGGTCATTCAGGCCTGCGCCTGGAAATTCATCATCGATACGGACTACGGCGCATTGAATACGCTGCTTAAGTCCCTGGGCATCATTTCCAGCAATGTGAACTGGACGCCCACACCCGGGGCTTACTTCGCCTGGGAAATCGCCTGCGGTATTTTCGTTACGATTCCCTTTGTCTGCTTTACGGCGCTGTCCGGCCTGCAGAGCATTGACAATTCCTTTTATGAGGCGGCTACGGTGGACGGCGGAAATTACTGGCAGCAGCTGTTTCATATCACCCTGCCGCTGGTGAAGCCCAGCTTGACCGTGGCAACTGTTCTGAACATCATCTATGTGTTCAATTCCTTCCCCATCGTCTGGACGATCACCAAGGGTGACCCGGCAAACCGCACCGACACATTGGTTACTTATCTGTATAAACTGGCCTTCTACAACGGCAAGCAGGGCGAGGCGGCTGCGGTGTCCGTCATCGGCTTCCTGATCCTGCTGGTCTGCGCCAGCCTGTACATGGTTTCCGCACTGAAGAAAGGGGATGAATGATGGTGGAATCCCGTCGAATCAATAGAAAAAAGGCGCTTCTGCGGATACTTCTGTATTTTGTCGTATTCGATATCTGCCTGTTTACGCTGTATCCTTACTTCGTGATGCTGACCACCGCATTGAAGAGCCGCCCGGAGATTTTCTCCATGAATGGCAAGATATTCCCCATCCAGGCGGTTTGGAGCAACTTTGTGGACATCTGGCAAAAGGCCCCAATGGCAAAATATATGCTGAACTCCATGGTCATTGCCACCGGCTCTACCATCATCGCTATGCTTTGCGGCATTCCCGCGGCCTATGCTTTGGCTCGAATGAAGTTTAAGGGCCAGACGGCCTTCCTTGGCTTTATCATCGTGTCCCAGATGTTTGCTCCCGTGGTTCTGCTCATCGGCATTTACAAGGTCATGCAGTTCTTCAAGCTGACTGACAGCCTGCTGGGCTTGATCTTCATCAATGCTGCCTTCAATCAGGCCTTCACCATCTGGCTCCTGCGGGGCACCTTCCTGAGCATTTCCCCTGAGATGGAGCAGGCGGCCACCATTGACGGCTGCAACCGTGTGCAGGCGCTGCTGCGGGTACTGCTTCCTGTGGCCGCTCCCGGCATTGTGACTACCCTGATCTTCATTTTCATCAACGCCTGGAATGAGTATACCGTGGCCCTGTGCCTGATTTCCTCTGACACCCTGAAGCCTCTGACCGTGGGCATCAATATCTTTAATGGCTACAATATGATCGAGTGGCAGTATCTGTTTGCCGCATCCCTGTTTGCCATCATGCCGGTGGTCATCCTGTTCATGTCCATCGAGAAGAATCTGACCAGCGGCCTCACTGCCGGCGGCGTCAAGGGCTGATGTGGAGGAATGTTGAATGGAAGAACTTCACAAACATGTTTTGGAGCAGTTCCGGCTGGATGCGGCTGCTGTCAGCTGCGACCGCTATGGTTGTGGACACATCAATGAAACCTACCTGGTGGTGACAGAATCCGGGCGGCGGTACATCCTCCAAAAAATCAGCAATCGTGCTTTCCCGGATGTGGCAGGTCTGCAGGAGAACATCGCCGCTGTTACCGCTCATCTGCGCCGACAGAATGATGATCCCAACAGTTCACTGAATCTGATCTTTACAAAGGCAGGGGAGAGCTGGTATCATCAGGGGGAGAACAGCGACTGGCGCGTCTACGATTTCGTAGAAAACAGTATTTGTCTCCAAGCGCCGGAATGCCCTGAGGATTTTTATCAGAGCGCCATTGCCTTTGGCACCTTCCAGCAGCAGCTAAGCGATTTCCCGGCGGAGACCCTTCACGAGACCATCCGTAATTTCCACAACACGCCGGATCGCTACCGTTTGTTCCGTCAGGCGCTGGAGGAGGACGTGGTGGGCAGAGCATCGGGGGTACAATCGGAAATCGACTTCGCTCTTTCTCACGAGGAAATCGGCGGTCAATTGATGCGGATGCTCCGAAACGGAGAACTGCCCCTTCGAGTCACTCATAACGACACCAAGCTGAATAACGTCATGCTCCATCGCGAAACCCGTACCCCTCTCTGCGTCATCGATTTGGACACCACCATGCCCGGGCTCAGTGCCTACGACTTCGGCGATTCCATCCGCTTTGGCGCAGCAACGGCGGCGGAGGATGAAAAGGATTTGCAGAAGGTCACCATGTCCCTGGATTTGTTCCGTATTTTCACCCGGGGCTTCCTGAGAGCCTGTCCGGGACTGACGGATAAGGAGCGCCAGGTGCTTCCTCTTGGAGCGCTGACCATGACCCTGGAATGCGGCCTGCGCTTCCTGACGGATTACCTGGCCGGTGACCACTATTTTGGCATTCACTATCCCGACCAAAACCTGGATCGATGCCGCACCCAGTTCAAGCTGGTTCAGGATATGGAAGAGAAAATGGACCAGATGCATGCCATTGTTCAGGAAGAATTCGTGAAAAAAGCATAATTCAAAACCCGGCTGCCTCTAAAATGAAGGGCAGCCGGGTTGCCTTTATCTCTGATAGTCAAATTGCAAATCGTAAATATCCACCGTGTCTCCGTCCTGAATGCCCATTTCCTCCAAGCGGGTGAAGAGGCCGGATTTGCGAAGCTGCAAGTCAAAATAGTTCCGGGATTCGTAGTCGTCAAAATTGATATTCATGACCAGCCGTTCCAGCCAGTCGCCGGTGATGACCCAGGTGCTGCCCAGGTGCTCGATGGTCAAGTCCTGAGGATCGCCTGCTTCGGCGATTTTTTCCACATATTCCGGCTCGTAGATGGTCACCGGGGGGAGGGTACGAAGCTTTTCGGCAACAACACGCATCAGGTTCCGGGTGCCTTGGGTGGTGCCGGCGGAAATCTCGTAGAGCTCACAGCCCGCCGCCTCCACGCAGGCACGAAGCCGGGACAGGTTGTCACTGTCCGGGGGCAGAAGATCAATTTTGTTGGCAGCCACAATCATGGGACGGTTGCTCAAATCCACGCTGTAGTTTGCCAGCTCGTCACAGATGGCGTTGAAGTCATCCACCGGGTCCCGGCCCTCACTGCCGGAAACATCCACCACATGCACCAGCAGACGGCAGCGGTCAATGTGGCGCAGAAAATCATGGCCCAGACCGGCACCTTCGGCCGCCCCTTCAATGATGCCCGGGATATCCGCCATGACGAAGGAAACACCCTCGTCCACATAAATGACGCCCAGGTTGGGGAACAGGGTGGTGAAGTGGTAGTTGGCGATTTTTGGCCGGGCGTTGGAGGTGACGGACAGCAGGGTGGATTTACCAACGTTGGGGAATCCCACCAGGCCCACATCAGCCAGCAGCTTCAGCTCCAGAATGATGTCCCGCTCCTGTCCCTTGAGCCCCGCTTTGGCGAATCGGGGCACCTGCCGGGTGGCAGTGGCATAGTGGGCGTTGCCCCAGCCGCCCCGGCCTCCTTTGGCGATGACGAAATCCTCACCGGTGGACATGTCCACAATGATCTGGTTGGTTTCCGCATCCCGCACCACGGTACCTCTGGGTACATCGATGATCAGCGGTTCGCCCCGCTTGCCGCTCATCTTTCTGCCCAAGCCGTTAACGCCAGGCTGGGCGGCGTACTTGCGCTTGTAGCGGAAATCCAGCAGGGTGGACATGTTGTCGTTGACGTGGAGGATCACGCTGCCGCCGTGGCCTCCGTCGCCGCCGTCCGGGCCGCCGGAGGCTACATATTTCTCCCGGTGGAAGGCAACGGCACCGTCGCCGCCCCGGCCGCCCACCACGGTGATTCGGACTTTATCTACAAACATAACATTTCTCCTTTTTGAAGCCGCCGGTCAGAAAGGGCTTGTTTCCTTTGGTCAGCCCTCCCGGTAGTGCTGCATCATGGCTTTGAACATCTCCTGGGTGGTTGGCGGCGTATAGGTGATGGCGTTGGCCCCAGCGTCAATGGTAGCCAGAATGGTATCGGGCTTGTTGCCGCCGGTGGCGATGATGGGAATATCCGGGAATTGGCTGCGGATGCGGGCAACCAGCTCCGGCGTTCTCTCTGCGGCTGCCACATTCAAAATGGAAGCGCCGCACTCGATTCGTGAGGCAACATTGGTCTTTTCGTCCGTCACGGTGATGATGGTGGGGATGTCCACCGCCCGGGAAACAGCCAGCAGATTGATATCTGATACAGGTGCATTCAAAACCACACCCATGGCTCCCTGGCTTTCCACATCCTTGGCCAGTGAGATGGTGCGCACTCCCTGGGTGGTGCCGCCGCCCACACCGCAGAAAACGGGAATGTAAGAGGCTTTGATAATGGCATCGCTGATGGACTGCTGGGGGGTGAATGGGTAGACCGCAAACACCGCATCGGCATCGCAGTTTTTTATGATGGCCAGGTCAGTGGTAAAGACCAGGCTCTTGATCCGTCTGCCAAAAATCACGATGCCGCTGGCTTTCAGAATTTCCTTGGGCATTTCCAGGATATGGTGCCTCAGGCGGCTCTCCACCAGGGGAATCTGCTTCTTGCTTTGCTGCTCCATTTGGTTCATCCTTTCAAAAAATAAATAAATACAATGTTAGGAGGAAAGAATGAACCAAATGGGAAGAAAGGATAAACAGACTGTAACGTTTTTGCTGGCAGGGGAGGATTAAAAAAGGACTGCTGCAAAAACTGCGGCAGTCCTTCTGAGGGCTATACGGAATTACTGCTCAGCGTAAACGGAGCACTTCCGGCGATCCTTGCCCATGCGCTCAAACTTGACGGTGCCGTCAATCAGAGCGAACAGGGTGTCGTCCTTGCCGATACCAACGTTGGTGCCGGGATGGATGTGGGTGCCTCTCTGGCGAACCAGAATGTTGCCGGCCAGAACAAACTGACCATCAGCGCGCTTGCAGCCCAGTCTCTTGGACTCGGAATCACGGCCGTTCTTGGTGGAACCGCCGCCCTTGTGGTGAGCGAAGAACTGAATACCAATCTTCAGCATTTTGTTACACCTCCAAAACTTCGATATAATCAGGATAGTCGTCCCGCATGCTGCAAAGGGTAAGCATCATACCGGCAAGAACTGCCTGGACGCTTTCCTCCTCATCACAGGAAGCGGGGAGGGTCAGAGTGATGCGTGCATCCTGCTCCTTGACCCGTACCTTGGCCTTGGCACCACAAACATCATTGATGGTGGCTTCGGCCATGGTGACAACAGCGGTGACGGCTGCGCAGACAATGTCCGCACCTGCTTCCGCATAGCCGCTGTGACCCGAAACGGAGAATCCGGTGATCCTGTCGTTATCGGTGAAAAACTCGCATCTCGTCATAATTACAGAGCGATTTTGGTGATCTCCACCTTGGTGTAGGGCTGACGGTGGCCAATCTTCTTCTTTTCGTTCTTCTTGGCCTTGTACTTGAGAACGTGAATCTTCTTGCCCTTGCCGTTCTTCACGACCTTGGCCTCGACCACGGCGCCCTCCACAACGGGAGCACCGATCTTGGAATTCTCGCCGTCCAGAACAGCCAGAACCTGATCGAACTTCACGGTTGCCTCGGCCTCGACGCCCAGCTTCTCAACGAACAGGACATCACCCTCGGACACGGTGTACTGCTTGCCTCCGGTTACGATAACTGCCTTCATGTTTGTTTCACCTACTTTTAATGTGTAGTCTCGCTCTTGAGGCGTGGGCACCAGGGCACACCAACTTAGGCCTCTTCAATGCGGCCTGTCCATTCTACCATCTTACCCTTGGAAAGTCAAGCCCTATTTGAAACTTTTTCTTCTGCTTTTTTAGAGAACTGACATTCCAAGGATGAAAAATGAAACCAAATTGTCATTCTTTATAGGAGGGGAGGGCGAGGAATCTGATAGATTTCATCTATACAAAAGGCAAGGAAAAAAATGCTTGACAAATACTGGCGGATACTGTATAATTGCCCATGTCGTTGAGGCTTTGAGGCTTATGGACGATTAGCTCAGCTGGTAGAGCATGCGCTTGACGTGCGCAGGGTCAGCGGTTCGAGTCCGTTATCGTCCACCATCATTCCTTTTCTTTGGGATGCTTCTCAAAACCTCCGATGGACGATTAGCTCAGCTGGTAGAGCATGCGCTTGACGTGCGCAGGGTCAGCGGTTCGAGTCCGTTATCGTCCACCAAAAGACCACCTTTGTCTGTTGACAAGGGTGGTTTTTTATTTGGTTTTCTTTCGATGGGTCAGCCAAAACAATGCGTAGCCAATGGAGGCGCCGGAGACATTCAGCAGCAGATCATCCACATCGCAGGTACCAACCAACAGCAGCATTTGCAGCAGCTCCACTTGAACCATGATACCGAAAGCCAGCAGCAGCACCTTCCAGTATTGCCGCATTTTTTCATGCAGCAGGGGAGGGAAGAGCCCCAGGGGAATGAACAGGAGGATGTTGCCCAGCAGATTCACATGAGCAAGCCGCACCAGCCAGGGGCGGGCGGGGTTCTCCAACAAGCGAAGATAGAGCTTGACGGTGCGGAAGGGGATGGGATTGAAATGGGCCTGAACCAGTTCCCAATAGGGCTCGTTAGTTACGGAAGGTTCTCGGAAAAACAAAAGATACACCATCATTACGGTGTACAGCACGGCAAAGGTAATCAAAATTCTACGCTGCCTTGTCACAGGGCGACCTCCTTTCCAGCATGGGGATTATAGCAGAGAAAGGCTTTGAATGCAAGAAAAAAACGCCTGCCGTTCGCTTCATTCGATGAAGCACCCCACCTGCTTTGTGCAAGTGGGGTGCGATAAAACGGATTCTTTGCTGCTTCAGCCCTGCAAGGGAAATGGTACTGCCCGATAAGAATCAGGCCTTTTCCAGAGCCAGGGTGCGGGTAGTCAGATCGCAGACCTCTGCGGGGCCATAGTACTGGATGGCGCCGGGGTAGGTGAAGCAGGTCTCTTCCGCCCACTGCTGACGATGCTCGCAGAAGTAGGTGAAGGGCTTGCCGTCCAGCTCAACCAAAGCCTTGCGAATCACAGGCTTGTCCTTGCCGTTTCTTCTCTCGATGTTCATCATCTTGGTGATGGGCATACCGCCGGCAACCCACTCTTCGGCGGGCTTGCTCAGGTTGGAAACCTTGGACAGATAGCCGGTAAAGCCGTACTGAATCAGCATGGCAGCGTTGTAGCCCAGGGAATAGCAGTAGTCGGCATCAAAATTGGAGGGGAAGGCACAGCGGCCCTCGTAACCGAAGAAGTGATGCTGGGCGCTGAACTTGCCGTTAAAGGTACCGGCGGCCTTGCGCGCGGCCATCTTGTCGGCAACCAGCGCGGAGAACAGCTTTTCAGACTCAATCAGAGAGACCTGCACATTGCCGTGGGGGTCGCGCTCCAGGAACAGCTGCTGCTGAATGCCCTGGGGCAGGATGGCAAAGACGGCCATGGCTTCCTTGCTCAAACCCTTTTCGATGAAAGCGTACTTCTCTTCCCAGGTGGGGAGCGCATTGAAGGCAGCAGTCTTCTCACCGGCCAGCAGTTCATTAATCTCGGCAATCAGCATGGAGAATTCAGGAACAAATTCCACGATGCCCTCGGGGATGATGGCAACACCGAAATTCATGCCCTTGGCGGCTCTTGCGGCCACGGAGTCGGCGATGACATCGGCAACAGCGGAAAGGGACATCTTCTTGGCGGCAACCTCTTCGCCAATCAGGCAGACGTTGGGCTGGGTTTCAAGAGCGCATTCCAGAGCAACATGGGAGGCGGAACGACCCATCACCTTGATGAAATGCCAGTATTTCTTTGCGGAGTTGCAGTCACGCTCGATGTTGCCGATGAGCTCGCTGTAGGTCTTGGTGGCGGTATCGAAGCCGAAGGAGCACTCAATGTCTTCGTTCTTCAGGTCGCCGTCGATGGTCTTGGGGCAGCCAATGACCTGAATGCCGGTGTTGTGGGCAGCGCAGTACTCAGCCAGGACAGCGGCGTTGGTGTTGGAGTCGTCGCCGCCGATGATGACCAGGGCGTTGACACCGTGCTTCTTGCAGTTTTCCACAACAATGGCGAACTGCTCCTCGGTTTCCAGTTTGGTACGGCCGGAACCAATGATGTCGAAGCCGCCGGTGTTGCGGTACTGGTCGATGTACTCGTCACCGAAGACGATAAAGTCGTCATCCAGCAAGCCGGAGGGACCGCCTTTGAAGCCATACAGCTCGTTTTCCTTGTTGGTAGCCTTCAGGGCATCGTACAGGCCGCAGACAACGTTGTGACCGCCAGGTGCCTGACCACCGGAAAGAATGACACCAACCACCAGCTTACGAGCCTGGGAAGTGTTCTGACCCTTTTCAAAGATGATCTCGTTCTTGCCGTAGGTATTGGGGAACAGAGCCTTGATCTTCTCCTGGTCAGCGACAGACTCAGTAGCGCCGCCGTTGCGGACGGAAATCTCAGAAATACCGTTTCTGAGCATACCGGGCAGCTTGGGAACATACTGGTATCTTGCAATCTGCAAAGGGGACAAGTTCATATGTAATACACTCCTTATGTAGTATTTGCACATAATGCGACCTATATAGTATACACCATAATGCGAAAAAGGTAAAGAGCGAATTGGATTTTTTTAAGCGAAATATTCATATTGAAAAAAGCGGAATTTGTGTTATAATGTAGGTATGAAAATGCGGCCCGTTTGGGCTGCTTATTAAGAAAGGATTGATTCTAATGGCTCTTGTAACCACAACCGAAATGTTCAAGAAGGCATACGACGGCGGCTACGCCATCGGCGCTTTCAACGTCAACAACATGGAAATCGTTCAGGGTATCACCGAGGCTGCCGGTGAGCTGAAAAGCCCCGTCATCCTGCAGGTTTCCAAGGGCGCCCGCGCCTATGCCAACCACACCTACCTGGTGAAGCTGGTGGAGGCCGCTGTTGCCGAGAACCCCGAAATTCCCATCGCCCTGCATCTGGACCATGGCGACAGCTTTGAGCTCTGCAAGAGCTGCATCGATGGCGGCTTTACCTCCGTCATGATCGACGCTTCCTCCAAGAGTTTCGAAGAGAACATTGCCCTGACCCGTCAGGTTGTCGAGTATGCCCATGACCACGGCGTTGTGGTCGAGGCTGAGCTGGGCACCCTGGCCGGCGTGGAGGACGAGGTCGCTGTGGAGCACGGCAAGGAAAGCTACACCCGTCCCGAGGAAGTGGAAGAGTTTGTCACCCGCACCGGCTGTGACTCCCTGGCCATCGCCATCGGCACCAGCCACGGCGCTTACAAGTTCAAGGCTTCTCAGTGCACCCGCAATGCCGACGGCATCCTGGTTCCGCCCCCTCTGCGCTTTGATGTGCTGCACGGCGTGATCGAGCGTCTGCCCGGCTTCCCCATCGTGCTGCATGGTTCTTCCTCCGTTCCCCAGGAGTTCGTAAAGATGGTCAATACTTACGGCGGCAACATGCCCGACGCCATCGGCATCCCCGAGGATCAGCTCCGGGAAGCTGCCAAGCTGGCTGTCTGCAAGATCAACATCGACTCCGACATCCGTCTGGCCATGACCGGCAACATCCGCAAGTATTTTGCCGAGCATCCCGATCACTTCGATCCTCGCCAGTACCTGAAGCCCGCCCGTCAGGCTGTGAAGGACATGGTCGCTCACAAGATCGTCCACGTTCTGGGCTCCGACGGCAAGGCCTAATCGGTTCGTTTCCCCTAATCCGTGCACCCCAATCCGGTGCACGGATTTTTTCTGGAAAAAACTGTTGACAAATCACGAATTGGATGTTATGATAATGCCCGTCGAGGGGAAATCCTCACAACTACATATGGGCGAGTGGTGGAATTGGTAGACTCGCTAGATTCAGGTTCTAGTGTTCACTGCGGACGTGCGGGTTCAAGTCCCGCCTCGCCCACCAAAACGGCAGGCTTCAAAAGAGGCTTGTCGTTTCTTTTGTTCTGTTGCTGGAAAATGCTATAAAATACTTGCGAATGCTTGCATTTATCAATATAATGAAGTATACTATTGGCAAAGGAGTGTGATTATCATGGCAAACACAACTGCCGTCTATGCCCGAATTGATTCTAATTTGAAAGAGAATGCGGAGCGTATCCTCCAGCAGCTTGGCATTTCTCCTTCCAGCGCAATCCAGATGCTTTACAGCCAGATTGTACTGACCCGTGGAATGCCCTTGGATCTTCATCTGCCAACAAGGAAGCCCACCGCAATCGGGGACATGACCCGTGAGGAACTGGATGCCGAGCTGCAGAAAGGGATGGATTCCCTGAAAAGCGGAAAGGCCTACTCACCGGATGAGGTTCTGAAAGAGCTCAACAAGGAGTTTGGCATATGAGTGAACAGTACCGCATCCAGTATTCTCCTGCGGCACTGGACGATTTGAAGGACATCTATGCCTATCTGGCCTACGAATTGAAAGCACCCAGTATGGCGAAAAACCAGGCAAACCACATCAATGCGGAGATTGGTTCTCTTGATTTTATGCCGTGCCGATATGAACAGGTTGATTGGGAACCCTGGAAAAGCATGGGAATGCGTAAGGTGCCTGTGAACAATTTCGTGGTGTTTTACAAGGTTGATCTGGATGCAATGACGGTTACAGTTTTCCGAATCGTTTACGGCGGAAGTGACGTTCGGCGTATTGCCACAACCTAATAAATAATAAGAAGAGGAGCGGCTATGGCTGTTCCTCTTGTTTTTTGAAAAAATATACTTTGTAATTGACATTTTAACCCAATATTGCTACAATATAACTCCTTTTCGATATCTGAAAAGAGAATATTCTGCTGGTTCCCGGAGAGGCTCGTGACCGCCGGTGACTGGTGAGGCAGGATATTTCCATGTGCTTTTAAGGTGAAGAAGGTTCCCAATGCCGTCCTCTGACCTGATATGCCATGCAGATTTGAATGAGGAGTAAAAAATATGATTGAAATGAAAGGAATCAGCAAAACCTATCGGGTCAGAAAGCGGGAAGCGGGGCTGGGCAATGCGGTGAAAGCCCTGTTTTCCCGGGCGTACACAGAAGTTGAGGCATTAACAAACATGAGCTTCACCATCCCGGATGGGCAGATCGTGGGCTACATCGGGCCAAACGGGGCAGGGAAGAGCACCACCATCAAAATCCTCTCCGGGATTCTTCGTCCGGACAAAGGGGAGTGCACCGTCAACGGAATGGTGCCCTGGCGGGATCGAAAAAAGTGTGTGTCCCGTCTGGGGGTGGTGTTCGGTCAGCGGAGCCAGCTTTGGTGGGATGTGCCGGTGATGGACTCCTTCTGCCTGCTGAGAGACATCTACCGGGTGCCGGAGCAGGACTTTCAGCGGAATCTGAACCGCCTGCGGCAGCAGCTGGACTTGGGAGATTTCCTCACCGCTCCGGCCAGAACTCTGTCTCTGGGTCAGCGGATGCGGTGCGAAATCGCGGCTGCCTTGCTCCACAGCCCGGACATTCTCTTCCTGGACGAGCCCACCATCGGCCTGGACGCGGTATCCAAGCTGAAGGTTCGTGAGTTCATCCGGGCAGAAAACCGGGACAGGAAGACCACGGTGATTCTCACCACCCACGACATGCAGGACATTGATGCCCTGTGCAGCCGGGTGCTGCTGATTGGAAAGGGGCGGCTGCTGCTGGATGGCTCCATTGAGGAAATCCGCGCCATGGCAGGGGAGAATCTGTCCACGGAGGAATCGGTGGCAGACCTGTACCGCCGGTTCGGAATCTGAGAGGTGAGCCATGAAGCAATATACCTCCTTTTTCCGCATTCGTTTTCTGGCAGGGCTACAATACCGGGCTGCCGCTTTTGCGGGCGTTTTCACCCAATTATTCTGGGGCTTGATGGAGCTGATGATGTTTCGGGCCTTCTATCTCTTCGCGCCGGAGAAGCTGCCCATGGACATGCAGGCGCTGTGCAGCTACGTGTGGATTCAGCAGGGCACGCTCTCCATATGGAATCTCTGGGGTTGGGAACCGGCCCTCTTTCAGGCGGTTCAAACCGGGGAGGTGGCCTATGAGCTGACCCGCCCCACGGACTTGTACGCCATGTGGAGCGCCAGGGGCTTTGCAACGAGACTGAGCAGAGGGCTGCCCAGACTGATTCCCATTCTGATCGTGGGCAGTCTGCTTCCGGCACCCTACGGATTTCGGCTGACCATTTCCTTCCCGACGTTTTGTGCTTTCCTGTTTTCCATGGCGCTGACCCTTTGGCTCTGCGTATCCATTTGTCTGGTCTGCTACAGCCTGACCTTTTATCTGACGGATTACCGGGGCATTATCACCTTCGTGCCGGCGCTGTGCGAAATCTTCTCCGGGGATTTGCTGCCGCTGCCCTTTTTCCCGCCGGTGCTTCGGCGTATTGCGGAGCTCAGTCCCTTCGGTTCCCTGCAGAATGTACCCCTTCGGATTTTCGGCGGGAATATTGCAGGTGCGCAGCTTTTTGGCGCTGTGGGGTTACAGCTGTTCTGGTGCCTCACCGTGACGGTGCTGGGGTATTCGCTCATGCACCGGGGGCTGCGCCGGACTGTGATTGCGGGAGGGTGAGAAAATGAAACTGTATTGGAAATTTTTCTCCATCCATCTGAAAAGCGAAATGGCTTATCCCGCGTCCTTCTTCCTTTCCTGTGTGGGAAGGCTCTTGCTCACCGTCAGCAGTTTGCTTGGCATCGGTGTGATGATGTGGCGCTTCGGCTCCATTGGGGATTACTCGGCGGGGGAAGTCCTTCTGGGGTTCGGCGTTGTGATGACGGCTTTCAACCTGGCAGAGTGCTTTGCCAGAGGCTTCGATGCCTTCGGCAGAATCGTCCGGCAGGGAATCTTTGACCGCCTGATGGTGCGCCCCAGGGGATTGGTTTTTCAGGTGATTTGTCAGGACATGCGGATGGCGTCAATGCCAAACATTGTTCTGGGAATGCTGGTTACCCTTTATGGTGCGCAGACAGGCGGAATCAGCTGGACATTCCCCAAGGTGTTGGTGCTGCTGTCCATGGTTGGCTGCGGAAGTCTTCTCTTTTTCGGAGCATTTCTGGTGTATGCGTCATTGTGCTTTTTCACCCTGGAGGGGCTGGAAATTATGAACATCTTTACCGACGGCATCCGCACCTACAGCCAATATCCCTTTGATATCTATGGAAAAGGGGTGCTCTTTTTTACAACGGCCATCATGCCAATGGCTATGGTGCAGTATTGGCCCCTGCAATACCTGATGGGGAAGGGGAGCAGCTGGTATGGTCTGTTCCCGATGCTGTCGCTGTGGTTTCTGATTCCCTGTCTGCTGGTCTGGCGGCTTGGGGTAAGGCATTATGCCTCCGCTGGTTCATAATGTATAAAAAAGACGGATTGGGCTTGCAAAAATACAGTGCTTTGGTATAATAAGACCAGAGCCTCCGGCGCACTGTCTGGGGGACATGAACAAAATGAAAGGGAGCGATGTACAAATGAAACGAATTCTCGGTTTGGTTCTGGCAATGGCGATGCTGCTGTCACTGGCATGCGTTGTCAGCGCGGAATCGGAACAGCCCGCCCTGGAAAAGGACGTGGTGGTGCTTTTCACCAGCGATGTACACTGCGGCATTGACCAGGGGTTTGGCTATGCTGGGCTTGCGGCCATCCGCCAGAGCATGGAGGATGCCGGCAACCATGTGGTGCTGGTGGACAACGGCGATTCCATCCAGGGAGAGCCCATCGGCACCATGACCACCGGCGAAGCCCTCATTGAGCTGATGAACACCGTGGGCTATGACCTGGCCATCCCCGGTAACCATGAGTTTGACTACGGCATGGATCGGTTCCTGGAGCTGACGGAAAAGGCCAGCTTCCCCTACATCAGCGCCAACTTCAATAAGGATGGCGAGCTGGTGTTTGCACCCTATCTCATGAAGGAATTCGATGGCGTGAAGATCGCCTTTGTGGGCATCACCACACCCAAGACCATCACCTCCTCGACACCCAAGTATTTCCAGGACGAGAACGGAAACTTCATCTACGGCTTCATGCAGGATGAAACCGGCGAAAAGCTCTACGCTGCCGTTCAGAGCGCGGTGGATGCGGCCCGGGAAGAAGGGGCGGCTTATGTGGTTGCTCTGGGTCACCTGGGCAATGAGGAAGCCTGCGCACCCTGGACCTATGTGGATGTGATTGGCAATACCACCGGCATTGACGCCCTGCTGGATGGCCACAGCCACGACACCGATCAGGTGCAGCTGGAGAACAAGGATGGCCAGACGGTGCTTCGCTCCGGCTGCGGCACGAAGCTGGCCGGTGTCGGCTGCCTGCGTATTGGCAAGGACGGCAAGCTGTCCACCGATCTGTTCCTGTGGAACAATAAAACCGCTGCTCCCGACCTTCTGGGCATTCGCAATGATGCTTACACTGCCGTGAAAGCAGCGAAGGACGCACTGGGCGATAAGCTTTCCGAGGTTGTGGCGAAGACCGCGGTGGAGCTGACCATCAACGACCCCGTTGCCACCAAGGACGATGGTTCTCCCATCCGCATCGTGCGTCGGGCGGAGACCAACCTGGGTGACCTGTGCGCGGATGCTTACCGTGAGCTGTCCGGCGCCCAGATCGCTTTCGTCAATGGCGGCGGCATCCGTACCTCCATTAAGGAGGGAGACATTACCCTGAACGACATCCTCAAGGTGCATCCCTTCGGCAACGCCATGTGCGTCATTGAGGCCACTGGCCAGCAGATCCTGGATGCTCTGGAATGGGGCGCCCGGGCGGTACCCAGCGAATCCGGCGGCTTCCTGCAGGTTTCCGGGCTGACCTATGAGATTCACACTTACATCGAATCCACTGCCAAGGCGGACGATAACACCATGTTCGCCGGCGTGGAGGGCGAGTACCGGGTCAAGAATGTGATGGTGGGCGGCGAGCCTTTGGAGCTGGATAAGACCTATACCCTGGCTTCCCACAATTACATGCTCAAGAACGGCGGCGACGGCTTCTCCATGTTCGCTGGCTGCAAGCTGCTCCAGGATGAAGTGATGCTGGATAATCAGGTGCTCATCAACTACATCACCGGCATCCTGGGCGGCGTGGTCGGCCAGGAGTACGCCAATCCCTACGGCGAAGGCAGAATTGTAGCGGTGGAGGAAACCCCGGCTGCGTAAGCGATTACCCGGGGAAAACCTGACCAATCTTCTTTCTTCCTCCGAAAAAGCAAAAAGAAAATTGAAAAAACACTTGATTTTCTGAAATGGCTATGTTAGAATAAATCGGTCTGAAATCAAGGTGCGTCCTCTGCCACGACTTTGTGGGTATGAACGCCTAATATTTAAGGAGGACAAAGAAATGGATCTTGTTAAGGCTCTGAACAGCCAGTACATGAAGGAAGAGCTGCCCGAAGCTCGGGTGGGCGACACCGTTCGTGTGCACGTTCGCATCAAGGAAGGCTCCCGTGAGCGTATCCAGGTTTTCGAGGGTACCGTTATTGCCCGCAAGCACGGCGGCATCGGCGAGACCATCACCGTTCGCCGTATCTCCTACGGTGTGGGCTGCGAGAAGGTTTTCCCCCTGCATTCCCCCAACGTTGCCATGATCGAGACTGTCCGCAAGGGCAAGGTTCGTCGTGCCAAGCTGTACTACCTGCGTGGTCGCTTCGGCAAGGCTGCCAAGATTAAGGAGAACGTCTAATCTCAAACCGAATAAAGAGAGAGGGTTCGTCCCTCTCTTTTTATTTTTCGTAAATTTTTCTCCCTGATTGTGGAAATCTTTTGAAAGATGTGATACAATCAAAAAAGTATCTTTACGACAGGAAAGGATATTTTGTATGTTTGAGAAAAAGAAGACCGAGGAAGCGGCTGCAAAGGAAAAGAAAGAAGCTCCCAAGTATACCTGGCAGCAGAATATATCCCTGTACCTTCACGACATGGTGTACATGCTGGTGGTGGTGATGGTACTGCTGATGCTGTTTTTCCGCATCATTGTGGTGGACGGCCCCTCCATGGAGAACACCCTGCTCAACGGGGATTACATGCTGCTCATCAGCAATCTTTTCTATCAGGAGCCAACCCCCGGAGATGTGGTAGTGGTCAGCAAGCAGGCCTATGACCACGGCAAGCCCATCGTCAAGCGTGTCATTGCCACCGAGGGTCAGGAGGTGGACATCGATTTTGAAGCGGGCATCGTGTATGTGGACGGCGTTCCCCTTGACGAACCCTACACCAAAACCCTGACCACGCTGAAAGAGGGCAATACCTTCCCTCAAACCGTGGAGCCCGGCAATGTTTTCATCATGGGCGACAACCGAAATAACTCCAAGGACAGCCGTTCCACCCAGATCGGCCAGGTGGATAAGCGGGAGGTGCTGGGCAAAGTCATCTTCCTGCTGTTCCCCGGCACGGGCATGGGAGGCACCCAGGAAAGAGACTTCCATCGGATCGGAGCAGTGCAATGACGGAGGACATGAACATTCAGTGGTATCCCGGCCACATGACCAAAACCCGCCGCCAGATTGAAGCGGATCTCAAGCAGGTGGATGCGGTCTGCGAGATTGTGGATGCCAGAATTCCCATGTCCAGCCGGAACCCGGACATTGACTCCATCTGCGGCAACAAGCCGAGAATCATTGTGCTGAACCGTATGGATTTGGCTGACCCTGCCGCAACCAAAAAGTGGAGGGAGTATTTCCGAAGCAAAGGGATGGCGGTAATCGCGACCGACTGCAAAAGCCGTCAGGGAATCCATGATTTTACCCCTGCCGCCAGAGCTGCCTGTGCCGAAAAGCTGGAACGGGACGCTGCCAGAGGCATGAACCGGCCCCTGCGGGTGATGGTGGTGGGCATTCCCAATGTGGGAAAATCCACCCTCATCAACCAGATTTCCGGCCGTAAGGGCGCCAAGGCGGAAAACCGCCCCGGTGTCACCCGGGGAAAGCAGTGGGTCACGGTGGACAGTGGCCTACAGCTGCTGGACACCCCTGGTATTCTCTGGCCAAAATTTGAAGACCCTCAGGTTGGCATGATGCTGGCCTTCACCGGAGCGGTGAAGGAGGGGGTCATTGATCTGGAAGAGCTGGCCTGCCGGCTCATGGAGCTGCTGCAAAAATACTATCCCCAGGTGCTGCAGGAGCGCTACAAGGTGGAGGCTCAGCCTGGTACCCCCGGCTATGAGCTGCTGGAGCTGGCGGGCAGGAAGCGGGGCTTTCTGCTTCGGGGCGGGGAAGTCCACACCGAGCGGATGGCCAAGGTGCTGATGGATGAATTCCGCAGCGGCAAGCTGGGAAAATTCACGCTGGAGATGCCGGAGGATATACAATGACAGAGCGAACCATGTGGGAAATCGAGGAGGAGGGCTATGCTGCGGGATTTCAAACCATCTGCGGTGTGGACGAGGCTGGCAGAGGCCCGCTGGCAGGGCCGGTGTGCGCCGCCGCAGTGATTCTGCCGCCCCATATCCAGATTCCCGGCCTGAACGACAGTAAAAAGCTCTCCGATAAACGCCGCCGGGAGCTGTTCCCGGTGATCTGCGGCCAGGCTTTGGCCTATGGGATCGCCTTTGCGACGGAACAGGAAATTGACGAAATCAACATTTTGCAGGCAACCTTCCTGGCCATGGAGCGGGCGCTGAATCAGCTGAAGCTGCGGCCGGATCTGGTGCTGATTGACGGCAACCGGCAGAGGGATTTTGGATTGAATGTGAAAACCGTTGTGAAGGGGGACAGCCTCAGCGCCAACATTGCCGCCGCTTCGGTGCTGGCCAAAGTGACGCGGGATGACTGGATGATTTCCATGGCCGAAAAGTACCCGGAATACGGTTTTGAAATTCATAAGGGCTATGGCACCAGAGCCCACTATGCCGCCCTAGGAAAAAGCGGCCCCTGTCCCATTCACAGGATGACCTTCCTGAAAAAATTCTATGGGCAGGAGTAATCTTTTGGGGGCCTGGGGAGAGGCACTGGCGGCGGAATACCTGCGAAAAAAGCGATATTCCATCCTGGCAACCAATTTCCGCACCCGGATGGGGGAGATTGATTTGATTGCCTCCAACCGGCGTTATCTGGTTTTTGTGGAAGTCAAGCTTCGGAAGAATGCCGATTTTGCCATGGCGCGGGAATTTGTGGATGCTCGCAAGCAGAGAAAGATCCGCGACACCGCTCAGTGGTATCTTGCCACGCACCCCACGGACTTGCAGCCCCGTTTTGATGTGATAGAGATATATGCCCCGGAGGGGATGGAAACCCACCACCCGGAGCTCAACCATTTGGAGGATGCCTTTCAATGAATATCCCTGTATTCGACCTGCACTGCGACACTGCTCTGACCCTGCTGGGGGAAAGCCGCAACGAGGCGGGAAGCCTAAAAAAGAACCAGCTGCATATTGATTTAGAGCGGGCTTCCAAGCTGGAAGCCTACTGCCAGTGCTTTGCCTGTTTCACCACGCCTATGATGCAGGAGTGGAACAAGCTTTCTCCCATTGTGATTTTTGAGCGGGAGCTTGCCACCATCCAGCGGGAGGTGGATCAGAACAAACGCCTGATTTCCTTTGCCTACAGCGCTGATGAAATTGAAGCCAACCGGGAAAAAGGAAAAATGTCCGCCATTTTGACCATCGAGGGCCCGGCGGGCTTCGATTTTGACCCGGAGCTTTTGGAAAACTTATATCAAATCGGCTTCCGCATCACCACTCTGGGCTGGAATGAATCCAATGTACTTACCGGCTCCAACGTCACCGGCGGCGGCTTGACGGACAAGGGAAGGGAATACCTGAAAGAGGCCCAGCGGCTGGGTATGCTGGTGGACGTGAGCCACATCAGCGATCAGGGCTTCTGGGACATCATGGACTGCACGCAAGCCCCCATCGTTGCATCTCACTCTAATAGCCGTGCTCTGTGCAATCACAGCCGAAATCTCACCGATGATATGTTCCGGGCCATCTGCCAGACTGGCGGCGTGGCGGGCATCAACCAGTATGCGGAATTCCTGGGGGGGCAGCCCACATTGGATACAGTCTGTGACCATATTTTCCACTTCATGGAGTTGGACCCCTCCGGCAAACACATTGCGCTGGGGGGCGACCTGGACGGCTGTGAGCAGCTCTCCCAGGGCTTTGAGGGCATCCAGAGCTATCCTGCCTTGGCTCAGCGGCTTTTGGAGCGGGGCTTGAACGAGGAAACCATCCGGGATATTTTCTGGAACAATGCTTTGAATGTACTGCGCAGCGCAGAAAAGTAATCATTTGGAAGGAGGTGCCCCATGGCGCTTTACGCCATCGGCGATTTGCATTTGTGTCTCGGCGCACCCAAACCCATGGACGTTTTCGGAGGTGCCTGGGTGGGGTATATGGAGAAGCTACGCCAGGGCATGTCCGTCATCGGCCCGGAGGACACCACGATTTTGATGGGGGATTTGAGCTGGGCGTTGGACTTGGAATCTGCCAAGGCGGATTTTGCCTGGATTAACCAAATCCCCGGCAGGAAAATCATCCTCAAGGGCAATCACGACTATTGGTGGTCAACCGTTTCCAAATTTCAAAAATTCTGCCAGGAAAACGGCTTTTCCCAGATGAATATCCTGAACAACAATTTTTATGAATATGGCGGATACGCCCTCTGCGGCACCCGTGGCTGGTACTTTGAGGAAAAGCGCAGCACCGAGCACGACGAGAAGGTATTCAAGCGGGAGCTCATTCGCCTGGAAGCATCTTTGAAAGCAGCGGGGGAGCTGCCCAAGCTGGTGTTCCTTCACTACCCGCCCCGGAACAAGGGCTACGAGTGCCCGGAGATTTTGGAGCTGCTGAATCGCTATCAGGTGCGCCGCTGTTTTTACGGCCATCTCCACGGCCCCAGCCACCGCCTGGCGTTGGAGGGAACGTGGGACGGGGTGGAATATGCCCTGCTGGCAGCAGATTTCATAAATTTCACGCCTCAAAAGATTCTTCCTTAGAAATAATGTGAAATATCAGAAAACTTTTCAGAAATGTGTGGACAACCCGTATTTTATTTGATAGAATATATCGGCTGAATCATAAAGGTATAGAAAAGCGCTGCTCTGCAGGCTAATATAGGAGGAAAAACGCAAATGAAAATCAATAGCGTAGAAAGAAACGGCAATAATGCCACCATCGTGGTGGAGATCGACAAGGAACTGATGGAGACCGGCGTCAACAAGGCTTACATGAAGGCCCGCAAGAGCATCATGATTCCCGGCTTCCGCAAGGGCAAGGCTCCCCGGAAGATGATCGAGAGCATGTACGGTGCTCACGTTTTCTATGAAGATGGCCTGGAAGAAATCTTCCCCGAAATCTACGACTTTGCCATTGCCCATCAGGAGGGCTTCAAGGCTGTTGGCCGCCCCAACCTGACCGATATGCAGATCAGCGACGACAATGTGGTCACTTTGACCCTGACCACTGAGGTCTACCCCGAGGTCACCCTGGGCCAGTACAAGGGCCTGGAAGTGGAGAAGGCCGAGGTCACCGTTTCCGATGACCAGGTGCAGGCTGAGCTGGATCGGATGGCTCAGAACGTGGCTTCCACTGAGACCGCTGACCGTCCCGCCCAGATGGGCGACACCGCCAACATTGACTTCGAGGGCTTCGACAATGGCGTTCCCTTCGAGGGCGGCAAGGGCGACAATTTCGACCTGAAGCTGGGCAGCGGCTCCTTTGTCCCCGGCTTTGAAGAGCAGATCGTGGGCATGTCCGCTGGCGAGGAAAAGGACATCGACATCACCTTCCCCGAGGACTATCACAAGGAGCTGGCTGGCAAGGCCGTGGTGTTCCATGTGAAGGTGAACAAGGTCACCGTCACCGTGGTGCCCGAGATGGACGATGAGTTTGCCAAGGATGTTTCCGAGTTCGATACCCTGGACGCTCTGAAGGCTGATATCCGTGCCAAGGCACTGGAAAAGGCCGAGAAGAATGCCCAGACCAATTTTGAGAACGCATGCGTTGACAAAGCTGCCGAGAACACCACTGTGGATCTGCCCAATGCTCTGATTGAGCGGGAGCTGGATGTGCAGATGGAGCGCTTTGCCTACCAGCTGCAGATGGGCGGCTACTCCATGGAGCAGTACGCCAAGATGATGGGCGGCGACGTGACCACCATGCGCAATGCTTTCCGTCCCGGCGCTGAGAAGCAGGCCAGGATTTCCGTCACCCTGGAGAAGATCGCCGAGGTGGAGAATGTCACCGTCACCGAGGAAGACATTGCCGCCGAGATCGAGTCCCTGGCCAAGCAGTATGAGCTGGAGCCTGAAAAGGTGAAGGAGATGGTGCCCGCTGAGGAGCTGAACGAGAGCCTGAAGACCCGCAAGGCTGTTCAGATCATTGTGGACAGCGCCGTGGCCGTGGCTCCCAAGGCAGAGGAGAAGACCGAGGAATAAGCGCCCCTGCAAATGGTTAGAATGTTTCAAGCCCATGCCAATGAAAGGAGACATCACCATGAGTTTGGTTCCCTATGTTGTTGAGCAGACCAGCCGCGGAGAGCGCAGCTATGACATTTTCTCCCGCCTGCTGAACGACCGCATCATTTTCCTGTCGGAGGAAGTCAACGACACCACTGCCAGTCTGGTAGTTGCCCAGCTTCTGTATCTGGAAGCCCAGGATCCCGACAAGGACATTCAGCTTTATATCAACAGCCCCGGCGGCAGCATCACGGCGGGCATGGCCATTTATGACACCATGCAGTATGTCAAGTGCGATGTGGCCACCATTGCCGTGGGCATGGCGGCATCCATGGGTGCTTTCCTGCTGAGCGCAGGCACCAAGGGAAAGAGAATGGCTCTGCCCAATGCAGAGATCATGATCCATCAGCCCTCTGCCGGTACCCAAGGTCAGGTCACGGATATGGCAATCCATCTCAAGCGCTTCCAGACCATCAAGGAGCGGATGAATCGGATCATGGCGGAGAACTGCGGCCAGAGCATTGAGGTGGTCACCACTGCCTGTGAGCGGGATAATTTTATGACCGCGGAAGAAGCAAAGGCATTTGGACTCATTGACCGGGTGCTGGAGCATCATTGATTTTTTGGAAATGAGGTAACGGGTTCATGGCAAGAAATTCGGAACAGCAGATTCGCTGCAGCTTCTGCGGGAAGCGGGAGAATCAGGCTTCTAAGCTGATTGCCGGCCCAGGAGTGTATATCTGCAGCGATTGTGTGCATGCCTGCAACGATCTGCTGCGGGACGAGATCGATGTGGGTCAGGGGAGCGCTGCCACCATGGAAAAGCTGCCCTCTCCCATGGAGATCAAGGCATTCATGGATCACTATATCGTCGGCCAGGAGGATGCCAAGGTTGCCCTGTCCGTCGCTGTTTACAATCACTATAAGCGCATCTATTTTGGAGGCAATTCCGATGTAGAGCTGCAAAAGAGCAACATTCTGCTCATTGGCCCCACGGGTTCCGGCAAGACCCTCTTTGCTCAGACCCTGGCCAAGATTCTGAATGTTCCCTTTGCCATTGCCGATGCCACCACTCTGACGGAGGCTGGCTATGTGGGCGACGATGTGGAGAACATTCTGCTTCGTCTGCTGCAGGCCGCTGACTTCGATGTGCAGCGGGCCCAGACCGGCATTATCTACATTGATGAAATGGACAAAATCGCCCGCAAGAGCGAAAATACCTCCATCACCCGGGATGTCTCCGGCGAAGGCGTACAGCAGGCCCTTTTGAAGATTCTGGAGGGCACCGTGGCCGGTGTTCCTCCCCAGGGCGGCCGGAAGCACCCCCAGCAGGAAATGATCCAGGTGGACACCACCAATATTCTGTTCATCTGCGGCGGTGCCTTTGACGGCTTGGATAAGATCATCGAGTCTCGCACGGACCGCTCTGCCATCGGCTTTGATTCCCCCGTGGAGAGCCGGAAGAAGCGGGATGTGGGCAAGATCCTCTCTCAGGTGGAGCCCCATGATCTTCTGAAATTCGGCATTATCCCGGAGCTTGTGGGCCGTATGCCTGTGATTACCAACCTTCAGAGTCTGACTGAGCAGGATTTGATTCGGATCATGGTGGAGCCCAAGAACGCCCTGTCCAAGCAGTATCAAGCTTTGCTGGACATGGACGGCGTGACCCTTGAAATCACCGATGAGGCCCTGCAGGCAATTGCCCAGAAGGCTTTGGAGCGGGAAATCGGTGCTCGTGGTCTTCGGGCCATCATGGAAAAGATCATGACGAAAATCATGTATCAGATTCCTTCGGATTTGACCATTCAAAAGGTGGTCATTACGCCGGAATGCGTTGATGGCGCGGAAGCCACCATCCTGCGGGATTCCAGCCATCCCAGAGAAAAGCTGGCTGGCAAACGATAACATAGGAAGGGGGTAGGTGTCTATCCCCTTCTTCCATTACCCAGTAAGGAGGGATTCTCCCTTGTCTGAAATTAGCTATGCAGGTATGATGCCTGTGCTTGCCCTGCGCGGACTGGCCGTTTTTCCAGAGCAGACCGTCCACTTTGACGTGGGCAGAACCAAGTCGGCCCTGGCTCTGGAGGCCGCAATGAAAAAGGATCAGCTGCTGTTCCTGGTTCCCCAGAAGGATTTACTGGTGGACGATCCAAAGCTGGCGGACCTGTATGCCGTGGGCACGGTGGTTCGGGTAAAGCAGCTCCTGAACGCCCCGGAGGAAAATCTGCGGGTGCTGGTCACCGGCGTGACCCGGGCCAGAATTGTGGAAATGCGGCAGACAGAGCCCTATCTGTGCGCCATTGTGGAGTCCATTCCCTGCCCGGAGGAGACCGATTCCCCCAGAGGAAAAGCCCTGCGTCGGGAGGCCTGTGCGCTTTATAATACTTATGTGGAGCTCAGTGAGCATCCTGCCCAGATGGTGCAGCTTCGGATGCTGGCCAGCAACCAGAACGGCTTTGTGGCAGATTCCATTGCCCAGAATTCCGGCCTGGATTTTGAAGAGAAGACCAAGCTCCTGCTCCAGCTCAATCCCACCAGACGGCTGGAATTGACCATTACTTACCTGACCCGGGAAATTGAAGTGCTCCAGTTGGAGTCCGAGATTCAGGATAAGACCCGCTCCGCCATCGACCAGAATCAGCGGGACTACTATCTCCGGGAACAGATGCGGGTCATCCGTGATGAGCTGGGAGAAGGGGAGGAGGACGAGGACTTTGACGAGGACATGGCCAAAATCAAGGGCCTCCACCTGAAGGAAGAATACGAAAAAAAGCTTTTGAAGGATTTGCAGAAGCTGAGAAAGCAGCCCTTTGGCTCTTCGGAGGCTTCCGTGCTCCGGGGCTATTTGGATACTGTGCTGGATTTGCCCTGGAACAAGTCTTCCAAGGAGCGTCTGGATGTCCAGGCAGCCTCCAAGATTTTGGAGCATGACCACTTCGGCCTGGAAAAGGTGAAGGAACGGATTTTGGAGACCATTGCCGTTCGGCAGCTGGCACCCCATATGCCGCCCCAGATTCTCTGCCTGGTGGGCCCTCCCGGTGTGGGCAAGACCTCCATCTCCTATTCCATTGCCAAGAGTCTGAATCGAAAGATGGTTCGCATTTCCCTGGGCGGCGTCCACGACGAGGCGGACATTCGGGGTCATCGGAAGACCTATGTGGGTGCCATGCCCGGCCGGATCATGGCGGCCATTGCCCAGGCGGGCACCTCCAACCCCGTGCTGCTGTTGGATGAAATCGATAAGATGGGTTCTGACTATCGTGGTGACCCCAGCGCGGCCCTATTGGAGGTTCTGGATTCCGAGCAGAATCATTCCTACCGGGATCACTATTTGGAGATTCCCTTCGACCTGTCCAACGTCATGTTCATCACCACTGCCAACACCCTGGATACCGTACCCCGTCCTCTGCTTGACCGTATGGAGGTCATCGAGCTCAGCTCCTATACCGATGAGGAGAAGCTGATGATTGCTAAGAATCACCTGATTCCAAAGCAGCTATCCAAGCATGGCCTGAAAAAATCCCAGCTGCGCATCACCGACGATGCCATCCGGGAGATCATCGAGTGCTATACCCGGGAATCCGGCGTGCGGAATCTGGAGCGGGCCATTGGGGATATCTGCCGCAAAACCGATATGCAGATTCTGAGCCAGGAGGAGCCGAAGAAGATTACCGTCAACAGCGGCAATGTTGAGACCTTCCTGGGAGTTCGGAAATACCTGCCCGAGCGGCTTCCCGGTTCCGATCAGGTGGGCCTGGTTACTGGCCTGGCCTGGACCAGCGTGGGCGGTGAGACCCTGGAAGTGGAGGTCAACGTGATGGAGGGCTCCGGCAAGCTGGAGCTCACCGGCAACCTGGGAGATGTAATGAAGGAATCTGCCCACGCTGCCATGAGTTACATCCGTGCCAATGCCTCCAAGCTGGGCATTGCTGCCGATTTTTACAAGACCAAGGATATCCATGTTCACTTCCCGGAGGGAGCCGTGCCCAAGGATGGGCCCTCTGCCGGCGTGACAGTGACCACCGCCATCGTCTCCGCTCTGACCGGGGCTTCCGTGCGCCGGGATGTGGCCATGACCGGTGAGGTAACCCTCCGGGGCCGGGTGCTCCGCATTGGCGGCTTGAAGGAGAAAACCATGGCCGCCCTGCGTCACGGCATCCGCACGGTGATTATCCCTGCAGACAACGAGCGGGATTTGGAGGAAATCGACCAGACCGTCCGGCATCAACTGAACTTCATTCCCGCCCGCACGGTGGATACCGTTTTGGATGCTGCCCTGAACCGTCAGGCGGAGGTTCCCCCCACGGTGCTGGGAGCCATCCCGGAGGATGCGGCGAAGCTCCATCGTCCTGGGCTGCAGCAGTAAGGGAGGAGAGCCATGAATTTCCAGAATGTGGAATTCCTGATTTCCGCCGCATCTGTCAAAGATTTTCCTGCCGCCCGGCTGCCGGAGATTGCTTTCGCTGGGAAGTCCAATGTGGGCAAGTCCTCTGTCATCAATCGGCTTTTGCAGCGGAAGAATTTCGCCCGGGTGGGAGATAAGCCCGGCAAGACCATCCATGTGAATTATTTCACCTTGGACAAAAAGTGCTACCTGGTAGATTTGCCCGGTTATGGCTTTGCCAAGGTGTCCCAGAGCGAGAAAGCGCGCTGGGGCAAGCTGATGGAGGACTACTTCGCCGCCAATCGGATTACCCTGGGGGTGCTGATTGTGGACTACCGACATCCTCCCACCAACAATGACGTGACCATGGCCCGCTGGTTTTTGGATTCCGGCTGCCCCTTTGTGGTGGTGGCAAACAAGATGGACAAGCTGAAAAAAAGTGAGCTGGAGCCCAATCTGAAAACCATCCGGGAGGATTTGGTGCTTCCCGACAGCTGCCCCATCATTCCGTTCTCCGCCGAAAAAGGGGACGGAAGGGATGCACTGGTGAAGCTGATTCTGCAAGCAGTAGAATAGAAAAAATGTCCTTGCGGCACTCAGGCTGCAAGGACGTTTTATTCTATTATCTGATTGAAAGCTCACAAAGATTTCCGAGGATGATTTGCGCAAAACAAGGCGACGTGCAGCTTGGCTGACGCCAAGCAAAGACGACAACGCAGTTTTACACAAATCAGACCGAAAAGATTGTGAGGTTTTAGTCAAAGAATAGTATTATAGTGCTTTTTCGTAGAATTCCAGGACGTAGGGTGTTTCGTCCCGGTGGTCAATTCGATTTTCCTGATGGGTGAATCGGAATCCACAGCCAAGAATCATCCCTTTGGAGGCTTGATTTTCGCTGCGGCAGGAGGCGATAAACCGCACGGCGCCGTATTCCTTTTTTGCGATCCGGGTGAGCAGATTCAGGATTTCTTTTCCGTACCCTTTCCCCACGAAGGCGGGGCCGACAGCAATGCCGGTGTCCTCAAAGACCCCAGGAGCAAATTCACGGAACCCGGCAAAGCCTATGGGTTCACCGCTGCTCTTTTCGTAAACAAACCAGGCAGGCTTCCCTTCCTGAAAGGCAATGGAGCGGCGCATCCGTTCCTGGGCATCTTCGTCGCTGGTAGTCACATTCCAGAGCATGTACTTTGCGGATTCCGGGTGACGCCACAGATTGTGGTACATCCCTTCCCAGTCTGAAAAAACAGGATGCTTCAATTGCAATCGATTGGTTTCATACATTGTAGAGCTTCCCCTCCTTGATTCATAATAATTCAAACAATCTTATGGGTTTTGCACTGTGTTCAGATAAAAAAGCGGAGTCTAACAAAAGTTTTCCCCCTGTTAGAAACACTTCGGGACAGCTGGCCAGCTTTCGCAGAATGTCGGCGCTCATTATGCGGGAAGCAGGCGCAGAAGGGCGTTCGATTCCCGATGGAGCAGTGACCGTTAGACCTTTTTCCGCGGCTGGGGCATGTATACTGAAATCCGAAATCACACAAGGGAGGATTCGGATAATATGGAAAAACGGGTGATCTGTCTGATTTGTGCGGCGGTGCTGGTTGTGATGGCCCTGTTTGGCGTGCGAACCGGCGCTGCTGCCTGGAATGGCTCACCGCCCCAGGGGAGCAGCATCCATCTTGCAAAGGGTTTGGTGAAGCATGCCCCCAATCCGCTGGCCTCTGCCATGTTCCTGGTGTTGGGGGGCGTTGGGATTGCCATGCTGTTTGACAAAAAGAACAAGCATTAATTCACCACGTTCTCCGGCGTCCCGGAAAGGAAGGCTTTCAAATTCTTCACAACGCAATCCATCAGCCGCTGGCGGCTCTCCACCGGTGCCCAGGCCATGTGAGGGGTGATGATGCAGTTGGGGGCATGAAGCAGGGGATTGGAGGCTAAAATCGGCTCCTGGGATACCACATCCACTGCTGCAAAGCGAAGCTTGCCGGATGCCAGTGCCTGGGCAACATCCACTTCGTCCAGCAGACCACCCCGGGAGGTGTTCAGCAAAATCGCCCCATCCTTCATTTTATCCAGCGTCTCCCTGCGAATGAGGCGCTGGGTTTGGGGGAAAAGAGGGCAGTGGAGGGAGACCACATCCGACTGGGAGAGCAGGGTGTCCAAGTCCACACAGGCGATCCCTTCCTTCGGGGTACGGGAGTGGGCGATGACCCGCATTCCGAAGGCCTGGGCCAGCTTTGCAACGCCGGTGCCGATTCTGCCCAGACCGATGATGCCCATGGTTTTCCCAGCCAGTTCGGATTGAGGAGTGAGCCAGAAGGAGAACACAGGGGAGCGCTCCCACTGTCCCTGATGGACGGCTTCATCATGCAGCCCGATTTGATGGCAGATTTCCAGCAGCAGTGCCATGGTATACTGGGCCACGGCAGCGGTTCCGTAGCTGGGTACGTTGGTGACGGGGATGCCCCGATCCCTGGCTGCCTGGCAATCCACCACATTGTAGCCTGTGGCCAGTACACCGATGTAGCGGATGCTGGGACAGGCATCCAGTATGGTTTTGGTAATTGGGGTCTTGTTGGTGAGGACAATTTCGGAAGTGCCAATCCGCTGAATCGCCTCCCGGTCACTGTCTGTGCGAGGGTAGACGGTGTATTCTCCGAACTGATTCAGTGCTTCCCAGCTCAAGTCGCCGGGATTCAGGGCGGCACCATCCAGAATGACAATTTTCATGGTTAAACCTCCAAAGGCTTGAAGTACTATGGTTTTTCTGATAGAATGTAGGAAAGAGGTGGTATGGGTGATAGAAATCTGCTGGCAGGATGTGGATATCCTGGTCTGCGTCAAACCGGCCCGGGTGCTTTCCACCGATGAACCCGGTGGCTTGCCGGAGCTGCTGCGTTTCCAATTGGGTGAACCCGTGGGTGACATCCGCACGGTGCACCGGCTGGATCGCGTGGTCAGCGGCTTGATGGTGCTGGCCCGGAATCCCGCGGCGGCATCGGATCTGTCCCGTCAGATACGGGAGGGGAGCTTTCAAAAGAAGTATTATGCCGTGGTGCATGGTGTTCCGGCAAAGACCAACGACACCTTGGAAGACCTTTTGGGCCGGGACAAGGCACGGAAAATGACCTACGTTGCCGCGGAGCCTGGCAAGGGGATTCAGCCTGCCAGCCTCAGCTATCGGGTGTTGGCCTCCAATTCCGATCTCAGCAAGGTGGAAATCCAACTCCATACCGGCAGAACCCATCAGATTCGGGTGCAGTTTGCCAGCCGGGGATATCCTCTGGTGGGAGAGCGGAAATATTCTACCCTGGATGACCCCTGCGAAATCGCTCTGTTCTCTCAATCCATTGGATTCCATCATCCCCGAAGCCACGAATGGATGGAGTTTCGCCATGACCCGCCGGAGGGGTTTCCCTGGAATCTGTTTTAACCGATCTCGTCCAGCACTGCTTCCATTGCCGCCCGAAAGGCGCTGTTCTGCTGCTCTGTCCGCTTTGGAATGGCTTTCATTCTTCCTCCAGATAAGCGGAATTTCTTGGAGGTATGCCGCTGAAGCAGAAGCCCGTCCATGTTCCAGGCGGTGTATTCCCATCCGTCCTGGTGCAGTACCCGGGCATTTCTGGCAAGGCACATGCTGGCCAGCCCATAATCCTGGGTGATGACCAAGTCGCCGGTTTGTACCCGGTTGACCAGGGCAAAGTCCACACTGTCGGCCCCTTTGTCAAAGGTCAGTGTCTCAGCGCCTTCCCGATGGAATTCATGGGCAGTGTCGCACAACAAAAGACAATGTACATTCCGCTTTCGGCAAAGCTCTACCGCAATATCCACCACGGGACAGCCGTCCCCATCGATCAGCACACGCATGCTCCCACTCCTTTTTGATGAGTATAACACATCCAGGCCAGTAATGCAAAGAAAAATGAAATGAGGCGTAGCCATGAGCCATTATGACTTTTTCCAGAATCGGGAATGCGAATACTTTCCCTGCCACCCCAATGCAAACCCCGAGACCTTCAGCTGTCTCTTCTGCTACTGCCCCCTATACGCTCTGGGGGACAAATGCGGCGGAAATTTCACCTATACCAAAACCGGCATCAAAAACTGCACCAACTGCCTCCGTCCCCACCTGCGGGAAAACTATCCCGTCATTTGTGAAAAGGTGAGGCTCGTTTTGGAGCTTGCGAAAAAGAACCCAGAATCCTGCGAAACAACTTGATTTTTTCTGTTCCGGCTGGTATAATAACCTGGCATGTACGGAGAGTTACTCAAGTGGTCGAAGAGGCGTGACTCGAAATCTCGTAGGGCATGAATAATGTCGCCAGGGTTCAAATCCCTGACTCTCCGCCAAAACTCGGCAGAAACGGAATGGTTTCTGCCGAGTTTTTCAAAATGGGCTGTTAAATTGGACTGATTCATTTTGTAGAGTAGTTGCTGAGGAAAGGTAACTACGGGTTGCTTTTTGAGATAGCAACCTGTAGTTGCTACATATCTAAGTCCATCTTGTCCGTAATGGTATCCGAAACCTTCCAGGCCAGATCCTCCACCTTGTTGGCTGCTTTGGCTGCCAGCTTCCGGGTCGGATTGCTGCGGGGCATTGCCAGTACGGCTACCATTCCAGCAGCGGCGCCAAGGCCTGCGGATACTGCGATTGCTTTCAAATCCATGCTATCACCCCCTGCATTTCTATTATGCCTCCCCAAAAGCGAAAAATTCTGTTTTCTTCCTGTACACCTTTGGAAAAATGTGTTATACTGTTTTTATCAGTTGACGGATACTGAAAAAGAAGCGGGGAGCGGATTTCGATGTCGGTGGATTCGTTGCAGACGAAAATGAAGAAATTGAACAATACCCTGATGGTTACGCTTTCTGTAGAGCCGGAAATGCTTCCGCCCCAGGTGACGGAATGCCGCCAGGATCGTTGCGATGCCTATGAGGACTTTGCTTCCCGGCTTCTGATCGGTTTGAAAGGAGAGGCGGTGGCTGTCCGATTCAGCTTGATGAGCTTTTTGTTGTTGGAAGAAAACGGCATGATGGTGCTCTCCCGTCTGATGAAGCAGGCCGCAGCTCTGGGCTTTTACGTTTTGCTGGATGCCTATGGAATCTCTTCGAGCCTGGCTGCAAAGCATTGGGCTGAACGTATCTGGGGGGAGCAAAGCAAGCTCCAATGCGACGGAATATTGATTTCCGGCTATTTTGGCAGCGAAATCATCAAACCCTTCCTGCCTTACTGTGAAAATCAGAAAAAGGATTTGTTTGTGGCGGTTCGCTCTCCCAATAGATCCTCCTCGGAAATTCAGGATCTGCTTGCCGGTTCCAGAATGGTACATACGGCTGCTGCTGATTATGTCAATCGATTCGGAGGAAGCACGGTGGGGAAGTACGGCTATTCCAGAATCGGAATTGCCGCTTCTGCCACGGCAGGTGACAGCCTGAAAATGCTCCGCGCCAAATATCCCCAGCTGTTCATGCTCATCGACGGCCTGGATGTGTCCGGCGCCAATGCGAAGAATGCCTCCTATGGCTTCAGCAGCCTTGGCCACGGGGCGGTGGTCTGCGTCGGCAGCTCCATCACCTGTGCCTGGAAGGAGCAGGAGTATGAGGAAATGGATTTTGTCCAGGCAGCGGTGGAAGCGGCGAGGAAGACCCAAAAGAAAATTAACCGATATGTGACAGTGCTTTGATCGTAAAACCATGTAGTCATCAGCTTGCTGCAGATGATGCGGCAAGCTGACGTAATTCACCTTGTTGCGCCGCCGGGAGCGACTCCGGTTCCATTCTGTCCGGTCATGCCGCCTCTGGCGTTGGGATTGGCCCGGGAGGCGTTTTCGCCGATGATGTCATCGCCGGTTGCTGCGTTGTTGGGGTTGGTGGTGGCAGTGGTCGCTGTGGTAGTATTGGTTGTGGGCTGGGTGGTCACCTGGGTTTCCGGCATGGTGGTCATTGCAGTGGTGGGCATGGTGGTCGGCTGCGTGGTCATGTTGGTTGCGGTATTGTTTCGGGCTCTTGTCCGGCAGCCGGAGAGCAGCGCTGCAATCAGCGCCACGGCGCATACCAGTTGAACTGTAGATTTCATGTTTTCCCTCCAAATTTTTCTCGTTTCATGTTCAGTATTCCCTTTGGCCCCGAAATCATTCTGCCAAATCATTCTTTTTTGAAAAGACAGAAAACTTCGGCAATTTAGCCATTGCTATTTTCTCATGTTTCGTTTATAATATTACAAGAAAAATTCAAATTTTTCAAAAAACATAAAGGAGTTCGTTTTACCATGAAAAAGCTCTCTGTTAAAAAAGACTCTCAGTGTATGGCATGTCTGCAATGTGTCCGTGCGTGCTCCGAAGCATTCTATAAGGAATTCAATCAGGATTGGAGCTGTGTGAAAATCGTCGCCAAGGGCACCGGCGCCAAGCCCAACGTGTGCATCCAGTGCGGCAAGTGCATGAAGGCCTGCGAGCACAATGCCATCACCCAGAATCCCAAGACCGGCGTGTACATGATCAACAAGAAGAACTGTGTCGGCTGCGGCAAGTGCGTGGAGGCCTGCCCCATGAAGGTCATGGTTCTGAAGCCCGAGAGCCCCGCCTCCAAGTGCATTGCCTGCGGCATCTGCGCTAAGGCCTGCCCCATGGAAGTGCTGGAGATCGTGGAGAAATAATCGCTCCCGCAATAGACCCAAAAGGATTGCCCCATTTTCCGGGGCAGTCCTTTTCTTGTTGCACAACGGGCGTAAATATGATATACTGATGTGGACTTTACACCCGGAGGCGTTTATTGTGGAATTGAACTCTTTTCAGGAAAAAGCAGCGCAAGAATTGCCCCAAATCAAGCTCCGTTTTTCCGAACCCCTCAGCAAACATACCTCCTTCCGCATTGGCGGCCCTGCAGAGGTTATGGCTTTTCCCAACAGTGCGGAAAAACTTGCTCACATCTTGAAAGTGTCCAAGGAATTGGACATAAAACCAGTTATTCTTGGTGCAGGAACCAACGTGCTGGCTCCTGATGAAGGAGTAGGCGGCCTGGTGGTTTGTCTGAAGGATGGGCTGAATGGAATGGAAGTGCTGGAGGATGGAAGAATTCAAGTGATGTCCGGCGTGACCATGACCCGGGCGGCGGTGTTCGCTGCCAATCAGGGCCTGGCGGGGATGGAATTTGCCCACGGGATTCCGGGAACGGTGGGCGGCGGCGTGTATATGAATGCCGGTGCCTATGGCGGCGAGATCAGCCAAATCTGCGAAAGCGTCACAGTGATGCAGATGGATGGCACCCTGCGAACCATTCCCGGAACGCAGATGGATTTTGGATACCGGCACAGCATTTTGGAAGAAACCGACGGAATTGTCATCAGCGCGGTGTTTCGTCTCTGCGAGGATTCCATCCAGGCAATCAAAGGGCGAATGAAGGAGCTGCAGGCAAAACGCAGTGCGTCTCAGCCTCTGGATCTGCCCTCCGCCGGGTCAGCTTTTAAGCGCCCGGTGGGAGGCTACGCGGCAGCGCTGATTGATGAGGCCGGACTCAAGGGCTTCCAGGTTGGCAGTGCGGCCATTTCCTCCAAGCATGCGGGCTTTGCCGTCAACCTGGGCGGCGCTACCGCAGAGGATGTAAAAAACCTATTGCAGCAGGTTTCTGACCGGGTGTTTGCCGCTTCCGGCATACGGTTAGAGCCGGAAATCAGAATTTGGTAGACAGAGAGGGTGACCCTGATGCGTTCCTTTTCCGCTTCGGCAAAGGCAGAAATCTGCCGTGCCTTTCCCCAATCGGGCTGCTGCGCTCTGGCGGAGTGCTTCGGAATACTGCTGTTCTGCAATTGCTTCCGAAATGACGCCGTCAAAATCATCACAGAGAGCCCGGAATTTGCGGCGCTGCTTCCCAAGCTGTTCAAAAAAGCCTTTGGGTTCGGCTTTGATACGCAGGCAGGGGAGGGAAAGGGTGGAAAGCTGATGTTCCAGATTCAGAACCCAGACAAGCTCTGCGCCATCATGAACGCCTTTGGCTTTGATACCCGGCAGACCTTTTCTCTTCATGTCAACCTTCCCGTGGTGGAAAATGACTGCTGTAAAGCGGCGTTTCTCCGGGGGGCTTTTCTCTCCGGGGGCAGTGTGACCGACCCGGTGAAGGGCTATCATCTGGAACTGGCCACCACCCATCACAGCGTGGCCAAGGAATCCTATCTCATCATCCAGGAAACCCTGGGCTTTCTGCCGAAGCTGGCCTCCCGCAGCGGCGGCCAGGTGGTTTATCTGAAGCACAGCGAGCAGATTGCGGACTTTCTGACCTTCCTGGGAGCTTCCGTTGCCTCCATGGGCATCATTGAGGCCAGACTGGAGCATGAGCTGAACAACCAGGTCAACCGCCGCTGCAACTGCGACGATGCCAACATTACCAAGGTGGTAGAGGCCTCCCAGGAGCATCTGAATGCCATTCGTATCCTGCGGGAAAGGGGACAGTTTGACACCCTCCCCGAAAAGCTGAAGCAGGCGGCGCTGGTGCGGGAGGAAAATCCTGAGGCATCCCTGTCCGAGCTAGCCGGACTGATTGAACCGAAGATCTCAAAACCGGCCATGAATCACCGGCTGAAACGGCTGGTGGAGCTGGCGATGGAGGAAAAGAAATGAGTTTTGTTCATCTGCATGTCCATACGGAGTACAGCCTTTTGGACGGTGCCTGCCGCATTGACCGGATGATGGAGCGGGTGAAGGAGCTGGGTCAGACTGCCATTGCCATCACCGATCATGGCGTCATGTACGGCTGTATTGATTTTTACAAGGCAGCCAAAGCAGCGGGCATCAAGCCCATCATCGGCTGTGAGGTATATGTGGCCCGGCGGCGGATGAGTGACCGGATTCACGGGGTGGACAATGACCCCTACCACCTGGTGCTTCTCTGCAAAGATCGGAAGGGCTACGAAAATCTTTGCTATATGGTCTCTGAGGCCTTCCTGCACGGCTTCTATGGAAAGCCCAGAATTGACCTTGATTTGCTCCGGCAGCACCATGAGGGACTGATCGCCCTCTCCGCCTGTCTTGCGGGTGCCGTCTCTCAGTATCTCATGGAGGATGACTTTGCTGCCGCCAAGGAATATGCCCTGAACATGGCGCAGATCATGGGAGAGGGGAATTTCTACCTGGAGCTCCAGGATCACGGGATCGACCAGCAGCAGGCGGTGAACCAGGGGGTTCGCCGCATTGCCCGGGAGACGGGACTTCCCCTGGTGGTAACCAACGATGCCCACTATCTGCGCCGGGAGGATGCCAAGATGCAGGATGTGCTGCTGTGCATCCAGACCGGCAAAACCGTGGACGATCAGAACCGAATGCGCTTTCCCTCCGATGATTTTTATCTGAAAAGCGAGCAGGAGCTGCGGGCGCTGTTCCCCGGCTGCGACGAGGCGTTTGAGAACACGGTGAAGGTTGCGGAACAATGCAATCTGGATTTTGTGTTCCATGAATACCATCTTCCCTCCTTTCCTGTGCCGGAGGGTTTTACAAATGAGGAATATTTCCGAAAGCTCTGCATGGACGGCTTCCGGGAACGCTACCCCGATCCGCCCCAGGAATACAAAGACCGGCTGGAATATGAAATCGGGGTCATCAGCCGGATGGGCTATGTGAACTACTATCTGATTGTCTGGGATTTCATTCACTATGCCAAGCAGTCCGGCATTCCCGTGGGCCCGGGCAGAGGTTCCGGTGCGGCCTCCATCGTGGCTTACTGCATGCACATTACGGAAGTTGACCCCATGAAATACGCCCTGATTTTTGAGCGCTTCCTGAACCCGGAGCGAGTGAGCATGCCGGATTTTGATACGGATTTCTGCCAGGAGCGCCGGGGTGAGGTCATTGAATATGTCACCCGGAAATACGGCTCCGACCATGTGGCCCAGATTGCCACCTTCGGCACCATGGCGGCAAGAGGCGCCATCCGGGATGTGGGCCGGGCACTGAATTTCAGCTTTGCGGAAACGGATGTGGTGGCCAAGCTTGTCCCCGCCACGCCCCACATCACCCTGCAAGATGCGCTGAATACCGTCCCCAAGCTGAAGCAGATGTATGAAAATGAGGAACGGATACACACCCTGATCGACACGGCCATGTCCCTGGAGGGAATGCCCAGGAACACCTCCACCCACGCTGCCGGCGTGGTGATCACCGCCGACCCGGTGTGCAGCTATGTTCCTCTTTCTACCAATGATAATACCATTGTCACCCAGTACACCATGACCACCATTGAGGAGCTGGGGCTGCTGAAAATGGACTTCCTGGGGCTGCGGAACCTGACGGTAATTCACGATGCGGAGGAGGAAATCAGAAAGCTGGTTCCCGATTTCGCTATGGATAAGATACCCGACGATGACCCCGAGACCTTTGCCATGCTGGCGGAGGGGAAGACCCAGGGCGTTTTCCAGTTGGAATCCGCCGGTATGACCAGTGTCTGCGTGAATATGAAGGCCAGCTCCATCGAGGACATTACGGCCATTGTGGCACTGTACCGCCCAGGCCCCATGGACTCCATTCCGACCTTTATTGCCAACAAGCTGGATTCCAGAAAGGTGACCTACAAAACACCTCTTCTGGAACCGATTTTGAAGGTCACCTATGGCTGCATTGTCTATCAGGAGCAGGTGATTGAGATTTTCCGCAGCCTGGGCGGCTATACCATGGGCCAGGCGGACAATATTCGCCGTGCCATCTCCAAAAAGAAGATGAAGGTGATTGAGGAAGAGCGGAAGATTTTTGTCTACGGTGACCCGAAGCAGAACATCACCGGCTGCATCGGCCATGGGGTGCCGGAGGAGGTTGCCCAATCCATCTATGACGAGATCGTGGATTTTGCAAACTATGCCTTTAACAAAGCTCATGCGGTGTGCTATGCCGTTGTGGCCTATCAGACAGCCTATTTGAAGTGTCATTACCCCCGGCAGTATATGGCGGCATTGATGACCTCCGTTTTGGATTCCGCAGAGAAGATTTCCGGCTACATCGCGGAATGCAAGGAGATCGGCATTGCCACCCTGCCGCCGGACATCAACCATTCGGACGACCATTTCACGGTGGAGGGGGATTCCATCCGCTTTGGTCTGGGTGCGGTGAAGAACGTCGGCCATGGACTGATTCGCTCCATGGTTGCCAAACGAAGCCAGGGCGGCCCCTTCAAAACGCTGGAAGAATTCCTGGAGCGGATGGGCGAGGGGGAGCTGAACAAGCGGGCGGTGGAGAACTTCATCAAGTGCGGTGCCATGGACTGCTTTGGCTACCATCGCAGTGAGCTTCTGGCGGTTTATGAGTCCATGATGGACAGCGTTTCCTCTTCCAGAAAGAAAAACCTGGAAGGTCAGCTGGGCCTGTTTTCCATGCTGACGGAGGAGGAAGCTGCGGCCAGCATTGCCATTCCTCATAAAGAGGAGCTGCCCCGGGGAAAGCTGATGGCCATGGAAAAGGAGACCACCGGCATCTATCTTTCCGGGCATCCCATGGACGACTACCGCTCTTTTTTGAAGAATACCAGTGTGGTGCCCATTTCTCGGCTGACCGGGGAGGATTGTCCCTTCCAGGATGAGCAGATTGTCAGCATCGCGGGCATCGTCCAGACCGTCAAAACAAAAATGACCCGGAACAATACCATGATGGCCTATGTTACCTTGGAGGACGATACCGCCTCCATCGAACTGATCGTATTTTCCAATGCCCTGAATGAGCACGGCGGATACCTGCGGGAGAACGAGGCCGTGGTGGTGGTGGGGAAGCTCTCCCTGCGGGAGGACAAGGAGCCCCAGATCATCGTCAATCGGGTTCGCCCCATCTCCGACTTTTCCGACCCTGACCGACGCCAGGTGATGGAGCAGTTCATCCCCCAAAGCTCCCAGTTTGCAAATAAGCTGGAGGGCACGCTGTATCTGCGGCTTCCTACGGAGGATGCCCCGGTTTACCGCAAGATTCGCGCTATTTTGAATATGTTCCCCGGGGAGCAGCCGGCAGTGCTCTTTTTCGCGGATACCAGAGCCCGCAGGGGAACCCGATGCGATTTGCGCCAATCCATGCTGACAGAACTAAAAAATGTGTTGGGCCAGGGAAATGTTGTGTTAAAATAGCTTTTCTTTTTCGAGAAAATGTGATATAATACTCTGTCGGAAGGAGCTGGTCATTTGAAAAAAAGAATACTGCTTCCTATCTGTGTTTTTTTGCTGACGCTGCTGACAGGCTGTGGGGCGAGAACCATTGACCAAATGTACAGCCTGCCCCGCAGATCGGAACGAAATAACAATCTCCGGGCAGCCATCGAGTCCTCCATGACAGGGAAGGTCTATGCAGCCCCTGTCTCCGGCGCCAATCAGGAATCCGTCCAAACGGCTGACTTGGATGGGGACGGGAAGGAGGAATACCTGGTATTTTCCAAGGTGCTGCAGGACGACTCCCTTCAAATCCTGCTGTTCAATCAGCTGACAGATGAAAACTATGAGCTTTGGGAGACCATCAACTGCAAGGGTTCCTCCTTTGAGCAGATTCAGTATGCCGATATTGACGGCAAGCCGGGCTGTGAGCTGATCGTGGGCACCCAGCTGAATGAAAAGGTGAATCGAACCGTTTCTCTCTATTCCTTCTCCTCTGGTCAGACAGAGAAAATCAAAAGCATGATCTATCTCAAATTTGTGGTCTGCGATCTGGATGGGGACAACCGCAGTGAGCTCATGGTGATTCAGAACGGAGAAGCGGAGGCGGCCAACGGAACCGTGCGGCTCTACAGCTACAGCGATGGAAATGTGGTGGGCTCCGTGGAAGCCAAGCTCTCGGTGGCCCCGGAGCACATCCGCCGGATTGCGGTGAACAAGCTTTCCAGTGGGGAGCCCGCCGTGTATATTGCCAGCGCCTGCAACGAAAACGCGGTCATCACCGATATTTTTGCGCTGCGGGAGGGCGTGTTCTCCAATATTTCTCAGTCCAGCGATCTGGGCACCAGCATGCAGACCCTGCGAAATTATTTTGTGTATGCCGAGGATTTGAACAACGACGGTGTTTTGGAATTGCCCAGTCTGCTGAGTATGATGTATAACACCACGGAGCAGAACCTGATCCGTTGGTTCACCATCGACCTGGAGGGCCGGGAAACCAACAAGCTCTATACCTTCCACAATTTTGAGGACGGCTGGTACATCGAGCTGGACAGCGAATGGATCGACCGGTTTGCCGCGGAGAAGAACGGAAATGTCTATACCTTCTACATGTGGAACAACAGCTACGGCACGGCAGTTCCGGTCTTTACCGTCTTTTCCCTGATGGGGAAGGACAGGGATGTGCAGGCCTCCGCGCAGAACCGCTTCCCCCTGTACCGGGGCGAGGATGTGGTGTATGCTGCCAAATTGGAGTCCGGGTCGGCCATCTATGGAATGACCGAAAATTACCTGCGAACGAATTTCCATTTGATTCGCCAGGATTGGAAAACGACAGAACCATAAGAGGTGGATTATGAAAAAAGTTTTGATACTGGAAGATGAAGTGAACATCCGAAGCTTTGTGGTCATCAATCTCAAGCGGGCCGGCTACGATGCCATCGAAGCCGGAACCGGCCAGGAGGCCCTGGACAAGCTGGCTGAAAATCCCGACATCGGTGTCGCAATCCTGGACATCATGCTGCCGGACATGGACGGTTTTGAGGTGTGCCGCCGGATTCGCGCCACCAGCAAGCAGATTGGGATCATCATGCTTACCGCCAGAACCCAGGAGATGGACAAGGTCACCGGCCTGATGACCGGCGCGGATGACTATGTGACCAAGCCCTTTTCTCCTGCAGAGCTGACCGCCAGAATCGACGCACTGTTCCGCCGGATTGGAGGCGACAGCGTGGTCAGCACCGAGCTTCTGACCCAAGGGCCCTTTGTGATGAACACCAGAAATCACACCCTGGAAAAGAACGGCAATAGAATCCGTCTGACCCAGGTGGAATATGCCATTCTGAAGCTTTTTATGCAGAATCCCGGCCGCGCCCTTTCCCGGGAGGATATCCTGGCCGCCGTGTGGGGACGGGACTATGAAGGCGAGCTGAAAATCGTGGACGTGAACATCCGCCGCCTGAGAATCAAAATTGAGGACGATACCGCCAATCCCACCTACATCACCACGGTATGGGGCCTTGGCTATAAATGGGGCGCCTAAGACTGCATGGAGAGAAAGAAAAGAAAACAGCGCGGACTTCGAAGAAGGTGGATGGCCAATACCGTGGGCGTGATTCTCGCCTTGGGCCTGGTGTGTGTGGCTGCGGTAACGGCCTCCTATGCCGCCTATTACTATTCCAATATGCAGGCGGATTTGAAGCGCAGGGCCCAGTCCTCCACGGATTTCTTTTCGGGCAATTCCCATCAGGATTACTCGGAGTATTACCAGGCCTGCATCACCTATGCCCGTACCTATGAGGCAAAGGACATGATTGAGCTTCAATTCATTGACAGGAACGGTGAATTGGTTGCAACCTCCTATGGCCTATGGGGCAATGAATCCCCAGTGACATCGGAGATTGCCCAGGCCCTGAGCTCCCGGGGCTGCGAGATCTTTGTGGGAACCGATCCCATCACCCAGGAGCACATCATGGCCATTTCCAGCCCCTTGATTTTCAGCAGCGGAGAGGTGGTGGGCGTGTTCCGTTTTGTCACCTCCTTGGGCATTGTAGACCGCCAGATTTTTTATGTGGCCATCATTTCCTGCCTGACCCTGCTGGTATTCCTGCTGGTGGTGCTGCTCAGCGGCAGCTACTTTATGCGCTCCATCATGGTGCCCGTGGCAGAAATCACCGAGAAGGCAAAACGGATTGCCAATGGCAGCTATGGCGTCCAGATTCAAACCCGGTATGATGACGAAATCCGGGAACTGGCGGATACCATCAACGAGCTTTCCAGCAAAATCAGCCAGAACGAGAAGATGCAGTCCGAGTTTATCTCCCAGCTTTCCCACGAGCTGCGCACCCCACTGACGGTCATCAACGGTTGGAGCGAGACACTGCTGGCTGACGACAACATGGATGATGAAACCCGACAGGGCATGAAAATCATTTCCAGCGAAGCCAAGCGGCTGACGGAAATGGTAATGGAGCTGCTGGACTTCACCAGAATGCAGGACGGCAGAATGACCCTGACGGTGGAGACCACGGATATCCGCAGCGTGTTTGAGGACACGGTGTATATGTACAGCAGCCGCCTGGCCCAGGATGGGATCACGCTGGAATACCTTGAAAACGACTCGGACATTCCCGACATTCCCTGTGACGGCAAACGGCTGCGGCAGGTGTTCCTGAATGTGCTGGATAACGCTGCCAAGCACGGCAGAGACGGAAAACGAATCGAGGCCAGCATTTCACATGAGGATGACCAGGTGGTGGTTCGCATCCGTGACCACGGCCCCGGCATCCCGGAGGATGAGCTGGGTCTGGTCAAAAAGAAATTCTACAAGGGCAGCTCCAAAGCCAGAGGCACCGGCATCGGTCTGGCTGTCTGCGAGGAAATCATGGAGCTCCACAACGGCAAGCTGACCCTGGAAAACGCACCGGGCGGAGGCACCTTGGTCACCATTGCGCTGCCGGTCACCCAATAGAGAAAGGATTATTATGGCCAATAAAAATAACGCGCCTGCAAAGGAAAAATTCAAAACCATGATCGGCGGACAGGCTCTGATTGAGGGGATCATGATGCGCGGCCCGGAGAAGGATGCCATCGTTGTCCGCACCCCCAAGGGACTGCAGACCGAGGTGCATCCCAGAAAGATTCGGCCTGCGAAATCCATAAAAACCTGGCCCTTTATCCGGGGTATTTTCAATTTCTTTGATTCCCAGGTTGTGGGCATCAAGGCCCTGATGCGCTCTGCGGATTTAGCCCCGGAGGAAATGCAGGAGGAGCCCTCCAAGCTGGATTTGTGGCTGGAAAAAAAGCTGAGCAGCGAGACCTTCCAAAAGGTGGTTGTGGGCATCGCCATGGTGCTGGGCGTGGGCCTTTCCGTTGTTTTGTTCTTCCTGCTGCCCATGGTCATCTCTGGCTTTATGGATGGCCTGATTCACAATACCCTGACCCTGAACCTGGTGGAAGGCGTCATCCGTATGGCGATTTTCCTGGCCTATATGATTCTCATTTCCAGAATGAAGGATATGCGCCGGGTGTTTTCCTATCATGGCGCGGAGCATAAAACCATCCGCTGCTATGAGGCGGGACTTCCTCTGACGGTGGAGAACGTCCGGGCCCAGACCCGGCTGCATCCTCGCTGCGGCACCAGCTTCCTGCTGGTGGTGATGGTGATTTCCATTCTGGTTTTCTCTGTGGCGTCCTCTGCGCTGCTTTCCCTGGTTCCCGCCCTGGAAGCAATGCGGGGCAGCGCCCTGTACCGGGTGATCATGATTGCCTTTAAGCTGCTGCTATTGCCTGTGGTGGTTGGCATCACCTATGAAATCAACCGTTGGGCGGGCAGACATGACAACTGGTTCACCCAGGCCATCACCGCTCCGGGGATGTGGATGCAGCATTTCACCACCAATGAGCCGGACGACAGCATGATCGAGGTGGGCATTGCCGCCGTAACCGCTGTCCTTCCTGAAAAGGAAGGGAGTGACCTCTGGTAATGACCAATCGGGAACTATACCTGGCTGCCCGAACCGCCCTCTCCCATATGGAAGATCAGCAAACCGCCGGGATGATTGCCAGGGATTTGATCTGCACCTTCTCCGGCAAGACTCCTGAACAGCTTCTTGGCCAGATCGACAGCCCTGCGGACAGAGGGGTTGCCGCCAGGGTCTATGACGGGGTGGAGCGGCTTTTGAAGGAGGAGCCCCTGGCCTATGTGCTGGGGGAGTGGGAGTTCTATGGTCTGCCCCTTTATGTGAGCCCGGATGTGCTCATTCCCCGGGACGATACCTGTGCTGTGACAGAGCTTGCCATCAACAAAGGGCTTTTCCTGGATAAGGACCCGAGAATTCTCGACCTGTGCTGCGGCTCCGGCTGCATCGGCCTTGCCATTGCAAGCCGGGTGAAGGATGCCAGAGTGACCCTGGCGGATATCTCCAAGGAGGCCTTGGCAGTGGCAAAGAAGAACATTGCCAGGAACAAGCTGGGCGGACGGGTGAGCACCTTCCAGGTGGATGCCAGGCAGGCTGCCCCGGGCTTCTTGGGAAAATTTGATATGATCGTCTCCAACCCGCCCTATATCACCGGGGAGGAGATGAAGCAGCTTCCCAAAAGCGTGAATGATTTCGAGCCTCACCTGGCGCTGTTTGGCGGAGAGGACGGGCTGGATTTCTACCGTTCCATTTTGGAGCACTATACCGCCATCCTAAAGCCCGGCGGATTTGTCTGCTTTGAGTTTGGCATGAACATGGCAGATGCGGTGTGCCGTCTGCTGGAAGAGAAGGACTATACCGTCATTGAACGGAAACGGGATTATAACGACAGAGAACGAGCTGTGCTGGCCCAGTACAGCGGGAAAGGAATATAAATTATGGCAACGAAAAAGACCACTTATGAAACCCCCACCCCCGCCGCCGATAAGAAAAAGGCATTGCAGACTGCTCTGGCACAGATCGACAAGAGCTTTGGCAAGGGAACTGTCATGCGCTTGGGTGACCGGCCCGAGATGAATGTGGAGGCGATTCCCACCGGCTCCCTGGCCCTGGACGCTGCCCTGGGCATCGGCGGAGTGCCCAAGGGAAGAATCATTGAGATTTACGGCCCTGAATCCTCCGGCAAAACCACGCTGGCCCTGCACATTCTGGCTGAGGCCCAGAAGCGGGGTGGAGAGGTTGCTTTTGTGGACGCGGAACATGCCCTTGACCCTGTTTACGCCGCTGCACTGGGCGTGGATACCGATAATCTGCTGGTCTCCCAGCCGGATACGGGTGAGCAGGCTCTGGAAATCACCGATGCCTTGGTTCGTTCCGGCGCGGTGGACGCGGTGGTCGTGGACTCCGTGGCGGCTCTGGTGCCCAAACAGGAGATTGAAGGCGAGATGGGCGATACCTTCGTGGGTCTGCAGGCCAGACTCATGTCCCAGGCGCTGCGGAAGCTGGCAGGCACCATCTCCAAAACAAACTGCGTGGTCATCTTCATCAACCAGCTGCGTATGAAAATCGGCGTGATGTACGGCAACCCGGAGACCACCACCGGCGGCAATGCCCTGAAGTTCTATGCCTCTGTCCGTTTGGATGTGCGCCGTGTGGAGGCCATCAAGGAGGACGGCAATGTGGTGGGCAACAAGACCCGGGTGAAGGTGGTCAAGAATAAGGTTGCTCCTCCGTTCCGGGAGGCGGTGTTTGATATCATGTACGGCCAGGGCATTTCCAAATGGGGAGAGCTGGTGGATTTGGCCGTTCAAATGGACATCATCCAGAAAAGCGGCAGCTGGTTCAGCATGGGCGAAGAGCGCATCGGCCAGGGCAAGGACAGCGTGAAAGCCTATCTGCTGGCCAATCCCGAGATTGCACAGCAGGTGGAGGCACAGGTGCGGGAGAATCTGTGGAAGGTTTCCGGCGGCGCTCCCAAGGCTCCTGTCAAGGCGGCAGAGCGTCCTGTAGCGGTCAGCGCTGATGACTTCGACGATGAGGATTGAGCAGCTGAAAACCACCCCAGACCGGGCGGGACGTTATTTTGTCCTGCTCGATGACGGACGGACTCTTCGGCTTTACCGGCAGACGGTGGAGGATTTTGGCCTCTATCCCGGCAAGGAGCTGTCGCCGGAGCAGTTTGAGGCGATGACTGCGGCGGCGGAGAAGCTCTCTGCCAAAATGCGGGCAGTGCGGATCGTATCTGCCACCAATGTCTCCAAGAAGGAGCTGGAAAGCCGTCTGATTCAAAAAGGGGAGAAGCCGGCGGATGCCCAGCAGGCGGTGCGCTGGCTGGAAGAGCTGAATCTGCTGGATGATCAAAAAACCGCCGAGCAGATCGTCCATTCCTGCATCAGCAAGGGCTATGGCCTGGCCAGGGCAAAGCAGGTGCTCTATGAAAAGCGGATTCCCAAATCCCTCTGGGATGCTGCGTTGGCTGATTATCCCGATCAGACGGAAAAAATCACTTCCTTTCTCCAATCAAGAATAACCGACCCATCGGATCAGCGGGCGGTGAAGCGGGCTGTGGATTCCCTCCTTCGCAAGGGCCACAGCTACCGCACCATCCGGGAAGCGCTGAACGCACTCTCATTTGATACCGATGAATTTTCGGAGGATGACTAAATGGCTGTAATAGGTTTTATTTCTCTGGGCTGTGCCAAGAACCAGGTGGACTGCGAACGGATGATGTATCGCGTCCAGGAGGCGGGCTACACCGTCAGCGGCGAAATTGTTGGCTGCGATGTGGTGGTCATCAACACCTGTGGCTTCATCGACTCTGCCAAGTCAGAGGCCATCGACCATATTCTCATGGCCGGAGCTCTGAAGGCAGAGGGGAAAATCGGTAAAATCCTGGTCACCGGCTGCCTTGCCCAGCGGTATCAGGAGGAAATCACCCGGGAAATGCCCGAGGTGGACGGCATTCTCGGCACGGGCAGCTATACAGAAATCGTGCCCGCCATCGGGGCGCTGCTGGAAGAGAAAACGGTTTCTCAGTTTGACTCCATCGATGCGCCGGAGCAGGAGTCCTGGCGCATCCTCACCACCCCGGAGCACTATGCCTACATCAAAATCGCGGAGGGCTGCGACAACCGCTGCTCCTACTGCGTGATTCCCTCCCTGCGGGGCAAATACCGCAGCCGCCAGATGGACGATGTGCTTTACGAAGCCAGAATGCTGGCCGCCTCCGGCGCGAAGGAATTGATCGTGGTGGCCCAGGACACCAGCCGCTATGGCACGGATTTGCCCGGCCACAAGCGTTTGCTGCCGGAGCTGCTTCGGCAGCTTGCAAAAATCGATGGAATTCACTGGATTCGCGTCCACTACGTCTATCCCGATGAAATCGACGACGAATTCATCCGGGTCATGGCGGAGGAACCCAAGATCGTGAAATATCTGGATATCCCCATTCAGCACTGCAATGACCATATTCTGGAGCTGATGAATCGCCGGGGGAACGGTGCGTTCCTGCGGGAGCTGTTCCATAAGCTGCGGGAGGGCATCCCCGGTCTGGTGATTCGAACCAGCCTGATCACCGGCCTTCCCGGAGAGGGAGAGGCGGAGTTCCAGGAGCTGATGGATTTCCTCCGGGAGCTGCGGCTGGAACGTGTGGGAGCCTTTCCCTTCTCGCCGGAGGAGGGCACCAAGGCCGCCGAGATGGAGCACGTGGATGAGGATGTTGCCATGGAGCGAGCCCAGAGCGTGGAGCTGCTGCAGTCGCAGATCATGGACGAATACAATGCTTCCATGATCGGAAAAACCCTGGAGGTGCTGGTGGATGGCTTCGACCAGGAATACGAGCAGTTCTATGGCCGCACCTATGCTGACTCTCCTGAGATTGACGGCCGGGTCTGGATTGCCGCCCAGGAACCCCTGCGGGAGGGGGACTTTGTGCAGGTCTACATTGAAGGAACCCAGGACGGCGACCTGTTGGGCTATTTGGCAGAGGAGGATTCACCGTGACAACTGCAAGCAAAATTACCCTGGTGCGGGTCTTTTTGATTCCTGTTCTGATGATTGCAATGTATCTGAGCAAGGGCGTGTCAGGGCTGTGGATGGGTATTTCTCTGTTCCTGTTCATCCTGGCCAGCGTGACGGACTACATCGACGGCCAGATTGCCAGAAAGTGCAATCAGGTCAGTGATTTCGGCAAATTCCTGGACCCTCTGGCAGATAAGCTGCTCACCATTGCGGTGATGACCATGTTCTGCGAGTGGGGCCGTTTTCCCGCCTGGGCGCTGATGATCGTCCTCACCAGAGAGTTTGCCGTCACCGGCCTGCGGCTGGTGGCTGTGGGAAAGGGAACGGTGATTGCCGCCGGTTGGAGCGGGAAGGTGAAGACCGCCAGCACCATGGTGGGGCTGTGCGTTTTGATGGTATTTCCTCAGAGCTCCTTCCTGATTGGATTGGTCACAGCCGTCATCATCCTCACAACGGTCTACTCCGGTGTGGAGTACTTTGTGCAAAACTGGAAATGTCTTTGGGAATAACAAAACCAGCCCTGCATTGGGGCGGTATTCGTAAGACAGTTAAATAGCAAAAGGCGCGACCATTTCGTGGTCACGCCTTTTTGCCATAAAAGGATAGCCGTTTTCGCGGCGCAAGGGATTCAGTCCCTTGTACGAAACGCCGTAACGTAAAACGCACATACGGGATTGCCCCGTATAGAAGTGCGCACTTGTGCCTGTTTGACAAACTGGAATTTCCAAGTGACTAAGGATAATAGTTTATCTTACATACCTTTTTTCGCGCATAATCTCCAATGAAAAAAGCAACAGCTATTATCAACAGAATAAATACAGACAATATATCCCAACCATCAATCACGGGTTCGCCAATTATTTTTGATAATGTAATGTTTATCAAAAGTGTAAATGGAATGGCAATCAAAAATGTGATTCCTGTTGCCAAAAGTTTTCGTTCCTTAAGTCGATAATACAGAATATAAATTATCCACAGTAAAACCAGTGTAATAATTGACATAGTCGCACCAATGCAAAATACCTCATTGACTTTTATCAAAATACTTAAAATGTACATATATGGTAAAATGAAAATGCTAATGGCAACCATCGCTACCAAAACACCTTTTTTCCCCAGCAAAATAACAGGAAAAGATGCTATCCATGTAACCAAAATAGAACTAAGGGAGATAAGTGACCATGTCAGTGTTCCCGAAATAGCAATATCACATATACAACATACTAGAATACCAATAACCATGGTAATTGTATATACTATCGATATTATAGTATTCTTCTTCATATTATTCTCATCTTTTCGTTTCAATTCAATGAGATTTTCGACAACTTTTTCTTCGTAATTATTCGTTTCTATTCTCTCCCCACTTAGTAATTCATTGACCGTAACGTCTAAGATATTGCAAAGTTCTAACATGATGGATGAATCAGGCATACATTTTCCTGTCTCCCATTTGGAAACAGCTCTGTCGGTAATGTTTAACTTTTCCGCCAATTGTGCTTGTGTCAGACCTTTTTCTTTTCTGCAACTAGAAATAAACTTTCCTGTATCAATTTGATTCATTGCAATATTCTCCTTTCATGCTAGATTTTACAGCCTTTATCAGTTCTTGTACACAAACTGTAAGTAGAATTATCAAACTCAACCATCGGTTGGGAGAGGAATTGTATTTGATAAATTCCGATTTGTAGATCTGTTTTGTTTTATTTTATCACATAACCTGATGAAATACAAGAACAGACACAGCAGTACAAACTACTGTGTCTGTTAACTGTCTTATGAACGCCGCCCCTTCTGCGGGGCTGATTTTCTTCTGGCTTTTTTGAAACAGATGTGCTATAATCAGGAAGCATTTTTATAATCAAGAGGTATGACACAATGAATGAAAAAGAAATCGGCGAGATTCGACGCCACCTGCGTCGGGATCGCAGCAATATGACCGCCATCTATGGCTGCTTTGTCAATGACAATAAGGAGATCATTGCTGAATACCGGGCCAGCACCGGCATCATGTCCGAAAATGAGGCGGACAAGTATTTTGCAATTCTCCGAAAAGCCCTGTCCGGCTCTGTGGGGAAAAATCTCATCGACCTGACCTTCAAAACCAGCCAGGTGGCCGGGAGCCCGGAGCACGAGCTGCTGATGAAGCTGCGGGAAACCAAGCTTCAGGACGAAGAGCTTCGGATGACGCTGTACAAGAAAATCATTGATAATCTGGTGCTGGAGGGGAACTACCTGATTCTGCTGGGCTGCGATTCCTACGATGTGCCTTTTAAGAGCAAGGATGATTCCCTGCAAAATGACTCCGCAGACGAGACCTTTACTTATCTTCTCTGTGCTGTCTGCCCGGTGAAGCAGACCAAGCCCAATCTCCATTATGTGCCGGAGGAAAAGACCTTCCACGACGGTGCCATGAACCAGCCGGTGTCTGCCCCGGAGCTGGGCTTCCTGTTTCCGGCCTTTGACAACCGTTCCACCAACATCTATAACGCCCTCTACTATACCCACAACACCAAGGAAAACCAGGATGCCCTCATTGAGGCGGTGTTCAATACCCCCATTCCCAAGCCCGCTGCGGAGCAGAAAAAGTGCTTTGAGGCCCTGCTGACCACTGCCTTGGGGGAGGAATGCAATCTGGATGTGGTGCAGACGGTTCATGAGCAGCTCTGCGAGCGCATGGAGCTCCACAAGGAGAGCAAGGTGCCCGACCCGCTGCTGATCGACAAAGGGGTGCTTACCGATGTGCTGGCCTCCTGCGGCGTTTCCGAGGAGAGCGTGGCGAAGTTCAGCATTCAGTATGATGAAGCCTTTGGCTTTGAGGCAGAGCTTCATCCGAAAAACATCATTGACAGCAAGCATTTTGAAATCCATACCCCGGACATTGCCATCAAAATTGACCCCACCCGCACTGACCTGGTGGAAACCCGGGTCATCGGCGGCGTGAAATACATTATGATCAATGCCGACGAGGATGTGGAGGTCAACGGCGTCAGCATTCATTTCCAGAAGGAAACAGAAAACCAGGCCGCAATGATCCCATAAAAAATTTACTGCCCACAGCAGGAACAAGTCTGCTGTGGGCGGCTGTATTTATGGACGGTTTACTTGCTGTTCTTTACGGCGTTCAGGATGATCTCGGCGCACTGCTCATAGCCCAGGGTGGTGGTGTCCAGGCAGATGTGATAATTCTGGGACATACCCCAGGTGCGGCCGGTGTAGTGCTGATAGTTCAGGCGGCGGCGCTTATCCCGGGCGGCAATGCGGCCCTCGGGATTCTTTTCGTCGGGATTGGCTTCCAAGACTCTTGCAACCCGGGAGGGGATATCCGCATGAAGGAAAACATTCAGAACATCCTTGCGGTCCTTCAGAATGTAATCCGCGTTCCGTCCGACGATGACGCAGGGACCCTTCTCCGCCAGCTGCAGAATCACATTACACTGTACATTCCACAGATAATCAGAGGTGGACAGGCCGTTCATAACGCCGGGAACACCCTGGGGCGCAAAGGCATAGGAAAACACGCTGCCGCTGGGAGAGTGCTCTCCGTGCTCTTCGATGAATTTTGGAGCAAAGCCGGATTCCTCCGCCACATGCTCTACCAGCTTCTTGTCATAGAAGGGAATACCCAGTTTTTCGGCAATCATGCGGCCCACCGGCAATCCGCCGGCACCGTATTCTCTGCTGATAGTGATGATTCTTTTTTCCATAATATTGCCTCCTTGCTGAGTGGTTACTTATATTATAGTCACTTTTACCGAAAAAGTCAACTGCAAAGCTGGCAGATTGGTGAGGCTGCCGGGATGGATGCTGTTTATTTCATCAAAATCGCAACAAACGCGGAAATAGCAGCAATTTCTGCTTCGCCGGATATTTCATATAAAACACTGTCATCTGCCCGGTCACGTTCCACAAAAACCTGCCATTTTCCCTCTGGAAGGGAAAAAGGAACAGGATGGGTGCTGGGGTTAAAAGCAACGAGAATGGTCTCAAATTCATTCTGCAGCTTAAAAACTGCAAGTTCCTCCGGCGTGTCCTTCATCAGCGTGATGCAGCGGCTCACCTGGTCGGCATCCGCCATGCGGAAAAGGGAGTGCTTTTTCCGAAGCCGGAGCAGCCCCTGGTAGTAGCGGACGGTTTTCTTCACCTCCGCCTCCTTCAGCCGGTTCCATTTGATTCCATTGATGCGGTCGCAGGAGCGGTAGCTGTTGCCCACATATTTCCCCGTGCTGCTTTTTTTGGTGCGCAGCATTTCCTCTCCGGCCTGGAAGAAGGGAATGCCGGTGCTCAGCAGGGTAAAGGCAGCAGCCAGGCGGCTCCGGCGGGCAAGTTCCTCTTCCTTAGCCTGGGGCAGCGCTTCGGCGATCCGATCGTGGAGGGTGTGGTTGTCGTGGCAGGAGACATAGTTCACAATCTGGTTGGGCTTACAGCTCCAATCCATCCGCCCCTGGAAGCATCTGAGCAGGTGTTCTTTGGAAACCCAGCCATCGGAAACATAGCCCGGCAGATGGTAATCAAAAACAGACCCCCGAATGGTGTCCCGGATGGTGTCGTTGAAGAATGCAAATTCCGGCAGCATCCAGGCGTTTTGCTGAACGGCTAGAGCAGTATCGGGCTTGGTGACCTGGGTGGTCAGATTCCAGCCCTCTCCATAGAACATCACATGGGGGTGCTTTTCCCGAACGGTTGAGATGATCTGTTGAATCGTTTCCACGTCCAGAAGGCCCACCAGGTCAAATCGAAAACCATCCACATTGTATTCATCCGCCCAGTAGTTAACAGAGTCTACAATGTATTTGCGAACCATAGCCCGCTCAGAGGCGGTGTCGTTGCCGCAGCAGGAGCCATTGGAAAGAACGCCGTCGCCGTTTTCCCGACTGAAATAGCCGGGCACGATCTGATTCATGGAGAATTCAAAGGTGTGATACACATGGTTGTAAACCACGTCCAGGATGACTCCCAGGCCGTTCTGGTGCAGGGTGTGAACCATCTGCTTCATCTCCCGGACTCTGGTGAAGCCATCAAAGGGATCGGTAGAGTAGGACCCCTCCGGCACATTGAAGTTCACCGGGTCATAGCCCCAGTTGTATTCCTTTCCAGGGTGCGCTTCATCCACAGAGCCATAGTCAAACACGGGCAGCAGGTGAATGTGGGTGACGCCAAGCTCCTTGATGTGGGAAAGGCCGGTGGGCTCCCCGGATTTTAGTGATGTTCCAGTCTCTGCGAGACCCAGGAACTTTCCGCGATTGGTGATGCCGGAGGAAGCCAGGGAGGATAAGTCCCGGACGTGAAGCTCATAAATCACATAATCTGTGTAGTTATCAGAAATCACCGGGGGACGATCCTGCTCCCAGCCTTCCGGGTCGGTGGATTTCAGGTTGCAAACCATGGCGCGGTTTCCGTTGACACCCACAGCGACGGCATAGGGGTCGCAGGCTTCCACGGTGCTTCCGTTCACATCCACAAGATAATTGTAGTAAATTCCGTTCAAATCCCCCTCGGCAGTGGCAATCCAGGTACCTTGCTGATCGGGTGTCATGGAAAGTCTGCGAATCAGGTCATTTTCTCCCGCCGTGCCGGAGTGGTAAAAACAAATCTGCACGTTTTGCGCCGTAGGTGCCCAGAGGCGGAAATCGGTTTTCTCCGGGCTCCAAATGGCCCCTAAATCCTTGCCGTGATAGGTGTATTTCTTCTCAAATTCTTCGGAACTGTATTCTGCGTACATTGGATTCTCTCCCTTGCTTTTGCTCCTAGAATCATACCATAAAGGAGTAATTCTGTAAAGAACAGAAAACCGGCCTCCATTTCTGGAAGCCGGTGGGAGAAAATCACAGCAGGGTGATCGCCTTTTGAATGCGGGCAACCGTGGCGTCGTAGCCCAAAATCTGCATCACGGTGTACAGGTCGGGGGAATTGGTTTTCCCGGTGACGGCCAGGCGCAGGAAGGTGGAAACATCTGCCACCGTTCCGGGGAAGGCGGTTGGGTCAGCCTTGTATGCCTTCATGTCGGTGGTGAAGCCCAGCTCTGTGGTGATGGCTTTCACTTTGTCGAACCAGGTGTTGGAATCATCCTGGAAGTTGAACCGCTCCAGGAATTTGGTCAGAGCGCTGCGGATGACAGTCTTGTCGAATTTTTCATCAAAGCAGGGCGCTTCCAGATATTCGTCGTAGAAGAACCCCATATAGGGCTTGGCTTCTGCCCAGGTGGCAATGTCCTTGCGGGGCTTCTTGCCGCCTCTTCCGATGGCGAGAATCCTGATGGCGAAGTCGGGGTCTGCTTCCAGCTTGCTGCCGAATTCCGGGTCAAACTCTTTGGCCCACTCCAACAAAAGGGAGTAAACCTGCTGGGCATCCATCTTGGCGATTTCATTCTTGGACACGTCGCAGAGCTTGGCATAGTCGAAGAGATTGCCCGCCGGGTTCAGCTTTTTGGGGCTGAATTTGAAATCGGCAGCAGGAGCGTTGGGATTGGCCCGCCGCCAGTCCTCGTAGTTGGAGTTCAGCAGTGTCATGATGTATTCATACACTGCCTGCACCGGGAAGCCTTCTTTTTTATAGTAGGTCAGAGCCAGCTCCGGGTCCTTCCGCTTGGAGAGCTTTCTCTTGGAATTGCCATCCATCTTCATCAGCGGCCCGATGTGGACATACTTGGGCAGCTTGAAGCCCAGGGCCTTGAACAGCTGAATGTGGAAGGGGAGACTGGGCAGCCATTCATCGCCCCGCACCACATGGGTGGTGCGCATCAGGTGGTCGTCCACCGCGTGGGCAAAGTGATAGGTGGGGATTCCGTCGGATTTCAGAAGCACCTGGTCAATGTTATTCTCCGTGACCGTCAGTTCTCCCTTTACCAAATCGTTAAACTTAAACTGATTGGACACATCTCCCGTGGAGCGGAAGCGCAGCACCCAGCTCATTCCAGCATCCAGCTGGGCTTTGATGTCCTCCAGAGAACGGTCACGCCAGATGGCATATTGACCATAGTAGCCGGTGGTTTCCTTGGCGGCTTCCTGCTTTTCCCGCATGGCGGCCAGTTCCTCTTCAGTGCAGAAGCAGGGATAGGCCATGCCCTGCTGCACCAGTTTTTTGGCGTACACATGGTAGATGTCCGCCCGCTGCCGCTGGCGGTAGGGGCCGTATTCTCCCTTGTCGCCATCCATGGTGGCGCCCTCGTCAAACTGGATGCCATAGTGCTTCAAGGTGTCAATCAGCACCTCCACAGCCCCGGGAACCTCCCGCTTGGCATCGGTATCCTCAACCCGCAGGAACAGCACACCGCCGCTCTGATGGGCCATACGCTCGGAGGTCAGGCCCTGCACCAGGTTACCCAGGTGGACAAAGCCGGTGGGGGAGGGAGCCATGCGGGTAATGACGGCACCCTCGGGTACATTCCGTGGGGGATATTTTGCTTCCAGCTCCTCCGGCGTCATGGTGACGTTGGGAAAAAGCAGCTCAGCCAGTTTTTGATAATCCATGGTATCTACCTCTTCATGTTGATTTGGAATATAATATACCATTGCCCCCACCAATTGTCAATTTTAACGTTGCGTTTTTTCGGTGGATATGGTAAAATACTGAAAACCGTTTACTACTTATGAATCGAGGCGCTTATTATGGACGAAATCAAAGAAAAAAAGAGAATGCTTTCCGGCATCAAGCCCTCCGGCGATCTCACCCTGGGCAGCTATTTGGGTGCCATCAAAAACTGGGCCGCCCGTGCCGAGGAATATGACTGCTTTTATTTCATGGCTGATCTGCATGCCATCACGGTGCGTCAGAACCCCGCTGACCTGCGCCGCCGGACTTTAGAGCAGCTGGCCCAGTACATTGCCTGCGGCCTTGACCCGGAGAAAAATACCCTCTTTATCCAGAGCCATATTCACCAGCACGCCGAGCTGGGCTGGGTGCTCAATTGCTATGCCATGTTTGGCGAGCTCAGCAGAATGACCCAGTTTAAGGACAAATCCGCCAAGAATGCCGACAACATCAACGGCGGTCTGTTTACCTATCCCAGCCTGATGGCGGCAGACATTCTACTGTATCAGCCGGACTATGTGCCCGTGGGAGAGGATCAGAAGCAGCATGTGGAGCTGTGCCACACCATTGCCCGCCGGTTCAACGGGATTTATGGTGATGTGTTCAAGATTCCCGAGCCCTTTGTCCCCAAGGTTGGTGCCAGAATCATGAGCCTGACCAATCCCACATCGAAAATGTCCAAGTCCGAAAATGAGGATACCGGCCGTGTGCTGGTGATGGACACGCCGGAAACCATCATGCGCCAGTTCAAGCGGGCCATCACGGATTCCGACACGGAGAACTGCGTCCGCTACGACAAGGAGAACAAGCCCGGCGTCTCCAACCTGATGACCATTTACTCTGCCTGCACCGGCAAGAGCTTTGAGGAGATCGAAGCGGAATTTGCCGGCTGCGGCTATGGCAAGTTCAAGCCCGCTGTGGGAGAGGCCGTGGTGGAGACCCTGCGGCCCATCCGGGAGGAAGCAAGCCGGATCATGAAGGACAAGGCCTATTTGGAGCAGGTCTATCGCAATGGCGCGGAGAAAGCCAGCTATGTGGCTGAAAAAACCCTGCGCAAGGTCTATAAAAAAGTTGGATTTGTGGCAAAATAACCTGATACTATCCTTTCATTAAAACTTCACAATCTTTCCGGCCTGATTTGTGTAAAACTGCGTTGTCGTCTTTGCTTGGCGTCAGCCAAGCTGCATCCTCCGCCTTGTTTTACGCAAATCATCCTCGGAAATCTTTGTGAACTTTTAATGAAAGTCTAGTATGAAAGCCGTTCATGGGACAATCCGTGAACGGCTTTCCATTACAGAAAAAGATAGATAACCAAAGTCATCAGCGCGGCATTCTGATCGGTTCCCGAATTCCCGGACATGAGAAGCAGCAAAAGCACCACCATCAAATCCTCTGTGTCGAAATTCTGGGGAAGCAGACCTTTCAGAAAGCTGCTGACACTGCCCGCTCCGTTGTCATATGCCGGAGGCCTTCGCGTCGGGGGCGGATTCCTGGGTGGATAGCTGTAATGCTGCCTTGGTGGGGTGTAGTTCTCATTAGAGCTGGGGGGTGACTCCCTTGTCATCGGCTCCTGAACAGGGGGAGGCGGCGCAGCGGGTCTTTCCCGTTCTGGCGCGGGCTCTGGAATCCTGCTCCTGCGAAAGGAGCCATCCGCTTGGGGTACATATCGATTATACATGGCGCTACCTTCTTGAAAGCGGGGATTGCCCCCGGGCGTTAACCATTTCCGATGCAATTCCTGCCATTTTTGCCGCATGCATGGCCCGTTCCAGCTTTTCCAGCTTCTGCTTGCTCAGGTACGGCCGCAGGGCTTTCAGCAGGGATTCCTGGTTCTTGTCGATGGAGCCCCGCTGCATCAGGCTGGCCACCTTGCTGAGCAGATTGGGATTGATGCCCCGGTCGCCGGAGGGAGCAGGACTTTGCTGCTGCACCGGGGGCGGCGGAGGCGGCTGCTGGTATGTCTGCTGCGTCTGCTGGGGCTGCTGGGCCTCTGATTGATTCAGCGCCTGGGCCAGGGACATGATCTGCTGCATCATGGCTGGATTGGACAAAATGGAATTCAGCTTGTCATCGAACTCGCTCATTTTTCACCTCGGATTTTTTTCATCAGCTCCTGAGCCTCGGGTGTGGAAAGCATTTTCTGAAGCACATCCTTGGCCTGGGAAAAGTCCCCAGCCTGTGCCTGCTGCATGGCCTGGTCAAACTGGGCATCCTTGTTTTTCTGAACCAGAGATAGCAGCTCCTGTCCGGCAGGGGAATTTGCGATTTTCAGAAGCTGTGCATAGTCAATACCGCCGGAATCCTTTGCCATAGATAATACGCCTCCCATCATGGCAGTGTTCGCATGCTCTTTTTACTATATGATGGACGGATGCCGGATGTGTTTTCAAGATGGGGAAGATTATTTATAAATAATTCATGAAAAATATGGAATGCTGTAGAAATCGGATTTTTCTTGTGATATAATCAATGCAAGATGCTGATAGGAGACGCTGCTTTGAAGATAGTTGTTTTGTCTGATTCCCATTCTGCGCTGCGCTATATGCGTCAGTGCATTGATGCCGTCAAGCCGGATGCCGTCATACATCTGGGGGATTTGGTGGGGGACGGCGAGACCATGCAGGAGGAATATCCTGCCCTCCGATTCTACCAGGTGGCAGGCAACTGCGACCGCTATCGGGTTGCCCCGGACTTCCCGGAGATCCTGGTGGAAAAGCTGGGCGGTGCCAAAATCTATATGACCCACGGCCACCTGCAGGGGGTGAAGCTGTATCTGGACAAGCTGATTTTGGATGGGCAGCGCTGCGGGGCGGACGTCATCCTATATGGCCACACCCACGAGCCGGACTGCCGGAAGCTGCCGGAGGGGCAGTGGCTCATGAATCCCGGCAGCGCGGGCTTTGGCGGGGGAACCGCCGGAGTGATCCACATAAACGGAACGGAGATTGCATGCAGCATCATCCGTCAAACCGATCTGGAGGGTATGGAATGATTATCGCGGTGGACATTGGAAACAGCAACATTGTCATTGGCGGAATTCAGGACGGAAACATCCTGTTTGAAGCCAGACTGCGGACGGATGCCACAAAAACCTCGGATGAATACAGCATTGATCTGAAAATGATTTTTGACATCCACCAGCTGCAGCTCTCCCGGATTGAGGGCTCCATCATCGCTTCGGTGGTGCCTCAGGTGCTGAACTCCATCAAAACAGCCCTGTGGAAGCTGACAGGAAAAGCCAGTATCGTGGTTGGGCCCGGTGTGAAGACGGGTCTGAACATCAAGCTGGAAAACCCCTCCCAAACCGGAGCGGATTTGGTGGTGGGCTGCGTGGCAGCCATGCGGGAATATAAGCCGCCGCTGATCGTTGTGGATATGGGCACCGCCACCACCATGGAGGTGGTGGATGATTCCGGCGCTTTCATCGGCGGCTGCATTTGTCCCGGCGTGAAAATTTCCCAGGAGGCGCTGACCCAGCGGACGGCGCTGCTTCCCGGCCTCCAATTGGATCAGCCCAAGCGGGCCATCGGGCGCAATACCGTGGAATGTATGCGCAGCGGCATCATGCTTGGCACCGCCTGCATGATAGACGGTATGATCGGGCGGCTGGAAGAAGAACTGGGCTGCAAGACCACCGTGATTGCCACCGGCGGCATTGCCCAGTTCATCGTCCCCCTATGCCGCTCTCAGATTCACTACGAAAAAAATCTCATCCTGAAGGGCTTGGCCCACATCTACCGGGAAAACACCCGCACCTCAGCTGATTCTCATTAACAGCACCAGCCAGAGTGTGAGCATTGCGCTGGATGCCAGACCGCCCACAATTGCCAAAAGCTTTTTCTGGTAGTAGGAGGTCTCTGCTTCATTGGGATAAGCCGGGCAATAGTGGGAAGAATGTCGATAGATGGCGTGATTTGTTTTCATGGTGATTTCTCCCTTCCAAGGTGGCAGACCCACCGGATTTGATGGAGAAATCATACCTTACACTCTGTCCAATAAAACGGACATGAAATAATCAGAATTGAACCAGGAGGTTATCATATATGACAAAAGCAGTGAAAAACAAATTCATCAATCCCAATGAAAAAAAGCCGGAAAACCCCTTTACCAAGGGCTTCGGCGCTGTGATTATGTTCTTTTACAGAGCCCGCAAGGTCATCATGGCCCTTCCTGTTGCCTATTATGCCTTCCGCATTGCCTTTTACAACAGCGTCCATCTGCCCTCCGAGGTGGGGATATTCCTGCAGAACAACGGCAATTTCCTGCGGATGATCGACCGGGGAACGGCGGTTGTGGTGCCTCTGGCGGTGACCTTTGGCTGCCTGGCACTCATGATGTTTTCCAGAAAGGCAATGTACGCCTGGGCCATCAGCATTTTCTCCCTGGCCCTGCCGCTGCTGATTCTCTTCAGTAATATTTATCCTGCGTGACAAATTGTTTCCTGTTCGTTCAAGCTTTCTTCACCAATCGCGCCCTGGCTGTGGTATACTATTCACAACGGAGCCGGTGGAGAAAATTGATGCCGTGGAAATCTCTGCGGATGTCCAACAATTTTACTCGTGACAGATCGGCAAACGTTTTTACAGATAAATACGACGAAAAAGGCAGCGGCTGAATTTCCGCTGCCTTTCATTTTTCTTGTTCAAAAGAGGGGATATCCTTTTCAGATATTGGAATCCATGTCCTGAATCTTTTTGTTTTTGCCATAGTAGGCGCAAATGTAACACACAAAGGAAATGCCCAGGAAGCAGGCGTCCATCAGGGCGATCAAATCTACCATGGTGCCCGGAAGCTCAGGAAACAGCACCAGGGCGATCAGACTGACGAACAAAACTGTGGTGCAGACCTTGCCGATCAACAGGGCACCAGGAAGCATTTTCCCGTTCAGATAGGCGATAATCAGCGCAATCAGCTGGAAGCTCTCCTTGATGACCAGAAGGCCCAGCACAGGATACAGCACAGGGTACTTCATGGACAGGCATATAAGCAGCGCCGCCTGGGTGGCTTTGTCGGCAACCGGGTCCAGCAGCATGCCCACCTTTGAGATCATATTGTATTTTCTGGCAATTCTGCCGTCCACCATATCCGTCAGACAGGAAAGCGCCAGAACCAACCCTGCTGCCACATATTGATAGGTGCTTTCTGCGGTTAAATAAAGGAAAACGTATACCGGAATCGAAAGAAGGCGGAATAAGCTGAGAAAATTCGGTATTGTAAAAACCTCTTTTTTCCAGTTCAGCATAAACATGGATAATCCTCCGTAGTGTTGACGCACAGCTCTTTTCACCCAAAATATGCGGCAAAGAGCAAGTCGCATTTGCATAGACTTTTTATATTATAGTCGTTTCCATTTCATTTATCAAGTTTTTTATCAATTATTTTTCGTCTTGCTCATGGATTTTGCCGCCTGCTTCTCATCTCTGCCATGACATATTGCAGCACCAGATTGTTCCAGGTGGCTTTATCTAGTGTTCCATTGACTGGCAGACCGCTGAGGGCCTGAAATTCAGAGATGGAATTGACCATCATTTCGTCCATGGTGCCGGAGAGCTCCGGCGGACAGACGCAGTGGTAGCAATTGGCGATTTCGCCTAACATACATTGGGCCAGCTTCAGCCGTGCGTGGTGATTGCCCCGGGAAAAGGGGAATGCCGATTCCATGCTGTCCGTAATGGACTGGGCAGGGGACAGCTCCTCCACAGCCCGGTCATACATGCGGACGATTTCCTCCCAGGTCTGCCAGTTGGTAATGCCCGTTACCGGCAGACCCCGGTTTCGCTGAAAGGTTCGGACAGCCGCCTGGGTTTCCGGGCCGTAAATCCCATTGGGGTCGATTCGTTCATATCCGTCGCCGAACATGGCAATGGTTCTGAGCATGGTTTGCAGACTGCGGATTGGCTGATTGTAAAATTCACGTTCCGGGTTCATCGATTTCCCTCCTGCCGCGCCGCATCCCGGTTGCCGCCGGAGAGGGGATTGCCAGGGTATTGGGTCATCTCCGCCGAGCGGGAATAGCGGTTACGCTGTCCGTTTGGATTTGCGATTGCTGAGGTGTAGGGCAGTCTTTCAAAATCTCTCAGGCTGGTGTTTTCAATGCCGATAAACTGGTTGTAGATGGCCTCCCAGGTGGTGTAGTCCACGGCTCCTGTTTCCGGCAGACCAAATCTTCTTTGAGCTGCCAGCACCGCGTCCCTGGTTGCGGGGCCGAAAATGCCGTCTACGGCGATGGGCGGTATTTCGTTGATATAGGCGGAAAGCACCCGCAGCATATATTGCAGCTGCTCCACCCGGATACCCCGGTCACCCTGTTGAATGGGATTACCGCTGGCCCAGGCGATGGAGTAATAGGTCTGGCCCTGACTTTGAAGCTCCGCCAGATTGGTCACAGCGGTGTACAGCCGCACCAGCTCATACCAGGTTGCCTGGCCCACAATGCCGTCTGCCTGCAGGTTGAAAATCTCCTGGAATTTCCGAACGGCGGCCTCGGTCTGCTCTCCGAAGATGCCGTCAATCTGGGGAATCTTTGGAATGGCGGGATAGTTTTCCGCGATGCGGTTCAGCTCCGTCTGGATGATGACCACATAAGGGCCGATGTTGCCCCGGCGCAGCGGAGTACCGGGATAGGAGGATGTATAATCTTTGACCGGCGCATTGTAAACAATCTCCACATTGCCATAGTAGTTTCTCAAAATCTGGGTGGAGTTGTAGCCCTGCTGAGCCAGCTCCTGGCTGCCCCACTGGCTCAGACCTTCGCAGGTGACGGTGGTGCCGTTGCAGTATTTGGCGGCCAGGGGCTCCACAAAGCCCGGACGGCGCAGATAGTCGTTGAACATTTCCTCCGCCAGCCGGGCAATGTTTGTGAAATAGCTTCGGCCATAGACAAAGAACTGGTCGTAGGCTGTGTTGTTGGTGATGTCAAAATCATAGCCTCGACTGCGGTAAAACTCAGTGTAGACCCGGTTCAGGGCAAAGGAAACAATGGCCAGAATGTTGGCACGCAGAGCGCTTTCATCCCAGGTGGGGTAGATCTCGCTGGAAGCCACGTTTTTGATGTAATCCACAAAGTCCACGGTGACATTTGGCGCATCCTCATTGGGGGCGCCCAGGTGCACGGTGATGTTCTGGGGGACATAGGGAATGACAGTCGGCATAGGCTCCCCCCTTTACAGATTTTGGGGAGGCGTCACCACGTTCATGCTGTCCTCCTCACCCAGCGGCAGCTGAGAAAGGGGGATCATCTTCAAATCCTGGAATGTGATGGTGCCGGCGAAAATCTGGATGTCTTTGGATTCAAAGGGCCCATAGCCATCCCGATAAGCGGTCAGGTTTACCAGGGTATAGGGCTTCTGCTCCACTCCCGGCTCCTGGCTTTCCGACAGGTTGGGAACCGGGATTTCGATGGGGGCAATCAGACCGCTTCGGTCGGTCACCCGCATGGCAATGGCGGTTTGATCCGGGGCCGTCACCACGACTGCAACGTCCCGCAGGGGGATTTGGGCGTTGCTGGTGTAGGCCCGGGCCTGCAAATATCCAATGGTTGGCATGTTCTTCCCTTCCTTTCCATACCTCCCTAGGGTATGCGCTTCGGAAGAAAAAGGTGCAGGCAGGGGGATAGCCTACCCTGCCTGCTATAAAAACTGCTTCATCTGATTGACGTTGGCGCTTTCCGTCTCCAACAGCTTCTTGCTGAGATTGCGCACGGCATCGTCCTGCTCCTGGAACTGATGGAGATTCCGAAGCCCTTTGATCACGCCGCTGGTGTTGCCCCGAATCATCATGGCTGCGATCTTACTGTCCTTATCCCCATAGGACAGCCTCATTTTTGTCATCCGATCCGTCATGAATCGGATGGAGGGGTTCAGCTCCGGCAGCTCCCAGTTCCGCTGCCGGGCAATGGAATGGGCCTGACGTTCGATGGCATCATACTCCCGCAGCTGGGACTCCACGGCCTGCCGCAGCTCCGGCTTAATTTCCGTTTCCAGCACACTGCGGATTCCGAGCTGTCCCATCTGCGTGGTTTTCAGAAGGGAGGATAAGATTTCTTTGCTGCTTTTCATTTCAATCACCGGGAGTAGTATGTGCAAATCGGGAAAAACGATTCGGAAACCACAGCGGTATTGGGTCATATAATAATCAGACGGAAGGATGTGGTTATCCAATGTGTGCCATTGCAGGCTGTATCAATTTGTCTGTTTCTCAAACGATCATCCGAAAAATGCTGGCTACGATGTCCCGCCGCGGCCCCGACGGGCAGGGCTTTTTCCAGTCGGAGGGCTGTACCCTGCTGCATTCCAGGCTTGCCATCATCGACCCCCAGGGCGGCAAGCAGCCCATGACGCTGGAATACGGCCCGGAAGAATACACGCTGGTCTATAATGGAGAGCTGTACAATACTCAGGAAATCCGCTTGGAACTGGAAAAGGCAGGGCATCGCTTCCAGGGCCACTCCGATACCGAGGTGGTGCTCCATGCCTATGCCCAATGGGGAGCGGAATGCGTCCATCGGTTCAACGGCATTTTCGCCTTTGGGGTGTGGGAACGAAAGGCGCAGCGGCTTTTTCTGGCCCGGGACAGAATCGGCGTGAAGCCCCTGTTTTATTCGGAGGTGGAAAACGGACTGCTCTTTGCCTCGGAGATCAAAACCCTTCTCTGCCATCCAAAGCAAAAATCGGAGCTGGATGCCGATGGTGCCTATCAGCTGCTTCTGCTGGGCCCAGGACGGGTTCCCGGCAGCGGAGTGTTCCATGGAATCCGGGAATTGGAGCCAGGCTGGTGGGGCTATTACGAAGAAAACCGGCTGAAGCTGCACCAATACTGGAAACTGGAGGACTACCATCATACCGATTCCTTTGAGGAAACCTGCCAGAAGGTTCGCTTTTTGGTGACCGACGCCATCAAACGCCAGATGGTGTCCGATGTGCCCATTGGGACATTTCTTTCCGGCGGCCTGGATTCCAGCATCATCAGCGCCGTCTGTGCCCGGGAAATGGCGGAAAGGGGAGAGGTGCTTCCCACCTTCTCGGTGGATTATCTCAACAATGACAAATATTTCCAGCCGGGAAAATTCCAGCCCAATTCCGATGACGCTTACATCGAAATCATGCAGAAGGCAATTCACTCCGATCACCACTGGACGGTGCTCACCCCGGAGGATTTGGAAGGGGAATTGGAAAACGCAACCATGGCCCGGGATCTCCCCGGAATGGCGGATGTGGATTTCTCCCTGCTGGCCTTCTGCCGGGAGATCGGCGAAAAGGTCAAGGTGGCCCTCTCCGGGGAGTGTGCGGATGAAATTTTTGGAGGCTATCCCTGGTACCGGGACCCGGAGGTGCGGGCCAAGGCAGGCTTCCCCTGGTCACAAACGACGCTTCAACGGGCCAAACTGATGACTGACCAGCTTGCTAAACAAGGGTCGCCAACGGACTTCGTGATGGATGCCTATCTGGACACCTGCCGTCAAAGTGACATCCTGCCGGAGAATTCTCCCACAGAGAGAAGAATGAAGGAAATGGTGAACCTGAATTTCCGCTGGTTCATGCAGACCTTGCTTGACCGAAAGGACCGCATGAGCATGTATTCCGGCCTGGAGGTTCGGGTTCCCTTCTGTGATTATCGGATTGCGGAGTATCTGTATGGCGTTCCCTGGGAATTCAAGGATTACAAGGGCAGGGAAAAGGGCCTGCTGCGTCACGCCGTCCGGGATTTGCTGCCGGAGGAAATCGTCATGCGAAAGAAAAGCCCCTATCCCAAAACCTTTGACCCCCGCTATGAGCAGCTGATGGAAGCAAGGCTTCAAAAGGTGCTGAGGGAAAAGGAGAATCCACTGTTCAGCCTGATCGACCGGGAAAATCTGAAAGCGTTTCTTTCCCAGGAAAGTCAATGGCCCTGGTACGGGCAATTGATGCGCCGGCCCCAGACCATGGCGTATCTGCTGCAAATCGAGTTCTGGCTCAGGCGGTATCAGGTGGATTTCCTTTTTTAACAAGCGAAGGCCTGCTTCACAGAGGGAAGCAGGCCTTTTCAGGTTTAATCCATGGGATATTCCTGGACGGATTTCATTTCCAGGGGGATTCGGACATAGGAATTGATGATCTCTGTAGCCCGTTCCTCGGAGATGGGCGTGAGGCCGGTTCCATCCTGAGATTCATCCATCATCCAGCTTCCCTGTACGGCGTCATATTCCACAACCATCAGCCTTTCCGTCAGGCCATCCGTGCCGATTCGGGAGTAGAAATGGTAAGGCTTTCCGTCCACAAAGACATAGGATTCATACACATTTCCCTCACACAGGTAACCCTCATAGTAGCTGGAAGTGATTCTATCCGTCAATCCGTCACGGATGGTCCAAATCTCATGAATGTGACCATCCCGGCCAAAAATCAGCTCCTGTGTACCATCTCCGCTGATGTCCAGTAATGTGTACTCCATGGTTTCCCAGAAATCCTCATAGGCAACATTACAGTGGTTTACAAAATAGGACTCATTATCCCGAATCTGACAAATCAAAGCTTCATAGCTCTCGTGGTGCTCATTTTCCTCATGGAGCTGCCTCCGGGCTTCTACCTCTGCGGGGTCCTCTTCCAGACTTTCTCCGGCTTGATACATTTCCTCAAGCTCCTGCTGAAGCTGGGACATATTCTCAACCCTGTTGGGTTTCAGGGTATAATCCAAAGCTTCCGCAATCAGCTCCATGTCTCTGTGGGACATCACATCTGCTGGGCTATCCCAGTTCCAGCCCACATTTCGGATGGTGACATTGATAAAGGCGTCTTCCCGGTCGCACAGAATAAAGGCATCGCCTCCCTTGTCGCTGGCAATGAGTACATTCGTTCCGTCCGGCAGGGTGTAATTCCACTGCTCCACCGATTCACCGTCCTCGATGGTAAGATACGCACTGGTGAAATAATTCTTATCCCGATAATCATAGATGAGCGTGAACTCAAATTCCTGGCTTGCCTCCGGGCTTTGCAGTGTTGCCCGATAGGAAGCGTTAAAATTGCCGGATTCAGTCACTCTCGCGCCGCCGAATTCTGTTGTCAAATCGGCGTTTTCTTTTGTAATGCCGGTAATTCCCAGTACCTGTGCAAACATTTCCGCAACACTTCCCTGGAAGATTACTGCGTCTCCTTCTAGCTTCAAATCATATTTCTCACATATTTCATCGATTTTGTCCAGCATTTCCTGGGTGTAGGCATCCACGTAGTTGTTATACCGGGCTGGCTTTTCAAAGCCGTCTTTCGATTTCCAAAGGGAACCGTCCGGGTCGTAGCTCTGCTTGAAGTCCATCCACTCCTGTGCTGCCCGATAGTTTTTGCTTTTATCGGCCCCTGCAATGGAGATGTACTGTTTCACTTTCTCGGTTTCGGGAATTTTGCTTCCGTCCTCCGCATAGCGCATGTGGTCTGTATAGGTTTCTTCCCCAATGCGAAGGTCCTCCAAATGTAGCAGGAGCACGGCGCAGCCCATGAGAAGTACCATCAGAGCAATGCTGGCCGCAATTGCCAGAGGCTTTCGGAATAATTTTAACCCAGAAGCAGCTTTTTCTCCATTGGCTTTTTTGCCAGAAGGAAACTGACCATATTCTGCTCTTTCAATCAAATCATTGCCAACATCGTTCAGTCCAAAGATAATATCCTTTCCGTTCATACGTTGATTCCCTCCTTTTTAAGATAAGTACCGAGCTTTGTCCTTGTTCGATTCAGCCGCATCAGAACGGCGCTTTCGCTGATTCCATATCGGGCGGCGATTTCCGCGATGGTGTCCGCATACCAGTATCGCCGCAGGAATACCATCTGATTTTCCGGCGTCAGGGTACGCAGGAAGCGGTCCAGAATCATGCCTAATTCCCTTGCCTCTATCTCTCTGTCACGGGATTGGTCCGGGATACACAGTTCCATTTCCTCGGTCAGGCTGATTACTTCCACATTTCGTTTTGCTGCCTTTTTCCAATCCAGCTTTTTCAGCGCAAAATTCCGGCAGATTTTCGCCAGGTACGCGAAGAAATGCTGAGGTCTCTGGGGAGGAATCGTATCCCAAGCCTTCATATAGGTATCACTGACGCTCTCTTCGGCATCCTGTCCATTTTTGACGATGCTCTCTGCCAGATGATAAAGACGCCGGCCGTAGGTTTCATCCGTATGCTTGATGGCATCTTCATTTCTGGTGAAGAACAGCGCTATGATGTTACTGTCTTCCATTTGGGTTCACCTCACTTGTGTTTTTGTTCCTCACCCAGATAGACCGTTTTTCATCCGAAAACCTCACATATCATAATGTTGTTTTTGTGCTTATCGGTTTGACTCAGCAGAGTGGTAAATTGTTGTTTAACGTACACGCCACTGTAGGGGAGGCTCTTAGCCTCCCGCCAGGTTTGTCAACTGAGTGTTAGGTTGAATGGTACAAATGTGGTAAACTGGTACGAATTCGCCCATCCTGGTTGGTAACTGGAAGCCTGTACTGCGCGGGAGGCTACGAGCCTCCCCTACAGTGGCGCTCAATGATTCAAACAACAATTTACCGGGTTACTGATAAAAGCTGATATGCATCATTGTTTTATGAATTTCTTTGTGCATAGAAAAAGGTGCCTGTTCCGGCTTGGAAACAGGCACCCCATTTTTAAGGCATCACATCACAAACTGAACAACGCAGAAGGCGGCATAAACCAGAAGCAAAACGATACCCTGACTCCGGTGGAGTTTTTTGGTCAGCAGGGCGGGGATGGTCAAAAATGCCATGACGAACAGCATCAGCGGAATGTCCAGCACCAAGGAGGCGTTGATTCCGAAAAGGGTGTTGCCCTGGGGAATGGTGAAGGGCTTCAAAACCGTGGCAAGGCCAGAAACCAGTACCAGATTCAGAATGTTGGCTCCGATCACATTGCCCAGGGAGAGGGAGCCATGGCCTTTCACCAGGGAGGTGATGGCGGTAACCAGCTCCGGCAGGGAAGTGCCAAGAGCCACAAAGGTCAGAGCAATCACGGATTCCGGCACGCCCAGGGCTTGAGCAATCAGGGTGCCGTTGTCCACCAGCAGCCGGGCACCCACCGCAATCAGGGCGGCACCAATCACCAGCATCAGAATGCTTTTCCCGAGGGGACGCTCCTGGGTGGTTTCTTCCTCCTCCTGGGCACTCTGGCTGGGATTTTTCAGTCCCTGACGGACGGTGAAGAAGAGATACAATGCCAGAATCAGCAGCATCACAATACCGATGGGACGTCCAAAGTAGCCGGTGAGATAGGCGTTCAGGCAGTAGATGATTGCCGCGGTGAAGAAGAAGCCCACAGGAAGCACCAGGGTTTTGGGTTCAACCGACGTGGGCCGAACGGCGACGGTGATGGCGGCAATCAGGGCGGTGTTGCAGATGATGGAGCCGATGGCGTTTCCATAGGCAATCTCACCGTGGCCGCTGATGGCAGAGGTGGCGGAAACCATCACCTCCGGCAGGGTGGTGCCAAGAGAAACCACCGTGGCGCCGATGATCAGCTCCGGCACATGGAAATGCTCGGCAATGTCTGTGGCACCGTCCACGAACCAATCGCCGCCCTTAATCAGCAGCACAAGACCAACGGCGAATAACAAAACGGGAATCAACATAAACATTTCTCCTTTTCAAAAAAATAAGCCTGAACATTCTATCAGAACGTCAGGCGAGCGTAAGAGGGGAAGCATGCTGGAAACCTGACATGCATAAGTCTCGCAATTGGCGGCAGACCAGGTTATAAAAACCGGGACTGTTGATCTGCCACGCGGTAAACGCTTGCTACTCCCTCATACAATATGGAATTGAAACAAAAATACCATATGCTTCCGAAAAAGTCAAGAGCTTTCCCGGAAGCATATGGAGATTTTTACCGTTGAATGGCATATTCCACCGGCGTATCGGCGGGCATATCCAGCAGGTCGGGATGGGCCAGCAGCTCCTTCACCAGGGCAACGGTGCCGGAATAGTAATAGCCGTCGGCAATGCGCTCGTCCAGGGTGATGCCAATGGGTACCACCTCGTGCAGATCGGGGGTGCCATCCTTTTTGTATTCCATTTTCATCTGTTTCTTGCCAATGACGATGAAGCAGGAGTTGGTGCCCCAGTTCACCAGATGGTGATAGCCGCATTCCAGGCCGATGGAGCCCAGGTTGGACAGGAAGATGGAGGCGTGGTTGGGGTCGGTGCCAATGAGGCTCTGGGGGGCCCAGCCGTGCTTGTCCAGCCAGAGTACCGTTTTCGCAATCAAATTAATCAGCCACTGGGGGAATTTTGCAACGAGATCCATGGCCCCGGTGGAGGTATCCGAAATGTCCTCCCGCTTGGTTTGATGGATCACATCCATGATTTTTTCATGATAGGAGTCCATGGTCTCCTTGGGGTCAAATCTGAAATTTGCCAGGCTTTCCTCCGCCTTGTCGTTGAACTTCTTTTTTACGGTAAAGGAAACATCGATATACTTCTTTTGGTAGAGCTTGTTGTTGCAAACAAACCGGTTCATCCTGGGGCGCAGTACAAAGGCCTTGCCCACCGCGCAGCTGATGACATGGAAAAAGGTGTATTTATCCTCCGTCCGTCCCTGGTTCTTCTTTTCCAGGTATGCTTCCAGGGGACGAAAATCCAGATCAAAGCTGACAAAAGCCTCGTTGTCGGCGCGGTTCGGCATAATCACCGGCATAATTCGATTCATGGAAGGGATATCCTTCAGCCAAATGGCGTCGGAACGATCTCCCCATTTTCTCTTGGGCATAGGTAAACCTCCATTGAAGATAAAAGGTATGAGTATCATAGCAGATTTGAAAACGGATTGCAAACATTTTCTGACATTTTTCCGTTCTGCGTCATGGTATCCTATTGCTGCAATGGAGGGATGTACCGTGAAATCCGCAAAGGCTTTTTTGTTTCAAATTTTCATGATGGCATTTCTGTTTCCTGCGATGCTGCTGTCCGTCGTCCAATACACGCAGGCAGGCGATTCATCACCTGCTGGTCAGACCGAGCCCCATTACATCACCATTCAGCGGGGCGGGGAACTGACAGAGCTTCATTTGGAGGAATATGTGGCGGGGGTGGTGCTGGCGGAGATGCCGTCGGAATTCCAGCCGGAAGCGCTGAAGGCCCAGGCGGTGGTGGCCCGTACCTTTGCCTGGAAGGCAGCCTCCACGGGAGGGAAACACACCGACGGTACCCTCTGCACCAATTCCGCCTGCTGCCAGGGCTATGTTTCGGAGGAAAACTATCTGCGCTACTACGGCACACCGGCGGAAGTGGAAAAGATAAAAAGTGCGGTGCTTGCCACTGCCGGAATCGTGATTACTTACGGTGACGAATTGATTGAAGCAACCTACTTTTCCAGCTCTGGCGGCTCGACGGAGGATGCTGCCGCCGTCTGGGGAAATGACTATCCCTACCTGGTCTCCAGGGACAGCCCGGAGCAGAATATGGAAGAGGAAGAAATCACGGCCTTTTCCGGCTCCTATCTGGAATCCATCCTGAACACCCGCTTAGAAGGAGAGCCGGATACCTGGTTTCACGATTGGGAGTACACTTCAGGCGGCGGCGTGGCCAGAGTGGGAATCGGCAATCGGTTCTTTAGCGGTACAGAACTCCGAAAGGCATTGAACCTCCGTTCCACCCTTTTTTCCATTACGACTGAGCACGGGGTCGTATTCTTTCACACCAGAGGCCACGGCCACAGAGTTGGCATGAGTCAGTACGGCGCGGAAGCCATGGCTTTGGAGGGAAAAACCTTTCAGGAAATCCTGCAATATTACTACAGTGGAACCGAGCTGAAAACCATCGGCCAGTAAGAAAAAAACGAAATTGAATTGCATTTTTGGGAGAATTATGCTATGATTTCCATAAATAATCCAAATTGGAGGTGCTGATATGCAGCTGGTTATTGACGGAATTGCGGTTCAACCCCAGGCGGGAGAGTCCCTGCGGGAGATCATCCAGAAGCAGGGGTTGGATTCCAACGAATTGCAGACCCGGCCTCTTGCGGCCAAGATTGCCGGTGAGGTCTTTACACTGAATTACATACCCGTCCGCCAATCTGATTCTGCCCCGGAGAATTCCTCTGTTCGCCGTGCCATGGCTGCCTCCAAGGGGGAAATCCATCTGCTGCGCTACTCCGACGGCTCCGGGAAAAAGGTATACACCCGCACAGCCTGTTTTTTGGTTTTTCTGGCGGTTCGGAAGCTCTGGCCGGATGGCGCAGCAAAAATCAGCTGCACCATGGGGAACAGTGTGTACATCAGCGTAAAGGACTGTCAGAATTATTCCATTGAAGCATTGAAAAAGCAGATGGAGCACTACATCGGAGAGGATTTTCCCCTGATTCGCAGACGGCTTCCCCTCCAGGAGGCAATCCGCCAGTTTCAAAAGAACCATCAGAACGACAAGGCAGAGCTGCTCCAATGGTATGATTCGGAGTATTTTGACGAGTATTTTTACCAGGATTTTTCCGATTATTTCTTCGGTGAAATGCTGCCATCTACTGGTTATCTAACAGTGTGGAAGCTTCTTCCTGCCAAGGGTGGCTTCATTCTGCTCTATCCCGATGATCTGACGCCCAACCAACCTGCCCAGTTCAAGGACAGTCCCAATTTCTTTGCGGTGTTCTCAGAGGGAGAGCATTGGGGCGAGCTGATGGAATGCGAAACCGTGGCTGACCTGAACAAAAAGACCCTTTCCGGCAGCATCCGGGAGCTGATTCGGGTCAACGAGGCGCTCCATGAAAAACGCTTCTCACAGATCGCGGATATGGTCTGCCAGCGCAATGCCAGGGTGGTGATGCTGGCCGGGCCCAGTTCCTCCGGGAAAACCACCTCCGCCAACCGCCTGGCCACCCAGCTGCGGGTTCATGGCAAGAGGCCCATTCTGATGAGCCTTGACAATTACTATATTGACCGGGACAAAATTCTCCCCGGCCCCGATGGCAAGGTGGATTTGGAGCACATCAATACGCTGGATACCGAGCTGTTCCGTTCCAATATTGCTGCCCTGCTTTCCGGCCAGGAGACCGCCCTGCCTACCTTTAATTTTGTCACCGGGAAGCGGGAGTGGAGCGGGGAGAAGCTGAAATTAGCAGAGAATTCTGTCATCATTGTGGAGGGAATTCATGGCTTAAATCCTCAGATAGTTCCTGAACATGTGGCGGAGAACGAAGTCTTCAAGCTGTATGTCAGCCCTCTGCTGCCCCTGAATATGGACAATCACAATCGGGTTTCCACCAGCTATCTGCGCCTGCTGCGGCGAATCGTCCGGGATTATGAAACCAGAGGTTCCTCTGTCCAGAGAACCATCTCCATGTGGGAATCCGTTCAGAACGGAGAGAAGCGCTGGATTTTTCCTTACCAGGAAAACGCGGATGTGATCTTCAACAGCTCCACCCTCTATGAATTGGCAGTGCTGAAAAAACATATTTTCCCCCTGCTGACCCAGATCACCCCAGAGGACAGCTGCTACGACGAGGTGCGCTCCATCGTCAAAATCCTGAACTATGTCCTAGAAGCGGATGTGGATGATGAGATTCCTCCCACCAGCATTGTCCGGGAATTCATTGGCGGAAATTCCTTCTATCGTTAAAAATGCCTCCGATGCAAAAACGCATCGGAGGCGATAGAATTTTTGAATCAATTGAGGGCCACGGCAGGGGGGCAGGGGTAACCCAGGCACAGGGAAACCAGAATGCAGGCCAGAATGGATACGCAGGCCGTCACCATCCAAAGACTCCGCCGGCGGGTGAACTCCTTGGTGAGGTACAGCCACACCAGACACAAAATGGAGACAAGAATGGTCACCACGGCGCAGATCACCTTGATCACCGGCCACACGCCCACTCGGCTGGCCGCAAACATATACAAAAAGAAAATCAAACCGTCCCCAATCAGGATTTTCATCATGATGCTTTCCATTTCACGATAACGGTTACGGCTGCGGTTACGACTTGCCACGGGGCATCCCTCCATGAATGATGTGTAGTGTTATCTTAACACATCCCCCCGAAAAATGCAATCACTTTCACCGGAAAAGGATATTTTTTTCGTTTGGCTTGCGCGAAGGACAAATCAGTGATATAATCCAGATAAAAAGTGACAGAATGGGAGAATAGGTGCTCCGATATGGCTGAACCGCAATACAAGCTGGAAGGAATCGTCCACACCCGAACCGAAATCATGGAGGATTTTGAAGGGCCCCTGGATGTGATTTTCCTGCTGCTCAGTAAAAACAAAATAGAGATCCAGGATGTGTCCATCACCGCAATTTTGGAGCAATACCTGGCATATCTGGACGAGATGAAGCGGCTGGACATGGAAATTGCCAGCGAATTCATCTCCATGGCATCCCACCTGATGCTGATCAAAACCAAGATGCTGCTCTCTGCTGCCGAACAGGCGGAAGCGGAGTCGGAATTGGATTTGCTTCGGCAAAGTCTGATCGAGCGCCGCCGCAAGGAGGCCATGGAGCAGATTCGCCTGGCGGTGAGCCAGCTGGAGCCCCGCAATGAGATTGGCCGGTGCCTCTTCACCAAGGAGCCGGAGCCCCTGCGCAGGGATAACACCTACCGCTACAAGCACAACGTCCTGGATTTACTGCGGGCGTTGGATTTGATTGCCGAACGGAACCAAAAACAGCTGCCCCCGCCCACAGCCAATTTCAAGGGCATTGTGGCAAAGGAACCCTATCCCGTCACCAGAAAAGCAGGCGAGGTGCTGCGCCAGCTGGTGCTTCGGGGCGTGGAGCGGCTGAAAAGTCTTTTTCGGGGAAATAAGAGCCGATCTGAAATTGTTGCCACATTTTTGGCGATACTGGAATTGTGCAAAACCAATTCCGTTGCCCTGGAGGATGACAACTCCGGCGAAAATCCCAACGTCCGTTTGCTGAAAACCGACGCCAAGGTGGAGGAGGAGCATTGATGGAACAGACCCAAATCCAGCGCATTCTGGAAGCCATATTGTTTGCCTCCGGGGAACGGATGGAAATCTCCCGGCTGGCTTCCGTGCTGGAAGTTGATGAAGATGAAATTGAGCGGGCAGCCGATGACTTGGCCAATCAGCTCTCCTTTGAGCGCCGGGGTATCCGCATCATTCGGCTGGAGCGGGGATATCAGATGGTGTCCTCCGGCGAAATGGCGGATTACGTCACCAAAGCCCTGGAAACCAGAAAGCCTCCGAAGCTTTCTTCCTCCCAGCTGGAGGCGCTGACCATCATCGCCTATTACCAGCCCGCCACCAAGGCCATGGTGGAACAGATTCGAGGGGTGGACAGCTCCTATTCCGTGGCAGCCCTGCTGAACAAAAAGCTGATTGAAGAAGCGGGCCGTCTGAACGTACCCGGCAGACCCATCCAATACCGCACCACGCCGGATTTTTTGCGCACCTTTGGCCTCTCCTCCTTGGAGGAGCTGCCCCCCATTGAGAAAATCGCCTTTGGGGAACCCGTCGAAGCAGAGGAACCGGCATCGCCGGAGGGAGCGGAATAATGGGCTGGCTGATTACCCTGATGGTTCTTTTCCTGCTGGCATCCATTCCACTGGGGGTGCTGGTTCGATACGATTCCCAGGGCTTTCTGGTGCGCATCATTGTGGGCTTCATTCGGTTTACCCTGATCCCTTTTCCAAAGCGGAAAAAGAAGACACCGCCCCAATCTCCTGAAAAGCCCAAACAGGAACAGACTGCTCCGGCTCAGAAGGATGTCCAGGAAGTATCAGGCAGTGAAAAAAAAGGCGGCAGTGTACAGGATTTTATACCAATCATCAAAGTTATGCTTGAATTTATGAATCAGTTTCGGAAAAAGCTGTGGATCAACCGTTTGGTGCTGAAGCTGATTCTGGCAGGGGACGACCCCTGTGATCTGGCGTTGAATTATGGCAGAGCTTGGCAAGCATTGGCAAATCTTATGCCCATGCTGGATAAAGCGTTTGTCATCGGAAAACGTGACTGTGAGGTGGAATGCGACTTCACAGCCACCGAAACCCTTATTACCGCTCAGGCAGAGCTGACGGTGCGCCTTGGGCAGATCGTGTGGCTTGGCGCGGTGTATGGGGTTCGACTGTTGAAGGAATTGTTGATTTTCAAAAAGAAACGTAAAGGCGGTGCTGTATCATGAGTCAGAAGCTTCCCGGTATGCTGGAAGGTACCATTCAGAAAATAAAAGAGATGATCGATGTGAATACCGTTGTGGGGGAACCCATTACCACCCCCGACGGCGTGACGATTATTCCCGTCTCCAAGGTCAGCGTGGGCTTTGGCGGAGCCGGTTCCGACTTCACCAAGGGAAAAACAGCCCAGGGGGACAATCCCTTTGGGGGCGGCGTGGGGGCCGGTGTCAAGGTGACGCCTGTGTGCTTTCTGATTGTGAAGGACGGAAATGTTCGTATGCTTCCCGTGGCCCAGGCGGCCAATACCACGGCGGACAGACTGGTGGAAATGATTCCCGATACGCTGGACAAGATCACCTCCTTTATTGATTCCAAAACCGGCGGAAAAGGGGAATAAAATGTCTTTTCCCGGAAAAACTATTTCCGGGTGAAGAGAATGAAACGATTATTCATCGGAACGGCGGCTGCACTGCTGGCCGCCGTTCTGCTTGTTCCGCAGAGGGCGGAGGCGATTTCTGCCAAAAGCGCCGCCGTGATGGACCCTATCAGCGGCAGACTGCTTTTTGATAAAAACAGCGACAAGCAGAGCCTCATTGCCAGCACCACCAAAATCATGACGGCCCTGCTGATTTGTGAGCGGTGCAATGTGCTGGATCAGATGCAGATTCCCAAGCAGGCGGTGGGGATTGAGGGCTCCTCCATGTACCTGCGGGAAGGGGAGAAGCTGACCCTGCAAGAGCTGCTCTACGGCCTGATGCTGTCCTCCGGCAACGATGCAGCGGTTGCTTTGGCCCTTTACTGCTGCGGCAGCATCGAAGAATTTGCCAATCTGATGAACGACAAGGCTCGCAGCCTGGGGATGACCCAAACCCATTTTGAAAACCCCAACGGTCTGGATGCCAAAAACCACTATTCTACCGCAAGAGATTTGGCAATTCTGGCTTCTTATGCCATGGAGAACCCGGTATTCTCTCAAACAGTTTCCACCAAAACCATCACCGTGGGGAATCGCTGTCTGCGAAACCACAATAAGCTTTTGTGGCTCTATCCCGGGGCGGATGGGGTGAAGACCGGCTTTACCAAGGCGGCAGGGCGCATCCTGGTGTCCAGTGCCTCCAAAAGCCGCCGCAGGCTGGTGGCTGTGACCATCAATGACCCGGATGATTGGCGGGATCATGCCGCACTGCTGGATCAGGGCTTTTCCCAGTACAATCTTCAACGGATCGTGACCGTTGGCGACTGCGTTGGCTACCGGGAGATCGCGGGAGGCGAGCCTTCCAAAGTGGCTGTACTGGCGGCGGAGAACTTCGTATATTCCGTTTCAAAGGAAGAAAGCCCCCAAACCCTTTTGCCGGGCAGCGGCTTTATCTACGCCCCGGTGGCCGAGGGTGCGGATGCAGGCTATGCCTATGTGCTGCTCTCCGGCAAGGCAGTGGGCAAAATCCCGGTGGTTTACGGGCAGACCTCTGAAATGATCCAGCCGAAAAAACAAAATCCTTTCCTTTTTTGGAGGAAGCATTCATGAAGCAGAGACTTCAAAAAATCCTGTCCGACCGGGGGGTCGCGTCCCGCCGAAGAGCAGAGGAATTGATTCGCGGCGGCCTGGTGGCGGTCAACGGTCAGATTGCCTCCCTGGGGGACAGTGCCGACCCGGACACCGATGAAATCACCCTGGCGGGAAAACCCATTCCCGCCGCCAGGGATTACATATACCTGATGCTGAACAAGCCCAGAGGGTATGTGACCACTCTGTCCGATGAAAAGGGAAGACCCACTGCCGCTTCCCTGGTTGCGGACTGCGGACAGCGGGTATATCCCATTGGACGGCTGGACATGGACTCCGAGGGGCTGCTGCTCTTTACCAACGACGGCGGCTTTGCCAACCGAGCCATGCACCCCAGCCATGAAATCCAAAAGACCTATCAGGTGTGGGTTTCAGGCTTTTCCCAGGAGGGCTTTCAGAGGCTTCAGGAGCCGGTGGTGCTGGACGGTTACCGCATCAAGCCGCCAAAGCTCAAACTGCTGTCGGTCAGAAACGACCGGGCGGAGCTGGAAATCACCATTCATGAGGGCAGAAACCGTCAGATTCGCAGAATGTGCCAGATGGCGGGCATGCAGGTGACCCGGCTGAAACGAATCCGGGAGGGACAGTTGGAGTTGGGCAGCCTACCCTTGGGGAAATGGCGGTACCTGACGGAAGAGGAACAAAAGAAAATATAATGCAAAACCGCTGCACTGTCTCTTGCAAAATGCAGCGGATTTTGCTAGTATTGTGGTGCATACAAAACCAATCATGAAATCGAGGCTTTTTTATGAATCACGATTTTTTGACACTGTTGCAGGAAAAAACATCGGATTTTTCCAAAGGGCAGAGAAAAATTGCCCAATACATCACTGAGGCCTACGATAAGGCCGCGTTTATGACCGCCAGCCGCCTGGGCAAAACTGTGGGCGTATCGGAATCCACGGTGGTTCGCTTTGCGGTGGATTTGGGCTTCGACGGCTATCCTTCCATGCAGAAGGCCATGCAGGAGATGGTGCTGAACCGGCTCACCTCCGTTCAGCGCATCGAAGTGGCCAATGACCGGCTGGGCAACCAGGATGTGATTTCCATGGTTGTCCGTTCTGACATTGAAAAACTCCGGCAGACCGAGGAAACCGTCAGCCGGGAGGAATTCAACAACGCCGTGAACGCGATTTTGAAGGCGAAGCGGGTTTATATCCTCGGCGTTCGTTCCGTGGCCCCTCTGGCAAATTTCCTGGGATATTATCTGAACTACATGTTCAACAATGTCCACGTCATTTCCGGCATGAGCACTGGAGAGATGTTTGAAAAGATCGTAGGTGTGAACAGTGAGGATGTGGTGATTGCATTCAGTTTCCCACGCTATTCCGCCTCTACCACCAAAGGGGCTCAGTACTGCTGCTCGGCAGGAGCCACTGTCATCGGCTTTACCGACAGCAAGCTCTCTCCTCTGGGCCAATGCTGTGACCATGTATTGATTGCCAAGAGCGATATGGTCTCCCTGGTGGACAGCCTGGTGGCCCCGCTCAGTCTGATCAATGCGCTGATCGTCGCCATTGCGGCCAAGCGGGAGAAGGAGCTTTCCAGAACCTTTGAAAATCTGGAAAGGATCTGGGATGAATACAATGTCTATGAGAAGCAGGTAAAAGAAAATGAAGATTGACGGCATCGTCATTGGCGGCGGCCCTGCGGGGATGTTTGCAGCCATCACTGCCGCGTCCAGAGGATGCAGGGTGCTGCTGCTGGAGAAAAACAACCGGCTGGGAAAAAAGCTGCTCATCACCGGTAAAGGCCGCTGCAATGTGACAAATCGCTGCACTGCCCAGGAGGTTTTGCAGAATACCCCCCGCAACGGCCGGTTCCTCTACAGCGCTATGACTGCCTTCCCCCCGGAGAGAACCATCTCTTTTTTTGAAGAGCGGAGCTGCCCTCTGAAGACGGAACGGGGAAGCCGGGTTTTCCCGGTGTCGGATCGTTCCCAATCCATTCTTGACTGCCTGCAGAGGGAATTGCACAGACTGGGTGTCGTCGTCAAAAATGAGACGGTGGTACAAATTTTAACCCGGGATTCGGCGGTGTCTGGGGTGAAAACCGAAAAAAATACCTATGAAGCTCGCTGTGTGATTCTTGCTACAGGCGGGGTATCCTATCCTTCTACCGGCTCCACTGGTGACGGTTATCGGTTTGCTGGCGCGTTGGGCCATACCATCGTTGCCCAGGAGGGGAGCCTTGTGCCGCTGACGGCGGAGGGGCCGGACTGTGCCGATATGCAGGGGCTGTCCCTTCGGAATGTGGGCGTGAAGCTGCTCAGTGCCAAGGGAAAGGTGCTTTACAAGGATTTTGGGGAGCTTCTTTTCACCCATTTCGGTATTTCCGGCCCCACAGTGCTCAGCGCCAGCTGCCATCTGAAAGGGGAGGGGTGCCGTCTGGTAATTGATTTGAAGCCTGCTCTGGAGGAAAACAAGCTGGATGAACGAATCCTGCGGGACTTGGAGCTGTATCAAAACCGCTCCATGGAAAATGCCCTTACGGATTTATTGCCCCGCTCCATGATTCCTGTTGTGCTGCGTCGGTTGGAGATTTCACCGGATTTGCAGGCCAATTCTCTGACGAAGCAAAAGCGCCGGGCATTGGTGGAGCTATTGAAGGCATTCACCGTTGATATCGCGGGCAAGCGCCCGGTCAGCGAGGCGATCATCACCTCCGGCGGTGTGAAGGTTTCGGAAATCGACCCCAAAACCATGGAATCCAAGCTTGTTTCCGGCCTGTTTTTTGCGGGAGAAATCCTGGACTGTGATGCCTACACCGGGGGCTTTAACCTGCAAATTGCCTGGGCAACGGCCTACGCGGCGGGAATGTCCGTCCCCATAACGGGATAAAAATACCTTTCACGAATCGTTCACAAAATCAAGGATTGACAAAACTGCTGTCCTGTACTAGAATATTACGGAAATGTTCTACACAGAATATTTGGAGGGACATAAAGAATGTACGAGAAACTTGTAAAGTATGCCGCCAAGCAGCTGGAGATTGATGCCTCTGACATCAGCCCCGACAGCACCTTTGAAAGCCTGGGCATTGACTCCCTGGACATTGTGGAAATGATCATGGATCTGGAGAGCGAGCTGGGTGTCGAACTGGATATGGAGGATCAGAAGATCACCACCTTCCAGGAGCTGGCTGATTTTGTGGAGTCCAAGCTGAACTAAAACAGAATATTTCCCTTGTTTGAGCTGCCGGCTTATAACAAGGTCGCACTAGTCGGGGAGTTAGCGGTGCCCTGTACCTGCAAACCGCTACAGCAGGGATGAATTCCCACACCCGGTTAGGTGTAATGTACCACCGGCCCGTGTAAGAGGTGTTGAGAAATCGGTCTTGCGCAATGAGATCCCGTGAACCATGTCAGGTGGGGAACCAAGCAGCATTAAGCGGATCTTCTCGTGTGCCGCAGGATTGCCGATTTTGAGCTTTCTGCACGGCTCTGGGGGTGTGTTGCCTGAACAAATGTGGGTGTGCGATCTTGTTATGGGCCGGCATGTTTTTTACAGTTTGAAAGGAGAGAGGTAATGGCTGCCTATCAGGCGTTGTATCGTAAATATCGCCCCCAGACCTTTGACGATGTATCCGGTCAGATGGCGGTCACGCAAACCCTCAAAACCCAGCTGATGACCGGGAAGATGAGCCATGCCTATCTTTTTACCGGCTCCCGGGGCACCGGCAAAACCACCTGCGCCAAAATTCTTTCCAAAGCGGTAAACTGCCTCAACCCGGACAACGGCAACCCCTGCAACTGCTGCGAGGCCTGCAGAGCCATTGACTCCGGCACTTGTATGGATGTGCTGGAAATCGATGCTGCCTCCAACAACGGTGTGGACAACATCCGGGATTTGCGGGATGATGCCGTCTATACCCCGTCTCAGGTGAAAAAGCGGGTGTACATCATCGATGAGGTGCACATGCTTTCCCTCTCCGCTTTCAACGCCCTGCTGAAAATCATCGAGGAACCGCCGGAGCATCTGCTGTTTATCCTGGCCACCACAGAGCTGCACAAGGTTCCGGCAACCATTTTGTCCCGGTGCCAGCGCTTTTCCTTCCGACGGATCAGCCAGGAGGACATCGCCGCGAGGCTTCAATATGTTGCCTATCAGGAAAACATTGATCTGGACGAGTCCGCAGCCAGAGTCATTGCCAGATTGGCTGACGGCGGCATGCGGGACGGCCTGAGCCTGCTGGATCAATGCGCCTCTGCCACACCGGGGGAGTTGACTGCCGAGGCCGTTTATACCTGCCTGGGCATCGCCGGTGAGCGAACCTGCGCCCAGATGCTTGGGTTTATCGCTTCCCATGATTCCAAAAACGCGCTGAGCCTGTTCAACAAGCTCTACACCGAGGGCAAGGATTTAAGCGCCATGCTGGATGAACTGGCCTGCCTGATTCGGGACATTCTGGTCATCAAAACTGCGCCCAACGCAGGTATTTCCATGCTTTCCGGTGTTGCCTCCGACCAGGAAGTAGCTGAACTGTCCGCAAAGCTTTCCAGCGGAGAACTGGTCAGGATGATGAATCTGATCCAGCAGACCCTTTCAGAATTTACCAGAAGCGCCAGCCGGAGGATGGATGCCGAGCTGTGTATCCTGGAGCTGTGTCAGCCGGAGCTGAGTCTGGATGCCAAGTCCTTGAATGCCCGCCTGACCCGGCTGGAAGACCAGCTCAGAAGCGGCACCCTTCTTGTCTCTCAGCCCCAGGTTCCAGCTGCCTCTGTGCCCAATGAACCCAAGGCAGCTGAGGAGACGATGGAAGTCCCTGTACCTATGGAGCCGGTTTCGGACGAGCTTCCCATGGGGTTCTGGGCAGAGCTGGTCGCCGGTGTCCGCCAGGAGTTAAAGCCTCCCGTCTCCGGCTTCTTCGTTTCCACCGACAATGCGCCGGTGCGGGGCGTGATGGTGAAGGGCGTGTTGGAGCTGCGGTGCAGAAATACCTTTACCGCCGATATGATCGGCAAAAAAGAAATCCTGGAAATAGTCTCCCGCAAGGCCTCTGCCCAGCTGGGCAGGCCGGTCAAGGTGGTCACCGTTGACCTCTCTGCCAGGCCAGCCGGGAATTCCAGAATGGAAAATCTGCTTACCTTTGGCAGAAATCACAGCGATATCGTCAATATGAAAGAATAAATATTTGGAATAGGAGAATCGATTATGGCTAAAAATGGATTTCGCGGCATGCCCGGCGGCATGAATCAGAGTGCAATGCTCAAGCAGGCTCAGAAGATGCAGCAGGAAATGCTTCGCATGCAGCAGGAGCAGGAGAGCAAGACCTTCACCGCCAGCGCCGGCGGCGGAATGGTTTCCGCGACCGTAAACGGCAAGCATGAGCTGGTCAGCCTGACCATCAATCCTGAGGCGGTAGATCCCGATGATGTGGAAATGCTGCAGGATACCGTGATGGCTGCTGTCAACGAGGCCATGCGCACCGCTGACAACGAAGCCGCCAACAACATGTCCCGGCTGACCGGCGGCCTGAATCTGGGCGGCCTGTTCTAAGGAGGCCGTATGCAGTTTTTTCCCGCAGCGCTGCAGGATTTGGCCGACCATTTCGCCAGACTTCCGGGCATCGGCGGCAAGACGGCCCAGCGGCTGGCCTTTCATGTGTTGGAGCTGCCGCTGGAGGATGCCCAGGCCTTTGCTGATGCCATTTTGGAGGCAAAGAAATCCGTCCATACCTGTCCCTGCTGCCAGAACATTACGGACCGGGAGATCTGCCCCATCTGTGATGACCCGTCCCGGGATAAGGATGTCATCTGTGTGGTGGCAGAGCCCAAGGATGTCATCGCCATGGAGCGTTCCCGGGAGTTTCGCGGGGTCTACCATGTGCTTCATGGAGTCATATCCCCATTGAATCATGTGACCCAGGAGGATATCCGCATCCGGGAGCTTTTGAAGCGGGTCAGCGCCGGCACTGTGAAGGAAGTCATTATGGCCACCAATCCCGACACGGAAGGGGAGGCCACTGCCATGTACATCTCCCGGCTTCTGCGGCCCATGGAGGTCAAGGTCACCCGGCTGGCCTATGGCGTGCCCGTGGGCAGCCAGCTGGAATACGCGGACGAGGTGACCCTTTCCCGGGCCCTGGAAGGCAGACAGGAAATTTGAAAAGAATCTTTCAGATAACTTCATTCAGCCCCACGTTTCGTGGGGCTGAAAGTCTATCAAGGCTTCTTTCCTTCTTGAGGAAGGAGAACTTCCTTTGCAATATAAATGGGGCGCTGCTTGGACTGCTCAAAGATACGGCCCACATATTCTCCGATGATGCCGATGCAGAAGAGCTGAACGCTGCCAAAAAACAGAATCAGCACAATGATGGTGGCATAGCCCGGCACATCAATGCCCCAAATCAGCTTTTGCAGCACCACCGCAATCAGATACAGCACGGCGGCAATTCCGGTGAGGCCGCCCAGCCAGGTGGAGAGCCGCAGGGGAGCGGTGGAGTAGCCGATGATTCCCTCAATGGCGTAGTTCAGAAGCTTCCGAAAGCTCCATTTGGTGGTGCCAAAGGCCCGCTGACAGGCAGTGTAGGGAATATAGTGGGTTTTGTAGCCCACCCATGCGAAAATACCCTTGGAGAAACGGTGATATTCTCCCAGCTTCAAAATGCTGTCACGGACGCTTTTGCGGAAGGTACGAAAGTCACTGGCCTCGGGCTGCAGGGTCACATCGGACATTTTGTTGATCACCTGATAGAAGGTTTTTTTGAAAAGGGATAGAATCTTCCCCTCCCGCCGCCGATCCTGATAGGCGGCCACCACATCGTATTCGGCATTATTTTCCAGGAAATCAACCATTTCCCTGACGATTTCCGGCCGCTGCTGCAAATCGGCATCGATCAGGCTGATGTAATCCCCCTGGGCGTATTGGAGCCCGGCGTAGAGTCCCGCTTCCTTGCCGAAGTTGCGGGAGAAGGACACCACCTTCACCGGGCAGCGCTGCTGCTCATAGAGCTTGCGCAGATTGTGGAGCGTGGCATCGGAGCTGCCGTCGTCCACAAAGATGATCTCAAAGGAATAGCCGCAGCCCTGGAAGGCCTTGATGGTCTCCTCCTGGAAAAGCTGTACATTTTCTGCTTCATTAAAGCAGGGCACAATCAAAGAGAGCTTCAAAAGAATTCAACTCCTGTTTTCAGGATGCTTCCATTATATTTCATTTTACCCATTCGTCAAGGAAAACTCCCGGGAATTTACAGAAGTTTTGCTTTTCCTATTTCCCAAAACTTCTGGAAAATTTCTATTGACAAAACAGGGGATTTACTGTAAAATGGCGGAAATACAAAACACGATGAGCGGGAGGAGCGGCAAAAGCCTCCAATGCAGAGAATGTGCGGTTGGTGCAAGCACAAATTGGTCTTTGCCGCAGGTCGCCCGGGAGTGGACTGTCCGAAGGAAAGTAGGATGGTACGGGTCAGCCCGTTATTGCTTCAAAGTGCCCGGCAAGCCGGGAAATCAGGTGGTACCGCGGAATTTTTCGCCCTGACTCCAATTGGGAGTCAGGGCGTTTTCAGTTGAAAGGAGATCATTATGGCAAGAGAACTAGAAAAGGTCTACGAGCCCCAGGCCGTGGAAGCCAGAATCTACGACATGTGGCAGAAGGGCGGCTATTTCCACGCAGAGCGGGATGAAAGCAAAAAGCCCTTCACCATCGTCATGCCCCCTCCCAACGTCACCGGGCAGCTGCACATGGGTCACGCAATGGACGCCACCTTGCAGGATACCCTGATTCGCTTCAAGAGAATGCAGGGCTACAACGCGCTCTGGATTCCCGGCGTTGACCATGCGGGCATCGCCACCCAGATCAAGGTGGAGGAAGAGCTGCGCAAGGAGGGCAAGACCCGCTATGACCTGGGCCGGGAGAAGTTCCTGGAACGGGTGTGGGACTGGAAGCAGAAGTATGGCAACCGGATCGTGGAGCAGCAGAAGAAGCTGGGAGCCAGCTGCGACTGGGATCGGGCCCGGTTTACCATGGACGAGGGCTGCTCCAAGGCCGTCCGGGAGGTGTTCGTCTCCCTGTATGAAAAGGGCCTGATTTATAAGGGCAGCCGCATCATCAACTGGTGCCCCCACTGCGTCACCGCCCTCAGCGATGCGGAAGTGGAGTATGTGGATAAGCCCGGCCACCTGTGGCACATTCGTTACCCCTTGGCGGACGGCACCGGGGAAGTGGTGGTGGCCACCACCCGTCCCGAGACCATGCTGGGCGACAGCGGCGTCTGCGTCAACCCCAACGATGGGCGCTACGCCTCCATTGTGGGCAAGAAAGTCATTCTGCCCCTGATGAACAAGGAAATTCCCGTGGTGGCCGACGATTATGCCGAGATGGAATTTGGCACCGGCTGCGTGAAGATGACCCCTGCCCATGACCCCAACGACTTTGAAGTGGGTCTGCGCCACAATCTGGAGGTCATCCGGGTGCTGGATGACAACGGCAAGGTCAACGAGCTGGGCGGCAAATATGAGGGCCTGGATCGCTATGAAGCCCGGAAGCAGATCGTCAAGGACCTGGAAGAGGGCGGCTATCTTTTGAAGGTGGAGGACTACTCCCACAATGTGGGTACCTGCTACCGCTGCCACAACGATGTGGAGCCCATCATCTCCGCCCAGTGGTTCGTGAAAATGAAGCCTCTGGCAGAGGAGGCCATCCGGGTTGTGAAGGAAGGGGAGACCAGGTTCGTCCCCGACCGGTTCAGCAAGACCTATCTGAACTGGATGGAAAACGTCCGTGACTGGTGCATCTCCCGCCAGCTCTGGTGGGGCCATCAGATTCCCGCCTGGACCTGCGCAGACTGCGGCCACATCACCGTCTCCCGGGAGGATGCCTGCAAGTGCGAAAAGTGCGGCAGCACCAACATTGAGCGTGACCCCGATGTGCTGGATACCTGGTTCTCCTCCGCCCTCTGGCCCTTCGAGACCCTGGGCTGGCCGGACAAGAACGCGGATTTGGATTATTTCTACCCCACCGATGTGCTGGTCACCGGCTATGACATCATCTTTTTCTGGGTCGCCAGAATGATCTTCTCCGGCTGTGAGCACACCGGCAAGACCCCCTTCCACACCGTGCTGATTCACGGTCTGGTGCGGGACGACAAGGGCCGCAAGATGAGCAAATCCCTGGGCAACGGCATTGACCCCCTGGAAATGATCGACAAGTACGGCTGCGATGCCCTGCGGATGAACATGGTCACCGGCAACTCTCCCGGGAACGACATGCGCTTCTATGTGGAGCGCTGCGAGGCCATGCGCAACTTTGCCAACAAGCTGTGGAATGCCTCCCGGTATGTGATGATGAACCTGTCCCAGGATGCGGTGAATGCCCTGCCTCCCATGGAAAAGCTGGAAATTGCCGACAAGTGGGTGCTGTCCAAGCTGAATACCCTGATTGCGGAGGTCACCGAGAATCTGGAAAAGTATGAGCTGGGCGTGGCAGTGCAAAAGGTCTATGATTTCATCTGGGACACCTACTGCGACTGGTATATCGAGCTGACCAAGGCCAGACTGTACGGCGAGGATGCAGAGCGGAAGCAGACCGCCATTGCCGTGCTGGTGTATGTGCTGGATCAGACCCTGCGGCTGCTGCATCCCTTCATGCCCTTCATCACCGAGGAAATCTGGCAGAGCCTGCCCCATGAGGGAGAAGCCCTGATCGTTGCCAAGTGGCCGGAGTACAGCGAGAAGCTGGCCTTCCAGGAAGAGGAATCCCACATGGAGTCTGTGATGAACGCCATCCGCTCCATCCGCAATCGCCGTGCGGAGATGAACGTGCCCCCCTCCAAAAAGGCGGCGCTGTACGTTCTGACCTCCAAACCCCAGGTGTTTGCCGAGGGTGAGGGCTTCATCCAGCGTTTGGCCTATGCTGACAGCGTGACCCTCCTGGATGCCGAGCCGGAAAACCTGAACGGCATGGTCACCTGCGCCACCTCCGATGCAAAGCTCTATATCCCCATGGGCCAGCTGGTGGACATTGCCAAGGAGCTGGAGCGCATCACCAAGGAGCTGGAAAAGGCAAGGAAGAATCTGCAAGGTCTGGAAGGGAAGCTCTCCAATGAGAACTTTATTTCCCGGGCTCCCGAGGCTGTGGTCAACGCGGAACGGGCCAAGGCACAGAAGGCCCGTGACCTGATTGCCGGTTTGGAGCAGAGTCTTGCCGCCATGAAGGCATTATAATTTCCCAAGTCCTGGTTGACCAACCATCAACCAGGACTTTTCATAATAAGAAAAGAGGCGAAGAAGATGCTATTGGAGGAATTTGATTCCTGCCGGGATGCGGTGATCAACCCGGAAATGTGCGTGAAGAACAGGGTGGACAATTACCCAGAAATCACAATATCCTGTTTTTCCCACCATCTGTTTGAAGCGGTGCTTGCTTTCCTTGAGCCGGAAGAAATCGCCCGGGTGGGCGGTGCCAATGGGAAGCAGCCCATCTACGCCATTACCTACAAGGGAAGACGGTTTGCGTTCTTTGAATCCAGGGTAGGGGAGCCCGCCTGCATTGGGGATTTTGAGGATATGATCGTGATGGGTCTGAAAAAGCTGATTCTGTTCGGCAACTGCGGTGTACTGGATAAGAGCATTGAGGACTGCGGTATCATCATTCCCACGAAAGCGCTGCGGGACGAGGGCAGCAGCTACCATTATGCGCCTCCTGCGGACAGCATCGAGGTCAATCATAAGTTCCGAGACCTTTTTCATCAGGTGCTGGACGAACACGGCTACCCCTATGTGGAGGGTACCACCTGGACCACCGATGCCCCTTACCGGGAAACCCGGGAGAAGGTTGCCCGACGGAAAGCCCAGGGGGCCATCTGTGTGGAGATGGAATGCGCCGGAATGCAGGCGGCGGCCGACTTCCGGGGCGTGGACTTTTTTCAGTTTTTCTATGCGGGGGACAATCTTGACCAGGCTGTTTGGGACCCTCGCAGTCTATCCGGGAAAACCAGACTGGATGACAAAGGGAAAATTGCATTACTGGCTTTTGAACTGGGGGTCAAGATCCTGGAATCAGAGGAGTAATCATCAAATCAATCAGGCAGAGGAGAAACGCTTGTTTTTCTTCTGCCTTGTTTTTTGCCCTGGATTTCGACTGTATTTTCGATTTCCAAGGATTATACTTCAAACAGCAGCTTTACAAAGGAGGATTTCAAAATGCACTTTACCAGTTTCCTGGAAAACGGAAAATTGACCATTGCCCTCACCGGCGAAATTGACCACCATTGCGCCAAGGCTTATATCCAGATCATCGCTTCCAAAATCGAGGCCTATATGCCGGAGGTTTGCGTCCTGGATTTTCAGGATGTAACCTTTGTGGATTCCTCAGGCATTGCGGTTGTCATCAACGCTCTGCGCAACATGTCCCAGATCGAGGGAAAACTGCTTCTTTCCGGGATTTCGCCCCAGCCCATGCGGGTGTTCCGGGCTTCGGGTATTGACAAGCTGGTGGAAATTCGGGAGGCGGTATCATGAAATTTGACAACTATATGATTCTGGAATTTCCCAGCCGCTCCACCAACGAGGCCTTCGCCCGCAGCGCGGTGGCCTGCTTTGCGGCACAGATGGACCCCACCCTGGAGGAATTGGGAGACATCCGCACCGCTGTTTCCGAGGCGGTAACCAACTGCATCGTCCATGCCTATCCGAATGAAATCGGCAATATCACCCTGCGCTGCCGGATCCTCAAGGACAATGTGCTGGACATTGTCATCAAGGACAAGGGCGTGGGAATTACCGATGTGGAGCAGGCCAGACGCCCCTCCTTCACCACCGGGGGAGCGGAGCGCAGCGGTATGGGCTTTACCATTATGGAGAGCTTTATGACGAACTTCGAGGTTTCCTCCGCTTCCGGCAAAGGTACCACGGTACATATGCGCCGAAAGCTGCAGCGCCGGAAATGAGCAGGACGGAAGAACTCATCCGCCTGGCCCAGCAGGGGGATCGGACTGCCTCCGAGCAGCTGGTGAACGAGAACTCCGGCCTCATCTGGTCGGTGGCTCGACGATTCATTGGCCGGGGCGCAGAAACCGACGACCTCTATCAGCTGGGGTGCCTGGGTTTTTTGAAGGCGGTGGAGGGGTTTGATCTGGAATTCGGCACCCAGTTCTCCACCTACGCAGTGCCCAAAATTTCCGGGGAAATCCGCCGCTTCCTTCGGGATGACGGAACCTTGAAGGTTTCCAGGAGCTTAAAGGAGCAGGCGGCTTCCATCAAAAGCATTCGCAGCAAATTAACATCCCTTCTGGGCAGGGAGCCCACCATCCAGGAGCTGTCCGACCAAACGGGCCTTACGCCGGAGGAAATTGCCATTGCCGAAACCGCCACCGCAGCCACCGAATCCATCCATCAGGAAACCGGGGAGGATGGTTTCTGTCTGGAAAATGTCCTCACCGATACGGAATCCGAGGAACGAATGGTGGAGAGGATCGCCCTGCGCCAGGCGGTGGAAAAGCTGCCGGAGCGGGAGCGATTGGTCATTCAGCTGCGCTATTACCACAGCCTGACCCAGCAGCGGGTGGCGAAGGTGATGAACGTGAGCCAGGTGCAGGTGTCCCGGATTGAAAAGAAGGCATTGGAGAAAATTCGGGAATTCATGCGATAGTCCCTCTTTACCTTTTGCCGAAAATGAAGTAGAATAGGAGCATCCTATAGATAGACAGGTGTACCTATGACCGAACAAATGGAAGAAAGATTTCTTGCCGCCAGGCAAAAATACATCGCGTCCCAGTTTTCCCAGCTGAACGGGATGCAGCAGAAAGCTGTTCTGACAACCGAGGGGCCGCTGCTTTTGCTGGCCGGCGCCGGAAGCGGCAAAACCACCGTTCTCATCAACCGAATTGCCAATCTGATGCGCTACGGGCGGGGCAGCGACTGCAGCGAGCTTCCCGCCGATCTGACCGACGAGGACGTGACATTCCTGGAAGCCATGAACGATGTTTCCAGTGACGAAGACCGCTGGCGGGCAAACCGGCTCTGCGCTGTTGACCCGGCGGTGCCATGGAGCATCATTGCCATTACCTTTACCAACAAGGCCGCCAACGAGATCAAGGATCGTCTGTCCGCCCTTTTGGGGCCTGAGGCGGAGGATATCTGGGCCATGACCTTCCACTCCGCCTGCTGCCGGATTCTGCGGCGGGACATTGAGCCCATGGGCTATACCCGCAGCTTCACCATCTACGACACCGCCGACTCCGAACGGGTGATGAAGGGCGTCCTGAAGGAGCTGGACATGGACGAAAAGACCTTTCCGCCCAAATATGTCCTTGGAGCCATCAGCCGCCAGAAGGACAAGATGATCTCCGCCGCCGAAATGTTTCGGACTGCGGAAGCAAGCGGTGATCTCCGGGCCAAATACATTGCAAAGGCCTATGAGAAATACCAGGCCCAGCTGAAAGAAAACAACGCGCTAGATTTTGACGACATCATCTATGTCACTGTCCAGCTTTTGCAGCAGCATGAGGATATCCTCCGCTACTATCAGAGGAAATTCCGATATGTTCTGGTGGATGAATACCAGGATACCAACCACATGCAGTACCTGCTCACCGCGCTGCTGGCGGGAGGTCACGAAAATATCTGTGTGGTAGGCGATGATGACCAGAGCATTTACCGGTTCCGGGGCGCAACCATCGAGAACATTCTCAGCTTTGAAAAGCAGTATCGAGGCTGCCGCACCATTCGGCTGGAACAGAATTACCGATCCACCCAGTCCATTCTGGATGCGGCCAATGCGGTGATTGCCCACAACCTGGGACGCAAGGGCAAGAAGCTCTGGACGGCCAACGGCAGCGGCGACCCCATCACCGTATACGAAGCCTCGGATGAAGGAGCTGAAGCCAATTTTGTAGCCGGTCAGATTCTGGCCTCCACCCGAGGCAAGGGGATGAAGGATTTTGCCATCCTCTATCGCACCAACGCCCAGTCCAACGCTTTGGAATACGCCATGAAACGAAACGGCATTCCTTACCGGGTGATTGGGGGCACCCGATTCTTTGACCGGGCAGAAATCAAGGACATGCTCTCCTACCTGTGCGTCATCAACAACCGGGCGGACTCCCTGCGTCTGCGCCGGATCATCAACAATCCCCCCAGAGGCCTTGGGGCAAAGGCCATGGAAATGGCGGAGCGGCTGGCAGAGGCGGAGGACAAGCCCCTGTACAGCATCATTTCCGACCCCTATTCCTATGCGCCCCTGGAAAAGACCGCCATGAAGTTTTTGCAGTTCTCTGCCATGATTGAGGGGCTTGCCCAGCTTCTGGACGAGGGCATGAGCCTGCCGGAGTTCTACGATGAGGTGCTCAGCCGCACGGGCTATGTGGAAATGCTGAACGCCAAGGACACCGAGGAAAACAAAACCAGGCTGGAAAACGTGCGGGAATTAAAATCCAGCATCCACTCCTATATGGAGAATACGGACCAGCCCACTTTGGCGGGATTCCTGGAGGAAATCGCGCTGTACACGGACATTGAGCAGTACAACGCCTCTGATGACGCGGTGGTGATGATGACCATCCACTCCGCCAAGGGCCTGGAATTTCCCCATGTGTTCCTGGTGGGCTTTGAGGACGGCCTGTTCCCCGGCCAGCGCTCCATCGGCGATCAGGCCGAAATGGAGGAAGAGCGGCGGCTGTGCTATGTGGCCATCACCCGGGCCAAGCGATCTCTGACCATCAGCTATGCCCGCCAGCGGATGATTTATGGCCGCACCTCGTCCTCTCTGCCTTCCCGGTTTTTGAAGGAAATTCCAGAGGCTTGCATCCAGAAAAGAGGCGGCTACCGGCCCAGCCAGGCAGCTGCTTCCGGCGGCTATGAACGGCCCTATTCTTCCTACAGCTCCCGTCCAAAGCCCCGCTACCACAGCGAGAGCTCCATGCTTTCCTCCAAGTCCGCCGCTCCCATGCTGGAGCTGCAGCAGGGGGATATGGTGACCCACGCCGCCTTCGGACGGGGGATGGTGCTTACGGTCAACAAAATGGGCGGAGATGCGCTGCTGGAAATCGCCTTCGACGACATCGGCACCAAAAAGCTCATGGCGAAAACGGCCTCCGCGTTCCTGAAAAAGCTGTGATGGGAACCCAACTTTTTGCATAGTCTTTCCCGGAGGGGAATGCCATGCGGAGAGGTTTCAGAAAATTCTGCCTGTTTATACTCATTTTGCTCGTGCTTTTGTTTGCTTCCTTTTTCGCACTGCGAAGCAAGTACCGCCTGACCATCCGGGATCTGGCAGAAACCAGCGTGAAGAATGCCACATCGGATCTGGCCAATGACGCCATTGCCCAGCAAATCGAAAACGGAAACATCCAGTATGACCGCATCGTCTATTTTGAAAAGGATTTGAATGGCCGAATCACTGCCCTGAAAACCAACATCGGGGAAGTGAACCATCTGAAAACGGACATTCTGAACATCATCAATGGAAAGATTCTGGCGCTGGACGCTGCCGACATCGGAATTCCCATCGGCAGCCTGTTTTTGCCGGAATTCTTTTCGGGAAAAGGGCCCACCATCCCGGTGCGGATTCTCGCCATTCGGAACAGCGAAGCCTCCTTTACCAGCAATTTCTGCCAGGCCGGCATCAACCAGACCCTGCATCAGCTGATTATGGAAGTGGATGTGGACGCGGCAGTGCTGGTGCTGGGGGAGACCAGTACCTTTTCTGTCTCCAGCCAGGTGGTGGTGGCGGAGACGGTAATTGTGGGAGAGGTGCCCGATACCTTTATCCAGGCAGGCGACGCGGTCACCGAGAAGCTTTTCTCATAGGCAAAATAATTCCCGTTCAAGGCACCCAACCGGGCTTTGAACGGGAATTTGCTATATCAATCATCCAGAGAAAAATCGCTGTCCTTGAATTGGGAAAAGTCCATGCCCTTTGCTTTGAAGGGCACTCGCTTGCAGGGGTCATAGCGGAATTTCCGGCAGCTGTCCCCCACCTGTTTCAGGCCCCGCTTGCTGCATAATATGTCCGTATCGTCCAGCTTGGCACTGTAAGCGCAGTAGGAGCAGGAGCGTTCAATCTTTTTCCGAAACAGCATATCTTTGTCCTCCATTGGTTTCTCCTTCTATTATACACCAAGCAGTGCGGGATTTCTACTCTTTTTTTGAAAAGCCCTGGGTGCAAACATGACTGCTGCCAGCCAGAGAGGGAAGAAGACCCAGAGACGGTAGTATATCCCTGCAGCAAGAAGCGCTGCTGCAACCGCTTGAAGGATTTTTCCGGCAAAATAGTATCGAAGCCCCAGTCCGCTGCAGACAGAGGCAGTTTGATAGGCAACGCAAAGTCCCCCAAAGGAGAGTATGCAGTTGCAGACAAGGAAACGAAGTCCTTCTTCTGAAATCAGGCCCAGGCAGCAGCACCCATTGGCCAGCTCCAAGGCACCCACAATGCTCACCCGGGCCCAGGGAACCACTGCCCAAAGGAACCAACGATTCAAGAAAGCCTGTACGATCCGAAAAAGAATGACCCAACCGCAGATTTTCAGCATGGCGATCACGGCATCTTCCATTCCGAAGGAGGCTGGGTCACCGGGCCCTTCCTTCTGAAAAGTCTGGGTCTCTCCGCAGCCAAAGAATTTTGCGGCCGTCCAGGCGCTGAGAATTTGGATGGCCCAGGTGATCCAGACCAGGCTGCTTTTGTTAAATTGACGGGATAGAATTCCAAACAGGAATGCAGGCCCCACATTGCTGCAATAGGCCAGCATTCGCTCCGCCTGGTTTTTTGAGATGCAGCCGGAAGCATAGGCCTGGCTGACCCCTTGGGCCCCCACCGGGTATCCTCCCAGAAATGCGGGTACAAGAAGATATTCTGTTCCAGCCGGAAGCGAAAAGAGTTTTCCAAAAAACCGCAGCCCGGATTGCTTTCCACCCGAAAATGCGGCAGAGAAGCACCCGGACAGAAAAAGAAACGGAAACAGGGAGGGAATCAGGGTTTTGAGACACAGCTCCACCCCCTGCACCGCCCCGGCCAGGGCTGTCCTGCTGTCCAGTATCAGCGCCAGCATTCCCGCCGCCGATGCTGCTGCGGCTACCAATTTCCTTTTTCCCAACGCAATTCACCTCGGAAGAATCTATGCAAATGCCCCCAGCCACATACATATGCTTTCAGCAAGAGGTGAGGGGATGATGCCCAGACGGAAGCTCAGGGAATACCTGTCGGAGAAGGCGGTGAACCCGGAGCTCCTTCCCATTGTTCCAATCGTGGAGCTGGCAGGGAGCCACCGGGTTCTTGTAGAAAACCACCTTGGTGTGATCCAGTATTCCACAGAGAAAATCGGTATCAAAATGAAGTATGGTCAGCTGCAGATCAATGGCTGCGGCCTGACGCTGGAACACATGACCAAGGTGAAGCTGATTGTCACTGGGCGGATCGATGGCATCTGCCTGCTTCGGGGGGAGGGAAGATGAACTATCTGCATTCAGTCAGGGACAGGATTCGTATTCGGGTTACCAGTGCCAACATCTGGGGCAGTATTCAGCTGTTGAATCAACGTTCCATTCCCGTCTTTTCTGTCCGGCAGGAGGATGAACTGACCTATTCCTTTGTAATCAACAGAAAAAAATATGCAGCTGTCCGCAGGATGCTGGAAAAGCGGGGAGACCGCATTACGCTGGTCCAAAAGACCATGCTCCACGCCATTGAGCAAAGCGTTCTCCGGCGTCCGCTGCTCTATAGCGGCCTGCTTCTTTTCTTTGCGGTGAGCCTGGTGCTGCCTACCAGGATTCTGGCTGTTGAGGTGGAGGGGAATCATCTCATCCCGGATCGAATCATTCTGGAAGCTGCGGAGCAAGCCGGAATCCGTCTGTTTTCCTCCTGCGCCCAGGTGAGAAGCGAAAAGATGAAAAATGCCTTACTCTCCGCCATCCCGGAGCTCCAATGGGCAGGCATCAATACCTATGGCTGCCGGGCTGTCATCTCCGTCCAGGAGCGTACCAGAGCGGAGCAGGAAAAGGAAAATGCAAAAACCGTCAGCAGCATCATTGCGGAGCGGGATGGCATCATTCAGTCCGTCACCGCGCTCCAGGGAACCGTCCAATGCCGGGAGGGGCAGGCGGTGCAGAAGGGGCAGGTGCTGATTTCCGGCTATACGGACTGCGGAATCTGCATCCGGGCAGACCGGGCTCAGGGAGAGGTATATGCCCAAACACTGCGAAGCCTTCAGGCTGTCACCCCTTCTGCCTGCCAGGTGCGTGGCCGGGAGCAGAAGCAGCAGCGGCGCTACAGCATTCTCCTGGGAAAAAATCGAATAAATTTATGGAAAGATAGTGGAATTTGGGATAGCACTTGTGGTAGAATAAGCAGGGAATATCGGCTGACCCTTCCGGGAGGCTTTTCTCTGCCTGTGGCTCTTGCCTGTGATACCCTTTGCTGGTATTCATCCGAGGAGGAGCCGGTGGACAAAGAAGCGGCCCAAAGCAGTCTTTCCACTTTTTCCCAACACTATTTATCAGACCAAATGATTGCCGGTATCATCACCCATCCCGATGAGGTGTGGGAGGCCAAACCCGGCATCTATCTGCTGACCGGGCAGTATATCTGCTCGGAGATGATCGGCAGAGAGCATTTGGAGAATGGAGCAGCCCATGAGCAAAGTGATTGAACGAATTGTCAACGCTGACCGTTTGGAGGATGTGATCGCCGTTTTCGGCTCCTTCGACGAAAATATAAAAAGGATCGAGGATGCCATGAGCGTCCGCATCATCAACCGGGGCACGGATTTGAAGGTATCCGGTGACGAGGAGATGGTGGACAAAGCCGTCCGCACGTTAGAGGGCTTGCTGGCGCTGGCCTCCAAGGGGGAGACCATCGATGAGCAGCGGGTGCGGTATCTGATCACCCTGGTCAACGAGGGAAACGACCAGCAGGTGGTCCAGATGACCAAGGATGTGGTGTGCATCACCGCCAAGGGGAAACCCATCAAGGCAAAGACCGTGGGCCAGCAGAAATATATGAAGGCCATCAGCCAGAACACCGTGACCATCGGCGTGGGCCCTGCCGGTACGGGAAAGACCTATCTTGCCGTTGCCGCCGCGGTGGCTGCCTTCCGGGAGAGAACCGTCAACCGCATTGTGCTGACCCGTCCGGCGGTGGAGGCGGGGGAGCGGCTGGGCTTTTTGCCGGGGGATTTGCAGAACAAGGTTGACCCCTATCTGCGCCCGCTTTACGACGCGCTGTACGACATGCTGGGGGCTGAAACCTTCCAGAAGTACCAGGAGCGGGGCTCTATTGAGGTAGCGCCCCTGGCCTATATGCGGGGCCGCACCCTGGACGACAGCTTTATCATCCTGGACGAAGCGCAAAACACCACCCGGGAGCAGATGAAAATGTTCCTCACCCGACTGGGTTTCGGCTCCAAAATCGTCATCACCGGCGACATCACCCAGATCGATCTGCCCGACGACAAGACCTCCGGCCTAAAGGACGCCATCCGGGTTTTGGACGGGGTGAAGGACATTGCCATCTGCCGCCTCACCTCCGCCGATGTGGTGCGCCATGCTCTGGTGCAGGAGATCATCAATGCCTACGAACGAGCCGCCCAGAAAGCGGAGGAGAAGAGAAGCCCCCGGGAATTCAAAGGACAGTATCAGAGGAAAAAGCAATGAAAAATAAAATCAATCTGGTTTTTGAAGGGAATCTGCTTCAAAAGCTCATCATCAGCGCAAACATCCGCACCTGCATCAATGAAACCTTGAAGGCCGAGGGCATAACTGTCCCCTGTGAGATCAACGTGCTTGTGACCGATGACAATGGCATCCAGGTCATCAACAAAACCAGCCGAAGCATCGACAAGCCCACGGATGTGCTCAGCTTCCCCATGTTCAACCTGACCGCCGGTGCCCCTCCCAAGGACTGGACGGAGTACATGGACCCCGGCACCGGCCTTTGCCCCCTGGGAGATATGTGTATTTCTCTGGAACGCGCCGTAGCCCAGGCAAAGGAATTCGGTCACTCCACCAAGCGGGAGGTGGGCTATCTGACCATTCATTCCATGCTCCATCTGCTGGGCTATGACCATCTTGATGAAGGGGAGCAGAAGCGCCAAATGCGCAGCAGGGAAGAGGCCATCGCCGCTCAGATTCCCGGCATGCAGCGGAACTAAACTTTATCATACAGGAGATTTGATATGAAAACAAAAACCGCAATGATCACCATTGCCGGACGCCCCAATGTGGGAAAATCCACCCTGACCAATTATCTGGTGGGGGAGAAGATCGCCATTGTATCCAACAAGCCCCAGACCACCCGGAACCGTATCTGCGGCATCGTCACCCGGAAGGATACCCAGTTTGTCTTTGTGGATACCCCCGGCTATCACCGGGCCAGAACGAAGCTGGATGACTACATGGTGAATGTGGCCCAGGAATCCATTGCCGATGTGGATTTGACTATTCTGGTGGTGGAGCCCATCCCTTCCATCGGCCCCCAGGAGGAGGGACTTTTGCAGAGGATCCAGGGCAGCCGGTGTCCTGCCGTGCTGGCCATCAACAAAATCGACACCGTGGAGAAGGACAAGCTGTTGGAGGTCATCTCCGTCTATTCTCAGAAGGCCAATTTTGATGCCATTGTTCCCATCTCCGCCAAAACCGGCGACGGCGTGGAGGAGCTTTTGAAGGTGTGCGAAAAATATGCCATTGAGGGCCCCTTCCTGTTCCCGGAGGATGTGACCACCGACCAGCCTGAGCGTCAGGTGATGGCGGAAATCATCCGGGAAAAGCTGCTGTGGTGTTTGGATCGGGAGGTGCCCCACGGAACCGCTGTGGAAATCACCAAATTTTCCGAACGGGACAACGGCATCATCGATATCGATGCCACCATCTACTGCGAAAAGGCCAGCCACAAGGGCATCATCATTGGCAAGGGCGGTGAAATGCTGAAAAAGATTTCCTCCATGGCCCGCTCCGACTGCGAAAAATTTATGGGCACCAAGGTCTACCTCACCACTTGGGTCAAGGTGAAGGAGAACTGGCGGGACAGCGATTTTTTGGTGCGCAATTTCGGCTACAGTGAATAATTTCCAGGTCTATTCCAAACCCCTCTGCACATCCTATTTTCGGAGGGATTGGTATGAAAGCGGAAGACTTTTGGAATGTATTTCTGGAAACCGGTGCACCGGAGGCTTATCTGCTCTACAGCGCCGCACTGAAAACGGAGGGAAATCATGTACCTGACGATCCAGGGAATTGTCCTCAGAGTGTCGGACTACAGTGACCGCGATGCTCTTTTGACGGTACTGACCAAAAAGCACGGAAAGCTGACCTTGAAGGCGCGAGGCCTGCGCCGGAAAAACAGCCCCCTTGCCGCTGTTTGCCAGCTCCTGGCCTATGGGGAATTCACCGTTTTTGAATACCGGGGGCAGTACAGCATCAATGAAGCCCATGTCATCAACCTGTTTCAGAATCTGCGGTCAGATTTGGAGCACCTGTCTTTGGCCTCCTATTTTGCCCAGGTGACGGAGGTGCTGTCCCAGGAGGACTATCCCACCCCGGAGCTGCAGTCGCTGCTGCTGAACTGCCTGTATGGCCTTTCTGATTTGGGTCTTTCCTCCGATCAGGTCAAGGCTGTGTTTGAGCTGCGGGCCGCCTGCCTTTCCGGCTACACCCCGGATTTGTTCGGCTGTCATGTCTGCGGCTGCCAGATGCCGGATCGGTTTGATCTGTCCTCGGGTCTGATGGAATGCCAGAGCTGCCGGGACAGTGCCTCCACTGGAATCCGTCTGCCGGTCACCCCGGGAATTCTGGATGCCATGCGCTACATCTGCTTTTGTGACCCCAAAAAGCTTTTTTCCTTCCGGCTGAACCGGGAAGAGCTCCAAAAGCTTTCCGAGCTGACAGAGGGATTTCTCACCACCCAACTGGAACGGGGCTTTTCTGCGCTGGATTATTACAAAAAATTGTGTTTCAATCATGAAGCTTTGGAATCTACATAATTTAGGAGATCACCATGTCTGAATTATATGAAAAATCCCTGATCAAGCTGGAGCTGGATCAGGTGCTTTCTCTGCTGGCAGAATGTGCCGGCAGCGAAGGCGGCAAGGAGGGCTGCCGAAATCTGCGGCCCACCTCTGATTTGGAGGAGGTGGAGCTGATGCTGCAGCAGACCACCGCAGCCTCCGACCTTTGCACAAGAAAGGGAAACCCGGTTTTTTCCAACGTGTGCGATGTGTCCTCTAGTCTGGAACGGGCAGACCGGGGCGGCAGTCTGCAGCCCAAGGAGCTGCTCTGCATTGGCGGGGTGCTTCGCTGCGCCAGAACCATCAAGGGCTATGTATCGGAGGATGACACAGCCACAGTGCTGGATTCTCTGTTCAATGCCCTGACACCCAACAAATACCTGGAGGATCGGATTTTCGGTGCGATTCTCTCAGAGGAAGAGATTGCCGATACCGCCTCCCCGGAGCTTTCGGATATCCGCCGCCATATGCGCATTCAGGCGGGGAAAATCCGTGACAGCCTGCAAAAAGTCATTTCCTCCCCAGCCTACAGCAAATTCCTTCGGGAGCCCATCATCACCATCCGTCAGGGACGGTATGTGGTTCCCGTCAAGGCGGAGTGCAAAAACGATGTGCCCGGCCTTGTGCATGATGTTTCCGCCACCGGCTCCACCTACTTTGTGGAGCCCATGTCCGCCGTGAATGCCAACAATGCCCTGCGGGAGCTGGAATTGAAGGAAAAGAAGGAAATTGAGCGGATTCTGGCGGAGCTGTCCAGTGAAGCTGCCGCCCACGCCGAGGACATCAATCTGGACTATTCCATGCTGGTGCAGCTGGATGTGATTTTTGCCAAGGCTAAGCTTGCCTATCGAATGCGGGCCTGGGCCCCCATCATGAATGACACCGGCAGGGTGGAGCTGCGCAATGCCCGGCACCCGTTGATCGACCCTCAAAAGGTGGTGCCCATCTCCCTGCGCTTAGGCTCCGACTTTGACACCATGATCATCACCGGCCCCAATACCGGTGGCAAAACCGTCACCCTGAAAACCATCGGCCTTTTGACCCTGATGGCGGAGTGCGGCCTCCACGTCCCTGCCGGGGATGGCAGTGAGCTTTCCACCTTTGATGCCATTCTGGCGGACATCGGCGACGAGCAGTCCATTGCCCAGAGCCTGTCCACCTTCTCCAGCCACATGAGAACCATTGTGGATGTGGTGGAGCAATGCGATGATCGGACCCTGGTGCTCTATGACGAGCTGGGTGCCGGCACCGACCCGGCGGAGGGTGCGGCGCTGGCCATCGCGTTGATTGAATTCAGCCGTAAAATGGGCAGCCGTGTGGTAGCTACCACCCATTACGCAGAATTGAAGCTCTATGCCATGCGCACCCAGGGGGTCATCAATGCCTCCTGCGAGTTTGATGTGGAGACCCTGCAGCCGACCTATAAGCTGCTCATCGGCATCCCGGGTAAATCCAACGCCTTTGCCATTTCCAGAAAGCTGGGGCTGCCGGAGGACATCCTGAAAGAGGCCGGCGACCTGGTGGGCAAAAGCGACAAGGATTTTGAGGACGTGCTTTCCCAGTTGGAGCAGCAGCGCCAGCAGATGGAAAACGCCCGCCTGGAAGCGGAGAAGCTGAAGCAGGAAACAGCCAAAATCAAGCAGCAGAGCGAGGAATACCAGGCTCAGCTCCGAAAGGAAAAGGAAAAAGCCATGGAAGCTGCCCGCCGCGAGGCTCAGGGCATCATCGAGGAAGCGAGAGCCGCCGCCAATCTTGCATCCGAGGAGCTGAAAGCCCTTCGCAAGCAGCTTCAGGACAGTGCTGATACCACCGGCATCAACCAGCGCCAGGCAGAGCTGCGCCGGGCACTGAACGAGACTGAGGATCGCATCCGTGCCAATCAGCCGGAAAAGTCCCGCCCCCAGCCCACCCGTGGGATTCTGGTGGGGGACACCGTGGAGCTGTTAAAGTTGGGCATGAAGGCCAGTGTGCTTGCCATCAACAAAGATGGCACCTATCAGCTCCAGGCCGGAATCATGAAGCTCACCGCCAAGCCGGAGGAAATCTACCTTTTGGAAAATGAAAATCCCTACAAGTCCAAGGGGGGCCGTCCTGCCCACTCCGGCCGGGAGATGAAGATGGCCGCCATGTCCTCCGAAGTCGATCTGCGGGGCATGGATACGGTGGAGGCGATCTGTGTGCTGGATCGGTATATGGACGAGGCCATGCGCGCAAAGCTTTCCTCCGTCCGCATCATCCACGGCAAGGGCACCGGCGCTCTTCGTCAGGCTGTCCATCAGTCCTTGAAGCGGAATAAATTTGTAAAAAAATACCGTCTGGGTGTATACGGCGAGGGTGAAGACGGCGTTACCATTGCGGAATTTGCATAAAGTATGCGGGTCAATCTTGCTCAAAAAAGCAGAAATGTGCAATGTTGCACAAAAAATGAATGCTTTGTGCAACTCGTCCGAAAATTGGTTGACTTTTTCGGTAAAAATGGTATTATATAGGTAGATTCACCCCGTTCCAACGGACGCGGTGTAAAGGAGTGTATGGATATGTTCAACAAAGAAGTTGTTGTGCGCTGTGAATCCGGTCTGCATAACAAACAGGCTACCTATTTCGTGCAGAAGGCCAATGAATTCGAGAGCAGCATTTGGCTGGAGTCCGAAAGCCGCAAGATGAATGCCAAGAGCCTGCTTGGTATCATGTCCCTGGGGATTATCACGGGAACCACCGTTACCCTGAGCGCTGCCGGCTCCGATGAGGAAGCTGCCGTGAATGCACTGGAAGGGCTGCTCCAGCGGGATGTTTACTGATTTTTCGTAGGAATCTCTGGCGCGGCTGACTGTAAACCCGGCCCGCTGTGCCAGAGCATCCCTCAATTGACCGCCTCAATGCCGAAGGCCGCATGGGGCGGTTCTTTTTTGGAGTTTGAACATGACCTTTGATGAATTGAAGGAGAAAGCGCTTTCCCTGCCCTATGCCCCGGGGGTATACATCATGAGGGACAAAACCGACAAGGTGATCTATGTGGGGAAGGCAAAGAAGCTGAAAAACCGGGTCAGTCAGTATTTTCAGGATACCGCCTCCCATACCCCCAAGACCCGGATGATGGTGAGCAAAATCCACCATTTTGATGTGATTGTAGCGGCCAGTGAGTTCGAGGCCCTGGTGCTGGAATGCTCTCTCATCAAGCGCTACCTGCCCAAGTACAACATTCTTTTGAAGGATGACAAGGGCTATCCCTACCTCCGGCTGAATATGAAGGAGGTCTATCCCAAAATCACCCTGGTCAGCAAGCTGGCCGATGACGGCGCCCAATACTACGGCCCCTTCGGCAGCCGGGGGGTGACCCATGATGTGATGGAGGCGGTGCAGCATACCCTGAAGCTGCCAACCTGCTCCAAGGAGTTTCCCCGGGACATTGGGAAGGAGCGGCCCTGCCTGAACTACCATATGAACCAGTGCGCCGGGTGGTGCCAGCCTTCCAAAACCTGCACCGAATACCGCCAATCCATGGAGCAGGCCAAACAGCTTTTGTCCGGCAACTACAAGTCTGTGGCAGAGCAGATCAAAAAGCAGATGCTGGATGCTGCCGAGAATCTGGAATTTGAGCTTGCGGCCTCCCTGCGGGACAGACTCAACGCCGTGGAGGCCCTGGGACAAAAGCAGCTTGTGACGGCGGGGACTCTGGCGGATACGGACGTGGTGGGTTACGGCCAGACTGAAGTGAAGGCCTGCTTTGCAGTGCTCCATTTCAGCAACGGCAATTTGCTTGACAAGGAATACGAGGTGTTCCCCACCCCCGATGACCGGGAGGAAGCGGTTTCCAGCCTGATGAAGCAGTTTTATCTCAGCCGTGGCTTTGCGCCCAGGCATGTGCTGCTGCCCTTTGAATTGGAGGACGGGGAGCTGTTCTCTCAGCTCATGGAACAGCAGTACGGCAGGAGCTCCAAGCTCAGGGTGCCCCAGCGGGGAGATAACGTTCGCTTGGTGGAGCTGGCCTGTAAAAACGCCCTGGAGGAAGCTCAGCGGGTCACGGACAAGGAAGAGCGGAATCAGGCAATTCTGGTTCTCTTCGGAAAAATGCTGAATATCCCCACTCCAAAGCGGATCGAATCCTTCGATATTTCCAACATCTCCGGCACGGATATCGTTGCAAGCATGGTGGTTTTTCAGGACGGAAAGCCGAAGAAAAGCGACTATAAACGCTTTAAGCTGGAAGGCCTATCCAACCAGGATGACTATGCCTCCATGCACCAGGTGGTGAAGCGCCGCTTTGCCCACTACAAAGCAGGGGACAAGGGCTTTGATGCGGCACCCGACCTGCTGCTGATCGACGGCGGCATCAACCACGCCAAGGTTGCCCAGAATGCGCTGGACGAGCTTAAACTGTCCTTCCCGGTGTTTGGCATGGTGAAGGATGACCGCCACCGCACCCGGGCCCTGGTCACCACCGAAGGGCAGGAGATCTCCATTGACACCAATCAGGCCATTTTCGCCCTGGTGGGCACCATCCAGGAGGAAACGCACCGCTTTGCCATCACCTTCCATCGACAGCTTCGCAGCAAGCGCCTGCGCTACTCAGAGCTGGACGGCATTCCCGGCATCGGGCCGAAACGAAAGCAGGAGCTGCTTCGCCAGTTCAAATCCATCAAGTCCATCGGCCAGGCCACACTGCCGGAATTGGAGCGATATCTTCCAAAGGATGCGGCCATGGCGGTGTATCAGCATTTTCACCAGGAACCGGAAGAATAGACCCGCTGATTCAGAAAGGAGCATCACATGCGCGTCATTGCAGGAAAAGCAAAGGGAATCCAGCTGAACACCCCCCAGGGGATGCTGACCCGCCCCACAACCGACCGGGTAAAGGAGGCTCTTTTCAGCATCATCCAATTTGAGCTTCCCGGGGCAAGAGTGCTGGATTTGTTCGGCGGCACCGGTCAGCTTGGCATTGAGGCACTGAGCAGGGGTGCTTCAAAGGCGGTATTTGTGGATGCCAGGCGGGAGGCCTGTCAGCTGATTGGAGCCAATTTGAAGAAGACGCATTTGGAATCGGAAGCGTCCGTGGTGCACAGCGACTATCTGGAATACCTGAATCGATGCAAAGAAACCTTCCAAATCATTCTTCTTGACCCGCCCTATGCGGAAGTTTTTTTGGAAAATGCCATAAAAAGGATAACGGAAATTGACATTTTGCAATCCGGTGGTATAATAGTTGCGGAACGCCCTCTTGGCAAGGAGCTCCCTTGGGAATTTGAGGGCTATACCCGCTCCAAGGATTATAAGTACGGCAAAATTATACTGACCCTCTACCGTAAAAGATAAGGATAATTTGGATATAATATGAAAACAGCAGTTTATCCCGGCAGCTTTGATCCCATCACCAGCGGACACCTGAACATCATCCGCCGTGCCGCCAACATTTTTGACAAGCTCATTGTTTGCGTCATGGTGAATGCGGGCAAAAATCCCATGTTTACCCTGGAAGAGCGGGAAGAGCTCATCCGGCGTGTCACTCTGGATCTGCCCAATGTGGAGGTAGATTGCTCCAATGAGCTTTTGGCCGACTATGCCAAAAGAAGGGGCAGCTGCGTCATTGTCAAGGGCCTTCGCGCCGGCTCGGACTTTGAAAACGAATTTCAGATGGCTCTGGTCAATCGGAAGATCAACCCGGAATTGGATACCATGTTTCTCACCGCCGACAGCCAATATATGTACCTGAGCTCCAGTATGGTGAAGGAGCTGGGCAACTACGGTGCGGAGCTGTCCGACTTTTTACCGGAAGAAATAATACCGGATTTTCGCAGGAAATTAGGGAAGCTGTAATACATCTGTTTTTCGGCATTTCCCAAGGCAAATAAAGAATTTGGAGGATTCATAATGAGCAACAACAGCACAGAAGATATCATTGGTACACTATACGATATGGTGCAGGACGCACGTTCCATGCCTCTTGCTGCGGATAAATGCATTTTGGAGCGGGATCGTGTTCTCGACCTGCTGGATGAGATCATTGCCCAGCTCCCCGCGGAGATCAAGCAGTCCCGCACCATTGTGGAATCCCGCAATGAGCTGATCAGCCAGGCCCGCCGGGAGGCAGAGGGCATCCTGCGTCAGGCTCAGGATCGGGCCAACGAGCTGGTGGCCAAGGAAGAAATCTATAAAGAGGCCAGAAAGCGCAGTGAGGAGCTGGTTGCCCAGACCCAGGAGCGCATCAATCAGCTGCGCAAGGCCGGCAATGAATACATGGAGGAATCCCTGCGCCGTACCGAGGAGACCATCTCCCAGGCCCTCCACGAGGTGCAGGATACCCGGATGAAGTTCCTTGCTGTCACCGAATCCCAGGAGCAGCGCAGAGCTGTGCCCAATGTGGATGTGGACATGTAACAATATCGCTGAAAATTTTGGCCGCCCCGAATCCAGGGCGGCCAGCGCATTTATTTACCCGTCCTCTCCCGGATGGCAGGGGACACCGTCTTTTTTGTAGTCGCAGCCCTTGGGCGTAAACTGGGAGGCAGGGAAGGGGATTCGGCTGAACATTTCGCAGGGGTCCTCCGTGCAGCCGGGATTGTCGCAGCATTCCTTGGTGGGGATGCTGTAGTCCATCACGGGAACGATCAGCTGTGCATCCCGTTCCAGCCGGATGATGGAAAACTGGCCCAGGGTGACATAGAGCCTTCTGCTGTCCTGGCTGATGCTGAGCTCTTCGTCAAACATGCTTCTTACCCCATCCGGCACCTGAATCTGCCCGGACTCCTTACCCGTGCAGTCTCCGGCATCCCGCACCCGGGAGCTGAGTACCATGGGGTCCAGCACCTCTACCACTGCGGTTGGCCGATTGGCATAGCTTCTGGTCATGCCGTCGGGGCCGTAGAGACGGGTGTCACTGCGGTAGATGTGGGCGCAGCTGTCCTCGCCGCAGAGCACTGCCCGCTTGGTGAAAACCGCCAGACCATACAGCGTGGCCGGACGCGCCGAGCCAACGATGGTGTCCGCAATCACCCGGTAGTAGAAGGTCACATCAATGCAGTAGTGGTTCCGGTCGAAGGCCACCGGCTCCACATCGATGTATGTGCTGATGAGCTCTGCGCATCGGACTCTGGTTCCCGCACTGCTGTTCAGCAGGGCTTGGGAGCCGGCAGTGAGGTATACGGGTAAATCCTCGATACAATCCTTGTCGCGGCAGGAATCCGTGATTTTTCGGGTGTGAATCGACATGGCCTGACGCAGATCTTCTGGATCGCAGCGCAGGATGTCCTGACATTTGTCTGACATGGGAATCCCTCCTGAAAACATGTTCGCATAAGCTGGAACCGCTTATAAGACAGTTTATGGTGCTGGGGCCGAAAAGTTCCATGCAGCACAGATACCTGTTTCGTTTTGCCCCTGCGCTCTTCAAGAAAAAAGCGTGGCCAAAAACCACGCTTTTTAGTGTATCTTTTGCAGGAGGAATGATCAGTTGGAGAACCGATAAACTGTTTCCGTATGGTATTTTTCTCCGGCCTTGGTGACGGGCTGCTCCCATTCGGGATGGTGGATAGAATCGGGATAATACTGGGTTTCCAGGGCGATGCCGCTGCGCTTTCCGTATTCCACGCCGCCCTTGCCCTTGCCGCTGAGGAAATTACCGGCGTAGAACTGGATACCGGGCAGGTCGGTGTAGACAGCCATGATGCGGCCGGAGACCGGGTCGGACACCACGGCGCAGGGATTGCAAAATACCTCAAAATTGTGGTCATAGCCGCCCTGCAGATTCAGGGGCTCGTAGTCCTCGTTGATGTCTCTGCCGATTGCTTTGGGGGTACGGAAATCCATGGGGGTACCCTCTACGCTGCGCATTTCCCCGGTGGGGACGCTTTCGGCATCGGCGACGGCAAAGGTTCTGGCGGGGAGCATCAGCAGCTGATCCATGGCGGCGGCGGTGTTGTTCTGACCGGCCAGATTGAAATAGCTGTGGTTGGTCAGATTGAAAATGGTGTCACGGTCGGATACGGCGTCGTAAGCAATGTGCAGGCCGCCCTTTTCATCCAGACTGTAGGTCACATCGATGGAGGCGTTGCCGGGATAGCCCTGGTCGCCGTTGGGGCTGTCCAGATGGAGGGAAATTGCGAAATCCGAATAATCGGTTACCTTCCACATCCGGGTGTGGTAGAAATCCGGGCCGGAGTGAAGATTGTTGCTGTTCTCATTGGGCGTGAGGGAATAGCTTCTTCCGTCAATGGAGAAAGCGCTGCCTTTGATTCTGTTGGCGCTGCGTCCAACAATGGCACCCAGGAAGCAGGTACCGTTCAGGTAGCCCTCTGCGTCATCGTAGCCCAGGGCCACGTCTGCAACGTTGCCGTCGGCATCGGGAACGAATACATTCACCAGCGTGGCACCGAAATCACTCACCGTGGCTGTGATGCCGCACCGGGAAATGGAATACAAAAAAGTCTCTTCACCGGAGGGAAGTTTGCCAAAAGATGTTTTCATAAAAAGCCCCTTTCATTTTTTTCGGAATAACGGTCAGAATTATGTTAAGACTGCTTCCTATAATTGTACTATATTCTTCGACATTTTTCAATTGTTTCTTTTGCAGCAATTGGATAAAACGGAACTTTCTTCATTTATCCCGGCCTGCTTTGAATCACTGTAATTTGATACTTTTTTACTTATTTTTCGTTCAATCCCATATTTTGTGTTTATCTCTTGACAAAACCACAATATATAGTATAATAGGTCATGCACGGGCTGTCAGACCCCGCCCGGGCAAAAGGAGGACCATACATGAAGATTATCAAGAGAAATGGCACAGAAGTCGTTTTTGACATCAATAAGATCGTGATGGCCGTTACCAAGGCCAATGAAGCCGCTGATGAAAAGGTGCGCATGACTCCGCTGCAGATTCGGCGAATCTCTGAGCATGTGGAAGTCGCCTGTGAGGAAATGGGCCGCAGCCCCTCGGTGGAGGAGATCCAGGATTTGGTGGAAAAGTCCATCATGGCCCACGGCGCCTTTGAAGTCGCAAAGGAATATATTACATATCGCTACACCCGCAGCCTGCTCCGCCAGTCCAACACCACGGACGACCGTATTCTGAGCCTCATTGAGTGCAACAATGAGGAGGTCAAGCAGGAAAACGCCAACAAAAACCCCACCATCAATGCCGTGCAGCGGGACTATATGGCCGGTGAGGTTTCCAAGGACATCACCAATCGGATTCTGCTGCCCCCGGAGATCGTGGCTGCCCACGAAAGCGGCATCATCCATTTCCATGACTCCGATTACTATGCCCAGCATATGCACAACTGTGACCTGGTGAACCTGGACGACATGCTCCAGAATGGCACCGTCATCTCCGGCACTCTGATCGAGAAGCCTCATTCCTTCTCCACCGCCTGCAACATTGCCACGCAGATCATTGCCCAGGTGGCCTCCAACCAGTATGGCGGCCAGTCCATTTCCCTGACCCATCTGGCTCCCTTTGTCCAGATCAGCCGGGAGAAGATTCGCAAGAGCGTGGAAAAGGAGATGCAGACCTTTGGCATCCAGTCCTCCGAAGAAGCCATCTCCAAGGTAGTGGAGGAGCGGCTCCGGGACGAGGTCAGAAGAGGCGTTCAGACCATCCAGTACCAGGTGGTCACCCTGATGACCACCAATGGCCAGGCCCCCTTCATCACCGTGTTCATGTATCTCAATGAGGCCAGAAACGAGCAGGAAAAGAAAGACCTGGCCATGATCATTGAAGAGACCCTCCGCCAGCGTTATGAGGGCGTGAAGAACGAGAAGGGTGTGTGGATCACCCCCGCCTTCCCCAAGCTCATCTATGTGCTGGAGGAGGAAAATGTCCGGGAGGGGACTCCTTACTGGTATCTGACCAAGCTGGCTGCCCAGTGCACTGCCAAGCGGATGGTGCCTGATTATATCAGCGAGAAGAAGATGAAGGAGTACAAGCTCTCCAAGGGCGAGACCCCGGGCAACGGCGACGTTTACACCTGCATGGGCTGCCGCAGCTTCCTGACCCCCGACCGCTCCGGCAACGGCTGGGACAATGTGGCCAGAGCCAAGAACTATGAGCCGGGCAAGCCCAAATACTATGGCCGGTTCAACCAGGGCGTGGTCACCATCAACCTGGTGGATGTGGCGCTGTCCTCCGGCAGGGATATGACGAAGTTCTGGGAGCTCTTTGAAGAGCGGCTGGAGCTGTGCCACACAGCGCTGCAGTGCCGCCACGAACGGCTGAAGGGCACCCTGTCCGATGCCGCCCCCATTTTGTGGCAGTACGGTGCCTTGGCCCGCCTGGACAAGGGTGAGCCCATCGACAAGCTGCTCTATGGCGGCTATTCCACCATCTCCCTGGGCTATGCTGGACTGTATGAGTGCGTCAAGTACATGACCGGCAAGTCTCACACCGACGCCGAGGCAAAGCCCTTCGCCCTGTCCGTCATGCAGAAGATGAACGACAAGTGCCTGGAGTGGAAGACCGCTGAGAACATCGACTATTCGCTCTATGGCACCCCCCTGGAATCCACCACCTATAAATTCGCCAAGTGCCTGCAAAAGCGGTTTGGCATCATTCCCGGCATCACGGACAAGAGCTACATCACCAACTCCTACCATGTCCATGTGGCAGAGTCCATCGATGCCTTCACCAAGCTCCGCTTTGAGGCGGAATTCCAGCAGCTGTCTCCCGGCGGCGCCATCAGCTATGTGGAAGTTCCCAACATGCAGCAGAACATCGATGCCGTATTGGAGCTGATGCAGTTCATCTACGACAACATCATGTATGCCGAGCTGAACACCAAGTCCGACTACTGCCAGATCTGCGGCTATGATGGCGAGATTGAAATCCAGGAGGATGACAACAAGCTGGTCTGGGTCTGCCCCCAGTGCGGCAACCGAGATCAGAGCAAGATGAATGTGGCCCGCCGTACCTGCGGCTACATCGGCACCCAGTATTGGAACCAGGGCCGCACCCAGGAAATCAAGGATCGGGTGCTGCACCTGTAATCAAAAGTATTTCCAGCCGGAATCACTTCAAACGTGATCCGGCTGGTCTTTTATTGCTTTCTTTGAAATAGTCCAATGATTTGCCCGGAGAGCAGAACGGTCAGCAGGGAATAGGCGATTTTGTTCAATGGGATATAGGTCAGTGACAGACCCAGCACCAAAAGATCGGAGAGCAAATAGACCCACTGAATGGGAATGCCGGTCAAGCGGGAAAGACTCATGGACAGGGCATCATCCCCGCTGGGAGCTCCGCCCAGGCGTACGCAGATGCCGCAGCCCACACCCACAAAGATGCTGCCTGCGATTGCTGCCGCCAGGGGCATGGAGGCGATTTGAGGGTAGATTGGCGGAAACTGCTCACAGACCGTATAGCAAACGGAATAACCAAGAGAGGAAATGGCAGAATAGACAAGGAAGGTCTTGCCAAAGGTGCGCCAGCCCAAAAGATAACAAAGCCCATTCAGAACCAGGCTGGAAAGGGCGGGGGAGATGTGCAGCCAATGCTGAATCAGCAGCACCGCGCCCAGGACGCCGCCCTCTGTAATATCGGAAATAGAGTGGACATTGTACATTCCAAAGGCCAGAAAGGCAGCACCGAAAAAGGAAATGATGCAGTTGCGAAGGGTGATTTTTGTAGTCATGATTTCTCCTGATGGTAAAAAATGCGTCGTTTTGTCTCTGAATCCGGGGGCTCTACTGCGTTAATGGCGAACAGGCCGTAGAGGTTTCCAATGCGCTGCTCGGTTTCGTCCACGGCTTCCCCTGCGTTGCAGAAGCAGTCGTGGGTACGCAGGATGGAGCGCCCCCGGTCGTTGAACGCCAACACCCGAATTTTGGGAGGAAGAATCCCCATATCCTCTTCCGTCAGTCCCAAAAAGGCGCAGAGAATCATGCGGTCAATTCTGGTCCGGGTGTAGCGCTTAGATTTGGTGGCCTCGATGATGACGGTCAGATCATTTTTGCTGCGGCAGGCCTTCATCAGCTTGCGCCAGAGACCTTCAGAGCCGTAGGGCAGGCGTTCAAAATCCTCATCGGTCATGGTTCGAAGCTTTGAAAGAATCGCTCGCTCACCCGCTGCCAGGGTATGAAAAGCTGCGTTTTGCAGCAGGGGAACGGTGGCTTCCGGGACAGCGGTCTGCCAGTCATCCCCAGAAAGCATTGCCTTCCGCAGGGCAGTGGCTGAGGGAGCCTGGGAACTGAGAACCTGGGAATGATAGTCCCCATTCCGAAAAACAGGGAAGATGGTCATGGAAGACTGCTGGGACAGGATGGCCTTGGTATACTCCACCCCCAGAATGTCATTGGGATTGGAGAGAATCGTTTTCACGCCCATTCGTGCCAGAGCCTGCTGCCGGGCGATCGGGAAGGAGCAGCCGGAGGTGATTTCCTCCTTCAGCAAATCCGATAATTGAGGACTGAGCAGAGCCTGGGCCGTTTGCACCAACATTTCCTCTGTCATGGATTCGGTGCCGAAGCAAAGCACATCGCAGAACCGGGAGAGAATGCGCACCCCTCCGGCGGCAAACCCTTCCGCAGAAGAAAGGGAAACGGTAATGGGAAGCTCCAGCACCAGATCCGCCCCGGACAGCACTGCCGCTTTTGCCCGGATGGATTTGTCCACAAGGGCAGGGGCACCCCGCTGAACATAGTTGCCGCTCATCAGGCACACCACGGCGGTGTCCAATCCAAACCGCTCCCGAATCTGCTGAATTTGCCGCCGGTGGCCGTTATGGAAGGGATTGTATTCGCAGATAATACCAACGGTCTTCAAGAAAAATCCTCCTTTGGCAAAATTTTTCCTATTTGGGGGTTGAGAAAAACAAAAAAATAGACTATAATATTTCCAGCTATGGAAATCATACCATATTTTCCACAAAAATGAAATCACAAAAATATCTAGGAGGCAATTCCAATGAACGTTCTGGTTATCAACGCCGGCAGCTCTTCTCTGAAGTATCAGCTGATGAACCCTGAGACCGGCGATGTGTCCGCCAAGGGTCTGTGCGAGCGTATCTACATCGACGGCCGTCTGACCCACAAGGTCGGCGACAAGAAGGTGGTCAAGGACATTCCCATGCCCACCCATTCCGAGGCCATTCAGGCTGTGCTGGAAATCCTGGTTGATCCTGTGGACGGCGTGATCAAGTCCGTGGATGAGATCGATGCTGTTGGCCATCGTGTGCTCCATGGCGGCATGAAATTCTCCGATTCCTGCATCATCGATGATGCCTGCATCAAGGCCATCGAAGAGTGCATTCCCCTGGGCCCCCTGCATAACCCCGCGAACCTGATGGGCATTCGTGCCTGCCAGGCGGTTATGCCCAACACCCCCCAGGTTGCCGTGTTCGACACCGCCTTCCACATGACCATGCCCCCCAAGGCCTACCGTTACGCCATTCCCACCGAATACTACAAGAATGATGATATCCGCCGCTATGGCTTCCATGGTACCTCCCACAAGTATATCGCCCGCCGTGCTGCCGAGCTGATGGGCACCAAGAATTTCAAGATGGTCAACTGCCATCTGGGCAACGGTTCCTCCTTGTCCGCTGTGAAGGACGGCAAGTGCCAGGATACCTCCATGGGCCTGTCTCCTCTGGCCGGTGTGCCTATGGGCACCCGTTCCGGCGACATCGATGCCTGCGTGGTGCAGTTCATCTGCAACAAGTATGGCATGAGCGTGGATGACTGCCTGACCATGCTGAATAAGAAGTCCGGCGTGCTGGCTCTGTCCGGCGTTTCCTCCGACTTCCGTGATCTGACCGCCGGTGCCGAAGGCGGCAACGAGGACTGCAAGCTGGCTCTGGACAAGTTCTACTACGAGGTCGCCAAGTATGTTGGCGCTTATACCGCCGCACTGAACGGCATCGACATGCTGACCTTCACCGCCGGTGTGGGCGAGAATGACGCCGATGCCCGTGCTGCCATCTGCTCCTACCTTGGCTTCATGGGTGTGAAGATCGATTTGGAGAAGAACAAGGTTCGCGGCCAGGAGATGAAGATTTCCACCGAGGATTCCGCCGTTCAGGTCTGGGTCATCCCCACCAACGAAGAGCTGATGATCGCTCAGGATACCGCTGAGCTGGTAAACGCTGCAAAGAAGTAATCGTTTTTTTGGAGCCGCCGCGTATTGCGGCGGCTCTTGTATCTTCGATTTATAAGAAAAAGGAGGTCACCCGTTTGGGCGGCCTCCAAATCCTTTTAGAAGGGAATTAACCTTCAAAATCCTCTTCGTCAGCGACGGGAATTGCTTCGTCGGACAGAACAGCCTCGGCAGCGGGTGCTTCCGGGGCAGCAGCTTCCTCAGTCGCTTCCTCGGCAGGCTCCTGAACCTCAGCGGGGGCTTCTTCCTTCGCGGATTCTTCAGCGGGGGCAAAATCTTCGGCAGCAGCCTGGGGGGCAGAAACGGTTGCTGCGGACTTGGAGCAGCAGCATCCGCCCATAATTCCCTTTGCCCATTCAACAATCTTGTCGCCATAGGTGGCAACGATGTAAATAGCGCCTACAGCGGCAGCGAGAGCAGTAAAGAGTTTAACGATGGTATTGAATTTCATGGAATAGACCTCCTCATTGGAATTTCTTTATCGAGAATAGTATACCCAATTCCAGCAAAAAATGCAACTAGGAATTTGCAAATAATGGATGAACAGTTAGGGCAACACCGCATAATGGGGCAAGGAGATTCGGCGAAGCCCGCCGCTCCCATTGTGCGGTGTTGCCTTAGGTTAAACATAGTGATACATTCCCCGGACACTGACCTCCCCGGAATTGACCGCTTCTATTGTGCCATCCTCATAGCGAACAACCAATGCTCCATTGTCATCCACATCCAGCGCCTTTCCATGGCGAATCTCGTCTCCCCGTACCAGGCTGATCTCCTGTCCCAGAGTGATACAGTCCTGGCGGTAGCGGGCAAGGATTCCCGCCTGATCCGATAAAAGCTCACGGTTCATCTGGTAGAGAGCTTCTATCATTTTCGCCGCCAGAAGTGCCCGGTCTGTTTCTTTGCCGGTGACCATTTTCAGCGACCCTGCCACATCCTGTATGGCATCTGGAAAATCCCGCAGCTGCTGGTTGCAGTTAAAGCCAATGCCAATGATGGCGTAGGCAGTGGTGCCGTCCTGGTTCAGTCCCAGCTCCGTCAGGATCCCAGCCAGCTTTCTTTTGTTGTATACAATGTCATTTGTCCACTTTGCGCCAGGTCGAAATCCTGCCGCTTGCTCAATTGCGCTGCAGGTGGCGCTGGCAGAGGCGCAGGTGAGATGCATCAGTTCTGTTGGCTTGCAGTTGGGGCGCAGCAGTACGCTGAGGTAGATTCCCACGCCGGAGGGGGAGAGGAAGGTTCTGCCCATCCGCCCCCGGCCGCCGGTCTGACAGTCCGCAACCAGAGTGGTTCCCTCCGGTGCCCCCTGGAGCGCCAACTGCTTCAGCACATCGTTGGTGGAGGTAATGGTATCAAAAAACTGAATTTTCTCCCGCCAGGGGTTATTAAGCTTATCCTTAATCTCTTGCAGCATGGTGTTTCCTCAGTCGATGTCCTTGTTGATTTCCTCCGGGGGATTGTCCAATACCTCGGGCCTGGAAATCACCCGCCTGAAATGCTTGAAGAAGGTGGCATAGTAGTAACCGTCCACGATCCGCTCGTCCAAGGTGAATTTGAAATCGATATACTTCCGTTCGGTGATGGTTCCATCCTCCAGTACTTCTATTGCCTTTCTCTTGCAGCCAAAGGAGCCAAAAACGGGAAGATTGCCGAAGTCGTAGAGATGATGATAAATGGGAGGAATGCCCAGGCTTCCCATGGAGGTGAAGAAGATACTGCCGTGGAAGGGGCTGACCTCCAACAGAAATTTGGGAAGAAGTCCAAAATAGTCCAGTGTTTTCAGAAACCAGACCAGGAACTTCAAAAATACACCGGGAACAAGCATCAGCGTGTGGGCAGTGTTGTCAAAATTGGAATCCAGAGGGGCATTTTTCGCCTTCTCGATTTCCGCATTCACTTTATTGTAAACATCATAAACCGTATCCTTTGGAGACAAGTGTACTTTTATGATGGTTTCCGGTGCGTTGGTGCGCATTTCCTTTTTGATGGTCAGGCAAAACTGAATATCATCCCCCCGGGAATAAACCTTTTGGCCGGAAATGAAGCGGTTCAGTCCAGGATATTTCGCAAGCGTCCGGCAGTAGCCGGCCAAGAAAACGTGCATGATGCCGAAATTCGTCAGACCCTCCCGGCGCTTTTGACGAATGTAACGATCCACATTGCTGATCTCAAAAGCTTCCTCAAAGGAGTTGGTGGAGCTATTGCGGGTGACCATGATGTAGGGAGAGACCTGATCCATGGCAGCAAGGGTGCGGATTTTTCTGCCATCGCTGCGGTCACCCCATCTGCGATGGTACTGTCCGGCCGGATGCACCCGCACGGCAAAGGTAAGGAGCAGGCAGCCGGTTAAGGCCAGAATATCCGCATGGATGCGAACGAAGCCGTCCCAGTTTCTGGAAATCAGAATCTGCTTGTTGTTATACAGGACCGTGGCCAGCGTGGAAGCGATGAGGAAGGGCAGGAACCACACCCATTGCTGACGGCTGCCGGAGACGATCTCCGCGTAAACCAGGGACAGAAAAATCAAAGCAATCCAGAAAAGCCAGACATAGAGCTTTCCCGTAACACTGTTTACCACACAGATTCCGCAGTAAAGCGCCATCATGCAGACAGGGATTGAGGTTCTGTAAAAACACTCTGTACCGTCCAGCAGTACCATCAGCAGATACAGCACCGTGGCTGCCACCGGGAGCACCAGCTGCCCCCAAAAGCCCACTGTGCCTGCATGCTTCGTAAATCCGAAGACTACGATCCTTGCCACAGCGGAATACACCAGGCAAGCTGCCATCAGCCATGTGAACACATTTTTCCGACTGACGTACAAATGAATTCTGTTTTCCATATCTATAGACCGCCTTTTATGCTTCCAGTGCCTGTTTTACCGCCCCGATGAAGCTTGGATCGGTGCCGCAGCAGCCACCCAGCAGCAGGGCTCCGTTGTCCGCGCACTGCTTCATGATTGCGGCAAATTCCTGGGCGGAAAGATGATATTCGGCAACCCCTTCCTGATTGATCACCGGGATACCGGCATTGGGCTTGCAAATCAGGGGGAGCCCCGTATACCGCCTCAGCTTGCTGACCAGGTGGGGGGTCATCATATCCGCTCCTACGCAGTTAAAGCCCACCGCATCCGCTCCTGCTTCCTCCAATTCCCGCAGGACCTTCCCGGCATCGGCGCCGGAGAACAACGACCCGTCCGCCTGCATGGTGAAGGAGAACATGGTGGCCCCGGCGCATTCCAGCTCCGCGGCGGTGAGAATGGCCTCCGCTTCCTGGGGATAGAGAAGGGTTTCTCCCACCAGCAGATCCGCGCCGCCGTCGATGAGGCCGCGAATCTGGCGGCGGTAGTTCTCCACAAGCAGCTCAAAGCAATCCGGGTTCCAGCTTTCGCAAAAGGTTGCCAGGGTGGTGATGTCCCCTGCAATCAGGCAGTCGGGGGCAGCAGAGCGGCTCAATGCCACCAGTGCCTCGTTGATTTTCTCTGTTTGATGTTCCATACCAAAAGCTTTCAATGCAATGGGCTGGGCTTGGAAGGTGGGAGCATAGATGATCTGTGAGCCTGCCTGCGCATATTCCCGCTGCAGCTGAACCAGCGGCTCCGGGTGCTCCAGCACCCAGATTTCCGTGCAGCAGCCCTTGGGCATGCCGGCATTGCGAAGATTGGAGCCGGTGGCTCCGTCCAGGTAATGGATTCCCCGGGAAAGATATTGACGGAATTCTTCTTTGGTTAACATCGTATCCCTCCGTTTTTCACCATGTCGTCACAAAACAGAGCCATTATATAATATTTCTTCAAAGATTGCAATATTGATTGACCTTTTGGATAAAATCTGATACGATACAAAAAACCAAAAAAGGAGCTGTCATTGAATGAATAAAACTACCCTGCGCAAATACGCCAATCTGATCGTCCGCTGCGGTGCCAACGTGCAGAAAGGCCAGGTCGTGCTCATCTATGCCGACTTGGATCAGCCGGAGTTCGTTCAGATGGTGGTGGAGGAGGCCTATAAGGCAAAGGCTTCCGAGGTTATCGTCCAGTGGAACTATCAGCCGCTGGCTAAAATCCACTATCGCAACCGCACCGTCAAGAGCCTGGGCACTGTGAAGGAATGGGAAAAGGCTCGTCAGGAATATTATTGCGAGACCCTTCCTGCCCGCATTCACCTGATTTCCGAGGACCCTGATGGTTTGAAGGGAATCAACATGGACAAGGTGACCAAGGCCAGAAGAATGAGCTATCCCATTCTCAAGCCCTATATTGACCGACGGGAAAATAAGGAGCAGTGGTGCATTGCCGCCGTCCCCGGTGCCGCCTGGGCAAAGAAGGTTTTCCCCGGCATGAGAACCAGCACCGCCATGGAAAAGCTGTGGGAGGCCATCCTGTTCACCTCCCGGGTCAATGACGATCCCATCGAAGCCTGGAAGCAGCACAACAAAGACCTGGCTGCCCGGTGCCGTTACCTGAACGAGCTGAACATCCGTTCCCTGCATTACACAGCGGACAACGGCACCGATTTCACCGTAGGCCTGATCGAGCAGAGCCAGTTCTGCGGCGGCGGGGAAACCAGCCTCCAGAATGTTTTCTTCAACCCCAACATCCCCACCGAGGAATGCTTCATTTCTCCCAAGCGGGGAGAGGCAGAGGGCATCGTCTATTCCACCAAGCCCCTGTCTTACCGCGGCCAGCTCATTGAGAATTTCTCCATCCGCTTTGAAAATGGCAAGGCTGTGGAGGTTCACGCTGAAAAGGGAGAAGACCTGCTGAAAACCATGATTGAAATGGACGAGGGCGCTGCCTACCTGGGCGAGTGCGCTCTGGTTCCCCAGGCCAGCCCCATCTCCGAAAGCGGCATCCTGTTCTACAACACCCTGTTCGACGAAAATGCCGCCTGCCACCTGGCTCTGGGCATGGGCTTTGCGGACACCATCAAGGATTTCCAGAACAAAACTCTGGAAGAGTGCCGGGAGCTGGGCATCAATGACTCCATGATCCACGAGGATTTCATGATCGGCTGCGACAGCATGAACATCGATGCCACCTGCGCCGATGGCCGTGTGGTGCCCATTTTCCGGGGCGGCAACTGGGCATTCTAAGAAAAATAAGAATTTTTTGAAAAAACACTTGCATTCTGTCTCCGGGTGTGATATGATAACCCGGCGATTAAAGATTGCTAGGGCGTTTATGCCCTTTAACTGATAAGAAAGAGGTGAACGAGATGAAGGAAGGTATCCACCCCAAGTATGAACAGACCACGATTCGCTGCGCCTGTGGCAACGTCTTTACGACCGGCTCCACCAAGAAGGACATTCGTGTTGAGATCTGCTCCAAGTGCCACCCTTTCTATACCGGCAAGCAGAAGCTGGTTGACACCGGTGGACGTGTTGATCGCTTCAACAAGCGTTTTGGCCTGAAGTAAGAAACGAAGTCCGCACTACGGCGACGTGGTGCGGGCTTTTTCTTTTTTATCTTGCCCGTACTGCGTAGAATGTGGTATACTATTATCACTGTGTCCAGAAGTAATGGAGGAATGAAATGGAATCGAATTTTGAACAAAACGGGCAGGAACGGGCAGTACTGGTGGGCTTGAATGCCGACTGCTTTACAAAAGAACAAATTGCCACGGATGAGACCCTGGAGGAATTGGAAGCGCTGCTGGAAACTGCCGGCGGCTTCTGCACTGCCAAGGTGCTGCAAAACCGCCACGCTCCCGACTCCCACAGCTTTATCGGCGAGGGAAAGGCCCAGGAGGTGCGGATGCTGGCAGAGGCCACCGCATCCACCATGGTGATTTTTGACAATGAGCTTTCCCCGGGAAATATCCGGGCGCTGGAAGAGATCATCGGCGTTCCTGTTTTGGACAGAAGCGCCCTGATTCTGGATATTTTTGCCCAGCGTGCCAAAACCAAAGAGGGCCGCCTGCAGGTAGAGCTGGCCCAATACAAGTATCTGCTGCCCCGGCTTTCCGGCATGGGCAACAGTCTTTCCCGCCAGGGCGGCGGCATCGGCACCAGAGGCCCCGGTGAAACCAAGCTGGAAAGTGACCGCCGCCACATCCGGGAGCGGATTTACCGCTTGGAAGAGGAGCTGGAACAGGTGCGCCAGGTGCGCAGCGTCCAGCGGGAACGGAGAATGAAGAATTCCGTGCCGGTGGTGGCCATCGTGGGCTATACCAACGCCGGAAAATCCACTTTGCTGAACAAACTCACCGGCGCAGGCATCCCGGCCAACAACCGGCTCTTCGACACCCTGGACACCACCTCCCGCCAGTTGACGGTGTCCGACAATCTGGATGTGATCCTCTCCGACACCGTGGGCTTCATTGCTAAGCTGCCCCATCATCTGGTGAACGCCTTCCGGGCAACTTTAGAGGAATTGGAGTATGCCGATCTGCTACTCCATGTGATCGACGCCTCTGACCCCAATCGGGAGGAGCACATCGCCGTGGTGGACAAGCTGATTGCCCAGCTGGCAAAGCCCGGAACCCCCGTTCTCAAATGCTACAACAAGTCGGATTTGGTTTCCCCGGAGGATATCCCCACCGGGGAGGACATTGTATCCATCTCCGCTTCTCAGGGATTCGGAATGGAACAGCTGCTTGGAGCCATCGAAAACGCCCTGGGTCAGGCAAGGCACCATGTTGTCCTTTGTTTGCCCTATTCCATGGGCGGCCAGGTGGAGACGCTTCACAACAACGCCCAGGTAAAAAATGTGGATTACACCGCCGACGGCATTGAAATGGAAGTTGTTCTGGATGATATTTTGTATGGCAGACTGCGAGATTATGTAAAAAAGGAGTGCTGACCCTTGGAAGAATACCTGGTGCCCACCGATTTTGGGGAGGATGAATTCATCGAAAAGAAATCCCGGTTCATCGGGCGGGTCTGGCCTGTGGAATCCGAGGAAGAAGCGCTGGCCAGAATCCAGGAAATGAAAAAGCAGCACTATGACGCAACCCACAACTGCTGGGCCTATATCATCCACGGCGGTGCCGTTCGGTTTTCCGATGACGGCGAACCTGGAGGCACCGCTGGAATGCCCATGCTCCAGGTGCTGCAGCGGGAGGGCCTCTCCAATATCGTCTGCGTGGTCACCCGGTATTTTGGCGGTATCCTTTTGGGTGCGGGGGGATTGGTTCGTGCCTACACCAAAGGGGCTAAAATTGCCGTGGATGCTGCAGGAAAATCCATGAAGCGGGTCTGGACGGTTCTGTATGTTCCCTGTCCCTACAGCTTTTACGAGCGGGTAAAGCTGGAAACCGAGAGCTTTGGCGGCATCATCCGCAGCACGGAGTTTGGTGCGGAGGTTGACCTGGAAATCCTATTCCCGGAGGCCCAGGTTCAGCCCTTTTTGGAGCGGCTGACGGATATGACCTCCGGCACCGTGGAGGGAATGGAAACAGGGCAGGAATATCGGGCATTCCCCATTACATAGGAGGTAGCGCCATGACCGTTAGAGAAGAATTGGAATACCAGGAGCACCGCAGGCTCAATCCTCTTGCCGCCTTTGCCGACCAGAGTGCCGGTCGCCCCCGGCAGGAGACTCCCTCGGAAATGGATGTGCGCACCTGCTTCCAGCGGGACAATGACCGCATCGTCCACAGCAAGGCCTTTCGCAGACTGATGCACAAGACCCAGGTGTTCCTCCGCCCGGAGGGGGATCATTACCGCACCAGAATGACCCACACCTTGGAGGTGACAAGAATTGCCCGCACCATGACCCGGGCCTTGGGGCTGAATGAAGATTTGGCAGAAGCCATTGCCATGGGCCATGACCTGGGTCACACGCCCTTCGGCCACGCCGGGGAGGCGGCGCTGTCCGCGTGTCTGGGCAAACCCTTCCGTCATAATGAGCAGAGCCTGCGGGTGGTGGATTTTCTGGAAAATGACGGCAGGGGACTGAACCTGACCCATGAGGTCCGGCTGGGCATTTTGGGCCACACCGGGGATTATGTACCCGAGACCCTGGAAGGCCAGGTGGTGCGCCGCTCCGATCAGATTGCCTATGTGAATCATGATATTGATGACGCTGTTCGGGCCGGGATTCTCAGCGACAGCGACCTGCCCCGGGAAATTGTGGCAGTTTTGGGTGCTACTCACAAAGAGCGCATCAATACTCTGGTGTGCGATTTGATTTTCACCTCCCGGGAGGCTGGTTCCATCTGCCTGAGTCCCGCTGTGGACAAAGCCCTCAAGGAGCTGCGCAGCTTCATGTTTGAAAGGGTTTATCGAAACCCCATTGCCAAAGGGGAGGAAAGCAAGGCAAAAGCCATGCTGCAAAAGCTATTCGAATACTACATCAATCACCCGGAGGCGCTTCCGGCGGATTTTCAGCCCCAGCTCAGCTTTGACGGCATGGAGCGCACGGTCTGTGACTACATCGCAGGCATGACCGATAACTATGCCGTGAACAAATTTACAGAGATTTTCGTGCCCGCGGGGTGGAATATCCGGGGATGATGTGATACAATGAAAACAGAAGGGAGGGGGAAATATGGCTTTTCCACCGTCATTTTTGGAAGAACTGGCGGCCCGGAATCCAATTGAGGAGGTCGTGGGCCAGTATGTCAATCTGCGTCGCTCCGGCTCCAATTTGTTTGGCCTGTGCCCCTTCCATGGTGAAAAGACCGCTTCCTTCTCCGTCAACCCGGAAAAGGGAATTTACTATTGCTTCGGCTGCCACAAGGGCGGAAGCGTCATCAATTTCCAAATGGAGATCGAAGGACTGAGCTATCCCGATGCCGTCCGTGCCCTGGCCAAACGGGCGGGGATGGAGGTGCCGGAGGATGCCCAGTATCAAAACCGCTACCATCAGCAGGAGCGGCTCTGGGCTCTGTCCAAGGAGGCTGCACGGTTTTATCATACCCAGCTCTACAGTCCTGCCGGGGAAGAGGGACTGGCCTATGCGCAGAAGCGGGGGATGCCCAAATCCACCTTGACCAGGTTCGGAATCGGCTTTGCTCCCAATGCCTGGTCCTCCCTCTGCGACGCCATGATGGCAAAGGGCTATACGGAGGAGGAGCTGAAGCAGTCCGGCCTGGCCTCTACCTCTCAGAAAACCGGGAAGGTATATGACAGGTTCCGAAACCGCCTGATGTTCCCCATCATCGATGTGCGGGGCAATGTGATCGGCTTCGGCGGGCGGGTGATGGATGACTCCACCCCAAAATACTTAAATTCCCCGGAAACCGTTATTTTTAACAAGAGAAAAAACCTGTTTGCTCTGAATCTGGCCAAGAAAAGCAAGCTTGGCTACATGATTCTGGTGGAAGGCTATATGGATGCCGTGGCGCTGCATCAGTATGGCTTTGACTGCGCTGTGGCGTCCCTGGGTACCTCTCTGACCGAAGAGCATGCGGCGCTGCTGTCCCGCTATACCGAGCAGGTAATGCTGATTTACGATGGGGACGACGCCGGGCAGAATGCCACCAAGCGGGCCATCCCCATGCTGGAAAAGGCGGGGCTGCAGGTGAAGGTGCTGCAAATGCGGGACGCCAAGGACCCGGATGAGTTCCTGAAAAAATTTGGCGCTGATCGGTTCCGCCTGCTGTTGGAGGAATCCTCCAATCGGGTGGAATATCAGCTCAGAGCCATTCAAAAGAAATATGACCTGCGAGAAGATGACCAGCGCATCCAATTCATTGGGGAAGCTGCGGAGTTCATCAGCACCCTGGGCAATGCGGTACAGCGGGAGATCTACGGCGGGCGGGTTGCCGAAGCCGCCGGAATCTCTGCGGATTCCATGAAAATTGAGGTCAACAAGGCCTTCAAGCGCCGCATTTCCCGGGAAAAGAAAAAGCAGGAGAGAATTGACCTCTCTCCCGCTGCGGGCCATCAGCCGAAGGATCGGCACATTCGCTATGACAACATCAAATCCGCCATGGCGGAGGAAAGCCTGATTGCCATGCTTCTGCGGGAACCGGCACTGCTGAGCTCCTGCGACGGCCTTTCTCAGGAGCTTTTCTCTTCCCAGCTGCTGGGCAGAGTCTATGAACAGTTGGTTCAAAGCTTCGGGCAGGGGATTGAGGTCTCGCTGGCCTCCCTGACCGACTTTTCTCCTGAGGAAATGTCCCACATTGCCCTTCTGCTCCAACGACACGACGGCCCGGTTTCGGAACAGGCCCTTGCCGACTGCATCCGAACCATCCGCACGGAGCACCAGATGCAAACCACCAAATCTGCAAAAAATAACGACGATCTGCTGTCCTTCCAGAAACAGCTCCTCGCCCGAAAAGGATTCAAAACATGACTGAAACCACGCTGACAACTGAAGTTACTTATGAAGATGATATTCATCAGTATTTGAATGAAATTCGTGGCATTCCCAGGCTTACGCCGGAGCAGGAGCGGGATTTGGCCCAGCGATGCGCAGCCGGGGATGAAGCGGCCATCCGACAGATGGTCAATGCCAATCTCCGCCTGGTGGTCTATGTTGCCAAGGAGTATGCCGGCCGGGGCGTTGCATTGATGGATTTGATTCAGGAGGGCAGCATTGGTCTGCTCGTTGCGGCAAGAAAATTTGACTATACCAGGGACTATCGGTTCTCCACCTACGCTACCAAATGGATTCGACAGGGAGTAACCCGGTGCCTGATGAATAACAGCGGCATTATCCGGGTTCCGCTGCACACCGCTGAGAAGATCCGCAAGGTGGAAGCGGTGCGGAGCCAGTTGAAGCAGCAGTTCGGAACAGAACCCACTTCTGAGGAAATCGGCCAGCAGGCGGGACTCTCCGCTGCCAAGGTGGAGGAGCTGCTGAGCCTGTCACCCGATGTCTGCTCTCTGGATGTGCTCACCGGGGACAGCGACAAGAACACCCTGGGCTCCTTGGTGGAGGATTTGGATGCCCTGCAGCCCCAGGAGGCGCTGGTTCGGCAGGAGCTGGAAAAGCTGATGCACCAGATGCTGGATTCCCTCAATGAACGCCAGCGAAAGATATTGTGCCTGCATTTTGGCTTGGAAGATGGGGTAGAGCACTCTCTGGAGGAAATCGGCAAATCAATGGGCATCTCAAAAGAGCGGGCCAGACAAATTGAACGTCAGGCCATGGACAAGCTCCAGGCAATGGGTGAAAGCATGGGATTGGAGGATTTTTTGGAATGATGGATTTCCAATTTGAACAAAGCCCCTGGGAGGCGTATTTGACCGCCTGCCAGAAGGGCGCTTCCGTTTCCGCGTGGAGTTTCATCAACATGCTGGAAGGGGAGGACGACGAGGCAGTGGAGGATGCATTCCAAATCATTGGTGAAAAACAGTTGGTTCTGGACTTTTCTTCCTTTCCAAAGACCATCCCCTCCGGTCAGGCGGCACTGCGGCTGAAGCAGGAAAAAGAATATGTGCAAAACGGTCTTAGAATCTCTGACCTGGAAGAGAACGATCCCCTGCGGCTCTACCTGGAAGAAATCGCAGCGATTCCTGCTTTTGGCGACGAGACGATTTTCGCGGAAGAGCTGCGCGCAGGGGATGATCGTGCAGCGGAAAAACTGACCAATTTGGGCCTTAGCCGCGTGGTTGAGATGGCCCAGGAATTTGCGGGCTGGAACGTGCTGCTGCTGGACTTGATTCAGGAGGGCAGTGTGGGCCTTTGGGAAGCCATCCAAAGCTACTCCGGTGGGGATTATGCGGCTCACCGGGACAGGATGATCCGAAATGCCCTTTCCAAAGCCATCCTCCTGCAAGCCAGAAGCAACGGCATCAGCCAGAAAATGCGGCAGGCACTGCAGGACTACCGAAGCACCGATGAACGGCTTTTATCGGAATTGGGCCGCAACCCATCCTTGGAGGAAATTGCGGAGGGAATGAAGGTCAGCGTAGAAGAGGCGGCATGCATCCAGAAAATGCTGGCCGATGCCACGCTGCTGAATCAAGCAGAACAATTGGCGCAGCCCAAGGAGGAAACCCCGGAGGACGATCTGGCCGTTGAGGATACCGCCTATTTCCAAATGCGGCAGCGGATTGGGGAGCTGCTTTCCCAGTTGAGTGAGAAGCAGGCAAAAATTCTGACCCTTCGGTTTGGATTGGAGAAGGGTCGCCCCATGAGCGCCGAGGAGGTGGGACATCAGCTCGGCCTCACCGCCGGAGAGGTCACCGCCCTGGAAGTCGCCGCTCTGGCCAAATTGCGTACCGAAAAAAACCAGTAAAGGATGGATATCGAAATGAAAACAGTCTCCATTGCCATTGATGGCCCCGCCGGAGCCGGAAAAAGCACCATTGCCCGCCAGCTTGCCCATGAGCTGGGCTTTCGATATGTGGACACCGGCGCCATTTATCGAACCGTTGCCTATTTCATGGATTTGTGGGGCGTCAGTCCCAAGGATGCGGATGGCGTGAACCGCTACATCGATGAGCTTACTGTGGGCATTGAATATGATGAAAGCGGCCTGCAGCACATGATGATGAATGGGATGGATGTAACCAATGACATCCGCACCCAGGAGATTTCTCAGAAGGCCAGCCTGATCTCCGCCCACGCTTGCGTCCGGGAGATGCTGCTGGACATGCAGCGGGATATGGCAAAGCAGTACAACGTGGTCATGGATGGCCGGGATATTGGTACGGTGGTGCTGCCCAAGGCCACAGTGAAGATTTTCCTCACCGCCTCTGCCGAGGTTCGGGCAAAGCGCCGCTGCGATGAGCTTACCGCCAAGGGGCAGAAGGCCAAATATGAAACGATTCTAAAGGAGATTCAGCAGCGGGACTACCAGGATACCCACCGGGATATCGCACCCCTGAAAATGGCCCGGGACAGCATCAAGGTGGATACCTCCGAGATGACCATTGCAGAAGTGGTGGCGGCCATTCGGGAAATCATCCGGGAGAAGACTGGCCTATGAGTGTGACCGTTGCCAAAAGCGCAGGGTTTTGCTTCGGGGTCAGCCGCGCTGTGGAGCTGGTGGAAACGGCAGCTCAGGAGGGAAAACGCACTGTTACCCTGGGGCCCATTATCCACAACCGCCATGTGGTGGATCGCTTCCGGGAAATGGGCGTGCAGGTCATTGACCAGCCGGAGCAGGCCACTGCGGGGGACACCGTCATCATCCGCTCCCATGGGGTGAGCCGGGAGGTCTACCAGCGGCTGGAAGCACAGGGGGTGGAGATCATTGATGCCACCTGTCCTTTCGTGAAAAGAATCCATAAGCTGGTATCCCAAGCCGAGGAAGCGGGCCAGCTGCCCATTATCATCGGCACACCCACCCACCCGGAGGTAGAGGGGATTGCGGGCTGGTGCACCCATTGCAAGGTGTTCGCCGATGGGGAATCTCTGGAAAAATGGATACAGGAGGAGCATATTTCCTCCGATTTGCCAATTTGTATGGTTTCGCAGACCACCTCCACAGAAATTTTGTGGAAAAAATGCGTTCAAATTGCAAAAAAACAGTTTACTTATTTGCAAACATTTGATACAATATGTAGAGCAACAGAGTGTAGGCAAAGCGAAGCATCCGCGTTAAGCCAAAGATGTCAGGCAATGGTCGTTGTAGGAGATCTCAAAAGTTCCAACACAGGCCGTCTTGCGATGATTTGCCGTGAGCACTGCGATAAGGTTGTCCTGGTGGATAATGCATCCGAATTGGACAGGGATTTTTTCCGCGGTGTGACTGATGTTGGAATCACTGCTGGTGCGTCGACACCGGCGTGGATTATAAAGGAGGTCAACAAGACTATGAGCGAAATTACCAATGTTGAGGCTGTGCAGGAGGAGAACTTCGCCGAGCTTCTCGAGCAGTCCATCAAAACTTTAAATACAGGAGATAAGGTTGTTGGAACCGTTACCAGTATCGGTAATACTGAGGTCCAGGTCGATCTGGGCACCAAGCATGCCGGTTACATTCCCTACGACGAAGTCAGCACCGATTCTTCTGTAAAGCCCGAGGATGTGCTGAAGGTGGGCGACGAGATCGAGGTCTTCGTTGTTCGCGTCAACGATCAGGAGGGCACCGTGCAGCTGTCCAAGAAGAAGCTGGACGGCCTGAAGGTGTGGGACGACATGGCTGGTTACGTTGAGAACAAGACCACCATCGATGCCGTCATCACCGAAGAGAACAAGGGCGGCCTGGTCGCCAATGTGAAGGGCGTCCGGGTGTTCATCCCCGCTTCCCAGTCCGGCATCGCCAAGGGCGGTGACATGGCTGGCATGGTGGGCAAGCCCGTGCAGCTGAAAATCACCGAGGTCAACCGCGCTCGCCGCCGTGCCATCGGTTCCATTCGTGCCGTTACCTCTGAGCAGCGCAAGGCCGCTCAGGAGAAGATCTGGAGCGAAATCGAAGTGGGCAAGAAGTACCATGGTACTGTCAAGTCCCTGACTTCTTACGGTGCCTTCGTGGACATCGGCGGTGTGGACGGCATGGTTCACGTTTCCGAGCTGAGCTGGAACCGTATCAAGACCCCCTCTGACGTGGTCAAGGTCGGTGACGAAATCGACGTTTACGTCATCTCCTTCGACCCCGAGAAGCACAAGATTTCCCTGGGTTACAAGACCCCCGAGATGAACCCCTGGAATCAGTTCATGAGCAAGTACAGCGTGGGCGATGTGGTGGAAGCCAAGATCGTCAAGCTGATGACCTTTGGTGCCTTCGCTGAGATTCTGCCCGGCGTGGACGGCCTGATCCACATTTCTCAGATCGCTGACCGCCGCATTGGCAAGCCCGAGGATGTGCTGTCCGAGGGTCAGATGGTTCAGGTCAAGATTACCGACATCGCTGAGAACAAGCGTATCTCCCTGTCCATCCGTGCTCTGCTGGAAGGCAACGACGAGGACGCCGAGTAAGCATTTCGCACATATACCGGGGCAGGGAACTGCCTCGGTATTTTTTTGTGCAATTCAAAAGAGATTAGGAGCAAAGGAGAAAAATGGTTAAACACATTGTTCTATACAACTTCAAAGCGGGGGTGGACAAAGAGGCCTCCGTTAAGCTGATTGCCTCCCTCTTAGAGCCGTTGGTTGGTCAAATCCCCGGCCTGCTGCATCTGGAAATCCGCCAGGCCTACAATGGGATGGATTATGCCCTTTATTCCGAATTCGAGAGCAGAGAAGCGCTGTCCGCCTATGCGGTGCACCCCCTGCATCTTGCGGCGAAGGAACAGTTCTTCCACCTTCTGGACAGCCGAGTGGCTGCTGATTACGACGTATAAGGAGATTCAAAATGAAAGCAATCGTTACCGTGGTCGGCAAGGACCGGGTGGGCATCATCGCCTCCGTCTGCACCCAGCTTGCCGCCTTTAATGTCAATGTTCTGGATATCAGCCAGACCGTCATGCAGGGCTATTTTACCATGATGATGGCAACCGAAATTTCCCAGTGCAGCATTCCTGTCGCGGAGCTATCCAAGCGGATGGAGCAGGCCGGCAAGGAGATGGGGCTGTCCATCCATGTGCAGCGGGAGGATATCTTCCAGGCCATGCATCGGGTTTGAGGGCGCGACATGCTGAATCAAAAAGACATCCTGGAAACCCAGGCTATGATTGAAAAGCAGCATCTGGACATCCGCACCATCACCATGGGCATCAGTCTGCTGGACTGCTGTGACCCGGATCTTCAAACCTGCTGTGATAAAATCTATCGAAAGATTACCCGCTATGCCAAGGATTTGGTGAAGGTTGGCTGTGAAATCGAGGCGGAATTTGGAATTCCCATTGTCAACAAGCGGATTTCCGTCACTCCCATTGCCCTGGTGGCCGGTTCCTGTGACACCGATTCCTATGTGGAGATTGCGAAAACTCTGGATGCCGCTGCCAAAACCTGCGGTGTCAATTTCATTGGCGGCTTCTCTGCCTTGGTGCAGAAGGGCGCCACCACCGGGGACTGGAAGCTGATTCGTTCCATCCCTGCCGCCATGGCGGCAACAGAGCGGGTCTGCGCCAGTGTCAACGTGGGCTCCACAAAAGCCGGTATCAATATGGATGCAGTGGCTGAAATGGGTCGTATCATCAAAAAGACCGCTGAGGCAACCAAGGACGACGGCTGCATGGGCTGCGCCAAAATTGTGGTGTTTGCCAATGCCGTGGAGGATAACCCCTTCATGGCCGGCGCATTCCACGGTGTGGGTGAGCCGGAGTGTGTGCTGAACGTGGGTGTTTCCGGCCCCGGCGTGGTGCATCATGCGCTGCAGCAGGTGAAGGGCCAGCCCTTCGATGTGGTGGCTGAAACCATCAAAAAAACGGCCTTCCAGGTCACTCGGATGGGTCAGCTGGTGGGCGTGGAGGCCTCCAAGCGTCTGGGAGTGCCCTTTGGGATCGTTGACCTGAGTCTGGCTCCCACTCCTGCGGTGGGGGACAGTGTGGCACGGATTCTGGAAGAAATGGGCCTGGAGGTTTGCGGTACCCACGGCACCACGGCGGCCCTTGCCATGCTGAACGATGCAGTGAAAAAGGGCGGCGTGATGGCCTCCAATCATGTGGGCGGCCTTTCCGGTGCCTTCATCCCTGTGTCCGAGGATGAAGGAATGATTGCCGCCGCTGAACGGGGCACTTTGGTGATCGACAAGCTGGAAGCCATGACCTGCGTCTGCTCTGTGGGCCTGGACATGATCGCCGTGCCCGGGGATACCAGCGCTTCCACCATCTCCGCCATCATCGCCGATGAAGCAGCCATTGGCATGGTCAACACCAAAACCACCGCCGTGCGCATCATCCCGGCCCTAGGCAAAACTGTAGGAGATCGGGTGGAATTGGGCGGCCTTTTGGGCAGCGCCCCGGTGATGCCGGTTCACAGCGAAGGAAGCGAAGCCTTCATTGCCCGGGGAGGCCGCATTCCTGCGCCGATGCAGAGCCTGAAAAATTGACTGAAAATCCGACGAAGGAGATTTCCCTCGTCGGATTTTTTTATTGCTGTTCAGGTTCTATTGGATCGTCCGTGGCGTTTTCCGCATAGCCGGGCCAGCACCAGACATCTTCCAGATAGGTTGAGGTGTGATCCAGGGTTCTGGATATTTCCTCATCGGTCTCCCGGTCATAACGGCAGCGATAGGCGGCTGCATAGGAGGGGTGGTCGTCCACCCGGTATTCCATTTTGACATAGTAGTCCCGCAGGTCTACGCCCATGATTCGGATTTTCACGAACCCTTCGGAAATCTCTGCCAGAATTTTCACCGGCAGATCATAGTCATTTCGGATCTTCAAGTCCGTGGTGCCCCAGTTGACGGTGGCGTCCAAACCCAGGGGGATATAGCTGGCAGGGAAGCCATGGTTCTTCCGCTCCACAATGGTCAGCTCTGCGAACAGAGAGCTGAGATACAGGGTAGAGGACACCTGGCAGATGCCGCCGCCCACCTCATCCACCAGCTCCGTGCCGGAATAGGCGGGAGCGGGCTTATATCCGGCTTCGGCGGTTCTTTTTCCAAGGGTTTCGTTGTAGGACAGGGTTTCTCCCGGTTGTAGAATCTTTCCGTTCAGCTTGGAGCAGGCAAGACGCAGATTTTCGTTTCGGTTTTCATTGTCGGTGTACTCGGTTTTGCAGTAACCAAGGGTTTCCTGGAACCAGGCGTCGGCCTCGCTGACCTCCGGCTCCAAAAACTGCATCTGAATTCGGAGGGTCTCGCCTTCCTTGGCGTTTTCCAGCAGGGTGGATGCCGCAGCTACGTCAAATCCATACCCCAGCTTTCCGGGAATCACCTCCAGGGTGCTGTGGTCGATGGAAGGATTCAGAGGGAGGATGGCAACCTGCTGGAAAACCTGCTCCAAATCCAGCGGACGGGGTTCCCGCGTTTCCTCCGGCACTTCAATGGAGACCTGAAATTCCTCCTGTTGATATGCTGCCACCAGCTGATCGTAAACATCCTGCAAGTTCATCAGGTGGCCTGCAGAGCCGGTGTTCAGAACCAAGGTCTGACAGGGGCCGATCATCTGCACTGTGTCCGGGGCATCTCCTTCCATCCAATACCCGGAGGGCATATAAACACCGCCCAGGGAATCAAAGAAGCGCTGCAGCTCTGCCATGATGGCATCTCTGTCCAGCGAAAGCTCCAAAGAAATGTCCTTTTCTTCGCCATTCAGCGCAGAATCCACGGCCTTCTCCAGGTTCCAGTGGACGTTGGATTTTTCCGGTGTCAGTCGAAGCGTCCGATCTTCGGCGGATAGAACCATGTCTTCATTTTCATGTACATGAGAAACAGAACGCTGCAAGGTGCTCAGCGCCTGCTCCTGGGTCATACCTCCCACATAGATGCCGGAGATGGTTGTCCCGCTGGGAATTTTCGGCTTGGGCAGAAATGCGGAGATGAAGCTGCTGGTCGGTTCCGGTTCCTTCTGGACAGGCTCCTCCATTTGAACCTCCGGGGATTTGGAGGGAAGAAGCAATAACACCAGCAGTACAGCCAAAAGAAGCACAATCACGATACAACAGAGGATGAGGGGAAAACGTTGGCTGCGCCTCTTTTTCTTTCGGTATTGGTCAGTCATTTGGTATGAAATATCAATCGCCTCCTTGGGACGTTGGAAAGGCTGCCGCATTCATCATGCAGCAGCCAATGGTTTATTTGGGGGACAAATCCACGCTTCTGCGGAGAATGGAGCAGGGGGGAACAGCCTTCGGAAGCTGCATATAGAACTTCATCTGGGGTGTTCTGGGCTCCTCAAGGACGGCACCATCCTGGTCGGTCAATCCCTCCGCCTGGATGGAAAAGGGGCGTAAATCCGGGCCTACGACCTCCAGTGCATCACCCGCACGGAACTTATTGCGCAGACTGCAAAGAGCCCGACCGTTTTCGTCGCAGCTTTCCACAATGGCACAAATCTGCCACTGGCGGATATAGCGGGAGTTCTCCGTGTACTGGCCGGGAAACCCAAAATAGAACCCGGTGGAGTAGACCCGGTGGGAAACATGCTCCACCTCGTCCCGCCAGACTGGATCAATGTCACGGCCTTCATAAATATCGTCGATGCAATGCCGGTAAGCGCCGCTGACAATGGCAGCGTAATAGGGAGATTTGGCTCGGCCCTCAATTTTGATGCAGTCGATACCAGCCTCCGTCAATTCCTTCAAATGATCGATGGTACACATGTCCCGGGAGTTGAGAATGTAGGTTCCTTTTTCATCCTCAAAAACAGGGAAATATTCCCCAGGGCGCTTTTCCTCCATCAGCGTGTACTGATAGCGGCAGGGCTGGGCACAGGCGCCACGGTTGGAGTCCCGGCCGGTCATGTAATTGCTGAGCAAGCAACGCCCGGAGTAGCTGACGCACATGGCTCCATGGCCAAAGGTTTCAATTTCCAGCTCTGGGGAGACCTTTTGGCGAATGGTGCGGATTTCTTCCAAGCTCAGTTCTCTTGCAAGCACCACTCGCTGAGCACCCAGGTCGTGCCAGGCCTGGGCGCATTCGTAGTTGGAAATGGACTGCTGGGTGGAAATATGCCGCCCGCAGTGTGGGGCATATTTTCCGGCCAGCATAAAAGCACCCAAGTCTGCCAAAATCAGGGCATCCACCTTGGCGTCATCCAGCTGCTCCAAATAGGCAGGCAGACCGGCGGCTTCCTCGTTCCTGGGCATGGTGTTCACGGTAACGTGAACCTTCACCCCGTGACGATGGGCAAATTCCACCGCCTTGGGCAGCTCCTCCGGGGAAAAATTCCCCGCGAAGGAGCGCATTCCAAAGCTTGTCCCAGCCAAGTAGACCGCGTCCGCACCGTAAAGGACGGACATTTTTAATTGTTCTGCGTCACCGGCAGGGCACAAAAGCTCCATTTTTCTCATCTCAGCCTCCAACTCTTGCCTGGTTGGCCTCGTGCTCAGCCAGGGTGGTTGCGAAGATGTGAGAACCGGCAGTGGGATCCAGCACATAGTAATAGTAATTGGTATCCGCAGGCTCCAACGCTGCCCGCAGGCTGGATAGACCGGGATTGGAAATGGGGCCGGGGGTGAGCCCGGTGTTGGTGTAGGTGTTATAGGGGCTGACCACCCGCAAATCCTCGGCGGTCAGGTCTGTCTTTCCATCCAACGCGTAGATGATGGTGGCATCGATGTTCAGATAGGGAGGATTGCCCTGCCAGCAGAAGAGACGATTATAAATAACCGAGGCAATGGTGTAACCCTCCTGTGCGCTGGAGGTTTCCTTTTCGATCATGGATGCGACATTCACAACATCCCGAACCGTAAAAAGATGCTGGTCGATATAGTCCTGAGCCCTGCCATCCCGACGCATCAAGTCGGCCAGATGGGCATTCAGCGTCTGAATCTTCCCTCGCATGCCCTCGTCAAAACGGTTGTCGAAGTTGTTCAGCATTTTGGTGAGAACGCTCTTGGGGGTGTCATTCTGGTAGAATTCATAGGTGTCCGGGAAGAGGAAGCCTTCCAGGCAGTATTTGTCGCCTCTGGCCACTCCGTCTAGGAACCAATAGTCATTCAGCTCTCCAAAAGCTGCATAGGAGGAAATGTCCTGAACAGTACACACTTTGTTTTCTTCCAGCAGCGCAAAAATCTGGCGGCATGTGTAGCCCTCAGGAATCATCACCTTCACAGTGGAACGGGAAGAGGAGGGGGACATCATCTTCACCAGAGCGTGGTAGTCGTACTTGGTGTTCAAATCCCACATGCCGGGGTGAATATCCCCTTCGTCAACGGCGAACTTGGCATACAGCTTAAACAGGCCGGGATAGCGGATCAGCTCGGCCCGGGCCAGCTTTTTTGTAATGTCGTCAATGGTGTCCGTTTCGTAAACCGTAATGGTGACGGTTTTGTCCTCCCGTCCAAAGGCCAGAACCTCCGCCGCGCACACCCAGACCATCCGGCCCAGGGTCAAGCTGATCAGCAGCGTCAGTGCAACCCATACCCCCGTAACAATGATGTTGGGGATACCAAGCAGACCCTCGCCCTTCTTCCGACGGGGACGGCCCTTTTTGATGGCACGGGTACGGGGCCTGGATGGCTGGGGAACGGGAGGCAATTCCTCTTCAAAGCCATCGGAATAGGGAAGCAGCGGCTCCTGGGGCGGAACGTCACTGATTTCCTCCTGGAACGCAAGCTGTTCCGATTGGGCAGAAGGGTATTGCTGTTCATCTCTGGGATACACTTCATCTTCAGCAGAATCGTTCTGCTCCTGAACACGGTCGTAAGGCTGCTCCGACTCCATCATTGTGGGCTCCTGGAATTCTTCTGCTGCATCATTGGATGGCCGGGCAGAAAATCTTCCGCGATAACCAGTATCGGGCGGCAATTCCTCCGGGGACTCAGAATCGACAAAAGCACCAGACGCCTGAGAAAGGGACTGTTCCTCCAAATCATCGACAGGATATTCAGGAAGCTGCTGGGAATCCTCCGGCTGCATTTCCGGCTGCTCCTCAGGATAGAGCTGCTGCTCCTGATCCGAATTGGGATCGTAGGTCATAGGGTTTCCTCCATCATCGAATCACAATTTGTTTTCTAACCGTTTCGGCCGCCTCTTTGCCCTTCAGCGCCTCCACAAGGGCAAGACCAAAGGAAATGGCGCATCCGGCAGAGGTTCCGGTAATCAATCTGCCGTCGGTGACAACTGCGGCGTTTTCCTGCATCAGGGCGGTACCCATGTTCTTTTCCTGCCCCGGGTAGCAGGTGGCCCGCAGACCGTCGGTAATGCCAAGGTCAGCCAGAACCGTTGGCCCGGCACAGATGGCAGCTACAAATTTCCCGTTATCCCAGCCGAATTTCAGGGCTTCCAAGGCTTCCTTGCTGGAGCGCAGACTGGCTACGCCGCCCAGACCGCCGGGAATGATGATCATTTCCATATTGGTCAAATCCATCTGACCAATGGTGATATCCGCTTCAACCACAATCTTATGGCTGCCGGATACGGCTTTCCCGTTGATTCCAACGGTAAGAACCTCTACTCCGGCCCTGCGAAGCAAATCCAGAGGCGCAATTGCCTCCGTCTCTTCAAAGCCGGTACCGAGCAACATATATACCATAATCAAACCTCCATGAGACAAATCCGCTTTCAGTTCTATATTTCCCGAAACAACGCTTTGCAACCAAAGCTCTACACTTTAATATACCATATTTTTCTCCATTTGTCCACCGTCAGCCGGGCTGAGAAGATTAAATTTCTACGAATTCTGTTTTTTCCCAATGAGTGGTTGCAAACTCGGCGAAAAAATGATAGAATAACACAAAAGAATACGCAGAAGTGCAAAAAGGAATTTGACAATGGAAGAAAAAAATATCACTTTTGAAGACCTTGGCCTGTCCGAGGCAATGCTGAAAGCCCTGGAGAAAAAGGGTTACGGATATCCAACCACTATCCAGATGGAGGCCATCCCCCATTTTCTGGCCTGGAAGGATGTGATTGCCAAGGCACCCACCGGCACCGGCAAGACCTTCGCCTTCGGCATCCCCATGATCGAACACATTGATGCCCAGTGCGAGGATGTGCAGGGCTTGATCCTGGCTCCCACCCGGGAGCTGGCCATCCAGATTGGCGACGAGCTGCGGGGCCTTCTGACATATTTCAACGGCATACGGGTTGCTGTTCTTTACGGCGGTGCCGGAATCGGCAGCCAGATTCGCCAGATGGAGAAGAAGCCCCAGATCGTGGTGGCCACTCCCGGACGGCTGATGGATCACTACAATCGGAAAACCATTCGCTTAGACAAAATCCAGACGGTGGTTCTGGACGAGGCCGACCGGATGCTGGACATGGGCTTCTTTAAGGATGTCACCAGAATTATCGAGAAAATAAAAAACCGCAAAAACCTGGGCCTGTTTTCCGCCACCATCTCCCAGGAGGTCATGACAGTCTCTTGGATGTACCAGCGGGACGAGGTGGAAATCACCGTGGAGCCCAAACAGGAGGATCGCCCGGACATTGACCAGTTCTGCCTGACCTGTACTCCCTTGGAAAAGGCGGAAACCGTACTGCGGCTCATGCGGAGCCAGGGCTTTGAGCGGGTGATGATTTTCTGCAATACCAAGCACATGTGCCAGCGGCTCAGTGATGAATTCCAGCGGGCCGGGGTGGACTGTGACTGTCTCCACGGAGACATCCGTCAGAGCCAGCGGGAGAAAACCATGCAGCGCTACCGTTCCGGGAAGCTGCCTGTGCTGATCGCAACGGATGTTGCCTCCCGGGGCATTGATGTGGATGATGTGGACTGCGTCATCAACTATGATATTCCCGAGGAAAACGAATACTATGTCCACCGCATCGGACGCACCGGACGGGCCAAACGGAAGGGCGTTGCATGGAGCATTGTCAGTAATTTCCCGGAAAAGGCCAAGCTGGATGAGATTGCCAAGTTCTCCCATTATCAGGTGAAGCCCATGATTCTGAACGCTGACGGTACTTTGATGGAGGAAGAAATTAAAGCTCCTGCGGCGCCCAAGAGGCGGTTTCGGTGAATCAAAGAGAACGGGGCTTTCTCCTTCTCTCCGGGAAGCTGGGCGATCCCTGCAGAAAGCCTTTGACCACTGCGCAGCTTCGTCTGCTTGCCCAAAGAGCCGCCTTGCTCCCGCCAGCAGCGGAAGCTGTTGAGTTGGAGCTTTCCCATCTATTGTCCATTGGAATTGATAAACAGCTGGCAGCGCATATTTTGGCCCTGTTGGAAGATGAGGCTCAACTAAATGCCTATCTGGAAAAAGCCAGGAAGCTTGGCTGCTTTCCCATCTCGCGGGTCAATCCGCTGTATCCATTGATTCTGAGAAAACGTCTTGGCTTTGATGCCCCGGGATGCTTTTGGGTGAAAGGAAATATGGATATTTTGAAAATGTCTGCTGTGTCTTTGGTGGGCAGCCGGTATTTGAAATCAGAAAATCGAAAATTTGCCCGGGAGGTAGGCATTCAGGCGGCAAAGCATGGGTTTGCCCTGGTATCAGGCAACGCGAGAGGCGCGGATTCCGCCGCTCAAAATGCCTGCCTGGAAGCGGGGGGCTGTGTCATCAGTGTGGTAGCCGATGCACTGACCGAGCACTCGCTGGAAAACAATGTGCTGTATGTGAGTGAAGGGGATTATGACCAGGCTTTTTCCATTCCTCGAGCGCTACACCGAAACTACTCCATTCATGCCTGGGGTGAAATCACCTTTGTGGCCCAGTGTACCTTGGAAAAGGGAGGCACCTGGGAGGGGAGCGTCCAGAATCTCCGCAAAAAATGGAGCCCTCTCTATTGCTTCAAGGACGGCAGCGCTGCATCCCTTGCCCTTGAAAAAATGGGAGCAACTCTGATTCAGCCGGAGGCACTCCAGGATTTTCGCCGCTTTGCCGATCCTCAGATTACATTTCTATAGACAGCATCCCGGAGACATTTCTGCCTCCGGGATGATTTTTAGAAAATCTTCATATCGGAAAGGAGCGCCTTATCCGGGCCGGTGTATCCATCCTGAGTGGCTGTCTTGGAAGAGAGCCGGATGGTGTTCAGCACCTGGCTGACAGAGCCGGAAATGGAAATTCCAGTCACCGGGATCAGCTTTTGGCCGTCATGGTAGTAAGCAAGCCGAACCTCACCGCCGATGTAGTCGCTGAAAAAGTCCACCTGCAGGCCGGACATGGAGATCACTTCCAGGTAGGGCGCTTCATCCAGGTCCTCCTGCGTCAGGGAGCCGGTGTCGGCGCACAGACAACGGAGGCTGCCTGTAGGTGTTTCTCCCAGGTACTGGCCGTACTGGTTGTCGCCGAAATATGCCAGGACTTTTCCCTTCTCAACGATTTTCTGCTGCCCCAGGGACAGGCCGTCACTGTCAAATTTCGTACTGCGCACATTGCCCTCCACTGCTCCCGCCATGGTAATGCTGATGGAGTCGCCTGTAGGCTCCTTCTGAATGGCGTCGCCCTTTTTGAAAACGGTGGAGTGGGTGTACACCGAGGAATAACGCAGATGGTTGGAAATGCTGAAAAACAGCTCTTTCAGCTCCTGCTTGTTCAGAACCACCTTGCACTCCAGCTTTTGCTGGGGCTTTGAAGCTTCATATCGGGCCTTCACCGCCAGCATCATGTCGGCAATCTCCTGATGGAGCGACGCTTCGTCCAGACTGCTGAAATTATACTGCTCATAAAGCTCTACGCTCTGTTCCTTGCCGTTGTAGGTGGGGATGGCCTCTACCATGGCATCGTAGCGTACTTGGGATTTGTTTAAGCCCCGACTGTTAATCACCGTTTCCTGATGCTGGTTCAGAAACACTTCCACAGAGTTGAGGGAGCCGTTGGGGAGCTTGTTGGCGTCAAAAACGATGTTGGAAATCGTGGCAGCCAAATCCTCGGGACGAATCCCGGCAAAATTACTCTCTACGTTGTATGTTCCTGTTTCGTCCTCAGGGAGAGAATAGGGCTTGTTATCAATCAGCATTGCCTTGGCAGCTGCCTGAGAAATCAGCTCTGCCAGTTCCTCATCCGTGGTAGAGGGGTAGACCAGGAAGTCGGCATTCCCCAGAAATTCTCCGTGAGAGACGTACACGGTCACCTGGGTATCGCAGGTGTTGGTGCGGCGCACTGTTTCCAGCTTGCCCTTCACAAAGAACATTTCAAAGCTTTTGATTTGGTGAATATTGATTTTATAGTCCGTCACCTGATTGTTGGCCCGGAGCATGGATTCCAGTTTCATCATCCCAGTTTCACCCTCGCTTTCAGTGCAGGGCCGCCGTCGCTGACGCGTACCCACTCCTTGTAGCCCTTGCCGCAGAAGCCGGAGCCGCAGATTTCAAAATCATCGGATATCATGGAGATAGACTTGAGCAGATCGGGCACATAACCGCTCATCACAACAGGGGAGACGTAGTTTTCCGTCAGCTTGCCGTCCACGATTTCGATGCCATACTGGGCAACGCACTGAATGGCCCAGTTTTTGGGGTCTTCCATGCCGTTGTCCGTTTCAAACAGCATATAGCCGTGCTTGATGGAGGCAATCATATCCTCCAGCTTATCGGTGCCCTTTTCAAAGAAGGTATTGGTCATTCTGGTGTATGCCTTGCGGCGGGTGGACTGTCTTCTGCCGTTGCCGGTGGGGGAAGTGCCCAGCTGGGATGCAGAGGCAAGATCGGAAATGCCGGTAACTAAAATCCCGTCCTTAATGATTTGAGTGTCACCCGCCAGCACGCCGTCATCATCGAAGAAATAGGAGGCAATGCTCAGTGCGGAGGCGGCACCGTCCTTCATATTGCAGATAGGGGAGGCCACATACTGGCCCACATACTGCTTGGCCAGCGCTCTGTCCTTCACAAATTGATCCATTTCCACGCCGTGTCCAAATGCCTCATGGGCGATCAGACCGGTGATAGAGGGATCTGTAATTACGTCATAAACGCCGGGCTCAATGGGCTTGGCGTAGCCCAGGTGATGTGCCCGGTCAACCAGGGCATCCATTTTGGAGGGAAGCGCAGCCATGACATCGGCCACATTTTGAGACCCTTCAAAGTTATAAACCTGCACAACCTTCTCGTTTTCCCGATAGACAAGCACCAGAACGCCGCCGATAAACGCATAATCCTGATCCAGCTCCCGGTTTTGGGAGATAAAGAGCTTGGAAACCTCCATGGTGTTAAGCGCAACCATAGCATTGAGAATGTTCTCGCTTTTGCCTTGAAGCTCCTTTTGGGTTTTCTGGCAGAAGTCCAAAAGCTGGGCATCGGAATATTCATGCAAATCGGATGCCCGAGCAAAGGACTGCACCAGGGGCTCGTCCTTCAAAGAAATGTGCTCGATGCTGGCTTGCTTCAGCGCGGCACTGGCGGAAAAGGCCTCTTTGATTTCCTCTGCCAAGGTTGCTACATCCTCGCCAATGTCATCCATGGCGTATTCAAAGAAGCAGCTGCCGTTATTCAGCTTCACAACAAAGCCACATTCCGTATCCTGACCGTTGCTGATATTGCTGGTGCTTGCATCCACACGGATGGCGGTGGACTTGCTGTCGGCACCCAGAATGCTGACATAACTGAATTGTTCCTTCAGAATTTTTACCAGTGCCTTGGCACGGTCTCTTCTGGAATCTAAGAATTGGGAGAATCCCATCGCTTCGCCTTCTTTCCTTGAAAACCTCATACCGATCATCCGACTGAAAACAATGGGGCTTTCAAAATAATATATGAAAATTATATCACGTTTCAGCAAGAATGCAACCATATGTTTTCTTCATCTAAATTCGGCGTAATGTTTTGAAAAACGTAAGATGCAACCAATAGTTGACACTATAATACGTTATAATGTAACATTTAGAAGGACAGACCAGGTGAAGCCATTTTGCTTTCTTTATACATCAGCCTGCATCTTAAGAACTATTTTTCTTCAGTTTATTCATCAGCATCTGCGCACTTCTTGCATTTATGATGGTTTTGTGGTATTCTAGTCGGAAGATGACACAGTCAAAGAGAGGAATCTGAAAGATGTTTGCAAATCTTGACTTTCAAAAATTTGAAGAAAAAGTATGGCTGTCCTCGCCGACCATGTATCCTGATTCCATGGCTTATGTGATAGAGGCTTATCATGCAAACTGGATGTCCACCATCGGTGTCAATATCAATGAGGTAGAAAGCCTCGTTTGTGAGAAGGTGGGCTGCAAACACGCCGTCGCCCTCTCTTCTGGCACAGCCGCGCTGCATCTGGCTATGAAGCTGGCGGGGGAGCAGATATACGGAAAGCCTGCCGTTGGAAAAGGCGCTCTTGACGGCCGCCTGGTGGCAGCCAGCGATATGACCTTTGACGCGACAGTGAATCCCATCGTCTATGAGGGCGGCATCCCGGTTTTTATTGATACGGAGTACGACACCTGGAACATGGATCCCGTTTCCTTGGAGAAGGCGTTCCAGATCTACCCCGAGATCAAGGTGGTGGTGATGGCCCATCTCTACGGTACCCCTGGAAAGGTGGACGAGCTAAAAGCAATCTGCCAAAAACATGGAGCCGTCATCATTGAAGATGCCGCAGAGTCTCTGGGAGCGTCCTATAAGGGGATTCAGACCGGTTCTTTTGGATCATTCAATGCAATTTCCTTTAATGGAAACAAAATCATCACCGGTTCCTCTGGTGGCATGCTGCTGACGGACGATCATGAAGCGGCAGAAAAGGCTCGCAAATGGTCCACGCAATCCAGGGAGCGGGCTAACTGGTATCAGCATGAGGAACTGGGCTATAACTACCGCATGAGCAACGTGATTGCCGGCGTTGTCCGGGGGCAGTTTCCCCATCTGCAGGAGCACATTGACCAAAAAAAGGCCATTTTCCTGCGCTATCAGGAAGGATTAAAAGATTTGCCGGTGAAGATGAATCCCTACGACGCGCAGAACAGCCAGCCAAATTTCTGGCTCAGCTGCATGATTATTGACCGGGAGGCTATGTGTTCCCAGGTGAGAGGGGAGCAGGATGCACTTTTCATCCCAGAGCACGGCAAGAGCTGCCCCACAGAGATCCTGAAAGCCATTGCTTCCATCAACGCTGAAGGCCGCCCCATCTGGAAGCCCATGCACATGCAGCCCATTTACCGAATGAACCCCTTTGTGGTTCGCAGCGGCAGCGGCAGAGCCAGAACCAACGCCTACCTGGACGGCGGATGCACGGATGTCGGAATGGATATCTTTGAAAGAGGTCTGTGCCTGCCCAGCGATAACAAGATGACCCAGGAACAGCAGGACAGAATCATTGACGTCATCAAGGCATGCTTTGATTGATGAGAGCGGGGATAGAAAATGGAAAAGCACAAGCCTTATGGCCCCTATGAAAAATATTTCAAGCGTCCGCTGGATTTGCTGTGCGGATTGGCAGCGGTGATTGTTTTTTCCTGGCTTTATGCAATTCTCGCCATTCTGGGTGCCATTTTTATGAGAGGAAATCCCTTCTTCACCCAATCCCGGCCCGGAAAGGATGAAAAGATTTTCAAGCTCATCAAATTCCGCACCATGGACAACCGGCGAGATTCCCAGGGCAATCTGCTGCCGGACGAGGTGCGGCTGAATTCCTATGGGCGCTTTCTGAGAAAGACCAGCTTGGACGAGCTGCCGGAGGCGTTCAACATCATCAAGGGAGATATGAGCGTCATTGGCCCCAGACCCCTTCTTGTTCAATATCTGGCCCTTTACTCTGAAGAGCAGCGGCACCGGCATGATGTCCGCCCCGGGTTATCCGGCTACGCCCAGGTCAACGGCAGAAATTCCATCACCTGGACACGCCGATTTGAATTGGATTGTGAGTATGTCAAAAAAATCACCTTTTTGGGGGATTTGAAAATCATCGGTCAAACCGTGGGAAAAGCATTCATCAAGCAAGAAGGAATCTCTTCCGAAACCTGTGACACCATGGAAGACTTTGACGGGACAAATTAAGGAGTGTCGATGGACTTGAAAACGCCCTATTATGTCATCGATCAAAAGGAACTGGATGACAATTTCAGAAAATTGAAGAATGCACTGGATAACCACTGGAGCAATTCCATCATTGGCTATTCCTACAAAACCAATGCGCTGCCCTGGGTTATCCGTCATTTTGACCGCTTGGGCTGCTTTGCGGAGGTGGTTTCCGAAGAGGAATACAATTTGGCAAAGCTGGTGGGCGTAGAAAAGGGAAAGATCATCTATAACGGCCCCATCAAGACAAAGGATACATTTCTGGAAGCAATCCAAGACGGGTGTATTGTTAACATCGACTCCCAACGGGAAATCGACTGGCTGGATGTGCTTCCTGTTGAAAATCGGGCGGTTGGCATCCGAATCAATTTTGACATTGAAAAGATGTGCCCCGGTCAGTCCCAGTGCCCGGAGGAGGGCGGACGGTTCGGCTTCTGCTACGAGAATGGAGAATTTGCAAAAGCCGTGACTGCCCTGCGTGATAAGAACGTGAGGATCGCGGGGCTGCACCTGCATACAAGCTCCAAATCAAGAGGCTTGGATATCTATCGAGCCATTGCGGGAGTTGCCTGCAAGGTGCAAGAGGAATTTCACTTCGACTTGGATTATATCGATGTGGGCGGCGGCTTTTTCGGAGGATTGCCCACAAAGCCCCAGTTTGAAGAATACATGGCGCTCATGGCGGAAATTCTCAGCGCCAGGTTTGACAAGGAGCAGACAAAGCTCATCATCGAACCGGGCATGGCAGTCATTGGCGCCCCTATCCGCTATGTAACCACGGTGATTGATGTGAAGGATACCCAGTTCAGCCGCTTTGTGGTCACTGACGGCAGCCGCACCAGCATCGACCCGCTGATGTCCAAGTCCTCCTATTTCCATTCCTATGAACACCAGGGCGATGGGCCTATCCTTCCGAAGCAGATCATCTGCGGCTACACCTGCATGGAGCATGATCGGCTGTTTGAAGCAATTAACGAACCAGCGCTTCAACCCGGAGATCGGATCGTCTATCATAAGGTTGGAGCCTACACCATGTGCCTGTCACCGTTGTTTATCAAATATTTCCCCGATGTCTATGTGGAGCGGGGCGGCGAATTTATAAAGGTGCGGGAAAGCTGGCAGCCGGAGGAGTACATGATGAAATCTATACTTGAGGAATGATACCATGAATATTTTGATATTGAGCTCCGGCACCAGAAATAAAGTGGTGCAGTATTTCAAAGCAGCGTTGGCAGGGCAGGGGAAGGTCATCTGTACGGATATGAGCAATCTTGCCCCTTCGATTTATGAGGCCGATAAATTCTATATTGTTCCCAGAATGACGGCCCCCGGCTATATCGATGTGATTTTGGACATCTGCAAAAAGGAACAGGTTGACGGAGTGCTGTCCTTAATCGACCCAGAGCTGTCCCTGCTTGCAGAAAACAGGGATAAATTCAAAGCAGTCGGCACCCAGGTCATCGGTTCTTCCTATCAGCTCTGCGAGATGTCCCTGGACAAATTCCAGATGTTCCGATGGCTTACAGAGCATGGTTACCGCTGTGCCCAATCCTACATGGATAAGGAAATTTTTTTCGCGGATGTGGCAGCTGGGAAGGCCAAGTATCCAGTGTTTGTGAAGCCCGCCAGAGGAAGCGCCAGCATTGCCATCTCCAAGGTGTATGACCGGGAGACGGTAGAGCTGCTCTTTTCTCACAGCGATGGGCTGATGATTCAGGAATTCCTGGATGGCCAGGAAATCGGCGCGGATGTGTACATCGACATGATTTCCCGCGAAGTGGTTTCTATTTTCACGAAGAAGAAAATCCTGATGCGGGCAGGGGAGACGGACAAGGCTGTCTCCTTCCGGGATGAAAATCTGTTTGCGCTGATCAAACAGTTCGTAGAAGAGGCCGGCTTCCTGGGCCAGATCGATATTGACATTTTCCAGGTCAACGGTGAATACTACATCTCTGAGGTAAACCCCCGTTTCGGTGGTGGTTACCCTCACGCCTATGAATGCGGCTGCAATCATATGGAACTGATCCTCAATAACCTTCGGGGGAAAGCCAACCCCTGTCGGATCGGAATGTATGAGGAAGGCATCTGCATGATGAAATACAACGAGGTCATGGTCAAAAAGATATGAATGTTTTATTCTTGAGCCTCATGCAGTACAACTCTGTTGCAGAGCATGACATATATACCGATCTTCTCCGAGAGTTTATCCGAAAGGGACATAACGTCTATATTTTGTCCCCCACAGAATCTTCGGAGGAGGTAATTGAAGAGTCAAACAGTACCATTTATCGGGTGCCCACCGGGAAAATTGAGAAAACAAGCTTCCTCCAAAAGGGAATCAATACCATCTTAATTGAATTCCGATTCAAAGCAGCAATCAAAAAGCATCTGAGCCAGGTTCATTTCGATTTGGTGCTGTATCCCACACCGCCCATCACGTTTGTGGGCGCGGTGAAATATGTGAAGGAGCGGGATGGTGCAAAAACCTATCTGATGCTGAAAGACATTTTCCCGCAAAACGCGGTGGATATTGGAATCATCTCGCACCATGGCGTGAAAGGTTTGATTTATCAATTCTTTTGCCGCAAGGAACGTCAACTCTATGAAGTATCAGATTATATCGGCTGCATGTCCGAAGCAAATGCATCGTATATTCTAAAAAAACACCCAGAATTGAAGCCTGAACAGGTGGGGATCTGTCCGAATTGTATCGAAATCGTGGATAAATCTGTGGATGAAGAAGCCAGAAAACGCATCCGAAGGAAATACGGAATTCCTGAGGACAGCACCGTATTTGTATATGGCGGCAACCTGGGAAAGCCCCAGGGTATCCCTTTCTTGATTGAATGTCTGAAAAACCAGCGGGAAAACAGTAATCTCTTTTTCCTGGTGGTTGGCGATGGGACGGAATATCCCTTACTGGAAGCCTATTACAAAACGGCCAATCAGCGCAACTTCAAACTCATGCAGCGCCTGCCCAAAGAAGACTTCGACACCCTGGTAGGTGCCTGCGATGTGGGAATGCTGTTCCTGGATCACCGATTCACCATTCCCAATTTCCCCAGCAGACTTCTTTCTTATATGCAGGCAAAGCTGCCGGTGCTGGCCTGTACCGACCCCAACACTGACGTTGGAAAAACCATCATGGAAGGTGGTTTCGGCTGGTGGTGCGAAAGCGACAGTACCGCCGGATTTAAAAAGGCCGTGGGGCAAATCATGCACAGTGATCTTGAAAAAATGGGCAATGCCGCCATGGAGTATCTATGTCAGCATTTTTCCGTTCAATGCGGTTACCAGTCCATCGTTCAAGCGTTGAATAAACCATAACACAAAGAAAAGACCTGCGAAGGATTCTGGAGCTTCCAAATCCATTCGAGGTCTTTTTCATGCTGAAAAAAAGCAAGCCCATAGAAAAATCCCCGAAACCTGAAGGTCTCGGGGATTTTGAAGTGCAAAAGGAAAAATCAGCGCTTGCTGAACTGAGGTGCGCGACGGGCGGCCTTCAAGCCGTACTTCTTTCTTTCCTTCATTCTGGGGTCGCGGGTCATGAAGCCGGCGGCCTTCAGAGCGGGGCGGTACTCAGGATTCAGAACGACCAGAGCACGGGAAATGCCATGACGGATGGCGCCGGCCTGGCCGGAGACGCCGCCGCCGGCGACGGTGACAACAATGTCAACCTTGCCCAGCAGATCAGTGGTAGCCAGAGGCTGACGGACAATCAGCTTCAGGGTTTCCAGGCCAAAATACTCATCGATATCGCGGCCGTTGATGGTGATGGAACCGGTGCCGTTCTCGTAAACACGAACCCGAGCGATGCTGGACTTACGACGGCCGGTGCCGTAAAAATACTTCTTCTTGCTCTCGTACATACTATGTTACCTCCAATTAGTCCAGCGTCCAGGCTTCGGGCTTCTGGGCAGCATGGGGATGCTCAGCGCCCTTGTACAGGTGCAGGCGGGTCATGCAGCTGCGGCCCAGGGTGTTCTTGGGCAGCATGCCCTTCACAGCCAGCTCCATGGCGTAGTCGGAGCGGTTCTCCATCATGGTGCGAGCCTTGGTCTCCTTCAGGCCGCCGATCCAGCCGGAGACGCGGTAGTAGACCTTCTGCTCAGCCTTCTTGCCGGTGAGAATGGCCTTGTCGGTGTTGATGATGATCACGTTGTCGCCGCAATCAACGTTGGGAGTAAAATCGACCTTGTGCTTGCCGCGCAGCAGGTTGGCAGCGATCACAGCGGTGCGGCCCAGGGGCTTACCGGCTGCATCGATGACATACCACTTACGCTCCAGGGTCTCCTTCTTAGCGAGGGTAGTGGACATATGCGTTCCTCCAATTAGGTAAAATATTTTGACATTTTGGCAGCTTTGCAGTACAATAAGCTGCAAACACCATTGCTTTATACCATATCCTTTTTGGATTGTCAACATCTATTTTGAGAAAAAGTGTGGTTTGCGGAATAATCTTTCAAATGCTCATGAATGCTCTTATTTGCTCTTAAAATCTCACGTTTCATTTTTATTGTTTTCAGGAGGAAAATCATCTTATGCAGAAGCTGATGGGTCTCGTCCGCCGGTGTGTGGAGGACTATCATATGATTGATGAGGGGGACAAAATCGGTGTGGGCGTGTCCGGCGGGAAGGACTCTCTGGTTCTTTTGAAGCTGTTGGCCGGGCTGAGAAGCTACTACAGTAAATCCTTTCAGTTGGAAGCCATCACCATCGACATGGGGCTTGGGATGGATTACAGCGGGATTGAGCAGCTTTGTAGGGAGCTGGATGTGCCCTATACCATTGTGAAAACCGAAATCGCCCCCATTATTTTTGATTACCGGCAGGAGAAGAATCCCTGCTCCATGTGTTCCAAAATGCGCCGGGGTGCACTCAATCAGGCGATTTTGGAGCGGGGCTTCAACAAACTTGCCCTGGGGCACCACTATGACGACGCAGTGGAAACCTTTTTGATGAGCCTGATCTACGAGGGGAGAATCAGCTGCTTTCAGCCGGTAACCAATCTGGACAGAACCGGCATCATTCAAATCCGACCCATGCTGTACATTCACGAAAAAACCGTGGATCACTTTGCGCAGCAGCAATCTCTGCCTGTTCTTTCTAACCGCTGCCCGGTGGACAAGCACACCAAGCGGGAGGAAATCAAGGATTTGATTTTTGATCTGGTGAAAACCTACCCCGATTTGAAAGAGCGGATTTTCGGTGCCATGCAGCGCTATCCCTTGCCTGCGTGGGAACCCCAGGGCCGCTATAAACGGCCCAAAGAACAGGAGTAAGCGATGTCAGGCTATATCATGGATTTGCGGAAAATTGTGGGTCACAGAACCCTTTTACAGGTTGGTGCCAGCGTGATTGTGGAGGATCAGCAGGGAAGAGTTCTGCTTCAAAAACGGACGGACAACCACTGCTGGGGCTACCCAGGGGGCTCCACCGAGTTGGATGAACGGGTGGAGGATGCAGCCGCGCGGGAGCTTCGGGAGGAAACAGGCCTTGTTGCCGGGAAGCTGGAGCTGTTCGGTGTTTTCTCCGGGAAGGAGCTGCACTATGTTTATCCAAATGGGGACGAGGTATCCAATGTGGATATTGTATTCCTTTGTAAGGAGTATTCCGGCTGCCTTTGCCGGGATGCAGCAGAGACCGAGGAGCTTCGGTTCTTTGAAGCGGGGAAGCTTCCTGAAAACCTTTCCCCTCCCATCGTCATTCCACTGAAGGCCTGGGAGAAGAAAAAGCTTGGTTTGGAATAATTCCCCAGATTTTCGGACATGCTTCCTTACAAAAGGAGGCAACAACAATGGTTAAAGGCATATCCCGTCAGGTGATTGTGGTTCACTCCCCAGACCCAAAGCTTTTTGAGCAGGCTATTTTTATTTTGAAAGAAGATGCCGCTCAAAACGGAGTAACCGATGAAGCGCTGCTGAAAGAAGCGGAACGGGCAATCCGCATTGGTGAACGGATTCCCAAAAAGAGAAGGCTATCCTATTATGGCGCTTTCTGGGCCGCCATCGGAGCGCTGGCCACAGGACTTGTCTGGCTGGGAACCGTTCTGTTATAACAGGGCAGCTCTAAAAACTGCCCTTTTGCGGTTTGGGCGGATTTTTTGTCCTACCAATGCGTTTTGAAAACACCGCAATACGCAAAGAATTTCGGTATTTTCAAAACTTTTGTTAGAAAAAATCTCTGGCCCAAACCATCAAAATGCAGTTTTTAGAGGTCGCCAACAAATTGAAAGAGAGAAAGCCATGCAAATTGGAACAATCCAGGTAGATCATCCTATTTTTCTTGCCCCCATGGCCGGTGTGACCGACTGGGCCTTCCGCACTGTCTGCGCAAAGCTGGGCGCGGGCGTGACCGTAACGGAGATGGTATCCTCCCGGGCCCTGGTGTATAAGGACAAGAAAAGCGCCAAGCTGCTGCGGAAAAACGAGGGCAGTGTCTGCGGTGCCCAAATTTTCGGCAACGACCCGGATACCATGGCAGAGGGGGCCCGGCTGGCGCTGGAAATCTCCGGCTGCGATTTTATCGACATCAACATGGGCTGCCCTATGCCGAAAATCGCCAACTCCGGGGATGGCTGCGGTCTGATGCGCACCCCAGAGCTGGCAGGACAAATCGTTGCGGCGGTTTCCAGGGCGGTGGAGGTTCCTGTCACAGTGAAATGCCGCCTGGGTTGGGACAAGGGCAGCATCAACGTATTGGACTTTACAAAACGGATGGAGGATAACGGTGCGGCTATGGTTACCGTCCACGGGCGCACCAGGAGTATGCTCTATACCGGCGCTGCGGACTGGGACACCATTCGCAAGGTGAAGGAGCAGCTCTCTATCCCCGTCATTGCAAATGGAGACATTACAGGAGGGGACGCGGCCCTTCGCTGCCAGAAATGGACAGGGGCGGATGGATTGATGATTGGCCGAAGCTGCTTTGGAGACCCCTGGATTTTCCAGGAGGTCAGTCAAGCCCTGGCAGGCGTTCCCATATCGCCCAGACCGCCCCTGAAAGACCGGGTTGCCGTAGCGGTGGAGCAGTTCCAGCTCTCTGAGCAGGATCACGGAGAGCACATTGCCTGTCTGGAAGCCAGAAAACACTTTGCATGGTACTTACGGGGCGTCCCACACAGCGGATACTACAAAAACCAGATATCCTCCCTGAACACCATGGAGGATATTTACCGAATTGCAAAGGATATTGTCCGGGATTTGGAATAAAAATCGTCGAATAAAACGTAAAAACGCTTCACATCCTAACCAACGAGGTGAGGGTATGAAGCGTTTTTTACTGTTGCTGCCCATTTTGAGCCTGCTCCTTTGCCCGGTTTCGGCAGAGCCTATCAAATGGGTGGATTTTGATGTTCCATACGAATCTCTGAAATATGCCATGGATGTGGACATTCAGACCTTTGACCAGGAAAAGCACCTGAACTGGATTGACATTCTCGCTCTGGCAGCCTGCAGAACCGGCGGAAAGTGCGGTTTGGATTCCGTGCGGAAGGCTGCCGCTGCTTTGAAAGGAGATCAGTCCGCCCAAGAGCTTTTGGGAGATCAGAACAAATATTTTCAGTATTACCGGGAGGCCTATACTGCCGTATTGGGTGGTTTCCTGGGGAGCTTCGCCATTGAGAAAGACGGTCAATGGGTCAGCAAATATGGATTGAAGGTGTTCTCCCCCATCGCGGAAGGGTACTACTACACGCATTACGACGATTTTGGCGCCAGCCGATCCTATGGCTTCAAGCGAAAGCATTTGGGAAACGACATGATGGGGAGTCCCGGAACCCCCATAGTCGCCGTGGAGGGCGGTGTCGTGGAGGCACTGGGTTGGAACCGATACGGCGGCTGGCGGGTGGGCATCCGCAGCCATGACCGGAAGCGCTATTATTATTACGCCCACCTGAAAAAGGACCAGCCCTACGCCCCTGGACTGAAGGAAGGGCAGACGGTGAATGCGGGGGATTTGATCGGCTTTCTGGGTCGAACCGGCTACTCCGACACCGAAAACACCAACAACATTGACGTGAATCATCTTCATTTCGGCATGCAGCTGGTTTTTGATGAAAGTCAGAAAGAATGCAACAGCGAAATCTGGATCGATGTGTACCAGATCAACCGGCTTCTTTCCCAGCACAGGAGCAGCGTCCGCAAGACCCAAGCCGGATGGGAGCGGGTGTACCCTTACCGGGATTTGGATGTTACTCCACTGCCAGCACCGTCAGAAGATTCTGCTGAACCGTAAATCTGATGTTGAACCCGGCAAAGGTCAGCCCATAAACCCGGTTGGCATCCCTCTGGTAGGAGGGCCTTGGGTCGTGAGAGAGTACACCGATGGCAGCTTCCCGTTTTTCCATGGGCAGCTTTTCCAGCAGCGCTGTGGGAAAGTTCACCTCCAGCAGGAAATCCGCCGCCCGGTCCGTAAAGCCTCCGGTGGCATCCTGCTTGCAGTCGGAGTAGGGGATATAGGGCTTGATGTCAAAAATTGGTGTGCCGTCCATCAAATCTCCACCGCCCACATGGAGCACTGTACCGTATTTTTCCGTCCGCTCCACCCCCAGCAGGCGCACACAGGACAGTCCCAAATTGTTAGGGCGGAAGGGGGAGCGGGTGGCAAACACACCCATTCTGGCATTTCCCCCCAGGCGAGGGGGACGCACCGTGGGTGACCACCCCTGGCGCACTGCTTCGGAAAACTGCCACACGATCCAAAGATGGGAGAAATCCTCAATTCCCCGCAGGGCGTCATCGTTCCGATATTCCGGCTCAAATACAATGGTGGAGCGAAGGGCCTCCACCAATCCGCTCTGCCGGGGTATGCCAAATTTTGAAGAGAAATCGCTGTGCATCCGGGCAATCACCTGGATGGATACTGTATCCATAAAAACACCGCCTTTCATTTCCTTGAGCATACCACAGGATGGAAAAAATGTCCACCCCGCAAAACAGGGTGGACAAATTTCTCAATATGGAATTACTGGTGTGCCTCCATCCAAGCCTTCAGCTTGGTCTTTGCCAGACGAACGATGTCCTCGGTGGGGTAGGGAGATGCTTCACCGCCGCCAACGTGCAGGAAATACATTCCGTTGGGGGCCTGATAAAGATCCTCCTCATAACCGGCAGGATCGCCCAGCTTACCGAAAGAATATGCCTTGACCAGCGTTGCAGTCTCGGTATCGAACTCAATCTTGCAGATGATCTTCTTCATGGAACAAACCTCCTTTCTGCCTGTGCGGTTAAATCGATTGATATTATACATGTTAAAATTCAGAAATCAAGCATTTTTTAGGAGATTTTTCCGCTTTTGAAAAAGAATTGTAAGTAAGAAATGGTTTTTATATTACGAAACTGATTTCTTATATGTAAAATGCACAAAAAATTACACCATATAAACACAGTTTGTTCAGGTAAATAATAACTGCGTATGCTTGCCGACAGAATTCTTGTCTTGACATTCTTTTTGAATATGCTACAATTATTTCGTCATCGGAGGGCTTGTAATCGCCATTACGAAGCTGGATAAGATGCTGGGAGCGCCCGGTTCTTATCCGCTTTTTTTGTATCGGGAGGCTGTATGAAACAGACACAGAATTTTACAGAAGGAAAGATTTTCGCACCCCTGATTCGCTTTGCTCTGCCGGTACTGCTGGCGCTGCTGCTGCAGACCATGTATGGCGCAGTGGATCTGCTGGTGGTAGGGCAGTTTGGCACCTCGGCCGATGTGTCCGCCGTATCTACCGGCTCCATGGTAATGCACACCGTTACGGTGGTTATTACAGGTCTTGCTATGGGATTAACCGTCCTGGTAGGACACAAAATTGGAGAAGGACTTCGGGAGGAAGCAGGCTCCATCATCGGCAGCGGCATCTGGCTGTTTGGTGTGCTGGCCGTGGCTGTATCCGTTGTGATGGTTTTCGCGGCACCGGCTATGGCAGAGCTGATGCAGGCTCCTGCGGAAGCCCTGGAGAAAACCATTACCTATCTGATCATCTGTTCCGCCGGTGCCGTGTTCATTGTGGCCTACAATCTGGTGGGCAGCATTTTCCGGGGGATTGGCGACTCCGTCATGCCCCTGGTCACCGTGGCCATTGCCTGTGTGCTGAACATTGTCGGTGATCTGGTACTGGTGGCACTGTTCCACATGGGCACCGCCGGTGCTGCCATTGCCACGGTATTTGCCCAGGCCGTGAGTGTGGCGCTGTCTCTGATTTTGATTCGCCGCCGGGAGCTGCCCTTTGCCATGAATGCAAAAAGTCTTCGGCCCAACGGAAAGCAGATTCGGCAAATCCTGCTTTTGGGCATTCCCATTGCGCTGCAGGATCTGCTGGTAAGCATTTCCTTCCTTGCCATCACCGCCATCGTCAATGGTCTCGGTCTGACTGCCTCTGCCGGGGTAGGCGTGGCGGAAAAGCTGTGTGGCTTTGTGATGCTGGTGCCCTCGGCCTTTATGCAGGCCATGTCCGCCTTTGTTGCCCAGAATATGGGAGCAGGGAAGCCTCTGCGTGCCCAAAAGGCGCTGCTGTGGGGTGTGGTATCCTCCCTTGCAGTGGGGACAGTGATGTGGTACCTCACCTTCTTCCATGGCAACCTGCTGGCCGGCCTTTTTGCCAGGGATGCCGCTGTTATCGCCGCCGCCGCGGATTATCTGAAGGCCTACGCCATTGACTGCCTGCTGACCTCTTTCCTGTTCTGCTTCATCGGCTACTTTAACGGCACCGGCAACACTGTTTTCGTGATGCTGCAGGGCATCATCGGAGCCTTTGGCGTTCGGCTTCCGGTGAGCTGGTTCGTCAGCCGTCAGGCCTGGGCCAGTCTGTTCCATATCGGCCTTGCGACGCCTGCTTCCTCCCTGGTTCAGATTCTGCTGTGCGGGATATACTTTTTCTATGTCCGTAAAAGGCAGAAGCGAAATATCTGAATGCTGAAAGCAGGAGTGTCTATGAAGGATTTTCCGATTTTTCCCACCGCCCACGGTGCGGCCAGCTTGATATTGAAAGAAATACCCTACCGGCAGGAGGCTTATGTCCGCCTTCAAGACACCCAGGAGCCGGAGCTTCTTTTGCAGGAGTGCGTCAGCTTCTGCACCGCCTGCGGGGCGGAAAAAATCTATGCCGCAGGCCACGACATGCTGGAAAAGTACCCTCTGCATACTGTCGTCTGGCAAATGCGCGGGGAGCTTTTCCTCAGCGAGGAGGAAATCCCCTCCATGTTCCCGGTGACGGAGCAAACCGTTTCCAAATGGAGAGAGCTATACAATCAAAAAATGCAGTCCATTGACAACGCTTCCACCCTGGAAGCAAGGGATGAGGCAAGAATTCTGGAATCCGGCGGTGCCTACTTCATTCACGACTCTGGTGATTTGCTGGGAATCGGCTGGCTGGAAGAGGACCGGCTCTCCGCCATCGCTGCCATGAAGCCCGGGGTAGGGGAGCTGGTGTGCAAAGCCATGCAGTCGCTGATTCCCCAGCAGCAAATCACCCTGGAGGTAGCCTCCACCAACGAGAAGGCAATCCGACTCTATACGCGGCTGGGGTTTCTGAAAACCGCCGAGCTCTCCCGCTGGTACAGGGTAAAATGAGATTGTCAAGGAAAAATACTTGACAAATCCATTTTCATGTAGTAGAATACCCCAGGATGTCAAGTAGTTCACCTTGACACGCAGGAGGCACCCATGGAAGCGCTGGAATTGACATTGCTCTTTGATTACTATGGTGATCTTCTCACAGAGCGGCAGCGCGCCTGCCTGGATCTGCGCTGCAATCAGGACCTTTCCCTGGGTGAGATTGCCCAGGAGCTGGGGGTCAGCCGCCAGGGGGTGTACGACAACCTGAGCCGGGCCGAGTCCCTGCTGCGAAATATGGAGGAAAAAACCGGCTGCGTCCGCAGAGCCAAAGCAGCCAGAAAAGCCGCCGGTCAGATCATGGAAGCAGCCCGGAAGCTGGCAGCATATCCCGACGAAACCGTTTCCACCCTGGCTGCTCAGATTATAGAAGCCGCCCAGGGTCTTGAGGAGTAACATTATGGCATTTGAAGGCTTAACGGAAAAAATCAATAATACCTTCAAAAAGCTTCGCGGCAAAGGCCGATTGAAAGAGGCTGATGTGAAGGAGGCCATGCGGGAGATCCGTATGGCGCTGCTGGAAGCTGACGTCAGCTACAAGGTCTGCAAGGATTTTACCAAATCGGTCACCGAACGCTGCGTTGGCGCGGATGTGCTGGAATCCCTGACTCCTGCACAGATGATCGTGAAGATCGTCAATGAAGAGCTGATCAAGCTCATGGGCTCCGATACCAAGCACATTACCTTCAATCCCAACGGCCCCACTGTGGTGATGCTGGTTGGCTTGCAGGGTGCCGGTAAAACCACCAACGGCAGCAAGCTGGCAGGGCTGATGAAGCGCCAGGGGAGGAATCCGCTGCTGGTGGCCTGTGACATCTATCGTCCCGCCGCCATCCAGCAGCTGAAGGTTTGCGGCGAGAAGCTGGGCATTCCCGTTTTCGAGCGGGGCACCCAAAACCCGGTGGACACCGCCAAGGAGGCCGTCCTCTACGCCCGTCAGCGTGGGCATGACATGGTGTTTCTGGATACTGCCGGACGCCTTCATGTGGACGAGCAGCTCATGGAGGAACTGAAAAACATCAAAGCCGCCGTTAAGCCCAACGAAATCATGCTGGTGGTTGATGCCATGACCGGTCAGGACGCAGTAAACGCCGCCCAGACCTTTAACGAATGGCTGGACATTGATTCGGTGATGCTCTCCAAGCTGGACGGCGATGCAAGAGGCGGCGCGGCCCTGTCCGTCCGTGCCATCACCGGCAAGCCCATCAAGTTCTCCGGCATCGGCGAGAAGCTGGAGGACATCGAACCCTTCCATCCCGACCGGATGGCCAGCCGAATCTTAGGCATGGGCGACGTGCTCACCCTGATTGAAAAGGCGGAAAAGGCCTACGATGCAAAAAAAGCCGCCGAAATGGAGCAGAAGCTGAAAACCAACCGCTTCACCCTCCAGGATTTCTACGACCAGATGGTGCAGATGAAGTCCATGGGGTCTATGGAAGAGCTGCTGGCTCAGATGCCCGGCGGCGCCAACCTCAAGGGCGTGAAGCTGGACGAAAAGGCCATGGCTCATACCGAAGCCATCATCCTTTCTATGACCCCCAAGGAGCGGGAGAAGCCCGAAATCATCGGTGCCAGCCGGAAAAAGCGGATTGCTGCCGGTGCCGGTGTGAAGGTGGAGGATGTGAACCGTCTGCTGAAATCCTTTGAGCAGATGCGTAAGATGATCAAGCAGTTCTCCGCCCCGGGGATGGGAAAGAAGCTCAAGCGGATGCGTGGCTTCGGCGGTTTCCCCGGCTTGTAATATTCGTTCGCTGAAAGCAATTTGCTTTGCGATATATCAAAGAAAGAATAATAATGGAGGTGAAACTCTCATGGTTAAAATCAGACTGAGAAGAATGGGCGCGAAGAAGGCCCCCTACTACCGTATCGTGGTTGCCGATTCCCGTTCTCCCCGTGATGGCCGCTGCATCGAAGAGATTGGCACTTACAATCCTCTGACCGAGCCCGCTACCATTACCGTGGATGCCGAGAAGGCACAGAACTGGATCAAGAACGGCGCACAGCCCACCGACACCGTTCGCGGCCTGCTGAAGAGCGCCGGCGTGCTGTAATTTCCTCGAAGGAGTCGCACAATGAAGGAACTTTTGCTGTATATGGCAAAAAACCTGGTGGACAATCCTGATGCTGTCACCGTAGAAGAAGTGACCGACGAGGAAGGTAAAGTCCTGGAGCTCCATGTTGCCGAAGGGGACATGGGCAAAGTGATCGGCCGCCAGGGACGGATTGCGAAAGAAATCCGAACCATTATCAAGACTGTTGCCCAGCGCACCGGCGAGAAGGTCACGGTCGAAATCGTGGATTAAACGGCTATGCGTGGCGTTTTTCGTCACGCATTTTCGTTTTTCATATGAAATTTACAGATTCGTTCTGTTACCATAAAGGAGCTGTTGTCAATGAAACTCCCATTTATTGAAGCCGGTGAAATCGTCACCACCCACGGAGTCCGGGGGGAGATGAAAATCCTGACCTGGTTGGATTCTCCCGAGGACTTGTGCGATTTTGACCGCTGCCGCATTGACGGAAAGGAATATAAAATCGAAGCCTGCCGGGTGCAGAAAACTTGCAATCTTCTGAAAGTTGCGGGAATCGACACCATGGAGGCCGCCCAGGCCATGCGTGGCAAAATCGTAGAGCTGTACCGGGAGGATATCTCGGATGACGTGATTTTTGGCGCGGAGCTGATTGGCATGGAGGTGTATGGGCAGGATACATTTCTGGGGAAAATCGAAGAGGTGCTGGACTATCCCGGCAATCAGGTGTATGTGGTGCGGGGTGAGCATGAATACATGATTCCCGCCGTGAAGGCTTTTGTCCACTCTACAGATTTGGAAGCAAACCGCATGCAGGTCACCGTCATCGAGGGGATGCGCAGCGATGAGAATTGACATTCTGACCCTGTTCCCGGATGCTTTGGGGGATGTGCTCTCGGAAAGCATCCTTGGCCGGGCCCAGGAGCGGGGCTTCATCCGCATTGAAGCACACCAGATTCGGGACTATACCTCCAGCAAGCAAAATCAGGTGGATGACTACCCCTATGGAGGCGGTCGGGGTGCCATCATGCAGGCTGACCCGTTATACCGCTGCTGGGAGGCGGTATGTGACGAGGCCGCCGGGCCGGTGCACACCATTTACCTTTCCCCCTGCGGCCACACCTTCACCCAAAAGGATGCCATCCGGCTGAGCAAGCTGGATAATCTGATTTTCGTCTGTGGTCATTATGAAGGAATCGACCAGCGCTTCATAGACGAATGCGTGGACGAAGAGCTGTCTCTGGGTGATTTTGTGCTCACCGGCGGGGAAATCGCCGCCATGGCCATGACCGATGCCATCTGCCGCATGGTCCCCGGCGTGCTGGCGGACCCGGAATGCTTTGAGGATGAAAGCCACTTTTCAGGCCTGTTGGAATACCCCCAGTACAGCCGCCCCGCTGTCTGGCACGGAAGGGAAGTGCCCCAGATTCTTCTTTCCGGCAACCACGAAAAGGTGGCCCAGTGGAGGAGAAAGCAGTCCCTGCGCCGCACCAAAGAGCGCAGACCCGATATGTATGAACAACTGGATTTATCCAGCAAGCAGGACCGGAAGCTCCTGAAGGAAATGGAGGAAGAGGATCGTGGCAAGCATTGATATTCTGAAAAAGTGGGTGGAGCAGAGCCGCCGCATCGTCTTTTTCGGCGGGGCAGGGGTGAGCACCGAATCCGGCATCCCGGATTTTCGCAGTGTGGATGGTCTTTACAGCCAGCATTTTGAGTATCCTCCCGAAACCATCATCAGCCACAGCTTTTATCTGCGTGACCCCTCCTATTTTTTTCGGTTCTATCGGGAGAAAATGCTGCCGCTGGATTTTGAGCCCAACATCACCCACAAGAAGCTTGCCCAATGGGAGCAGGAGGGGAAGCTCTCTGCCGTTGTCACCCAGAACATCGACGGCCTGCACCAGAAGGCGGGTTCCAAAACGGTATATGAGCTCCACGGAAGTGTGCTGCGAAACTACTGCACCAAATGCCGCAAATTCTACCCGGCAGAATTCATCCGGGATTCTAAGGACGTTCCCCGGTGCAGCTGCGGCGGAATTGTGAAGCCCGATGTGGTGCTCTATGAGGAACGATTGGATCAGGATACCGTGGAGAAGAGCATCATGGCCATCCGTTCCGCCGACTTGCTGATTGTTGCCGGAACCAGTCTGACGGTGTATCCCGCCGCCGGTCTGCTGCGGTATTATCCCGGCAGCCGTCTGGTTCTCATCAACCGGGATGTCACCCCCTTCGACAATGAAGCTAATTTGGTCATTCACGACAATCTGGGGAATGTGTTTTCGCAGCTGTAATGTCATTTGTTTATCATGCAGACAAATTGTTGTTTAGCGCACTTTTGCCCTCCCCTCTGGGGAGGGTGGCCGAGCGCCAGCGAGGTCGGGAGAGGTGT